>NZ_JBHWFB010000016.1:0-202829 GCF_042733915.1 Nocardia sp. NPDC059691 | reverse complement strand
AGGGCGAGAACATCCCGGAGCCGGGCATTCCGGAATCGTTCAAGGTCCTGCTCAAGGAACTCCAGTCGCTGTGCCTCAACGTCGAAGTGCTGTCGGCGGGCTCGGCCATCGAGTTCCAGCACGCCGACGACGAGGTGGATCGCACCGCCGCCAATTTGGGAATCAAGCTGTCCGGCAATGAGTCCGCTTCGGTGAACGACCTCTCGAGTTGATCCTGCAGCACATTGATCGGCGCGCCGCGCACGAAGCTGTCGCAATGGCCCGTGCGCGGCGCACCGGTATCGTCAGGACGCTCTTGCCTGGTTGGACGGTGGTTTGACCACGCCGACGAGCGATCCCGCGTTCATGGAATAGTGGTTGGATTTCAAGCGGTCGCTGGAATTTCCTTCGATGGTGGTGATCTGGCCGGTTCTGGGATCCACGGACTCCACGATTCCGACATGGTCGGGGGTTCCGTCGCCCTCCCAGTCGAAGATGATCATGTCCCCCTTTTGCGCACTCGAGATATTCGCCGCCAACCCCATGTGCTTGGCGTCGTTCCAGATGGAGGGCACGTAGTTCGGATTGGTCCAATGGACGTTGTAACCCGCCTTATCCCATACCCAGGTGGAGAAGGCAGCGCACCACGCGTCACCGATGTTGTACGGAACCTTGTGGGCCACGCCATCCTTGTCGTAGTACACCGGGGAATTGTCGCCATTACGTTCGGATACCCCGAGTTTTAGTTGCTCCCGAGCCTTCGCGACGATATCGTCCGTGGTCCCGGTGCCGTTGGTCCAGGTGGCATCGCTCGCGGGCAGCGCCCACGCAGCCCGGTTCCCCGCGTCCGGCGCATTTCCGTAGGGGTTGCGCGGGAGGTCCGGAATCATCTTGTAGATATTGCCCGCGTCCCTTCGCATGCCGTCGTCCGCGTCTTCGATCGTGTCGTGCACACGGTCCACGCCCTCCAGGATCAGCTGTAGCAGCCGGTTCTCCTCGGCGGGGGTCAGGTGCAAGTTGCCATCGGGCAGCCGGGTCAACTGGTGCTCCCCGGGTTCGCGGCTGAGTTCGGATTTGAGCCCGTTCACGATCTCTTTGACATCCTGGAACGCCTTATTCGAGGTGTCGAAGCTCGCGATGGCCCGTTCGTTCACGCCGTCGTTCTGAGCTTGCAGTTGTGACGTTTTGTCCAGGAACGCACCGCGCTGCTTGTCGTAGTTGTCGACCAGCACCGACGATCCGGACTCGAGCGTCTGAGCACCATCCTTGGTGAGCTTTTTGCCGTCCGCGCTCAGCAGCTTCTTGTCCCCCAGCCAAGCGATCATGTCCGGCTGCCCGCCCTCCCAGCCGGACGCGAACAGCAAGACCGCATTCTGCATGTACACATTCGCCGCGTCGACGACCGCGTTGAGACCGCCACTGGCATAGGCGGGATGCGGAAGGTCGGGGAGATCCAGGTCGGCGAGCGTCGTCATGCACGCCCTCCGCTCCGCGCAGTCCACACGGCCGATTCCCGCAGGACAACAAACAGCATCCGTAAACCTCTCTCGGCGAGAGTCACCCGGCACATGCGGCGCACATGCCTCATCGCGAGTATCGGGCATTCCCGACATTGGCAATGCCGACAAGTCCGTCCGAAAGCCGGATGAGCTGCCCACCGGACCTGCGAGCCGGTTCCGTGGTGCCGAATATGTTGTCCGAGAGCAACTTCACTCTCAAAGGGTGAGTCGTACCATATCCGCCGTGCGCGCCAAACCTGGGAACGCCTGGGGGGTCGAGCGCGGATGCAGCGCGTGCACCGCGAGCCGGAACATCACCGCGCGCAACAACATCTGCGGCCACTCCGGCAAGTCCGACCAACGATCGAGTAAGCCGTCGTCCGCGCCGCCCCAGGAGAGTGCGTCCACCACGACCACCGCCGCTGCCCAGGGCACCGGCCGCCAGTACGGGGTGAGGTCGGTGAGCCCGGGGGTCTGCGCGCCCGCGAACAACACGGTGCCGAACAGGTCGCCGTGCACCAGCTGCGGAGGCGACTGCACCGGCTTGCGGAGGGTGGCCAGTTGGCCGATCAGTTCGATGCTGCGCCGCCCGTCCGGGGAGGTCGACAGCGACGCGCCGCCCGCGCGCAGACTGCGCAGCGGCACCGGCTCCCAGGCGGCGCGATCGGCCGCGACGAACACGTCGATGTCCACCCACGGCACCACCGGCGGCTGAGCGAGGAAGCGCGGACGCTCCAGCTTCTCCGTCGCCTTGTGCAGGCGCAGGGACACCGAGACCACCTCGTCGTGCCGTGGTTCCGGGATGCCCTCCAGGTAGGTGTCCGCGCGCCAGCCGGACACCACATAGCGACCGTCGGTCGCCCGCACCGGACGGGCCAGCCGCAGGCCGTCAACCTTCAACGCCTCACGGACCTTCGCCGACCACGCCGCACGCGCGTGATCGGTGACCGGACTGAGCACCACGTCGCCCAAGCGCCAGCCGCCTTCCCAGTCGCCGAGCGAAACCGGGGTCACTTCGCGCAGACCGAACGTGGCACGCACATGCTCGGGAGGTTCCACAGAAGTCACGGCCGTACGCTACGCTGCGTCGATTTCGGCGCGCCTCCGGCGCGCCGTGACTCAGTACACCGGCAGCGACTTGTCCACCTGGTTGGCCCAGGCGATCACGCCGCCTTGCAGATGGGTGGCGTCGGAGAAGCCCGCGCGCTTGAGCGCGGCCAGGGCCTCGGCGGAGCGCACTCCGGTCTTGCAGTGCAGCACGATCGGACGGTTCTGGGGCAGTTCGGACAGCGCCTCACCGGACAGGATGCGGTCCTTGGGAATGAGCTTCGCGCCCTCGATGTGCACGATGTCCCACTCGACCGGCTCGCGCACGTCGATCAGCTCGATGTCCTTGCCCGACGCCAGCAGCTCCTCGAGCTCGCGCGCGGTGATGGTGGACCCGGCCGCGGCCGCCTGGCCCTCCTCCGACACCACGCCGCAGAACGCCTCGTAGTCGATCAGCTCGGTGATCGGCTGACGCTCCGGGTCGCGGCGCAGCTTGATGGTCCGGTAGTTCATGTCCAGTGCGTCGTACACCATCAGACGGCCGAGCAGCGGCTCACCGATGCCGGTGATCAGCTTGATCGCCTCGGTGACCATCACCGAACCGATGGACGCGCACAGCACGCCGAGCACGCCGCCCTCGGCGCAGGACGGAACCATGCCGGGCGGCGGGGCCTCCGGGTACAGGTCGCGGTAGTTGATGCCGCGCCCGTCCGGGGCGTCCTCCCAGAACACCGAGACCTGGCCCTCGAAGCGGTAGATCGAGCCCCACACGTACGGCTTGCCCGCCAGCACCGCGGCGTCGTTGACCAGGTACCGGGTGGCGAAGTTGTCGGTGCCGTCGACGATCAGGTCGTACTCGCGGAACAGTTCCACCGCGTTCTCCGGTTCCAGCCGGATCTTGTGCAACCGCACATCGATGCCGGAGTTGATCTCCAGGATCGAGTCGCGCGCGCTGTCGGCCTTCGGGCGGCCGATGTCGGATTCGCCGTGGATGACCTGACGCTGCAGGTTCGAGGCGTCGACCTCGTCGAACTCGACGATGCCGAGCGTGCCCACGCCCGCGGCGGCCAAGTACAACAGGGCGGGCGATCCGAGGCCACCCGCGCCGATCACCAGCACTTTGGCGTTCTTCAGACGTTTCTGCCCGTCCACGCCGAGATCGGGGATGATCAGGTGTCGGCTGTAGCGGGCTACCTCATCCCTGGTCAGCTCCGCGGCCGGCTCGACAAGTGGCGGCAGGGACTTGGGTGATGACACGTCCAGGACTCCTCGAATCGCTTGGCCGATCGCTGCGGCGGTATGACGCCCTCGGCGGGTTGGTTCAACTGTGCAACACCGACGACCGGGCCGTTCTTCCCGCCCATCGTTCCGTATACCCGCCGCACCGCGACAAGCACCCCGTCCGGCGCAATCACTATCCCCGGGGGTAGGGCCAGGGGTTGAACCGGCAGCGCTTGCCGTCCATCGGCACCACGCCGTGCGGATCGAGTGCGGCGATGTCGTCGTTGCGGGTGCCGAAGGTCTGCTGCATCATCACCGGCGCCAGCCCGCCGTCGGTGTCGCACGCCTGATGCTGGTGGTAGCCGATGGCGTGGCCGACCTCGTGGTTGATCTGGTACTGCCGATAGGACCCGATATCGCCTTCGAACGCGAGCGCGCCGCGCACCCACCTGACCTCCGACAGCACGACGCGGCGATCGTCGGCGTTGTAGCAGGAGGTATCGATCGGGATGTCGAAACCGCATTCCTTGCGGCTGGATCCCCGTGAGGTGAGCGAGACGCGGAAGTCCACCTCGCCCTGGTCGACCCGGCGGAACGCGAACTTGGGGTCGTGCGTCCAGCTCTTCGGGTTGGCCAGCGTGGAATCGATCATCTTGGCGACGGCCTCGTCCCCGCCCAGGCCGGAAGTGTCCACGCCGTTCTCGATTTCCACGGTGTAGCGGAAGGCGGTCGCGGTGCCGGTGCCGATCTGGGCGGTCGTGCCGGGCACTACATGCCAGACGCCCGCACCGGACTCGGCGAAGGCGCCGCCTTCCGGAAGAGCCCCGGTCGGCAGGTCGGTGGGAAACTGCCCGTCACCCGGCGGAGCGCCGATGATGCCCGCGGTCGCGGTGGCCGGACTGAGTCGACCGAGCCCAGGATCCGAGCCCGCGGCGTTGATGTCGTCGGTGGCGCGGATCGCGTCGACCACCACCAGAACGGTGATCACGACCAGCACCGGCAACGCGTACGCCCGCCAGCCGTAGGTCGAGACGAATCTGCCCAGTGCGCTCTGCTTCTTGGCATCCCGCTCGGGACGCGACCTCATCCTGCCCTCGTCGGGAGCGGTGGGATCCCAGCGGGCGCGCAGCGGTTGGTGGGATCGCTCGGCCTTGTGCGAGTACAGACCGAGCGGATCGTAGACCTCGGCGCCATCGTGTTCGAGCTGCGCCAAGGCTGAATCCGGCTGGGGCGCAGGAGGTTCAGGCGGTTTGCCGCGCACGCGTTCACTTGTCTCCCGGCCGGGCGACCCGCCGCCCGCCCCGGACCGCTTGGCTGCGCCGGTCCGAGCCGCCTCACCGGATCGCGCCACTGGCCAGGTTCTCGCCACGCCGTCCGACCCTACGGAACCGGGCGCGCCGGAGCCAGCCGGGCGACGCGCACCGCGCCGCCCGCCGGGGGGTCTTTCCGGTCGGTCGGTCACGTTCACCAGCGTCTCACAGCGGCGAATCCCCACCTGCGGGCATACCAGCGGGCCCGTCGGTGCGACAATGTGTCTCCGGGTGGCACCAGTTGCCCGGCCCCGATCCGCGGGCGGGCGACAACCGGGTATCGTTCTTGAGATAACCCGGTGCACACCCCTTTGCCGGGGAATCGACTGGGAGAGCCGAAATGACTGACCTCGTGGACCGGATGACGTCCCGTAGATCGTCGTCCGAGCCCGCCAAACGCGGTACCCGGCTTCCGCGCGACGAGCGACGTCTACAGCTACTCGCGGCGGCAAGCGAAGTCTTCGTGCAGCGCGGTTATCACGCCGCCGGCATGGACGAGATCTCGCAGTGCGCCGGAGTGAGCAAGCCGGTGCTGTATCAGCACTTCACCAGCAAGCTCGAGCTGTATCTCGCGGTGCTACAGAACTACGTCGACATGCTGGTGTCCAGCGTGCGCCAGGCGCTGCGCTCCACCACCGACAACAAGCAGCGCGTGCGCGCGGCGGTGCAGGCGTACTTCGATTTCGTGGACAACGAGATGCAAGGCTTCCGCCTGGTCTTCGAGTCCGACCTGACCAGCGAGCCGCAGGTGCAGCGCCGCGTCGAGCAGGCCACAGAGGCCTGTGTGGACGCGGTCTTCGACCTCGTCGCGCACGACTCGGGCCTCGATCCCTACCGGGCCCGCATCCTGGCCGTGGGCCTGGTCGGCGCGAGCCAGTTCACCGCACGGTACTGGCTGGAGGCCGACCGGCCGATCCCGAAGGAGGAGGCGGTCGACACCACCGTCTCGCTCGCCTGGGGCGGACTGAAGCACGTGCCGCTGCACCCGATCGACTGAGCGCGGTCACGACGACGAGCGAGCCCCTGCCCCCGACCGATCGGGGGCAGGGGCTCGCTGCGTTTCGGCGGGAAGCCGGAAGTCAGACGGCGGCGAAACCGACGCGGCCGCCGGTGGTCGAGCCGATCTCGACGTAGGCGACCTTCGAAGCCTGGATCAGGAACTTGCGGCCCTTCTCGTCGGTGAGCGTCAGGACGCCATCGTCGCCGCCGAGCGCACCGGACACCAGCGCCTCGACCTCTTCCTGGGTCTGCGCGCTGCTGATCACCAGCTCGCGCGGGCTATCCGAAATACCGATCTTGACCTCCACGGCCAACCTCCGAACCTGAGAGTCCTGTGCTGTCGGTTCCAAGGCTAGTGCGGGCCGCCGGGGGCGCTCACTTGGGCTCGACGAGCTGGATCTCCAGTTCGATCTTGACCGTGTCGCTCAGCATGCCGGGCAGAGCTCCGCCGACGCCGAAGTCGGTGCGCTTGATGGTGCCGGTGGCGGAGAAACCCGCGTGCCGGTCGCCGGTGGGACCGAAGTCCTGCACACCGCCCCACTCGACCTCCAGCGTGACGGGCTTGGTGATCGCGCCGAGCGTGGCCTGCCCCTCGACCTCGAAGGTCTCGGCGACGACCACGGGATGGTCGGCGCGGAAGGTCAGCGTGGGGCGATTGGCGACGTCGAGGAAATCGGCGGTGCGGATGTGCGCGTCCCGATCGGCGTTTCCGGTGTCGAAGGAGTCGAGGTAGATCGTCGCGCCGACGGTGGCCGCGCCCGATTCGTCGACCACGAATTCGGTCTCGAACCGGTTGAATCCGCCACGGACCTTGGAGATGCCGAGATGGCGAATGGTGAAGGCGACCGAGGAGTGCGCGGCGTCGAGTGCCCACGAACCGGTTTTCAGCGTGGTGGATTCCGAGGTAGATGTCATGCCTCCGACAATGACCGGACCGCGGTCCGGTAGCCAGACCGCCGTTATCCTGGACCTGACAGGGCGCGGATAACCGTCCTCGGACCGGGCACGATGGGATCTATGGCAAGCAACGGATTCGCGGAGTTCCTCATCGCCCGGCGCGCCGAGCTGCGGCCGTCGGATGTCGGCTTGCCCGAGGGCGGCCGGCGCCGGACACCTGGGCTACGTCGCGAGGAGGTCGCGGTGCGCGCGGGCGTCAGCGCCGACTACCTGGCCCGGCTGGAGCAGGGCCGCGACACCAATCCGTCGCTCGCGGTGATCGACGCGTTGGCCGACGCGCTGCTGCTGCGCGGCGACGACCGCCAGTACTTCGGCATGCTCGCGATGACCTCCGGTAACGAAACCCGTTGCCCCGGGAGCGAATCCGCCGCGGAGCAGGTGGCCCCGACGATCGAGACGATCCTGCACGCGTTGCAGCCGACACCGGCCTTCGTGGTCGGCCGCAGACTGAACGTGCTGGGCTGGAACCAGGCGTGGGCCGATTTCGTCGCCCCGCTGGGTCTGCTGGACGGACCGGATCAGCCCAATCTCGCCTGGTACACCTTCGTGCATCCCGCCGCGCGGCGCGTCCTGCGCAACTGGGAGGAAGCCGCCGACACCTTCACCGCCGCCCTCTGCCGCGCCAAACTCCATTGGCCCGGCGATGCGGCGCTGCTCGAGACGATCGAGGCGCTGCGCGGGCTCCCCGATTTCGCCGGCCGCTGGAAGCCGCATCGGGTCGGTGCGCCCGGCTCCGGCACGCTGCACCTCGACCATCCCGTGCACGGCATGGTCGAGGTCCCGTTCGAGATGTTGGAAGCCGACCGCAGGGACCAGAGCGTCGTGGTCTGGCTGATCGACCGGGCGAGCATCCACGCGCCCGGTTTGCGGCTGGTGCCCAACCGCGCGGCGAACGAGTAGCTCAGATGCCGAGGACCGCCATGCGCTCGGCGTGGCTGTCCTGCATCCGCTCGAACAGCGCCGCGATGCCGTTGAGATCGCCGGTGGCGGTGAGCACCAGATCCGTGAGTTCGTCGCGCTGCGCCATGACGAACTGCGCCTGGGTGATCGCCTCACCGAGCAGCCGCCTGCCCCACAGCGTGAGCCGGTCGCGCTCGGAGCGGCTCTCGGTGACCGCCCGGCGCACCTCCTCGACGACGAACTCGGAATGCCTGGTCTCGGCGAGCACATCGCGGACCACCGCGGCGACGTCGGGGGTCAGCGCGCCCGCGATCTCGGTGTAGAAGTCCGCGGCGATGCCGTCACCGACGTAGAACTTCACCATCGACTCGAGCCACGTCGACGGGTCGGTGGACGCGTGGTAGTCGTCCAGCGCGCGCACGAACGGCGCCATCGCGTCGAAGACGCCGGCGCCGCGCGCGGCCAGCGCGGACTCCAGCGTCTTGAAATGCTCCATCTCGGCCGCGGCCATCTTCGCGACCGCCACCTTGCCCCGCAGCGACGGCGACAGCTTGGCCTCCTCGGCCAGCCGGTAGAACGCGGATATCTCGCCGTAGGCGAGCACCGCGAACAGGTCGGTCACGCCGGGATGGCTCGCGGGGATGGAAAGGCTTGCTGGGTCGGTCGACGAAACACCTAACGCGGCAGGTGACTGTGCTCCCATGCGCCCCAGCGTAATACTCACCGCGACTCAGGAGGTCTCGGCAAGGAACTTCTCGAGGTAACTCCATGTCGTGTCACGTGCGGTCGGCGCGGCCAGGATGCCGAGGTGGCTGCCGGGCGCGGTCTCGTAACGGACCATGGCCGCTCCCGTGAGCAGGGGCACGCCTCCCTCGACGGCGGGAGCCGGGGTGATCACGTCGGACGGCCCACCGACGAGCAGCACCGGCGCGGTCACGTTCGCCAGCTCGATCCGGCGCTCGCCGAGCCGGACGACACCGCGACCGATGTCGTTGTTCAGGATGAACCGGCCCCACAGCTGACCGTAGAAGCGCCCCGGATATCCGGGCATCTCGGCCATGAACCGATCGATCGTCTCCATCTTCGCCAGCGCCTCGGTACGCGCGATATTGCTCGCGACGAACCATGGCCGGGTCAGCTCACGATCCCAGGCGGTGACCTTGTAGCCGATTCGAGTCAGTGTCGCAGGAACGCCACCGGCCGCGCGGATGACGGTAGAGGTGCCGCGGCCACCGGTGAGTTTCGCGACCGCGCGCAGCTGCGGCACGCCGGTCATCCGGTCGTAGTCCAGCGGCGAGCCGACGGCCGTGACGGACCGGATGGGCAGTTCGGCGTGCGCCGCGGCGGTCAGCAATGCCAGCGTGCCGCCGAGCGACCAGCCCACCAGATCCACCGCGCGCCCGTCGCGGTCGGCGCTGGTCCGCAGCACCGCCTCGGGCAGGATGTCGTCGATCCAGTCCTCGAAGCCCATGCGCCGGTCGGCGAAGGTGATCTCGCCGTAGTCGACGACGTAGGGGCTGCGGCCGATCTCCAGCAGGAAGCGCGCCAGGCTCTGGTCGGGCCGCAGATCGAAACAGGTGGCGGGCGCGGCGAGCGGCGGGACCAGCAGGACGGCCGAATCCGCTTCCGCCGCATCCCCCTCCGCGCGCTCGAACCGCCGCAGCTGCCGATGCGGCTGGTCCCACAGGATCGTCGCGGGGGTCGGGTCCGGCGCCTCGATGCCGGAGCCGAAGGTCAGCGCCCAGGCGTTGCGCGCGGCGATGGTGACAGTGTCGGCAAGGCTCACAGCGAAGAGAGTCTCACATCTCGGTACCGCCGGTAACAGGCAACTGCCCGCCGCGCTACCGCGGCCCCATGCCGACGGGGTTGAGCGGCGGAACCACCGACTCCTGCACGCTGCGCACCAGCGGCGCGAGCGAGGTGGCCAGCTCGGTGATCGCGTCGGCCGACAACACCGCGAGCGCACCGGTCCACGCCGCTTCGTCGGTCTCGGCCTCTACCGCGGCCAGCAGTTCCGCGCCGCTGCCGGTGAGAGTCGGAGTGACCGGCTCCCCCGCGACCAGCCCACGGGCCCGCAGCTCGTCGAAAGCGTCCGCCCATTCCGCCTCCGACATCCCGCGCGCGGGCCGCATCACCGATTCGGGCGCCTTTCCCGCGGCCACCTGCACGACCAGCGCATGGCGTCCGCTGAGACCGTGCGTGACCAGGGCCGCGACATGGCCGTCGCCGCGATGCTCACGCAGGGAGGTGGCCAGCTGCCACAGCGCGGCCACCGGGTCGGCGGGCAGCGGCAAGGCCGCGTTCGCGGCGAACAGCGCCCGCCCCGTCGGATCGGCGGCAAGCTGCACCGGCGCCAGCAGCTCGACCGCGCGAGCCGACACCGCGTCACCCGCGCCGACGCCGCGCAGCAGACCGGTGGCCAGCTCGAGCCGAGCGGCCAGGCAGCGCTGCGGCGTCGCACGCTCCCACGCCTCCGGCAGCGCGCGACGCACCATGCCGGGGTGGAAACCGGCGAAAGCCGCCTGCACGGTAGCGGGCGTCACCGCGCCCAGCGGCGCCGCGCGGAAAGCGAAGTAGGTCTGCCAGTAGCCGCGCAATCCGATCCCGACGCCCGCCTCCTTGACGCCGGTGCCGAAATAGACGACATCGTGTAGCGGTTCGAGCGTCGCCCAGATTTGCCGCGCCGGATGAATTCCCATGTGGCGCAGCGTACGTGGGCGCCCTGCGCGGCGAAAGCGCGCTGCGGGTCCGGAGCATTTTCGATAGCGCGCCGTGGTGGCAATTCGAACGCGGCACAATATCACGCTACAATCGCGGCGGACAACGGAAAGTTTCGCTCGACAGAGTCGCCGGACGTCGCGCTCACGCACACCGCGGGGACGCCGCTGCGACTGCCGACCGGTTTCGAGTGCGAAGTTTTCGTTGGACAGGAAAATGTGCGCGCACCAATCCGCGTCACCAGTGCGCCGCGCCGATGTTTTGCGAGGTAGCCGCCGCTTTTGTGGCAGGCGCCCGGCATCCGGAGCGTGGCCGGGTGAAGTATCGCCTGCGGAGTCGTGGTCGTCGTGGACCGCCCGGTCCGCCCCACCTCGTGCGCGCGGGACGTGATTACGAGGAAGGCACGAACCCTGAGCAAGATCACAGTCGATCAGGAACCAGGTCTGGCGGAGACCCTGTTGACGGCCGAACTGGACGCAACGCATACCGCCCCGACTTTCGCCGAATTGGGCGTGCGCGCGGAAATCGTCCGCGCACTCGGCGAGATCGGAATCGAACGTACTTTCGCCATTCAAGAACTGACCCTCCCGCTGGCGCTCGCGGGAGAAGATCTCATCGGTCAGGCCCGCACCGGCATGGGTAAAACCTTCGGATTCGGCGTGCCGCTGCTGCACCGGATCGCCACCGCGGAATCCGGCACGACGCCGCTGGACGGCACGCCGCGCGCGCTGGTCATCGTGCCGACGCGCGAGCTGTGCATCCAGGTCACCCAGGACCTGGAGAACGCGAGCAAGTACCTGACCAACCACCAGGGGCCGCTGCGCGTGGCGTCGATCTACGGCGGCCGCCCCTACGAGGCGCAGATCGCGGCGCTGCGCGCGGGCGTCGACGTGGTGGTCGGCACGCCGGGCCGACTACTGGACCTCGCCGACCAGCAGCACCTGATCCTCGGCAAGATCGGCGTGCTGGTGCTGGACGAGGCCGACGAGATGCTCGACCTGGGCTTCCTCCCGGATATCGAGCGCATTCTCGGCATGGTCCCGGACAAGCGCCAGACCATGCTGTTCTCCGCGACCATGCCCGGGCCGATCATCACCCTGGCGCGCACCTTCCTGACCCGGCCGACGCACATCCGGGCCGAGGAGCCGCACGACTCGGCGGTGCACGACCGCACCGCGCAGTTCGTCTACCGCGCGCACGCCCTGGACAAGGGGGAGTTGATCGCGCGGATCCTGCAGGCCGAGAGCCGCGGCGCGACGATGATCTTCACGCGCACCAAGCGCACGGCGCAGAAGGTGGCCGACGAACTGGCCGAGCGCGGGTTCGCGGTCGGCGCGGTGCACGGCGACCTGGGGCAGATCGCCCGGGAGAAGGCGCTGACCAAGTTCCGCAAGGGCACCATCGACGTGCTGGTGGCGACCGACGTCGCGGCGCGCGGCATCGATATCGATGACGTCACGCACGTCATCAACTACCAGTGCCCGGAGGACGAGAAAACCTACGTGCACCGGATCGGGCGCACCGGCCGCGCCGGGCGCACCGGCGTCGCGGTGACGCTGATCGACTGGGACGAGCTCAACCGCTGGTCGGCGATCGACGGCGCGCTCGGCCTCGGCATCCCCGAGCCGGTCGAGACCTACTCGCGCTCGCCGCACCTGTACACCGACCTCGGCATTCCCGAGGGCATCACCGGTGTGATCCGCAAGCCGAAGCCGGAACGCGACCCGGACGCGGTGGTGGTCGAACGCCAGGCCCGCGCCCCGCGCAAGCGCAACCGCAAGCGCACCCGCGGCGGTAAGCCGATCGACGGCGCACCGAACGTCACCGATTCGGCCGACACCGACTCCGCCGTGGACGACGAGGTCATCGACACGGAGCAGGAAGCCCCCGAGGCCGACGCGGCCGACAAGCCCGCCCGCCGCAGGCGCAGGCGGCGCAAGGCGACCGGCGACACCGCCGACAGCGCCGCCACCGACGAGTCGAGCCCAGAGGCCTCGGACGACCACGGCGCCGCCGAGGGGACCGACACGACCGACCGTCCCGCTCGCCGCAGGCGCAGGCGGCGTCGGTCGAGCGAAGGAGACGTCGCGGCGGAGGACGCCGGGAGCGCGGCCGAGCCCGCGGCCGCCGCGTCGGCCTGACCGCCCGGATCGGCTAGTCTCGCATTCGTGCTCGCACCCGAGCGGCGGACGCGCGCCGATATCATCTCCGCAGTCGCGATCGCGGTTCTCGTCGTGATCGCGGCAGCCGTGGTGTGGGTGCGCGGCGACGCGCACGGCACCGAATCGGTGACCGCGTCGTCCACGGTGCCGACCCCGGTCGCGGCCGATCAGCTGCCGACCGCGCTGCGTGAGGTGTGGCACGCGCCCGACCGTGCGATCACGCGGGCGCTGGTGTCCGGCGGAGTCGCGGTGACCGGCGACGACGACACGGTCACCGGCCGCGACCCACGCACCGGCGATCAACTCTGGAAGTACCGGCGGGACTTGCCGCTGTGCGGGGTCGAGGGCCAGTACGGCATGGTGATCGCGGTCTACCGCGACGAGCGCGGCTGCAGCCAGGCCACCATGCTGGCCGGCGACAGCGGCGCCCGCCGCACCGCGCGCAGCAGCTACATGGACCGGGAGGTGCGGCTGTCGGCCGACGGCACCTACCTGCTGGCGCAGGGGCCGCAGCGACTGGAGATGTGGCGTTCGGATCTGGTGCGCACCGTGGAGTACGGCTTCGTCGACGCCCCGGTGAACGTCAGGACGCAGCCGCGCAAAGGGTGCACGCTGCTGTCGTCGGGTTCCAGTCCGTCTCGGCTCGCCGTGCTGGAACGCTGCCCCACCGACCCGGCCGAGCGGCTGACGGTGCTCAACCCGGCTCCCAAAGACAACACGGTGCCGGAGGAGTTCGGCTCGCACGTATTGACCGGTCCCGGGTCGGATTCCACGGAAGCACGGGTGCTCGCGGTCTCCGACAACCGCATCGTGCTCTACTTCCCCGCCGCGACCGGCGCCGAGCCGGTACCGCCTCGCTTGGCCGTCTATGACGGGAACGGCAACGCCGTTGTGGTGCATCAGCTTTCGGCACCGCTGAGCCAGACGGCCACGACCACGCGCATCGGATCGGCCTATCTGGTCTTCACCGGGAACAGCGTGATCGCTTTGAACGGCAGCACTTTCGACCCGCTGTGGACCGCGGGCGGCACGCTCGGGTCGCCCGCGCTGATGGCGGGCAAACTGCTGCTGCCGACCACCGGCGCGCTCGCCGTCCTCGATCCGGCCACGGGAACCGAAACCGGTCGGATTCCGGTGGACCGGCCCGGCTATACCGGAAACCCGATCTCGCTCACCGTGATCGGGAGCACCGTGCTGGAACTGCGCGACGGAGAATTGCACGCCTTCGGCTGAGGCACGCGGCGAATCTATTGGTGCCGCCGAGCTCCGACGTCACCATCGAGCTGAAATCGACCACCTGCCGGTGCACGGCGCGGAAGGCCGACTACGACGAGCTCGCAATGGGTGACCACGAGCGATCCGTTGCTCGCGAACTACCAGGCCGAGGTCTGGCGGCCGGTGCCGCTGACAGTGCTCGAGATCGAGCGGCCGACAGGATCGTAGTCCGCTTCGTCACCGTCGCGGGGAGACCACAGTGCCGCTCCATGATCAACGGTGGACCATCATGGAGGCATGTCCGCACTCGACGATGCCCGCGTTGTGCTGCTTCGGCACGGCGAGACCAGCTGGTCAACACAGCGGCGGCACACCGGCCGCACCGATCTCCCGCTCACCGAGCGCGGCGAAGAACAGGCCAGGACGGCAGGCGAGTTGCTCGCCACGCTGAAATTGCGGAATCCGTTGGTGCGCACCAGCCCCCGACTACGGGCGATGCACACCGCGGAGCTGGCCGGGCTCACCGGCGCCGTGGTCGACGACGACCTCGCCGAATGGGACTACGGCGCCTACGAGGGATTGACCACCCCGCAGATCCGCGAGTCCGCGCCCGGATGGACCATCTGGACCGGCCCGGTCCCGGACGGTGAGACCGCACAGCAGGTGCGCGAGCGCGCCGACCGAGTGCTGGCCGACGTGGCGCCCGCGCTGCCGGAGCGGGATATCGTGCTGGTGGGGCACGGCCACTTCTCCCGCGCGCTGATCGCCCGCTGGGCCGAATTCGACGTCCGGGAGGGCCGCCGATTCGCCATGTCGACCGGCGCGCTGACCGTGCTCGGCTACGAACACGACGCGCGCACGATTCGCACGCACAACCTGGTACACAACGGAGCGTCACTGTGACCCGACCTGCCACCGACCCCACCGCCGTCGACCTCGGCGCCGTCGACCTCGGCGCCGTCGACCTCGGCGCCGCCGTCCTGCGCCGCGCCGTCCCGTCCGACGTGCCGGGCCTGGTCGACCTCATCTACGACCTCGCCGATTACGAGAAGGCACGGCACGAGTGCACGGTCACCGCCGAGCAGCTGCGCTCCGCGCTGTTCGGCGCGGAACCGAAGGTGTTCGCGCACGTGGTGGCGGACGAGTCGAGGCTGCTCGGCTGCGCCATCTGGTTCCTCAACTTCTCCACCTGGGACGGCGTGCACGGCATCTACCTGGAGGACCTCTACGTCCGGCCGGAGACCAGGGGCAAGGGCTACGGCAAGGCCCTGCTCACAGCCCTGGCGAAGGAAGCGGTCGAGCACGGCTACAGCCGCGTCTCCTGGGCAGTGCTGACCTGGAACAAGCCCTCGATCGACTTCTACGAATCGATCGGCGCCGTAGCCCAGGACGAATGGCTGGGCTATCGGCTGGCCGGCGACGCGCTCGGCAAGCTGGCCGCCGACGCGCGGTAGCGCGGATGTCCTGGTTCCCCCCGCTCGATCTCGCGTCCTGGCCCACCACTGCCGAATCGGCCATGGCCCTGCAGGACGAATTGCGGCCGCTGGTCACTCCGGTCACCCCGCCCGGTACCCGATTCCGCACGATGGCCGGACTCGACTCGGCCTACGACGACACCGGCGCCGTGGCCACGGCCGTCGTCGTCTTGGCGGCGGACACCCTGCGACCGGTCGCCTCCGCGGTCGCGCACGGCGTCGCCGATTTCCCGTACGTGCCCAGCCTGCTGGCTTTCCGGGAGATCCCGGCCACCCTCGCCGCGCTCGAAAAGCTCGACAGCGCACCGGATCTGCTGGTCTGCGACGGCCAGGGACTCGCCCATCCGCGCCGCTTCGGCCTCGCCTGCCATCTCGGACTGCTCACCGGCGTGCCGACGATCGGCGTGGCGAAGACGGTGTGGGGCGATTACGCCGAACCGGGCCCGCAACGCGGCGCGGCCACCGACATCACCATCGACGGAGCGGTGGTGGGACGGGCGTTGCGCACCAGAACCGGCGTCAAGCCGGTGTTCGTCTCCGTGGGGCACCGCATCGACCTCGACACCGCCTGCGCACAGGTGCTGGCACTGACCCCGCGCTACCGGCTACCGGAGACCACCCGGCACGCCGACCACCTCTGCCGCGCGGCGCTGCGCACGGCCACCGGGAACTATTCCGGTTCGACGCCGTAGTCCTGCGCCATCCAGCGGGTGGACGGCGGCGCGAACAGCAGCACCAGCGCGGCGACCGCGACCACCCCGAGCACCGTGCCGTAGACCGGCTGATGCGAGTCGGTGAGCAGCGACCAGGTGACCGGGAGCAACAGCAGCTGCGCGATGACGGCGATGGCGCGACCCCAGCGTTTCCCCAGCAGGAGCCCGATGCCTGCGGCCAGCACCGCCCCGCCGAGGATGCCGAACCAGGCCGCCGTGCCGTAGCCGCTGGTCGCGGACTGGTCGTGCCCGAGCAGTCCCCGCACCACCAGCACGATCGCGAAGCCGACGGCGACGACGCCTTCGAGCGTCACCAATCCACCGGCCGCCCGCACCGTCGTCGGCGCCGTTCCCGCGGCCGCGCTCTTGTCGCTCACGATCGCGCCTCGCTCGGCTCCGTCGTGCGCCGCAGCGCACGGTGTCCTCGCTTTCCTTGCTGACGCTCGTTCACGCGGCAAGCCTACGACCCCGCTGGTCCGCGTCATCGTCCTGGCGTATGCCGGGCAACGGCATCCGGCGCATCGCTCGCCGCTTTTCCAGGGCCGGTCGGCCGCCAACTAGGCTGCCATCGTGCGGACGCTGCTGATCGTGAACCCGAATGCCACCTCGACCACACCGGCGACCCGGGACCTACTCGCGCACGCGTTGGAGAGCCGCACTCAGCTGACCGTTGCGCATACCCAGCATCGCGGCCACGCCGCGGAACTGGCCCAATGGGCAGCCACGAACGAGATGGACCTGATCGTCGTGCACGGTGGCGATGGGACGGTCAACGAGACCGTCAACGGCTTCCTGCCGCTGCCCGTCCTCGACGACGGTCAAGCGTGGTTGCCACGCCTGGGCGTGATCCCGGGCGGCTCGGCCAACGTCTTCGCCAGGGCGCTCGGCATCTCCCCCGACCCGGTGACCGCGACCAACCAGCTCATCGACCTGCTCACGCTGGACGCCGATCGCCGGATCGGTCTCGGGCTGGCCGACGACCGCTGGTTCTGCTTCAGCGCAGGCGTCGGACTCGACGCCGACGTCTGCGAGGCGATCGACGCGAGCCGCGCCCGCGGCCGCGCCGCCACTCCGGCACGCTATGTTCGAACAACAGTGCGACAATTCTTCCGGGCAAAGCGCAAGGAACCCGGCGTTCGGGTCGAAATTCCCGGCCGGGAGCCCGTGGACGAGGTGCATTACGCCTTCGTTACCAACACCACACCGTGGACATATCTGAATGCCACGCCGGTGCACACCAACCCCGGCACCCGGTTCGAAACGGGCCTCGGAGTGTTTGCGGTGCGCTCCATGGCCGTCCTCCCGACGCTCCTGCTCGCGCGCCAGCTCCTGGCGGCCAACGGGAATCCCAAGTCCCGCAATTTATTTCGCGAAGACGACGTTCCCGCCGTACGAATCGAGTCCAAAGAACCGATCGGCCTGCAAATCGATGGCGACTTCATCGGGAAGCGCAACGTGGTGGATTTCACTGCCGTGCCCGATGTCCTGGCCGTCGTCGCGCCGAGACCGCGCTGAGCGGCGAAACACCGGGAAAAACATCGCGGTTAGTGCTGCGAAATCCCGATAGAGCGAGTACAAAGGACCGGGCAGGCTTCCCCACAGCGGGGGCCTTCAGAGCGTGAGCTTCCCCACGGTGCACCGCGTGCCTATTGACATCTACGGTGTTCGTGAAAGCATTCACAAGCAACCGTGCGGAAACATTCGAGTCGCACAAGTGAACGAACCACAAACCATCGGCGCCCTGCGCGGCGCCCAGCAAAGGAGCAGAGGAATGGACTGGCGCCACAAGGCCATCTGTCGCGATGAGGACCCCGAGCTGTTTTTCCCCGTGGGTAACAGTGGTCCGGCGCTCGCGCAGATTGCCGATGCCAAGCTGGTCTGCGCTCGCTGCCCCGTAACCGCCGACTGCCTGTCCTGGGCCCTGAAGTCCGGACAAGACGCCGGCGTGTGGGGTGGTATGAGCGAGGACGAGCGCCGCGCGCTCAAGCGTCGCAACGCGCGCACCCGCACCCGCACCGTCGTCTGATCTCCAGACGACCGGCCTTACCGGGCCATTCAGCCCGGCCCGGTAACGCATTTCAGCCCGGCACCCAAAGGTGCCGGGCTGTGTTGTTTTTGCACGCTCGTCCGCGAACTGGAAATGACCGGTCTCGCTTCGCGACGAATCCGGAAGCCGACCAATGCGGTTCGCCAGACGGCAATATCGGCAGCGCGGATCAGAGCGCGGCGCGGGCCGCGGTTCGACTCGCGGACGAGCGGAACTTGTGGGAAAGTGGTTGGTTTCCAAGCGGGTTGGGACGGTCGCGAATCAGTGCGACACCTCGCATTCCACTCGTTGCGGACATTCGGGAAGTAACCGTGCCGCAAGCCGCACACCGCGTCCGAGAATGGCCTTTCCGCGACATCCGAGCAACAGCGCGCAGCGGGCACGACCGATAGCGCGGGCGACGGATCCGGCACCGCCCGCTCCCGGCTATCGAAACTACGGCGCTGCCCGGCACGACTTGACGCGATGATCAACGCGAGCCGCAGCTCACGGCCCGAACGCACTGGTCAGCGGCCGGAACGTCGGCCCAGCGGAACGCGAAGGACGGCATCGGTACCGATGTCGGCGCCGGGGTGCAGGCCGATGGAGCCGCCGAGTTCGGCGGTCACCAAGGTGCGGACGATCTGGAGGCCGAGCCGATCGGAGGATTCCAGGCTGAACCCGGGCGGCAGACCGCGGCCGTCATCGCTGATGATCACGTCGAGCCAGCGGGCCGAACGCTCGGAACGGATTGTCACCGTGCCGTTTTCGCCCGAGTCGAAGGCATGCTCGATGGCGTTCTGCACCAGTTCGGTGAGCACCATCACCAAGGGGGTGGCGCGTTCGGCGGAGAAGACGCCGAGCGAACCGGCGCGGCGCACCTTGATGCGCGTGGTGTGCACCGTGGCCACGTCGGCCATGATCGGCAGCAGCCGGTCCACGACCTCGTCGAGATCGACCTCTTCGTCCACCGACATCGACAGCATCTCGTGCACCGAGGCGATGGAGGTGACCCTGCGCACCGATTCGGTGAGCGCGACCTGCGCCTCCTCGTTCTCGGTGCGGCGAGCCTGCAGGCGCAGCAGCGCGGCGACGGTCTGCAAGTTGTTCTTGACCCGGTGGTGGATCTCCCGGATGGTGGCGTCCTTGCTCAGCAGCGCGCGATCGCGCCGCTTGACCTCGGTGACGTCGCGGACGAGCACCGCGGCGCCGGCCAGCTCACCGTGCGGGCGCAACACGAGGGTGCGCAGCAGCACGGTGGCTCCGCGCGCCTCCACCTCCATCCGGCGTCCGGTCCGCCCGGCCAGGGCGGCTTGGATGTCGCCGACCACTTCCTGGGCATCGAACGGGTCGGTGATCAGCGAACGGGTGGTGACGGCGAGATCCTGGCCTGCCAAGTCGGCCTGCAAACCCATCCGGTGGTAGGCCGACAGCGCGTTCGGGCTGGCGTAGACGACGATGCCCTCGGTGTCGAGCCGGATGAATCCGTCCCCCGCGCGCGGGCTGGAATGGGTGGCCGCGCGATCCTCGGTGGTCGGGAAGGTGCCGTCGGCGATCATCTGGCACAGATCGTCCGCGCACGCCACGTAGGCGCTCTCCAGCTGACTGCGCACCCGGGAGCGTTGCCGATCGGTGTCCCTGCTCAGCACCGCGATCACGTCGTCGCCGCAGCGCACCGGTATGGCCTCGCGGACCGCGGGCACCGGATGCGGGTGATAGACGCCGGAGGCCTCGACCTCGCTGTCGGCTCGTACGGTCTCGCCGGTGAGCAGCGCCTCGAACACCTGCGGATGGTCGGTCCGCAGCGCGACCGTGCCCACCAGGTCCTCCTGGTGCACGGTGGGCGCGGTGGTGGGACGGCACTGCGCGACGCAGACGATGTCCGCGCCGTCCGTCACCGGTCCCGCACCGACCCACAGCAGCAGATCGGCGAAGGACAGATCGGACAGCAACTGCCAATCGCCCACCACGCGCTGCAGATGATCCACGGCGACGCCGGGTAGGTCGGTGTGCTCGGCCAGCAGCTCGCTCAGTGTCGCCATGCAGATCTACCGCCGCAATCGATCAGGAGATGACCGCGATGAGGTGGCCCGCCTTGATCGCGTCGCCTTCCTTGACACCGATCGAGGTCACCGTGCCACTGGACTCCGCGACCACCGGGATCTCCATTTTCATCGACTCGAGGATCACCAGGGTGTCGCCCTCCTGGACTTCGTCACCTTCCTCGGCGACCACCTGGTAGACGACCGACACCAGCTCGGCGAGTACTTGCTCAGCCATGACACCCCATATCCTCGTTGGCCTGCATCCGCTGACGGTACAGCCAACCACACGTGAAAGAATGGCCTTCAATCAGAAGGGAGACTACTCATGGGTAAGCGCGGACGTAAGAAGCGTAGCCGCAAGGGAAACGCGGCCAACCACGGCAAGCGGCCCAACGCCTGAGCGCTACGCTCGGCCCGCAAGCACGAAGCGGCACGCACTTCCAGCAGGAAGGCGTGCCGCTCGCGTTTCGCGGATCGGCGATCGTACCTCCGCCTTCTTCAGTCGGAGGTCTCGACCGAAGTCTCCGTGGTCACGGTCGTCCGGCGGATCTCGATGGTCAGGCGCTCACGCAGCGACTCGGGTGCGCGATCACCGCCACATTTGCGGCTGAGCAGGCTCTTGACCTTCTCCTCGATGCCGTAGGCCTCGATACACGGACTGCAGTGCTCCATGTGGTGCTGCAATCGTTCCCGAGTCGCGTCGTCGCACTCGCCGTCCAGCATCAGCCACACGTCGGCGAGCACCGCCGTGCAGTCGAGCTCCATGTCGGGGTCCCGCTCGGTACTCACTGCTTGACCTCCTGGCGTTCCCCCGAACGGTTGAATCCACGCTCGCGCGCGACATCGGCGAGCAAACCCTTCAGTTGCTTCCGGCCGCGGTGCAGCCGGGACATCACCGTACCGATGGGAGTGCCCATGATGTCGGCGATTTCCTTGTACGGGAAACCCTCGACGTCGGCGTAGTACACCGCCATGCGGAACTCCTCAGGGAGTTCCTGCAACGCGGCCTTGATGTCGTCGTCCGGTAGCGCGTCCAGCGCCTCGACCTCGGCCGAGCGCAGCCCCTGCGACGTGTGCTCGGCGGTCGCCGCCAGCTGCCAGTCGGTGATCTCGTCGGTCGGATACTGCGCGGGCTGGCGCTGCTTCTTGCGGTAGGAGTTGATGTAGGTGTTGGTCAGGATCCGGTACAGCCAGGCACGCAGATTGGTGCCCTCCCGGAACGACTTGAAGCCCTGGTAGGCCTTCACGTAGGTCTCCTGGACTAGGTCCTCGGCATCCGCCGGGTTCCTGGTCATGCGCAGCGCGGCGCCGTAGAGCTGGTCGAGCAGCGGGAGCGCGTCCCGTTCGAACCGCTGCGCCAGCTCGGCATCGTCGACGGCGGCGACATCGTCGGCCGCCACGTCATCGTCGCTCGTCACACCTGTCCCTTCGATCGCCGTACCTGCCAAATCTACCGGCATCGGCACATCGAAGGAGAATCCGCCGTCGGTCGGGGACACGTCGGTCCCTACCGGGCGGTCATCGAGCAGCACGGGCACAGGCATCTCCTTCACGTCTCCATAGGGCCTGCTCACGCGGTGGAAATCATTCCGAGCGCGGTGTACCGGCTACAACATGCGCGACGCGTCCGGTGTTCCCACCGCCACCGGCTCCCGGCGAATTCGCAGGAAATCCCGTTGCGGGCAGGGTCACAGCCGCCGTTAGGGTTTGGCCCATGGCAGCAGGCTCGACTCCCGCGATCCGCGCGTTGACCCAGGCGAAGGTGTCCCATCGCGTGCACGCCTACAAGCACGATCCGCGCTCCGACTCCTACGGCACCGAGGCGGTCGACGCGCTGGGCGCCGAACTCGGGGTCGCGGCCGAGCAGATCTTCAAGACCCTGGTCATCGAATTGGCCACCGGCGCGCTCGCGGTGGCCGTGCTTCCGGTGCCGAACACGTTGTCGCTCAAAGCCGCGGCGGCGGCGCTGGGCGCGTCGAAGGCGAGCATGGCGGACAAGACGCGAGCGGAGAAGACGACCGGATACGTCCTCGGCGGCATCTCCCCGCTCGGTCAGCGCAAACGGCTGCCCACCGTGGTCGACGACTCGGCGTTGGCCTGGGACCGGATGCTGTGCAGCGCCGGACGGCGCGGACTGGAGATCGAGCTCGCGCCCGCCGACCTGATCCGGCTGACCGCCGCGGTGACCGCGCCCGTGACATCCGCGTAATTCCGCCACGATCGCCGCGATCTGTGCGTTACTGAACTGGCCAGATAGACCCGACTCGAGGATGTGATGCGAATGTCTACGCAGCAGCGTGTGCGCACCGTGATCGTCGCGTTGTTCGGAGCTCTCGTCTTGGCTCTCGGTTCGGTAACGCTCCTCGCCCCCGAGGCAGCCGCCGCGCCGGACAGCCCGCAGATCACGCAGGTCAGCGATTCCGTGTTCGACTTCGGCGGTCAGGGTTCGAAGAGCGACGACAAGTCCGGGAAAGCCGAGAAGCTCAGCGGCAATGTCACCACCAAGCTGATCGACTTGGTCGCCGGAATCATCAAGTGCGGCTTGAATATCGCTTCACCCAGCGTCAAGTGCAGTCTGTGATTTTTGCAGCGCCTTCGGCGCTGCGTGTTCGCGGCCCCTTTATGGCTCGTGTCCGAGTGACCGCCGCTTGCTCCTTCGTCGCCTACGCGGCGGCCACTCGGACACGAGCCGGGCCGCGAACGCGGCAGCCGCTCGGACGCGTTGAGCCGACTGCGGACGAGCCACGGCCGCCATCACCAGGGCGCAGCAAGCCATTCCGTTGCCGGACCCGGGCGCTCGTTCGTGGTGGAGATTCAAGCGGTGCGGATGTCCGATTGCACGCCGATCCAGCACGGCACGCCCCATGTGCCTGCGGCGGCGCGGGATCCGGCGGTGGGGTAGCCGGCGCTCACAGCAAGGTGATCTGCTCTGCTTCCTTTTCCTTTTGATCGTCCACCGGGGCGAGCAGTTCGGGGCCGTTGTTGCGGACGCTGTTGACCAGGGATGGGACCGGGCGGGGCACGATGGCGGCGACCGTCTCCTCGGACGGCGTCTCCAGCAGGCTCGCCGGGGCCGGGTGATCCGGGTCCAGCCACGCGTCCCAGTGTTCCCGTGGCATGGGCAGCGGCATCCGGTCGTGGATGCGGGTGAGGTCGCCGACCGCGTCGGTGGTGAGGATGGTGCACGACAGCAGCGGTCGGCTCTCCGGTTGCGACCGGTCGCGCCAGACCGACCACAGGCCTGCCATGTAGAGACGGGAACCGTCCGCGTTGGCCATGTAGTAGGGATGCTTGGCGGCTTTGCCTTTCTCGCCGTTCGGCTCGACGACCCACTCGTACCAGCCGTCCATCGGCACCAGGCAGCGCCGGGACTTCACCGCGTCACGGAAGGACGGCGTGGTGGCGGCCTTGTCGGCGCGGGCGTTGAACAGCGGTTTGCCTTTGACCGGTACACCGGGCTCGGCCGCTTTGGTCCATACCGGGATCAGGCCCCAGCGCATGCGCCGGATACGCAGTTTCGGGTCGTCGTCTTCGTGGTCTCGGTCGTGCCGCTCGACCACGGTGAGCACCTGCGTCGTCGGAGCGACGTTGTAATTGGTGAACGAGCTCTCGTCGGCCGCGCCGGTCTCGTCGAGCGCATCCAACTCCACCGCGAGCCTGCCGGGATTGGTCGTGGTCGCATATCGTCCGCACATATCCCGATAGTCCCACTCGCCACCGACAGCGTCGGGGACAATTGGTGCATAGCTGGTGACCTGTTGAGAGTTGTGGCATAGCATTCTCTCATCGGAGGACGGGCTGCCCGTCCACTCGGACATGCGCATCGACCGTCGACCGCAGACGGCAAGAGGAGAACCACTGTGACATCCACCGACACCAAACCGGCCGATCACGACACGGCACTGACGTCGGTCAATCCGGCGACAGGCGAGGTGATCGGCACGCACGTCATCGCCGACGACGCCGCGGTGGCCGCCGCGGTCGCCAAGGCTCGCGCAGCGGCCGCCACCTGGGGCGCGCTGAGTTTCGATGAGCGGCGCACGCATCTGCTGCGCTGGTCGAGCAAGCTGGTGCAGAAATCGGAGGAATTCTGCGCCCTGATCCACGCGGAGAACGGCAAGCCGCTCGACGACGCCTTCCTGGAATTGATGCTCGCGCTCGAGCACATCTCCTGGGCGGCCAAGAACGCCAAGAAGGTGCTCGGCCCCAAGCGGGTCTCCCCTGGCGCGCTGATGTCGAACTTCAGCGCCCGGCTCGAGCAGCGCCCGCTCGGCGTCGTCGGCGTGATCGGCCCGTGGAACTACCCGGTCTACACACCGAACGGTTCCATCGCCTACGCGCTGGCCGCGGGCAACACCGTCGTGTTCAAGCCGAGCGAGTACTCCACCGGCATCGGCAATTTCCTCGCCGACGCTTTCGCCGAAGCCAATCGTGAACTGCCCGAGGGCGTGTTCAGCACGATCAACGGGTATGGCGCCACGGGTGCGGCGCTGGTCCGCTCGGACGTCGACAAAATCGCGTTCACCGGCTCCACCGCCACGGGTAAGCGGATCATGGCCGCCGCCGCCGAACGGCTCACCCCCGTGCTGCTGGAATGCGGCGGCAAGGACGCGGTGATCGTCGCCGCCGACGCCGACATCAAGGCCGCGGCGGACGCGGTCGCTTGGGGCGCCACCGCCAACAGCGGTCAGACCTGCGCGGGCGTCGAGCGGGTCTACGTCGACCGCTCGGTGCGCGAGGAGTTCGTCGCGGAGGTCAAGCGCATCCTCACCGACATCAAGCCCGGCTCCGGCGACAAGGCCGCCTACGGCCCGATGACCATGCCGAGCCAGATCGACATCGTGCGCCGTCATATCGACGACGCGCTGAAGAACGGCGGCACCGCGGTGCTCGGCGGCCCCGAGTCGGTCAAGGCGCCGTTCATCGAACCGGTCGTACTGGTCGACGTGGACGAGAACTCCGAGGCGGTGGCCGAGGAGACCTTCGGCCCGACCATCACCATCCGCACCGTCGACGGCGTCGACGAGGCGGTGGAACTGGCCAACAACTCCAAATACGGCCTGTCCTCGGCGGTCTACTCGAAGAAGAACGGCCTGGACATCGCGCGCAGGCTGCGCGTCGGCGCCACCTCGGTGAACTCGGTGCTCGCCTTCGCCGCCATCCCCGGCCTGCCCTTCGGCGGCGTCGGCGATTCCGGCATCGGCCGCATCCACGGCGAACCGGGTCTGCGCGAGTTCACCCGTCCGCACTCGATCGCGGTGCAGCGCTTCACCGTTCCCGGTATGGCGCTGCTGAGCTACAGCCGCACCGACTCCACGATGAAGCTGCTGCGCAAGCTCGTCCCGTTCCTGCACGGACGGCACAAGTAGGAATCCTACGGCACGGGCCGGGCACTCGACCTCGTCGAGCACCCGGCCCGTGCCGTAGGTGACACCCGCCGATCGGTGCCGGCGAGCCACCAAGCAGCCGCGAACACCAGCACAGCAGGCGACAAAGGAACAAGCGGCAGTCGGACTGAGCCGGTGCCGGGCCACAACAAACGGCATGCACTCGATAGCAAGCTCCGACACCTACGCTCCCAGCGCACCGCAACTCCCGGTTTCGAGCGAAGCGAGACCGAGCATCCGCCCGTTCGCGGCCCGGCTCGCGTGTGCACGGCCGCCGCGTATGCGACGAAGGAGCAAGCGGCGGGCGCGCACACGCGCGCCACAAGAGGGCCGCGAACACCCAGCGCCGCAGGCGCTGGAAAACTAGCACCGTGTGATGATGGACGAGTGAACTTCTGGCCAGCGCCCCATGTCGAGGTCCCCGTACACGCGACCGTGACCCTGCCCGGATCGAAATCGATCACGAACCGGGCGCTCATCCTGGCCGCACTGGCCGACGGTCCGTCCACCATCACCGGTGCGCTGCGCAGCCGGGACACGAACCTGATGATCGCCGCGCTGCGCGCGCTCGGTGCGGGCATCGAGGGCGCGGGCGACACGTTGACCGTCACCCCGGCGCCGTTGGGCGGCGGCACGGTCGACTGCGGGCTCGCCGGCACGGTGATGCGCTTCCTGCCGCCGGTCGCCGCCCTGGCGTCGGGCGATGTCGCGTTCGACGGTGACGAACAGGCCAGGATCCGGCCGCTGCGCACGATCCTGGACGCGCTGCGCTCGCTCGGCGCCGATATCGACGGCGACGCACTGCCGTTTACCGTGCACGGCAAGGGCGCGCTGCGCGGCGGCACCGTGACGATCGACGCGTCCGGGTCGTCGCAGTTCGTCTCGGGCCTGCTGCTGTCGGCCGCGCGCTTCGACGAGGGACTGGTGGTGCACCACGACGGCAAGGCGCTGCCCTCGATGCCGCACATCGAGATGACCGTGGAGATGCTGCGGCGCGCCGACGTGCGGGTGCAGGCGCCCGCGGACAGCTTTAAGGCGCAGACCTGGACCGTGGAGCACGGGCCGATCCGCGCCGTGGACTGGGAGATCGAGCCGGACCTGTCCAACGCCACCCCGTTCCTGGCCGCGGCCGCGATCACGGGCGGCACGGTCAGCATCCCGCACTGGCCGCGGCTGACCACCCAGCCGGGCGACGTCATCCGCGAGATCCTCGTGCGGATGGGCGCGGAAGCGCGGATCTTCGACGGCGTGCTCACCGTGCACGGCCCCGACCGGCTCGCAGGCATCGATATCGACCTGCACGACGTAGGTGAGCTGACGCCCACCGTCGCCGCGCTGGCCGCGCTGGCCGACTCCCCGTCCGTGCTGCGCGGCATCTCCCATCTGCGCGGGCACGAGACCGACCGGCTGGCCGCGCTGTCCACCGAGATCAACCGCCTCGGCGGCAAGGTGACCGAGACCGAGGACGGACTGGAGATCGTGCCCACCGAACTGCACGGCGGCAGGTGGCACTCCTACGCCGATCACCGGATGGCCACGGCGGGAGCCATTCTCGGCCTCCGGGTGCCCGGCGTCGAGATCGAGGACATCGGGACCACGGCCAAGACGCTGCCGAACTTCGTCGCTTTGTGGGAGCAGATGCTCGCGCCCGCGCTATCCGACGAAGGAGCGGCGCACTGAGCCGGGGACGACGATCCGCGTCCAGCTACGACGAATCCGATGTCCGGGTTCGTCCGGGGCGTAGCTCCCGTCCCCGCACCAAGACCCGGCCGCAGCACAGCGACGCCGAGCCGGCCATGGTGGTCTCGGTCGACCGGGGCCGGTGGGGATGTGTGCTCGGCGGCGATCCGGATCGCCGCATCGTCGCGATGCGCGCCCGGGAATTGGGCCGCACTCCGATCGTGGTCGGCGACCAGGTGGACGTGGTCGGCGACCTGTCCGGGCGACCGGATACCCTCGCGCGCATCGTCCGGGTCGCCGACCGCCGGACGGTGCTGCGCCGCACCGCCGACGACACCGATCCGTTCGAGCGCATCGTGGTCGGCAACGCGGAGCGGCTGTTCATCGTGGTCGCGCTCGCCGACCCGCCTCCGCGCACCGGCTTCGTGGAACGCGCCATGGTCGCCGCGTACGCCGGTGGGCTGCAACCGGTTCTGTGCTTGACCAAACACGATCTGGCGGCCGATTCCGAATTCGCCGCCGCTTTCGACGATCTCGACCTCACCATCGTCTACGGCGGCATCGACGATCCGCTCGATCCGGTACTCGATCTGCTCACCGATCACCTCACCGCGCTGATCGGCCACTCCGGCGTGGGCAAGTCCACGCTGGTGAATCGCCTTGTGCCGGAGGCGGAGCGGGCCGTGGGCGAGGTATCCGGGGTGGGCAAGGGCAAGCACACCTCCACCCAATCGGTCGCGCTCCCGCTACCCGGCGGCGGGTGGGTCATCGACACGCCGGGCGTGCGGTCGTTCGGTCTGGCGCACATCACGCCGGACGACGTCATCGCCGCGTTCACCGACCTCGCCGACGCTATCGAGGACTGTCCGCGGGGCTGCACCCATCTCGGTCCGCCCGCCGATCCCGAATGCGCGCTGGATCAATTGCCGGGCAAGGAACACCGGGTGGCGGCCATCCGCCGCCTGCTGGTTGCCCTGAACTCCAACGATCCCTGGTAATCGCCTCGGCAGGCCGTCGAGACTCAGTCGAAAAGCCGACCGATCATCGCGCTCTGCCCACTTTGCAGCACATGCGCGGCGGTCAGCGGAATCCAGAAGCACTCCAACTTCGTCGGCGGGGCCAGGCCGTCGTGGTCCTCCTGACTCGCCCACCGTTCGGGTGTAGTTCGGGGTAACGCGCAGACACGACGGTAAATCCCCCTTGCGAAGACGCTTCGACATACGGAAAACAACGAAGGCGCCCAGGAAACCCTGAGCGCCTTCGTGATTCAGCGGATCAGTGACGGCGGCGCGACTTCGGGCCGCGACGTCCCTTCGCCTCCGCGCGGGCGGCCTCGCGGCGCTCGCGACGGGTGGGCTGCGGCCCACCGTCCACGCCGTACTCCTCGGCGTCGCTGTGTACCGCGGCGCGGCCGCCCTCGTCGGGGCCGGAGTAGCTGAACCCGCGCGGGGCGGTGTCATCGATACCCCTGGCGCGCAGGGCCGCCGGTGCGGCGTGGCCGTTGGCGACCTGAGCCTCCTCGGTGGGCAGCGGGCGCGGAGCGGTCATCGCTCCCACCGGCGAACGAAGCCCCTGGCCGACGGCGACGCCTTCCGGCTGCGGCTGCTGCACCTCGACCTGCAGGTTGAACAGGAAGCCGACCGACTCCTCCTTGAGGCCGTCGAGCATCGCGGTGAACATGTCGAAGCCCTCGCGCTGGTACTCCACCAACGGGTCGCGCTGCGCCATGGCCCGCAGGCCGATGCCCTCCTTGAGGTAGTCCATCTCGTAGAGATGCTCACGCCACTTGCGGTCGAGCACCGACAGCAGCACCTGCCGTTCCAGATTGCGCATGCTGCCCTCGCCCGCCAGGCCGTCGATCTCGGCTTCGCGGCGCTCGTAGGCGTCGTGCGCGTCGTCCAGCAGCGCCTCGAGCAACTCCTCGCGCGTGAGCTCGCCCGCCTCGCCGACCTCGGTCTCGCCGGTCAGGTCCCGGTAGTCCAGGCTCACCGGGTACAGCGTCTTCAGCGCCGTCCACAGCTTCTCCAGATCCCAGTCCTCGACATAGCCCTCGGCGGTGGCGCCGTCCACGTAGGCGGTGATCACATCGGTGATCATGCTCTGGACCTGGCCCTCCATGTCCTCGCCGCGCAGGATCCGATCGCGCTCGCCGTAGATGACGGTGCGCTGCTGGTTCATCACCTCGTCGTACTTGAGGACGTTCTTGCGGATCTCGAAGTTCTGCTGCTCGACCTGCGTCTGCGCGCTCTTGATGGCCTTGGAGACCATCTTCGCCTCGATCGGCACGTCGTCGGGCAGGTTCAGCCGCGTCATGATCGCTTCCAGCGCGGCGCCGTTGAATCGGCGCATCAGCTCGTCGCCCAGCGACAGGTAGAAGCGGGACTCGCCCGGGTCGCCCTGTCGGCCGGAGCGGCCGCGCAGCTGGTTGTCGATGCGGCGCGACTCGTGCCGCTCGGTGCCGAGCACATAGAGGCCGCCCGCCTCGCGCACCAACTCGGCGTCCTCGGCGGTCTGGGCCTTGACCTGGTCCAGGGTGGGCAGCCAGGCGCGCTCGTACTCCTCCGGCGTCTCGACCGGGTCCAGCCCCTGCTTGCGCAGCAGGATGTCGGCGATGATGTCCGGGTTGCCGCCGAGCACGATGTCGGTACCGCGGCCGGCCATGTTCGTCGCGACGGTCACCGCGCCCGGCCGGCCCGCCTCGGCGATGATCTCCGCTTCCTTCTCGTGGAACTTCGCGTTCAGCACGTTGTGCGGAATGCCGCGCTTGGTGAACTGCTTGGACAGGTACTCCGAGCGCTCGACGCTGGTGGTGCCGATCAGCACCGGCTGGCCGTTCTCGTGGCGCTCGGTGACGTCGTCGACCACGGCGGAGAACTTGGCCTCCTCCGTCTTGTAGATCAGGTCGGACTGGTCGGCGCGGATCATCGGCTTGTTGGTCGGGATGGGGACCACGCCGAGGCTGTAGATCTGGTGCAGCTCGGCGGCCTCGGTCTCGGCGGTACCGGTCATGCCGGACAACTTGTCGTAGAGGCGGAAATAGTTCTGCAGGGTGATGGTGGCCAGGGTCTGGTTCTCCGGCTGGATCTCCACCCCTTCCTTGGCCTCGATCGCCTGGTGCATGCCCTCGTTGTAGCGGCGGCCGACCAGGATGCGGCCGGTGAACTCGTCGACGATGATCACCTCGCCGTCGCGGACGATGTAGTCCTTGTCGCGGGTGTAGAGCTCCTTGGCCTTGACGGCGTTGTTCAGGTAGCTCACCAGCGGCGAGTTGGCGGCCTCGTAGAGGTTGTCGATGCCGAGTTGGTCCTCGACGAACTCGACGCCGGCCTCGTGCACGCCGATCGTGCGCTTCTTGATGTCGACCTCGTAGTGCAGGTCCTTCTTCAGCAGCGGCGCGATCCGCGCGAACTCGGCGTACCACTTCGACGAGGCGTCGGCGGGCCCGGAGATGATCAGCGGGGTGCGCGCCTCGTCGATGAGGATGGAGTCGACCTCGTCGACGATGGCGAAGTTGTGCCCGCGCTGCACCAGGTCGTCGAGCGAGTGCGTCATGTTGTCACGCAGGTAGTCGAAGCCGAACTCGTTGTTCGTGCCGTAGGTGATATCGGCGTTGTAGGCCACCCGCCGCTGCGCGGGGCTCATGCCGGACAGGATCACGCCGACCTCGAGGCCGAGGAAGCGGTGCACACGGCCCATCCACTCCGCGTCGCGCTTGGCCAGGTAGTCGTTCACCGTGACGACGTGCACGCCGTCGCCGCTGAGCGCGTTCAGGTAGGCGGGCAGCACACAGGTGAGGGTCTTGCCCTCACCGGTCTTCATCTCGGCGATGTTGCCGGTGTGCAGCGCGGCGCCGCCCATGATCTGCACCTTGTAGTGCTTCTGGCTGAGCACCCGCCAGGACGCCTCCCGCGCGACGGCGAACGCCTCCGCCATCAGCTGGCCGAGCGGATCGGTCTCGCCGTCCTCGACCATCTCGGCGTACCGCTCGCGGAACTCGTCGGTTTTGGCCCGTAGCTCCAGGTCGCTGAGGTCCTCGTACTCCGGTTCGAGGGCGAGGACCTGGTCGGCGAAATGCGAGAGCCGCTTGACAATGCGACCCTCACCAATCCGTAGCAACCTCGTCAGTGTCAGCGCAGGCACGGGTCTCGTCAGTCCTCTGGTCGGTGTGTCAAATCGTGTCGTCGGCCCCCGGGCCGGTGCGGCCCACGCGGTTGCGCGGAATCCGCTGCATGCCCCATGGTAATGGTCTGTTGGATGTGCAGCGCCTGCGGCGCTGCGTGGACCTGCCACGAAGTGGTCGCGCCCGGCTGGAGAAGGTGTCCGCCGGGCGACCCGGATGGTTCGGCCATGCATCCCGGTCCGCCCTGTGATCGAATCGGTTCGCAGAACTCGAGTCGACCAGCGTGTCATGGGCCCCCGGCGCGGAAAAACGTGTACGGAATTCATCAGAAATGCCACAACCGCCGGGGCAACGGTTGATGCGGCAGCACAATGAAGCGGGGGCGGCATCGGGAAAAGGAGTACCGGGCAGCGTGATCACGAGACTGACGCCGCAAGACACGGCCTTCTACCGGCTCGAGTCGAGTAGCAACCCGATCCATATCGGCTCTCTCGCGATCGTGCGGAACACCGATCCCGGCGACAGCTCGGGCGCGCCGATCCTGGACTACGACCGGTTGGTCGATCTCGTCGAGAGCAGGCTCTCGCTAGTACCCAGATACCGGCGCAAAGTGCGGGAGATCCCGCTGTCGCTGGGGCGGCCGGTCTGGGTCGAGGACAGCCGTTTCGACATCACCTACCACATCAGGCGTTCGGCGCTGCCCGGTCCCGGCACCGACGAACAGCTGCACGACCTGGTCGCCCGCCTCGTCTCCCACCCCTTGGACCCGGCCCGGCCGCTGTGGGAGATGTACCTGATCGAACGGCTGTCCGACGGCCGCTGCGCCATCTTCACCAAGACGCATTCCGCCCTGGTGGACGGGGACACCGCGCTCGAGATCGGCCATGTGATCCTCGACGCGGGGCCCGCTCCCCGCGAACTGGCCGGCGACGACTGGATCGCGCCGCGCGAACCCGGTGAGATGGAACTGCTGGTCGGCGCGCTCGCACACCTCGCCGCACAGCCACGCAAAGCCCTCGAGGTCGCCCGGGAGGCGAGCGCGGGCGCGTTCGCGGTGGTCGGGACGGCGGGCAAGGCGGTCGAGTCGGTGGTCGCCGCCGTGCGCACCGCGGCGACCGGTGCGCCCGCCAGCCCCCTGAACACGCGTACCTCGCGAAACCGGCGCTTCGACGTGGTGCGCACCGACCTGGCGGATTACCGGACGATCCGCAAGCGGTTCGGCTGCTCGACCAACGACGCCATCCTCGCCGTGGTCACCGGCGCTCTGCGCAACTGGCTGCTGTCGCGCGGGGAAGCGCTCACCGAGTCCACCACGCTGCGAGCTGTGGTGCCGATGTCGGTGTACGTCGAGGGAAACGAGGGCGACCAGACGCACTCGGCGAGCGAGGTGTCGTCGTTCCTGATCGATCTGCCGGTGGGCGAACCGAACCCGGTGATGCGGTTGTCGCACATCGCGCACGCCTCCGAACTCAACGGTCGTCAGCGGCGCGGCGTCCGCGCGCGTACGCTCGTGCACCTGGCCGGTTTCGCTCCGGCCAGCCTGCATGCGATGAGTGTGCGAGCGGCGAGTACGTTCGCAGAACACACGTTCAATCTGGTGATCACCAACGCGCCGGGTCCGCAAGCGCCGATGTACATCGGCGGCGCGCGGATGCTGGAGATGTACCCGGTGTCGCCACTGCTGCGCAATCAGGCGTCGAGTATCGGGATCACGTCCTACGACGGGCGTGTCTTCTACGGTCTCAACGCCGACCGCGACGCGATGGCCGACATCGGCGTGCTCGCCACGGCGGTGCGCGATTCCATGGAGGAGATGCTCGGTGCCTGCGTCTGATCAGAAGAAGCTGCGGGTCTACATCCCGGCCACGGTGCCGATGCTGCGCGATCTGGTCGGCAACCGTGAGCTGGCCCCCGTCGGCGGGACCGCGTTCGCGGTGACGCCCGCGCTGCGCGAGGCCTACGCCTCCGGCGACGACGAGGAACTCGGCGAAGTCGCCATGAACGAGGCCGCGCGCGCCTCGCTGCGACTGCTGGCCGCCGAACGCGAGGCGATCGGATCGGAGGACTCCGACGACGAGGCCGCGCCGGCGGCGGGCGGTAACCCGGTTTACCGCCGTGCGGTGATCGCCGCCGACGTGACCGGCGCGAAGCTGCGGCCCGACCTCGACGACGCGGTGGTCCGGCTGGCGGGCCCGATCGGCTACCAGCAGATCGCCTCGGTGCACGTCGACCTGGCCGACGCCGAACCACAGGTCGCCAAGGCCGTCGACGTGGTGGACGCGGCCGATCTCGGCGACACCGACGCAGAGTTCGTCCTCGGCGACGCCGAGGACCATCAATTGGCCTGGTACGCGGCCCAAGAGCTGCCGTTTCTGCTCGAGCTCCTCTGAATCGCCGCGGCGGGCGCCCCACTGACCTGCCGTCGTAACCTACGATGCCGTAACCTTGCTGGCGAGGCCTCCGATCGGCGAGACGGCGGCCCGCGCATCCGACGACAGGGAGACCAACGGCAGCGATGGGTTCGAAAATTGGGAGCTCCGTGCGAAGCGTCCGTGCGTGGCTGGAGGCGCCCGCCGCGAGCGTCGCCGAGCGCGGCGGCAAGCTGAACGTGCTGCGCGGAGCCTTTGCGCGCGTGACCACACCGCTGCTGCCCGACGACTACCTGCACCTGGCCAACCCGCTGTGGTCGGCTCGCGAGCTGCGGGGACGCATCGTCGAGGTACGCAAGGAGACCGCCGATTCCGCGACGCTGGTGATCCAGCCGGGATGGGGCTTCGACTTCAAATACCAGCCCGGCCAGTACATCGGCATCGGCATCCTGGTGGACGGCCGCTGGCATTGGCGCTCGTATTCGCTGACCTGTCCGCCGAATTGGTCCGACCCCGGCCACGGCGGCAAGCGGCTGATCTCCATCGCCGTGAAGGCGATGCCGGAAGGCTTCCTGTCCAGCCACCTGGTCAGCGGCGTGCCGGTCGGCACCGTCGTCCGGCTCGCCGCCCCGCAGGGCGGTTTCGTACTGCCGTCCCCGCCGCCGGAGAAGGTGCTGTTCCTCACCGCGGGCAGCGGCGTCACGCCGGTGATCGCCATGCTGCGCGCGATGGACCGCCGCGAGGTGTTCACCGACGTGGTGCACCTGCACTCCGCGCGCACCTCCGACGACGTGATGTTCGGCGCGGAGCTGGGCGCGCTGCGCGACCGCAATCCCGGCTTCGACACCCGCCTGCATCTCACCGCCGAGCGGGGCAAGTTCGCCCTCGCCGATCTCGATACCGAGATCCCGGACTGGCGGGAACGCCAGACCTGGGCGTGCGGCCCGGCCGGAATGCTCGACGAGATCGAGAACCACTGGCGCGACGCGGGGCTGTCGGACCGGCTGCACGTGGAGCGCTTCGAGATCGAACGCTCCGCGGTCGGTGCGGGCGGCACGGTCACCTTCGGCAAGACCGGTCGCAGCGTCGATGCCGACGGCGCGACCAGCCTGCTCGAGGCCGGTGAGTCCGCCGGTGTTCAGATGCCGTTCGGCTGCCGGATGGGCATCTGCCAGACCTGCGTGGTCACCTTGAGTTCCGGACACGCGCGCGACCTGCGCAACGGTGAGGAGCGCCGCGAAGGCGACAAGGTGCAGACCTGCATCTCGGCGGCGGCGGGCGACTGCACCCTGGACGTCTAGTCCGGCAGGTACCCTCGAGGTGTATCGAGTAGGGAAAGGACCCCGGTGGCCATCACCGACATCAAGGCGTTCGCGCATCTCACGGCGGCCGATATCGAGACACTGGGGCAGGAACTCGATTCCATCCGGCGTTCGGTGGAGCTGTCGCGCGGCGAGCGCGACGCGAAGTACATCCGGCGCACCATCGCGGCGCAACGCGGTCTCGAGGTAGCCGCCCGGGCGGTGCTGTTCGGCAGCCGCAACCGCTGGGCCTGGCTGGCAGGCACCGCGATGCTGTCGGTGGCCAAGATCATCGAGAACATGGAGCTCGGGCACAACGTCAGCCACGGGCAATGGGACTGGATGAACGACCCGGAGATCCACTCCAGTTCGTGGGAGTGGGATATGACCGGCCCCTCCGCGCAGTGGCGCCGGGCGCACAACTACTCCCACCACACCTACACGAATGTGCTGGGCAAGGACGAGGACCTCGGTTTCGGCATCCTCCGGATGACCCGGGACGAGCAGTGGCGGCCGATCCATCTGGTGCAGCCGCTGGCGAACCTGCTGCTCGCCGCGACCTTCGAGTGGGGCATCGCGCTGCACGACTGGAGCATCGACAAGGAGCTGTCGGACACCCCGCGCTGGGAGGTCGCCTCCGGTCCGAACGTGGAGTTCGCCCGCAAGATCTGCCGTCAGGTGGCCAAGGACTACCTCATCCATCCCGCGCTGACGGGTCCGGCGTTCAAGCACACGCTGAAGGCCAACGCGATGGCGAACCTGGTGCGCAATCTGTGGGCGTACGCGGTGATCTTCTGCGGGCACTTCCCCGACGGCGCGGAGAAGTTCACCGTCGAACAGCTGGAGAACGAGACCAGCGGCGAGTGGTATCTGCGCCAGATGCTCGGCAGCGCGAACTTCGAAGCGGGGCCCGCCATGGCGTTCATGAGCGGCAACCTCTGCTACCAGATCGAGCATCATCTGTTCCCCGACCTGCCGAGCAACCGGTATCAGGAGATCGCGGTACGGGTCCGCGAGCTGTGCGACAAGTACGACCTGCCCTACACCACCGGGTCGCTGGGCAAGCAGTACTTGCTGGCCTTCCGCACGATCCACAAGCTGGCCCTGCCGGACCGGTTCCTCAAGGCCACCGCCGACAACGCGCCGGAGACCTCCTCGGAGCGCAAGTTCGCCGGTATCACGCTGCCGTCGCTCGGCGCGGAGTCCACGCACTGGCTGCGCGTCGATCCGGAGACCGGCGAGCGGCGCGGCCTGCGTTCGGCGCTGCACGAGGCGAAGATCGCGCTGCGGGAGAAGGCGCGGCAGGAGAAGGAGATGCTCCGCGAGGCCAAGGCGGCCCTACAGGAGAAGGCCGAACACGAGCGGCAGGTGCTGCGCGAGGCCAAGCTCGCGTTCCAGGAACGGGCCCGTCATGAACAAGCGGCGCTGCGCGAAAAAGCGAAGCGGGACAGGCGTTTTCGCTTTCCGGGCAGGGCGCGCTAACTTACCATTCGACAGCCGGGATAGCAATAAGGTATTTGACACATCCGTGCGACGCACCTCGCAACCTACGGTTTCGTAACTTACGGTAAAGTAACCCGCATGGCGATCTCGGATGTCAAGGAATACGCGCACCTCACCGAGGCCGACGTGGAAGCACTCGGCGCGGAATTCGACGCGATCCGGCGGGAAATCGAAGCCTCGCGCGGCGCACGCGACGCGAAGTACATCCGCAACGTCATCCGGTTGCAGCGCGTTCTCGAGATCAGCGGCCGTGCGGTGCTCTTCGCGAGCCCGAAGCGCCCCGCGTGGCTGGCAGGCGTCGCACTGCTCGCCACCGCCAAGATCATCGAGAACATGGAGATCGGGCACAACGTCATGCACGGGCAGTGGGACTGGATGAACGATCCGGAGATCCACTCCAGCTCGTGGGAGTGGGACAACACCGGCGCGGCCAAGCACTGGAAGCACACCCACAACTACCTGCATCACAAGTACACCAACGTGCTCGGCATGGACGACGACATCGGCTACGGCCTGCTGCGGGTGACCCGCGACCAGCGCTGGAAGCCGTTCAACCTGGGCAACCCGGTCTACAACCTGCTGTTGCAGCTGTTCTTCGAGTACGGCGTCGCCATCCAGCACCTGGAGCTGGGCAAACTGGTGGCGGGCCGGTACAAGCCCGGTTCCCCCGAACGGGCCGAGTTCGAGCGCAAGCGCGACGAGGCGCTCACCAAGATGGGCAAGCAGGTCCTCAAGGATTACGTGGTCTTCCCCGCCCTCACCGGTCCCGCGTTCTTCTCCACGCTGACGGCCAACCTGGCCGCGAACGCGATCCGCAACATCTGGTCCAACGCGGTGATCTTCTGCGGGCACTTCCCCGACGGGGCGGAGAAGTTCACCAAGGCCGACATCGACGGCGAAACGCACGGCCAGTGGTACCTGCGCCAGATGCTCGGCAGCGCCAACATCTCCGGCGGCCCGGTCATGCACTTCATGACCGGCAATCTGAGCCACCAGATCGAACACCACCTGTTCCCCGATCTGCCGAGCAACCGGTACGCCGACATCGCCGTGCGGGTGCGCGAGCTGGCCGACAAGTACGACCTGCCCTACACCACCGGCTCGCTGCCGGTGCAGTACTTCAAGGCGTGGCGCACCATCCTCAAACTGGCGTTGCCGAACAAGTACCTGCGGGCCACCGCCGACGATGCGCCCGAGACCGCCTCGGAACGCAAGTTCGGGGGCAACACCGCCGCCTCCATCGATCCGGTGACGGGCCGCCGCCGCGGTCTGCGCACCGCGCTCGCCGGGGGACGGCGGCGGCTGGCCCGGCGCCGCGTGTCCGCGGCACGCTGACTTCCACTGCCGCCACGCCGCGGTCGGTCGGCGACGCAGGAGCCCACGCCGTGTGCGGCGAGTTCGCCGGGTTTGATTGACTCGGGCGGTGCATGCTGAAGTTCTGAGCGTCTACGAGGCCATCCGGCGCCGTCGTGACGTACGCGCGGAGTTCACCGGCGAACTCGTCGACGACGCGACACTGTGGCGGCTGCTGGATGCCGCGCACCGGGCGCCGAGCGTCGGGAATTCGCAGCCCTGGGATTTCGTGGTGGTCCGCGAGCCGGCGACGCTGCGCGAGTTCGCCGATCACGTGGCACAGAAGCGCATCGAGTTCCGCGACGCGCTGCCACCCGAGCGCGCCGCCACCTTCGAGCCGATCAAGATCGAGGGCATTTCGGAGAGCGGTACCGGGATCGTGGTCTGCTACGACCACGATCGCGGCGGGCCGCAGGTGCTCGGCCGGGCCACGGTGCCCGAAACCGGTATCTACTCCGCGGTTCTCGCCATCCAGAACCTTTGGCTGGCCGCCACCGCCGAAGGCATCGGCGTGGGGTGGGTGTCGTTCTACGATCCCGGTTTCCTGTCCGATCTGATCGGCCTCCCGGAGGGCGTCCGCACGGTCGCCTGGCTGTGCGTCGGGCCGGTGCGCGAGTTCCAGCGCATTCCGGATCTGGAGCGCTTCGGCTGGCGCGCGGGCAGACCCCTCACGGACGCGGTGCACCGCGAGACCTATCGGGGCTGACCTTCCGCGCATCGTTACCCAAATGTGCGGATCGTTCATGCTTCAATCGGATCCCCACTGGGTACGACAAGGGCGAAACTGTCACTTACGCAGTGCGCTTCATCGTGGTTTTCGTCGGTTCCAGGAGGTTTGTGCAATGGCCAATGTCGATGCTGTTCGGCTGTCCAGCGAGCTGGGCATCGATCTGGCACAGGCGACGTTGCGCCTGCGTCGAGAAGGCGTCCCCGGCGAGACCAAGCACCAGACCTGTCTGCGCATCCTCGCGGACGAGGGGCGCAAGCGCCGGGGCTTCACAGGCAAGGCCTGAGAGAGGCTCCGGCAGGGCCACTTATAGTCGCCTCAGACGCGTTCGAGCACCGCCGATGCGCCGATGCCGCCCGCGGCGCAGATACCGAGCAGGGCCGCGTTCTTGCCCGTGCGAGTCAGTTCGTTGGCCATGGTGGTCACCATGCGCGCCCCGGTGGCGCCGAACGGGTGACCGAGCGAGATCGAGCCGCCGTGCACGTTCAGCTTGTCGACGTCCACCTCGCCGACGGCGGTATCGCGATCCAGCCTTGTCTTGGCCCATTCGTCGCTGGCCAGTGCGGTAAGCACCGCCAATGTCTGGGCGGCGAAGGCCTCGTGGATATCCACGAGATCGACGTCGGCCAAGGACATTCCGGCTTTCTCCAGCGCGCGTGGCATCGAGATGGCCGGCCCGATGAGCACCTGATCGGCCGGGTCGACGCTCACGTAGCTCCACGACCGGAACGCCGCCAGCGGCCGATATCCGAGGGCGTGCGCTTTCTCTTCGCTCATCAGCAGCACCGCGGCGGCACCGTCGGTGAGCGGGCTGGCGTTGCCAGCGGTCACGCTGCCGTCGGCGGCGAAAACCGGTTTCAGCGCGGCCAGTTTCGCGACGCTGGTGTCGCCGCGCACCAGACCGTCGCGCCGGATCTCCGCGTCTTCGGGCGTGCGGATCCGCAGCACCTCGTCATCGAACCGGCCGGAGTCGATGGCGGCCGCCGCGCGGTGATGCGAGCGGGCGGCGAACTCGTCCTGGTCCGCGCGGCTCACGCCGTGGATACGAGCCATCTTCTCGGCCGACTCGCCCATCACCTCGCCGGTGGTGCGCTCGGCGATCTTGGGCCTGCTCGGTAGCAGGTCGGTGAACGGCGCCAAGCGCGCGACCGCGGACAAGTAGTCCTTCGGCTTCGGCTTGCCCAGCGCCAGCGGCGCCGCCGCGTGCACGACCTTTTGCGGCAGCTTGACCTCGGCGTTGGAGGTGGAATCGCTGCCGCCCGCGATCATGACGTCGTATTCGCCCCGCTCGATCGCGGCCGCCGCCGAGGTGACCGCCTGGAGACCGGAGGCGCAGGCCCTGGTCACGGTGTAGCCCTCACAGCCCGGGTCCAGCGCCAGGTCCAACGCGACTTCGCGGGCGATGTTCGGCGCCGCGCTGGGCAGGATGACCCCGCCCCACACGATCGCCTCCACTTCCGCGCCGGGCAGCCCGGTGCGCTCCAGCAGTCCACGGACCGCGGCGTCGGCCAGCGCGATGGAGTCCATCCGGGTGTATCCGGTGAACGCACGCAGGAACGGCGTGCGCGCACCGGACACGATCACAGCACGGCGAGCAGCTCTGGTGGCCATGCGATTTCCTTTCGAAAGCCTGGGACCACCAAACTTACTTCAAAGTAAGTTCACCGTCGACCCCCTTCGCCGACGGTGAACCCCGACGCAGCGACGATCCCCTCCACCGCCGCTGATCCGGTCCGCCGCGCGCCGTTGCGCGACGGACCGAGACGCCCGTCCCGGCGAACGCCCCTGCCCGTTCCGGAACCGTCGCATGCACTCCGTCATCCGACGCAAAGAACCGTAACAAACTTTCGACCAACTTTCCAAATAGTTTCTATTTGTTTGCCTTGCGCCTCCCATCGGCTTACCATGAACGCACTATGCATAGCCCTTCGGAGCTGTCGCGGCAGAAGAGATTCGGGCGAATCATCAAAGAACGCCGGGACGAGCTCGGCCTTACCCAGCTACAGATCGGCGACCTCGGGGGACCTTCGGCGCCGACCATCAGGAAGATCGAGGACGGCGAAGCGACCATCAGCATGCAGACGCTGAACAAGCTCGACGCGCCGCTGCGATGGCTGCCGGGCAGTGCCGCACGCACCTACGCGGGCGGCGTACCCGCCGCCGACGAACCCGCGAACTCCGCGCGCGGCGCGGGCGACTCGGTGGTGGCGGGGCCGGACGCGATCCGCTTCGAAATCTCCGACCTGACCGGCCTTCTCGCGGCATCGGGCAGTCTCAACGACGCCGTCGAGCACGGCCGCACCACCGACCCGTCGGTGGTCGCCGCGATCGCGGAACTCAACCGAGTGGTCTCCAAGCTGTCGGCGCGCTACGCGACCGCCATGCTCGAACGCAACGGTGGACCGGGCAAGCAGTTGCATCCGCTGGTGGAAATGGCCTTCGCGCACTTGCTCGCGGTCCCCGCGGAGTCCAGCGACCCCGACGAGCTACAGGAACGCCGGTACCGCCGCTGGCTGGCCGGTCGATCGGAGGATATCGATGCAGCGACGGAAGCCCGATTCCGCGCACGCTGGCTGGCGGCCAACCTGGCCACGACAGCGGTTCGAAACGGCGAGTGACGAGGCAGCCATGACCGACCACGGATCGAATCGCACGGAGCTGACCCTCAGCCACAAGATCAATCGGCTGTTCTCCGTCGTGCATCCGCGCAACGCACCGGAACGCAGCACCGAATCCGTCGCCGAGCAGATCGGCGAATCCCTCGGTCGCACGGTGCCGCCCGGTTACCTGGAGCGCCTGCGCGACGGCGAGTTCGACGACCGGAACGCGGGCGCCACAGCGGATGTCGAGATCCTCGCGGCGGTGGCGCGCAGTTTCGGCGTGGCGGCCGACTATCTGCTCACCCGCGGACCCGCGGCGGACGCGATCGACCGGGAACTCGAACTCCTCGCCACCATGCGCGACGCGAACGTCGCCAGCGTCGCGCTGCGCGGTTCGAACATCGATCGGGCCATGCTCGCCAGGATCATCCAGAGCACCGAAGGATCGGTGCCGCCGAGTCGGTAACATGCTTCCCTACATGGGCCACTGAGCTTTTGTAGGAGACCGATCACATGGCCATCCAGGCCCGGTTCCGGAGCTTGACCCGGGACCTCCCGATACCCCACCCATGGAATCTGCAGACCTACCTCGATGCCGTCGCGGCCCACCGTGGTCGCAGCATCAGCCTGTTGCCGATCGATACCGCGCTGCTCGCCGGCACCGGTTGCGGCACGGGCAGCGGCCTGTGGATCGCGAAGCAGGACAGCGACGTCATCGTCTACGGCGCGGACACCACCGAATGGCATGCCGAGCACATCATCGTGCACGAACTCGGGCACATGTTGCTCGGGCACGGCCCGGAGCAGCACCGGCCCGGTGAGCCGCCCGCGGGCACGCCGACGGTGGCGGCGGTCGCCGACCTGCTGCCCTCGATCTCGCCCGAGTCGATCGCCCACGTGCTCGGCCGCACCGACTACGGCACCCTGCGCGAGCGCGACGCGGAGACCTTCGCCGACATGGTGATGCTGCACGCCATGCGTCCACCGCGTCGCGATTCGCTGCTGCACCGCACGTTCTTCCGCGACCGGCGGCGGTGAACTCGCCGATCCCCGCGCCGATCGCGATACCGCTGATCGTCTTCGTCGCGGTGGTCGTCCTCGGACGGTTGATCGTGCTGCACCACGCCGCCGTCGACCGGCTGCTCAATCGAGCCTTGCTGTGGGGCACCGCCACGCTGGTCCTGCTCGAGCGCGGCGTCGCTCCGGGGATCGGCAGTCTGCTGCACCAGCTTTCGATGGTCACACTGCTGATGGAGGTGGCCGGTCTGTACGGTGCGGCCCGGCTGTGGTCGGGCGCCGACCCGGTCTCCGCATCGGCTCGGCAGCGGGTCTACGACCTCACCGGACTGGTGGGTGGCGCGATCATCCTCGCCGTCGGCACTCCTGCGCGACAGGAGGGCAGGCTGCTGGGGCAAGCATCGGACTGGCCGACGGTAGTGGTCTGGTCGATCCTGTGGCTTCCGCTGCTCGCCGCCGGTCGGCTGGCCTGGCGCGCGGCACTGCGCGAATTGCGCTCGGCCGAATCCACCGCCGCCGAACGGATCGTCTACGCGACCCTGCTGGTGACGCTGGTCGTCGGTTCCGCGGGCCTGGTCGTCTCCGCCGTGCGGCTGGCGGCGCCTGGTACGGCCGCGGACCCGGCCATGGTGCGCTGGGCGGCACCGACTTTCGCCGCCTCGACGCTCGGCGCGGCGCTGCTCGCCGTGCCGCTGCTCGCCGGGCTGCGGGCCCGCGCGGGCTTGGACCGCGCCGGACGGTACTGCCGTCGCCTGCGGCCGCTGTGGCGCGATCTCACCGCGGCCGTGCCCGAGGTCGTGCTCGAGCCGGACATCACCCTCGGATCCGAAGCGCGGCTGATCCGGATGACGGTGGAGATCCGCGACGCCCTGATGCACCTGCGGCACTACCTGCCCGGGGAGACGAGCCGGCCGGACTACGTGGAACAGATCGTGCGGGCCATCGCCGCGAAGACGAACGGCGCGGCCGTGACCCCGCGGCAGTTCGACCAGCCCGTGCGGCTGCCCGTCGGCGACATCGACTCGGATCTGCGGCTGCTGCTCGCGCTGGCCCGCCGCTGGCCCGCCGACGGCGCATCGACGAAAATCTCCGGGCATCCGGCCGGTGAGCCGAATGCCCGGAGAAGTGGGGACGGGTGGTTTCCGTTTCGTCAGGCCAGGCGGATCAGGCCGTAGTCGAAGGCGTGACGACGGTAGACCACCGAAGGCCGGTCGGTCTCTTTGTCCTGGAACAGGAAGAAGTCGTGGCCGACGAGCTCCATTTGGTACAGGGCGTCATCGACGGACATGGGTGTCGCCGCGTGCTCCTTCGTGCGCACGATGTGGCCGGGACCCTCCTGGTAATCCGGTTCCCGCTCTTGGTGCGCGTGGGCGGCGCCGGACTCGGCGAGCCGGTCGAACAGGGAGTCGTCCACCAGATCGGCAGTGGCCTGGGCGACCGACAGCGGCGTCTTGTCGCCGTAGTGCACCCGGCGCCGGTCCTTGGTGCGGCGCAGCCTGCTCTCCATCTTCGCGGTCACCGACTCGAATGCGGCGTAGAAGCTGTCCGCGCAGGCCTCGGCCCGCACGACGGGACCCTTTCCGCGCGCGGTGATTTCGACGCGCTGACAGTTCTTGCGCTGACGACGGTTGCGCTCGTGGAACAGCTCGACGTCGAAGAGGAAGATCGACGGGTCGAAGCGTTCTAATCGGGAGAGTTTTTCCGCGACGTAGATACGAAAATGATCGGGCACCTCGACGTTGCGGCCCTTCACCACGATGTCGCCGCGCGGCGCTCGTGGTCGTTCCGCAGTGGGTTGCTCGAGTGCTTCCTGGGTGCTGGGCTCCAGCACCGAAGCGGCGGGATCTTTCACTGAAGGTCGTGAAGAAGTCGTCACGCGTACCTCCCGGATCTGGCCGCACCGACCGATTCCAGTGCGGCGGGATTGAACCGTGCCGAACGACGATTGCTCGGCACTAGACGTCCGAGGCGCCACCTCCAAACTTGCGGTTCGGGTGTGTGTCCGCGACGCTAGTCCGCCGACGGGCTGATCGCCAGTGTTCACGCAAATTTCCCGGAGTCAAGCAGCACAAGTAACCAGAACGCCACGTGTCGGCAACCCGGCGCGCTGTAGCGCGCGCACCGACTCGAAGGCCGTCGCACCGGTGGTCAGCACGTCGTCGACCAGCACTACCTCGGCATTCGCCGGTACTCCCCAGTCCGCGGCAGGGCCGGGCGTCGTGGTCACCCGCCCCTTCAGGTTGCGAGCGCGCTCGGCGGGTGTCAAGCCCACCGAATCGCGCACCCCTTGCCCCACTCGCAACACCGGCACCACTCTGCAGTTGGGCAGCCATCGGGTAGCTACCGACGCCGAGCGAAACACCGGATCGCCGCCCCGGCGCCGCGCCGCCACGCGTCGGCTCGGCGCGGGCACCAGTACCAACGGAACACCCGGCGAACGCAGCTCGGCGAGCGCGCCCGCGAACGCCTTTCCGAGTGGCAGCGCCAGATCCCGCCGTCCCCGTTCCTTGGCGGCGAGCACCGCCCGCCGCGCGGGCCCTGCGTACGGCCCCAGCGCCCAGCACGGAATGCCCGGGTCGTTGCGCGGCCACACCCGCACCGGCGGGCCGGCCAACGTGACGGCGCAATCGGCGCACCAATCGGCTCCGGAACGTCCGCAGCCCGCACAGGCGGCGGGCAACACCAGATCGAGCAGGGTTCGCATCGACCGAGTGTGCGCCCGCCCCCTGACAGAATCGCTCGAACATGTCGACAGCGATGCACCTGGCAGAACGTTATGCCTTGCGGCGAAGTCTTTTACGCTGCGCTCGCTCCCCTGCTCGAACCGCCATGCGCGGCCGCGCCGGATTCTTCCGAGTGTTAGCGAGCCTTCCGAAGTGCCGACGTGCGGCCGACCTCGCGTACTCGCGACAGATCGCCGCTCAGCCGGGCAGGACGGGCGTGGCGTTCGCGCCCAGACCCGGCACCTCACGCCAGTAGGGCTGGCCTTGGTCCGGGGCGGAGGTCAGCTCCAGCACCGCGCGTGAGTCGGCGACGTACTGGTGGTCGGGGCTCGCGCTCACTGAGCGCACCGGGGCGGTGAGATTCTGCGACGTCAACGGGGTCGGCTCCGAGCCGTCCACCGACACCGTGCTCACGGGGTCCACATTCCCCTCGCGCGCGATGATGATCGTGTCCGCGTCCAGCCAGTCCACCGACACCGCGGCCGTGCTGAGTCCGACACCGACGGGCACCGCCGAGGTCAGCGCCAGCTTCCCGTCCGGTTGGGGCGCGACGACCGCGACGTACACCCGGCCGTCGGCGATCATCGCCGCCCGCGCCCCGGTCCGGGAGATCCGGAGTTCGGTGATCGGTAGCCGCGGCGCCGTGGCCGAGGATGCCGCCGTCAACCTCGAGATGTCGACGTTCTGAATCGAGACGTTTCCGGTGCCGCGGTCGTTGACCGCGCGGATCACCCGGTCACCGTCGACCACCGCCCATGCCGCGCTGCCGTCCGCCGTCCACGAGGGCCGGGTGATGGTGAAGCCATCGGCCACCGGAAAAGCGTTGCCGCCGTAAGTGCCGACCATCAAGATCCGCGACGGCGCGCCCGGCGGTCGTCCGGCTTCCGCCACCGCGGCGACGAGCTGACCGTCCGCGGACAGCGTCGCCGACTGCAGATTGTTCACTCCGCCGAAGTAGCCGGGAGCGGGAGTGATACCGCCGTTGTCGGCGATCTGCACCAGCCCGCCGCCGCGCAGCGCGTGCAGCCCGACCTGGTTGCGCGCGGCGGTCGCCGGATTGAACTGCTGCACGTCCGCCACGCTCCAGCCGTTCGCGGCGAAGCGCTCGTCCAGCGGCTTGCCGTCGGCCAACAGCATGTACGGCCCGAGGATGTCGGCGCTGGACAAGGTGAGCACCACCTGCGCGGCCAGCAGTTCGCGCTCGCGCGGATTCAGCGCCGACGCGCCCGCGAAATCGATCCGGACACCGCCGAGCCCGATGCCGACGCCGTCGGGATCACCGTTGGCCTTGGTGATCGCCCCGCGCACCGCGATCGGCGGCGCCAGCTCACTGTGCAGCACCGAAGCCAGCGCGGGCTGCGGCCCCTCCAGCAGCGAGCTGATCAATCGCTGGGTCAGCTGCGCTTTCGGCACCGCGAGCCAGCGCAGGTCCGGCACGGCCATATTGCCGCCCGGATCGATGAAGTACAGCGCGTAGCGGCGGTAGGACTTGAAGAACGCGGTGGAGTCCATGACCACGCCGTCGGGCAACTCGTCGATGCGCCACTCGCCGTTGATCTTGGTCAGCTCGATCTTGTTCTCGACGAACGGAATGTCGTCGTTGGGCCGGTACCCGCCGTCCGCGGACAGCTCGCCGACCTTGCGCGCGCGGATCAGATAGTTGGCCTTGTCCCCGGAACGCGACTCCCGCAGGGTGTCCGGTTTCTCGACGATGACCGTGCCCGCCGCGTCATCCCACTGGGTGGAGGCCGCGGGGGTCATGTATTGCCTTGCGGCCAGATGCCGGTTGGCCGGATCGGCGGTGGCCTGAAGGAAATCGCGCAGCAGCAGATCCGGATCGCGGTTGGCCAGCGGGGCCGGCGGGCCCTCGGAGGTGGGCTCACGATTGATGGTGCCGAGCGCCTCCGGCGCGGAGGACTCGGGGAGGCTGGCACAGGCGGTGAGCGGCACCACGACCGCGAGGACCGCCGCTGTCAGTACGGTCAGCCGCCGCATCCGCGCAGATCCGACACGCATTCTCATGACTGTACGTCCCCCGGTTCGCGCGCCGCGCCGCCCCCGGTCTGCGCCGACTCCGAGGCGGGCGATCCGTTCGCCCCGGACGCGAGCGGCTCTTCGGCCGCGGCGCTGTCGGTGGGCGTCGCCGTACCGTCGGCCCCTCCGGGCGACTCGCTCACGCTCGGCTCCGCGGCCGCGTCGCCTTCGACGTCCGTGCCGTCCAGCTCATCGCTGTCGGTCTCGGCCGCCTCGCTCGCGCCCTCCGCACGCACGCCGACCGGATCGGATGTGCCCGCGTGCGCGCCCCGTGGCGCGGCGTCGGTCACCTGCGCGGCGCCCGGCTCGGCGGCGACCGGCAGCGCCGTATCGGTCATGTCGCGATCGGCGGGCGGTTCCGGCTCCACCACGTGCATCGTCTTGCGCGCGGGCTCCAGCGGCAGTGGGCTCGGGCCGAGCTTCTTACCGCGCACCAGCGGCAGCGTCAGGCGGAAGCTGGCGCCGATCCCGACCTCACCCCAGGCTTCGAGTCTGCCTTCGTGCAGGTTCGCGTCCTCCACGCTGATCGACAGACCGAGGCCGGTGCCGCCGGAGCGGCGCATGCGCGACGGGTCCGAACGCCAGAACCGGTTGAAGACCAGCTTCTCCTCGCCGGGGCGCAGGCCGACGCCCTGGTCCCGCACGACGACGGCGACCGCGTTGCTCTCGACGTCGCCCCGCATCCGGATCAGCACCGGCTTGCCCTCGCTGTGGTCGATCGCGTTGGCGAGCAGATTGCGCAGCACCCGCTCCACCCGGCGCGGATCGACCTCGGCGACGAGCGGATCCTCCGGCATGTCGCTGATGATCTCCACCCCGGCGTCCTTGGCGAGGTGGCGCACGGTCGAGATCGCGGCCCGCGCGCACATCCGCACGTCCAGCGATTCGACCTGGAGTTCGGCGACGCCCGCGTCGTGCCTGCTGATCTCCAGCAGGTCGTTGAGCAGGCCCTCGAACCGGTCCAGCTCGTTGACCAGCAACTCGGCGCTTCGGGCCAGGGCGGGGTCGAGGTCGTCGCTGCTGCCGTGGATCAGGTCGGCGGCCATGCGCACGGTGGTGAGCGGTGTGCGCAACTCGTGGCTGACGTCGGAGGTGAACCGGCGCTGCAGATTGCCGAATTCCTCCAGCTGGGTGATCTGGTTGGACAGGCTCTCGGCCATCTCGTTGAACGCCTGAGCCAGCCGAGCCATGTCGTCCTCGCCGCGTACCAGCATGCGTTCCTTGAGCCTGCCGTCGGCGAACCGGCCGGCGATCCTGGCCGCGGAGCGGATCGGAAGCACCACCTGCCTGGTGACCAGCGCGGTGATCGCGGCAAGCAGGACCAGCAGCACGATGCCGCCGACCAGCATGGTGCCGCGCATCAGCGACAGGCTGCGTTCCTCGTTGGCCAGCGGGAAGATCAGGTAGATCTCCAGGGTCGGAACCTCGGCGCTCGGGCTGCCGATGATCAGCGCGCGACCGCTGTAACCATCCGCGTCCTCGACGGTGGCGAACTGGTAGCTGACCTGGTTGCGCTGCACGAACCGGCGCAGCTCGTCGGGCACCTCCTGGATCGGGCCGCGAGGGATCTGCTGCGGCGGCATCCCGCCGATGACGCTCAGCGCCGAGACGAAGCTGCCCGCGGCGCCGGTGGACTGGCCGCTACCGCCGCGATTGGACAGTGCGTTGCGAGCCTCTTCCAGCCGCTGCGGTTGAGCACCGATGTCGTGCACACCGGCCAGCTGGCTCTCGACCGTGTTACGCGCGCGGTCCATCTCCTCGACCGCCGCGTTGATCTTGGCGTCCAGCAGCCGGTCGGTGATCTGGCTGGTCAGCACCACACCGAGGATCGTGATGACGATCAGCGACAGCGTCAGCGTGGACACGATGACGCGCAACTGCAGCGAACGACGCCACAGGTGGCCTAGGGCAATGCCGACCGCTTGGAACCAGGCCACCACCGGAGCCAGCGATCGTTCCAGACGCGCGAAGACGCCATGGATCACGGCGGTCCGGCCTTGTAACCGACACCGCGGACGGTCAGCACGATCTCCGGGTTCTCGGGATCCTTCTCCACCTTCGCCCGCAACCGCTGCACATGGACGTTCACCAGGCGGGTGTCCGCGGCGTGCCGGTAGCCCCAGACCTGCTCGAGCAGGACCTCACGGGTGAACACCTGGCGCGGCTTGCGGGCCAGGGCGACGAGCAGGTCGAACTCCAGCGGCGTCAGAGAGATCTGCGCGCCACCACGGCTGACCTTGTGCGCGGGCACATCGATCACGATATCGGCGATCGACAGCAGCTCGGCGGGCTCCTCCTCGGTGCGGCGCAGACGGGCCCGCACCCGGGCGACCAGCTCCTTCGGCTTGAAGGGCTTGACGATGTAATCGTCGGCACCGGACTCCAGACCGAGCACGACGTCGACCGTGTCGGTCTTCGCCGTGAGCATCACGATCGGAACTCCGGAATCGGCCCGCAGCACACGGCACACGTCGATGCCGTTCATGCCGGGCAGCATCAGGTCCAGCAGCACCAAATCGGGGCGGATCTCGCGAACCGCCGCCAGGGCCTGTGTGCCGTCGCCGACCACGTGCGGGTCGAACCCTTCCCCGCGCAAGACGATCGTGAGCATCTCAGCGAGTGCCATATCGTCGTCGACGACCAGAATCTTCGGCTTCATAACTACTATGTTGTCATCTCCCAGGCCAGGATCGGGCCGCCACGCCAACACTGGTGTGAACCCGCGGCACAACCAACCTTATCGACCAACGATTTCGGCGATGCGCGCGGCCAGCGTCGCCGGACCGTCGTCGGATCGGTATGTCCACCAGGGTCCGCGCCAGTCGCGTTCGGCCAGCTCACGGTACACCGCGCCGGTGCGATGCTGCAGACCGCCGTCGCGTTCGTAGACGTCGAGCGCGCGTTCGGCGTCGAGTTCGCCACGCCTGCGGGCACGCTCGGCGGCGAGCTCGGTGGGCACGTCCAGCAACACTTGCAGCGCGGGCTCGGGCAGAGCGAATCTGCCGAACTCCAATTCGCCCACCCATGTAACGATTTCGCCGTCCGCCGACTGCCCCAGCCGGGCGGCCGAATAGGCGGCGTTGGAAGCGACATAGCGATCGAGTAGCACAACGTCGTTGTCGGCCAACAGTTTCGACAGCTCGTCCGCGGCGTCCGCGCGGTCGAGCGCGAACAGCAGAGCCATGCCGCTGACCGAGCCCGCGAGGTCGCCGTGCGCGCCGCGCAGCGCCTCGGCGGCCAGATCGGCGTGCACCGAGACGCGGTAGCGCGGGAAGGCCATCGTCGCGACGCGCAGTCCGCGACCACGCAGATCGGCGACCACCCGCTCGATCAGCGTCCGCTTACCCGCGCCGTCGAGCCCTTCGACCGCTATCAGCACTCCCATGACCAGGCACACTACCCCGCCGCACACCGGACGCCCGCAGCGGCTGACCAGCGTGGATGCCGGGCGCTGCGGGCGGGCGCGAGGTGACGGGCGCCGGTGTCCCCGCCGACCGTCGGCGGGGACACCAGCGGCGCGTTCAGTAGCGGTAGTGATCCGGCTTGTACGGGCCCTCGACGTCGACGCCGATGTACTCGGCCTGATCCTTGGTGAGCTTGGTCAGCTCGCCGCCGAGCGCTTCGACGTGGATGCGCGCGACCTTTTCGTCCAGGTGCTTCGGCAGCCGGTAGACCTCGTTGTCGTACTCCTCCGGCTTGGTCCACAGCTCGATCTGCGCGATCACCTGGTTGGAGAAGCTGTTCGACATCACGAACGACGGGTGGCCGGTCGCGTTGCCGAGGTTGAGCAGACGCCCCTCCGACAGCACCAGGATCGAGCGGCCGGTCTCCTTGAACGTCCACAGGTCGACCTGCGGCTTGATCGTCAATTTCGTTGCGCCGGAACGCTCCAGCGCCGCCATGTCGATCTCGTTGTCGAAGTGACCGATGTTGCCGAGGATGGCCTGGTCCTTCATCGCCTTCATGTGGTCGAGGGTGATGATGTCCTTGTTGCCGGTCGCGGTGATGACGATGTCGGCCTCGCCGATCGCCTTCTCCACGGTCACCACGTCGTAGCCGTCCATCAGCGCCTGCAGCGCGTTGATCGGGTCGATCTCGGTGACCTGCACCCGGGCGCCCTGTCCGGCAAGCGATTCCGCGCAGCCCTTGCCGACATCGCCGTAGCCGCAGATCAATATCTTCTTGCCGCCGATGAGCACGTCGGTGCCGCGGTTGATGCCGTCGATCAGCGAGTGGCGGGTGCCGTACTTGTTGTCGAACTTGCTCTTGGTGACCGAGTCGTTGACGTTGATCGCGGGGAACACCAGTTCGCCCGCCGCCGCGAACTGGTAGAGCCGCAGCACGCCGGTGGTGGTCTCCTCGGTGACGCCCCGCACCGATTCGGCGATCTTGCTCCACTTGCCGCGATCGGACTCGAAGCGCTCGCGCAGCAGGTTCAAGAAGACCTTGTACTCGGCCGAGTGGTCCTCGTCCTCCGGCGGCACCACGCCCGACTTCTCGAACTGCGCGCCGCGCAGCACGAGCATGGTGGCGTCGCCGCCGTCGTCGAGAATCATGTTGGCCGGCTCGCCCGGCCAGGTGAGCATCTGCTCGGCGGCCCACCAGTACTCCTCCAGGGTCTCGCCCTTCCAGGCGAACACCGGGGTGCCCTTCGGCTCCTCGACGGTGCCGTTGGGGCCGACGACCACGGCGGCCGCCGCGTGGTCCTGGGTGGAGAAGATGTTGCAGGAGGCCCAGCGGACCTCGGCGCCGAGGCTGGTCAGGGTCTCGATCAGCACCGCGGTCTGCACGGTCATGTGCAGCGAGCCGGAGATGCGCGCGCCCTGCAGCGGCCGCACCTCGGCGTACTCACGGCGCAGCGCCATCAGACCGGGCATCTCGTGTTCGGCCAGACGGATCTCTTTGCGGCCGAAATCGGCCAGCGACAGATCCGCCACCTTGTAGTCGATGCCGTTGCGGACATCGGCGGTCAACGACGTGCGAAGTTCTGAGGTGGTCATCAGCCTCTCCTGGTTCGGCAAGTACCGAGGCAAGGCTAGTCGCTCACGACGGGGTGCGGTTTACGCGGCCGTCCCTCCGACGGGCGGACCGGCCTCGGACTCGGCTCACGCCGTGACGCCGCGGGCCGCCAGGATGCGACGCCGCTTACGCGGCTGAATGTTCGCCAGTGTGATGTCGCCGCCGTAGTGGGCGAGCACGCGGCCGTCCATAATCCGCCGCCACAGCGGCGGGACGGCGGCCAGCACGATCATGGCGGCGTAGCCCGCGGGCAGTTGCGGGGCCTGCTCGGAGGTGCGCAGCGTCTGGTAGCGGCGGCCCGGGTTGGCGTGGTGATCGCTGTGCCGCTGCAGGTGGAACAGGAAGATGTTGGTGACCAGATGGTCGCTGTTCCAGCTGTCGCGCGGCGAGCAGCGGGCGTACATGCCGTTCGGGCGGCGCGCCCGCAGCAGGCCGTAGTGCTCGACGTAGTTCACCGTCTCCAGCAGGCCGAAGCCGATCACGGCCTGCAGCAGCAGCCAGGGCAGCACCTGGTAGCCGAACGCCGCGACCAAGGCGCCGAACAGCACTAGCGTCATCGACCAGGCCTGCAGGATGTGGTTCTGCACGCTCCACCAACCCTTGCCCTTGCGTGCGAGCCGCTCGCGCTCCAAGACGATCGCCGAGCGGAAACTTCCGGACACGCTGCGCGGCAAGAACTCCCACAGCGACTCGCCGAGGCGCGCGCTGGCCGGATCCTCCGGAGTAGCCACCCGCACGTGATGGCCGCGATTGTGCTCGACGAAGAAGTGCCCGTATCCGGACTGGGCGAGCGCGATCTTGGCCAGCCAGCGCTCCAGGCGCTCGACCCGGTGCCCGAGCTCGTGGGCGGCGTTGATGCCGATACCGCTGACGAATCCGAGAGTGGCGGCCAGACCCAGCTTGTCGACCACGCTCAGTTCGTCCCCGGCCCACATGTAACTCGCGATCACCAAGCCGATCAGCTGCACGGGGAGCATCAGGTAGGTGCACCACCGGTAGTACCGGTCGTTGGAGAGCCGCTCGTAGTCCTCGTCCCTCGGATTGTTGCCGTCCACGCCGATCGACCAGTCCAGCACCGGGATCACGATCAGCACGATGATCGGGCCGATCCACCAGAAGATGGGGATGCCGGTGTGCAGCACCAACTGCGAGGGCAGCAACGCGGACGCAGGCGGAAGCAAGCCGAGGACCCACAGATGGCGTTTGGGATCGGGCGATCCCACGGGTTTGCCAACCGTTTGCACTTTTGCCCCACTCGAAGAAGACCCGAACACCGTCGCATGAGAATACTTCTTGAGTTGTTGTCTGTTACAACCAAGTGGTGGGTTGAGACATGATCGCTATTACAAGCTACTCAGTCGGTTTTCAATGTGCTGCATATGCGCCAGTCGCGCGCCGGTTGCCCGCGCGGGCTCAGCTCTGCACCCGCGCGGCCAGGATCGCTTCGACGTAGGGACTCAGCAGCGCGCTCAATTCCGCGGGCGCGTCCCGCCCCGGACCGGGCGGAGTGGGAATGTAACTGAGGGCGATCCGCACCAGCGCGTGCGCGATGACGTCCGATTCGGCCGCCGTCGACGCCACCCAGCTGTACTGGAAGGCGCGCGACAGCCGCGCGGTCGCGTGCTCGAGCAACGGCCCCGCGTCCAGGGTGATCAGGCGCAGCAGATCCAGCTTCACCTCGCCCGCGACCAGCGACTGCACCAGCGGGTCGGAGGCCGCGTCGAAGAAGAAGTTCGCCATGCCGTCGCGGAACGCCGCGCGGACGTCACCGACGTTGCCGTTGATGGCGGCGTCGACGTGATCGACCAGGAAGTCGGCCAGGCGCAGGGCGTAGGCCTGGGTGAGGCCGCCGCGTGAACCGAACTCGTTGTACAGGGTCTGCCTGCTCACGCCCGCCCTGGCCGCGACGTCGCCGAGCGTGATCTTGGACCAATCCCGCTCGGTGAGCAGCTCGCGCATCGCGTCCAGGACCGACGTCCGCAGCAGGTCCCGCGCGGCCTCCTGGTAGGGAATCCTGGTTCCGGTGCGCGGCATACCCGCGACACTGTCACGGGCGCCTGCCGCAGTCAAAATCTCACGACCGTTCGATTTCGACCATGAAGAAATCCGCCTTGGCGGCGCCGCAGTCCGGACAGGTCCAGTCGTCGGGAATGTCGTCCCAGCGGGTTCCCGGCGCGATGCCGTCCTCCGGCCAGCCCTCGGCTTCGTCGTATTCGAAGCCGCACTGGATGCACTGATAAAGCTTGTACTCGTTCATTTCGTGGCCCCTATCGGTTCGAAGTCGATCTTCTCCCGCACGCCGCAATCCGGGCAGCACCAATCGTCCGGCACCGTCTCCCACCGGGTGCCCGGCGGAAAACCTTCGTGCGGCTCACCTTTCGCCTCGTCGAAGACGTAGTCACAGACGGGGCAGCGATACGCTTTCACGCCGCGTCCTTTCCGGCAGCGTTTTCCGCCTGACCCGAGCCGTAGCGCGCCAGCACTTTCTCCCGCTTGCCGGGATCTATGTTGGCCCGGGTGATGTCGCCGTCGTAGTGCGCGAGTACGCGCTTGTCCATGACGCGACGCCACAGCGGCGGGAAGTAGGCGAGCATGATCATGCTGGCATAGCCGCTCGGCAGGTTGGGCGCGCCGTCCCAGCTGCGCAGCGTCTGGTAGCGGCGGGTCGGATAGGCGTGATGATCGCTGTGCCGCTGCAGGTGGTACAGGAAGATATTGGTGACTATGTGGTCGCTGTTCCAGCTGTGCACCGGGGCGGGCCGCTCATACCGGCCGCTCGCCGTGCGCTGCCGCACCAGGCCGTAGTGCTCCAGGTAGTTGACCGCCTCCAGCAGGCTGAAGCCCACCACGGCTTGCAGGATCAGGTACGGCAGCAGCTCGATGCCGAACACCGCGACCAAGGCCGCGAACAGCACCGCCGACATCAGCCAGGCGCTGAGTACTTCGTTGCGCAGACTCCACGGCTTCTTGCCGAGCCGGTCCAGCCGGACCTTCTCCAGCTGCCAGGACGACTTCAGGCTGCCCCATACCGTGCGCGGCCAGAAGGCCCAGAACGTCTCGCCCACACGGGAACTCGCCGGGTCCTCGGGCGTCGCGACGCGCACGTGGTGGCCGCGGTTGTGCTCGATGTAGAAGTGCCCGTAGAAGGACTGGGCCAGCGCGATCCGCGACAGCCAGCGCTCCAGGTCCACCTTCTTGTGGCCGAGTTCGTGTGCGGTGTTGATGCCGATGCCGCCGATCATGCCGACCGTGATCGCCAGCCCGATCTTGTCCACCAAGTGCAGCCCGCCATCGATGCCGAGCCAGCTCACGTCGTCGGCGGTGATCAGATAGGCCGCCATCACCAGCGAGGCGTATTGGAACGGCAGGTACAGGTAGGTGAGGTAGCGGTAGTACTTGTCGTTCTCCAAGTACTCCATCACCTCGTCCGGCGGGTTGTCGCCGTCCGGGCCGAAGAAGATGTCCGCGATCGGGATCAACACGTAGATCAGGATGGGCCCGAGCCAGAACGGCACCTGCGCGAGGCGATGCCAGCCCAGCTCGTTCAGCCCCCAGATCAGCGGCAGACCGATGATGAACAGGCCGGCCGGAGCGAACAAGCCCCACAGCCACATATAGCGCTTGCGATCCCGCCAGGCCGGCACCTCCACCGGCTGAGCGGACATGTCCGCGTGCGTCGACATCGTTGTCTCCATTCCCGAAGAGCACGCCACATGTGACGTGCATTACCTCACTTCTGGACGATATACGGACATTTGTCGCTTGTCTAGACAAATCACGCAATTTGTAAACTTCCCTCCGGGTCCAACGAACCGAGCCCCGGCCGGAGACAACTCCGCCCGGGGCTCGGCGTGGAATGAAGGGACCGACTCAGCGCAGCAGCACGTCGGCGTCGGCGGGTAGGGCGTTCACCGGCCACCAGCGCAGGTCGGTGGATTCGTGGCTGCGAACCGGGATCGCGCCCGCGGGGGCGGTGATGCGGAACAGCAGGTCGAGGTGTCTGGTGGGGACGCCGAGCGAGCAGGTGATCGGATGCGCTTGGGCGCCGTAGAGCCCTGGCTCCAGCCGTAGGTTCGCGATGCCGGATTCCTCGGTCGCTTCGCGCAACGCGGCGCCGGCGACCGTCTCGTCCCGCTCTTCGCAGTGGCCGCCGAGCTGGATCCAGCGTCCGACCCGCGGGTGCAGAGTGAGCAGCACCTCGCGGCCGTCGTGGGAGAAGACGACCGCGGAGGCGGTGATGTGGCCCGGCGCGTGCTCACGCAGGCAACCACGCGGGGCCGAACCGAGGAAGGCCAGCATCGCTTCCCGCAGCGATCGCTCCGGATCCGTTCCGGGACACCAAGTCTCGAGCAACTCGGTGGCCGAAGCGTGCAGCGACTCGACGCTCACCGGCGACACTCTCGCACTGCGGAATCGAGGCGCTTCACAGCTCGACCAGCCCGGACCCCGCGCCCGCGGGCTGCCGCGGGGTCGGCTCTTCGAGCGGATGACCGATGGCGATGGCGCCCAGCGGACTCCAGTCCTCGGCCACGCCCAGCACGTCCCGGGTGACCTCGGGGGCGAAGATCGTCGACCCGATCCAGCAGCTGCCGATGCCCTCGGTGGCCAAGGCGACCAGCAGGCCCTGCACCGCCGCGCCCACCGCGACAGTGAACATGGCGCGTTCGTTCGCTCGCCTGCGCTCGTCCGGATAGTCGTGCGCGCCGTCCGGCACACAGAACGGAATGATCACCTCGGGTGCGTCGAACAGAATGCGCCCTCGCGCGACCCTGCGCTCGATCCGCTCCGGCGGCAGGCCGTCCGCGGTCAGATCGGTGCGCCATTTCTCCGCCATCGCCTCGAGCAGACGAGCGCGCAACTCCGGCGTGCGCAGCCACACGAACCGCACGGGGCGGGTGTGGTGCGGAGCGGGCGCGGTCAGCGCGACCGACACGGCCGAGCGGATCCGTTCGGGATCGACCGGCACGTCGGCGAACTGGCGAATCGAGCGACGCAGGAGAATCGCCTCCTTGCGACCGCGTTCGATGGCCTCCGCGGTGCCCAGCCAGAACAGGTCGTCGGTGCCGCCGCGCAGGAGATCGGCGGCGCCCGATCCGTCGTCGACGATCGGCAGCCCGCGCACCACGGCGACCGGGACACCCCCGAGTTTGCCCTTGACCAGGTCCGCGGCGGCGGCCAGCTCGTCCGCCACGGCCACCTGGGTGACGAAAAGCTCGTTGCCCTGGCCGTCGACCGCGCCCGCGTAGTCGTGCAGCACCCGCAAGCCCGCGGCGCCGATGGCCGCGTCGGTCTGCCCGTTGCGCCAGGCTCGGCCCATCGTGTCGGTGACGAGCACCGCGACCGTCACGCCCAGCCGTTCGGCGAGCGCGGCGCGCAGCGCCTTGGCGCTGGCGTCCGGGTCGGTGGGCAGCAGTACGAGCTCGCCCTTCTCCACGTTCGAGCCGTCGACACCGGAGGCCGCCTGCACGATGCCCAGCTTGTTCTCGGTGATCAGGGTGCGGCCCTTGCGGGCGAGCACCCGCACCGCCTCCTGGTCGACGAGCCTGCGCCGGGCCGCGTCGCGCTCATCGGGGTCCAGCGGCGCTTCCACGATGCGTCCCTCGACCTTGGCGACGATCTTGCTGGTGACCACCAGCACGTCACCGTGGGCCAGCCAGGGCGCGCAGCGGGCGATGTGCTCGGCGAGGTCGTCGCCGGGCCGGAATTCGGGCAGCCCGGTGACGGGCAGGATGCGCAGCTCTCCGGCCGCGTGGTCGGTCGGTGTGCTCACAGGGCGACTCCAGCGAGATCCAGCGCCTGACGCACCATTTCGGCGGTGGTCGGCGGGTCGGTCATCAACAACGGCACGCTACGCACCTCGACCCCTGGCACTTCGGCGGTGTCGGTGCTGTGGATCAGCCAGCCGTCCAGGATGCCGGTGGCGGAGCGTGCGCCGTAGTGCCGGCCGATCGCCTCGGCCGTCGTCTCCACGCCGATGACCGACAGGCACTCGTCGGCCATACCGCGCAGCGGCTTGCCGTCGATCACCCCGGACACGCCGATCACCTTCGCCGGGGTGGTGCGCAGCGCGCCCCGGATGCCGGGCACGGCGAGGATGGCGCCGATGCTCACGACGGGGTTCGACGGCGCGAGGAGGACCACGTCGGCGGATTCTATGATATTGATCACATTTGGGGCAGGTTTGGCTTCATCGGCGCCAATTGTGGCGAATCCATGGGTGTCGATGTTCGCGCGGTAGCGAACCCACCACTCTTGAAAATGGATCGCGCGCCGTTCGCCAGGCTTGTCCGGATCCGACACCACGACATGCGTTTCACAGCGATCGTCGGTTGCCGGGATCAGTTTCACGCCCGGCTGCCACCGGTTGCACAGCGCCTCGGTGACCGTGGAGAGCCGGTATCCGGCGCGTAACATTTCGGTGCGGATCAGATGCGTGGCGATATCGCGGTCCCCCAAGCCGAACCAGTCCGGCTGGGCATGATATTTCGCGAGCTCCTCCTTGGCGTGCCAGGTCTCGCCGACCCGGCCCCAGCCGCGCTCCGTATCGATACCGCCGCCGAGGGTATACATGCAGGTGTCGAGGTCGGGGCAGATCTTGAGCCCATGCATCCAGACGTCGTCGCCGACGTTCACGATCGCGGAGACGTCCGCCTCGGGCAGCAGCTCCCTGACGCCCTGAAGGAAACGCGCGCCACCGACACCGCCGACCAGCACGGCGATCCGAGGTCCGTTCGCGAGCGTGGCGTCCGCTTGTTGTCCAGTCACATCCGCACAGCCTATGCGCTGACGCGAAGGCTCCCGTTCGCGGCAAATTTGCTATACATTTGCTATCGCAGATCACAAGAGGGACTCGGAATGCGGCTGCGGATAGTAACGGAATAGCGACGGCGGCTTGACCATCGCAGCGTCCGGCGTGTCTAATCACAGACATGTCATTCCGGGTTCGCGCGAGAGATCAACGCGCGAACGGCATTTCGAACAAGTGTTCGCATCGGTGTGACAAGCTCGGGGACGTCCGCGGGACAACGTCGCGGGGTATGGCCGTCGGTATGCGTGTTGGTCCGACGGAAAGAATCATTCTGCGCTAACACACAGTGAGGAGGCGGAGCGATGGCCAACGAGATGGTCTCGCCGACCGATTCCACAGCAGGCGCAGCACGTGGCGTCTGCGCAGATAACGGCGGCTGGAAGGACCAAGAGGGGGGTGACGGAGTCACGGCGCCCCGGCTCAGCCTGGTCGTGACCGGCTTCGACGAGATGTTCGAATCCATCGAAGAGCAGTGGCAGGAGCGCGCCCTGTGCGCGCAGACCGATCCGGAGGCGTTCTTCCCCGAGAAGGGCGGCTCGACCCGCGAGGCCAAGCGGATCTGCATGGGTTGCGAGGTACGCGACGAGTGCCTGGAGTACGCGCTCGCGCACGATGAGCGCTTCGGCATCTGGGGCGGCCTCTCCGAGCGGGAGCGCCGCCGCCTCAAGCGCGGCATCGGCTGACAGACATCCGCGATGCCCGGAGCCGCCCGTCCACCGTGGCGCTCCGGGCACGCGCGACACGACCGGACAGTTCCCGACCGCCTCGATGCGGACGACCGGAGCCGACTGGCCTAGATTTTCTCTCATGGCACGTTCCCGTAAGCGTCGACCGCCGACCGCGCGGTCGGTGATCCGCCGCGGCCGCGGAGTGCGCGGGCCGATGCTGCCACCCACCGTGCCCGCTTGGCGGACCCGAGGCCAGAAGTTCGACCGGCTGGTGCTGGAGGCGTTCGCCCCCTTGGACTCCCGCTGGCACGACCGGCTCACCAAGCTCGACATCGCGGTCGACGACGTTCCGAAAATCCGTCCGCTGCATCCCGATTCGGTCACCTGGCCGGATGAGGTCGTGGCCGACGGCCCGGTTCCCCTCTCCCGGCTCATCCCGGCGGGCGTCGATCGGCACGGGGCGGCGACCAGGGCGCGGGTGGTGCTGTTCCGCAAGCCGCTCGAGCTGCGCGCCAGCGATCCCGACGACCTGGTGGATCTATTGCGCGAAGTCCTGGTCCAGCAGGTCGCGACCTACCTCGGCGTCGATCCGGACGTGATCGACCCGGAAGCGGAGTGAATCGCACCCATCCGGGTGGCGGCGGCTCCCGAATGCCGTTGCGGGGCAGGCGCGGGCGTGTAGGCCGGTCACCGGCTGGGTACTCCGTGAACCCACGCCACGACGCACACCGATGTCGCGCACCGGCGACACCGTCGCCCGCGCGTACGGCGAAGTCGTCCAGATCACCGCGGGGCCCGTCACGGCCCTGTGGGACGTCGTGCTGCCCTCCTTCCGCGACGCACGGACCGAGATTCTTCAAGCGTGTCTGTCCCCATCGACGCGCCAGGGGGGTTACTCTCATCGGCGTGATTCCCATGCGTCGTTGCTGCCGACCAGGCTGCAAGAATCCGGCCGTCGCGACGCTCACCTATGTGTACTCGGACTCGACGGCGGTGGTCGGACCACTCGCGACGGTCGCCGAACCGCACTCCTGGGATCTCTGCGAAACGCACGGCTCACGCATCACCGCTCCGAAGGGTTGGGAACTGGTTCGCCACGAAGGCGGATTCTCCTCCAGCACACCGGACGACGACGACCTGACCGCGCTGGCGGAGGCGGTGCGGGAGGCGGGGTTGCGCCGCCGCCCACCGGAGCGCGAACAGCGTGGCTATCGCGACTACGCTCCCCCGCCGCCGCGCACCACGCGAACGGGTCGCCGCGGCCATCTGCGGGTGCTGCCCGACCCGCCGTCCTGATCGGACGAGGACGGTGTCGGACCGGTCCGGCGCAACCACTAGGGTATTGGGCATGACAGTCGCCCGCTCTGCCGAATTCGTGAACGCGGTGATCAAGGCCTACGACGTTCGCGGTGTGGTCGGTGATCAGATCGACGCGGAATTCGTCAGGGACGTCGGCGCCTCCTTCGCACGGCTGATGCGCGCCGAGGGCGCGAACCGGATCGTCATCGGTCACGACATGCGGGATTCCTCCCCCGAGCTGTCGGCCGCCTTCGCCGACGGCGTGCTCGGCCAGGGCCTCGACGTGGTGCACATCGGTCTCGCCTCGACCGACCAGCTGTACTTCGCCTCCGGCCGCCTGGACTGCCCGGGCGCCATGTTCACCGCCAGCCACAACCCGGCCCGCTACAACGGCATCAAGCTGTGCCGCGCCAAGGCCCTTCCGGTCGGGCAGGACACCGGCCTGGCCGCCATCAAGAACGAGCTCGTCGACGGCGTGCCCGCGTACCCGGGCGAGCGCGGCAGCGCGACCGAATCGAACCTGCTCACCGAGTACGCCGACTTCCTGCGCGGCCTGGTCGATCTGGACGATATCCGCCCGCTCACCATCGCGGTGGACGCGGGCAACGGCATGGGCGGGTACACGGTGCCCGCGGTGCTGGGCACGCTGCCCCAGGTGACGATCGTGCCGCTGTACTTCGAGCTGGACGGCACCTTCCCGAACCACGAGGCCAACCCGCTGGACCCGGCGAACCTGGTGGACCTGCAGAAGCTGGTCCGCGAGTCCGGCGCGGACATCGGCCTCGCCTTCGACGGCGACGCCGACCGTTGCTTCGTGGTGGACGAGAACGGCGACCCGGTGGCGCCGTCGGCGATCACCGCCCTGGTCGCCGAGCGCGAACTGGCCAAGGAGCCCGGCGCGGTGATCATCCACAACCTGATCACCTCCCGCGCGGTACCGGAGCTGGTGCACGAACTGGGCGGAACGCCGGTACGCACCCGGGTCGGCCATTCCTTCATCAAGCAGGAGATGGCCGCCACCGGAGCGGTGTTCGGCGGCGAACACTCCGCGCACTACTACTTCCGCGACTTCTGGGGCGCCGACTCCGGAATGCTCGCGGCGTTGCACGTGCTGGCCGCGCTGGGCGAGAAGGACCGGCCGGTGTCGGAACTGATGGCGTCCTACGCCACCTACGCGGCCTCCGGCGAGATCAACTCCACCGTCGCCGACGCCGAGGAGCGGACGCTGGCCGTGGTGGACGCCTTCGCCGACCGGGCGCACTCGGTGGACCGGCTGGACGGGGTGACCGTGCAATTGGCCGACAACGCCTGGTTCAACCTGCGCGCGTCGAACACCGAGCCGTTGCTCCGGCTGAACGTCGAGGCCCGATCGGCGGAGGAAGTAGACGCACTCGTGACCGAGATCCTGAGCATCGTGCGGTCCTGACTGGAATAGTGGAATCACAGGCCTTGGATTCGCCCGACTCGGTCTCGGTGTGGCAGCTGGACCGGGTGGGCGCGGGGGCGGAAAAGACACAGCGCGATGAGGGGAGGTGGAACGCCCGATGATCGCTGGAACACCGGTGCTCGACCTCGACGATGCCGCTTCACTCGAAGCCGCCGACGCAGGCGGCGCCCTTCGCTCGGCCGCCTCTGGCGGCGCCCAGGTGCGTGCCACCGCGGCGGCCGTCGGTGAGGACGCGCTGGCCCGGCTGGCCGATCTGCGACCGCGCAGCGTGGTGCTGGTCTCCGGTTCCGGACGCGCCGCACGTGCCGCCGGACTGCTCGTGGCCGCGCTCGGCGACCGCGCGGGCCTACCCGTCGTGCCCGCCGCCGCCCTGCCGCCGTGGGTGGGGCCGCTGGACGTCGTCCTGGTCTCCGGCGACGACGCGGGTGATCCGCGCCTGATCGACGCCGTCGACCGGGCGCTGCGTCGCGGCGCCGAGGTGGTCGTCGCCGCGCCGCACGAGGGTCCGCTGCGCGCCGCCGCTGCCGGACGCGCCGCCGTCCTGGAACCCAGGGTCCAAGTTCTCGGGTACAACCGCCTGTTGCGCTTCCTGGCCGCCGGAATCGCGGTCCTGCGCGCGGTCGACCCCCAGCGCACCGGCGCCGCGGTCCCGGAACTCGCCGACCTGGCCGACGTGCTGGACGCGGAGGCGCTACGCGACGGCCCGCACAACGAGGTCTTCCACAACCCAGCCAAGACGCTGGCCGCCCGGATGCAGCAGCGGGGCATCGTGCTCGCGGGCGACTCGCCCGCCGCCGCCGAACTGGCCGAGCACGGCGCCGAGGTGCTGTTGCAGTCCGCGGGCAAGGTCGCCACCGCGGTGGATCTGGCCGAGGCCGTGGCCGCGCGGACCCGGATGGCCGAAGCGGCAGGCGAATCCGCGCCCGACTTCGACCCGATGTTCCACGACGAGGAGTTGGACGGGCCCGCGCCGGTCGAGCGCGTCCGGGTGTTCGTGCTCAGCGCCGATCGCGATCGGGCGGCGGCACGCCGTCGCATCGCGGTGTTCGGTGGCGAGGGCGGGAACCTGGTGGACGCCGATCTGGTGAACGCCGACGTCGACCTGCTGCACACCGAGATGACCGACCCCGCCGCGCCCGCGCAGACCCATGCCGAGGAGTCCGCGCAGGCGAACGGCACCGAACTCGAACAGCTCGCGGTGCTCGCGCTGCGACTGGAGATGGCCGCCGCCTACCTGCGGTTGCTCGGCTCGCGGACGGCTCCGGCCGACAGCCAGGGGCAGTACGGGGGAAGCTACTAGTGCACGAACTCGTTGGTGCGCTGCGCTCGTATGCCTGGGGCTCGCGCACCGCGCTCGCTCAGCTGTGCGGCAGGCCGGTGCCGTCGGCGCATCCAGAGGCCGAACTGTGGTTCGGCGCCCACCCGGCCGATCCGGCGCACGTGAAATCCGGTGACCGCACCACCTCGCTGCTGGAACTGATCGCCGCCGACCCGAGCCGGGAACTGGGCTCGGCCGCAGCACGATTCGACGAGAAGCTGCCGTTCCTGCTCAAGATCCTGGCCGCAGAGGAGCCGCTGTCGCTGCAGGCGCACCCGAGCACGGAGCAGGCGCGGGCCGGGTTCGCGCGAGAGAACCAGGCGAAGGTGCCGCTGGACTCCCCACTGCGCAACTACCGCGACGAGAACCACAAGCCCGAGCTGGTCGTCGCGCTGGACCGGTTCGAGGCGCTGGCCGGTTTCCGCGATCCGCACCGCACCGTCGCACTGCTGCGCGCACTGGCGGTGGACGGCTTGCGCCCGTACTGCGAACTGCTTGCCGCGCAACCGGACAAGGCGGGCCTGCGCACGCTGTTCACCACCTGGATCACGCTGCCGCACCACGTGCTGACCACGCTGCTGCCCGAGGTGCTCGACGGCTGCGTGCGGTATCTGTCGGGCAAGGGCGCCCGTGAGTTCACGGCCGAGGCGCGCACGACCCTCGAATTGGCCGAGGCCTATCCGGGCGACGCGGGTGTGCTGGCGGTGCTGCTGCTGAACCGGGTGACCCTGGAGCCGGGCCAAGGATTGTTCCTCGCGGCCGGCAATCTGCACGCCTACCTGCGCGGGGTGGGCGTGGAGATCATGGCCAACTCCGACAACGTGCTGCGCGGCGGGCTCACCCCCAAGCACGTCGACGTGCCGGAGCTGTTGCGGGTGCTGGATTTCGAGCCGATCGACTTGCCTGCCGTGTTGCCCGAGCCCGCCGGTGACGGGTCGGTGCGCTATCGCACGCCCGCACCGGAGTTCGCGCTGCGCCGCTTCGACCTGGTCGCGGGTTCCGCCCGGGTGCCGCTGACCGCGGCGGGACCGGGCATCGTGCTGTGCACCGCGGGGACGGTGCGGCTGTTCCGCAACGACTCGTCGCTGGAGCTCACCCGCGGCGGCGCGGCGTGGATCTCCGCCGTGGACACCGATATTCGCGCCCAAGCGGTGGACGGCGACGTCCAGCTGTTCTGCGCGTCCGTCGGCGCGACCGGCTGACCGATCCGGAACGCCGGATTCCAGGTGTCCTAGTCTGTTCGCGGGTATCTCGAAAACAGAGAGGACATGCTTCCATGTCGGCTGGCGGTGGCAAGAAGGCGATCATCGCGGCGTTGTCCGCGAACGCGGGGATCGCCGCGGCGAAGTTCGTCGGTGCGGCGATCACGGGCTCGGGATCGATGCTCGCCGAGGCCGTGCACTCCGTGGCCGACACGGGCAACCAGGCACTGCTGCTGCTCGGCCAGCAGCGCGCCGCGAAGGAAGCCGACGAGCTGCACCCCTTCGGCTATGCGCGCAACCGCTACTTCTATTCGTTCATCGTTGCGCTCGTGCTGTTCACCCTCGGGTCCGGCTACGCCATCTACGAGGGCATCCACAAGATCCAGCATCCGGAGGAGCTGAGTTCGCCGATCGTGGCGGTGATCATCCTGGTGATCGCGATCGCGTTGGAGTCATACAGCTTCACCACCGCGGTGCGCGAGTCCGCGCCGCTCAAGGGTGACGCGAGCTGGTGGCGGTTCATCCGCAATTCGCGCAGCCCCGAGCTGCCGGTGGTGCTGCTGGAGGACACCGGCGCGCTGATCGGCTTGGTCTTCGCGTTCGCGGGCGTCGGCCTGACCATGCTCACCGACGACCCGGTCTGGGACGGCGTCGGCACGCTGGCCATCGGCGGGCTGCTCGGCGTCATCGCGATCGTGCTGATCGTGGAGATGCAGAGCCTGCTGATCGGCGAGGGCGCCACGCCGCAGGAGAACCGGCTGATCCGCGCGAACCTGGTCGACCGGACCCGCATCGACCGGGTGATCCACCTCAAAACGCAGTACCTCGGCCCGGAGGAACTGCTCGTGGCCGCGAAGGTCGGCGTCGTTCCCGGACTCGACATCGCGGCGATCGCCGGTGCCATCGATGAGGCCGAGTCCCGCGTCCGCGCGGCGGTACCCGCGGCGCGCGTCATCTACCTCGAACCCGATCTCTACCGCACCGAGCCCGCCACGAGTTAGCGACTCGGCGATCGGGGCAGTCCTCAGCGATGCTGGAAAGCCGGGGTGCGTAAGAGGTCGAGCGGATCGGTGCGGATGTCGAAGCGGTCGCGCAGGGCGTGGCGCGCGGCGTGCAGCCCGCACATACCGTGTACCCCGGGGCCCGGGGGCGTCGCGGACGAGCAGAGATAGACACCGGGAATCGGTGTGGCGTATGGGTTCCAGCGCGGAGCGGGGCGGAAGGCGAACTGGCGCAGGGTCATCGCGCCCGCCGAGATGTCGCCGCCGATGTAGTTGGCGTTGTGCGCGGGCATTTCGGTGGCGGTGATCACGTTCTTGGCGACGATCAGATCGCGGAAACCCGGCGCGAACCGCTCGACCTGGCCGATCACTTCCTCGCTGACATCGCGGGTGGAGCCGTTGGGCACGTGTGCGTAGGTGTAGAACGTGTGGCCGCCCTCGGGCGCGCGAGTGGGATCGACCACGCCCGGCTGGATGGACAGCACGTAGGGCCGGTCGGCGTGTCGTCCCATCGCCACGGCGTGCTCGGCGGCCATGGCCTCGGCGCGGGTGCCGATCACGTGCACCGTTCCGGCCAGCGCGCAGCCCTCGGCTCGCCACGGCACCGGCCCGGAAAGGGCGAAGTCGATCTTGCAGGCCGCGCCGCCGTACCGGAAACGCCCCAGGCGCTTCGCGTACCGCGCGGGCAACCGATGCCCGGCGATACGCAGCAGTTCGGCCGGGGCGAGGTCGAGCAGAACGGCGCGGGCGCCGGCGAACTCGTCGATCGAGTCGACCCGGTGGCCGGTGTGCACCCGTCCGCCGAGACGTTCGAGTTCGGCGATGAGGGCGTCGGGAATCGCCTGACTGCCGCCGCGCGGAATCACCCAGCCTTCGACGTGGGCCAGCGTGCCGAGCAACAGCGCCGCGCCCGCGGCGGTGACGGCGCGCGGGGGAATGATCGCGTGGGTGGCGATGCCGGTCAGCAGGGCGGGCGCGACCTGGTCGCGAAACCTCATGTCCCACAGCGGCGAGCCCTGCTCCAGGGTGCGCAGGCCGAAACGGATCGAGGTCGCGAGCCCGGACGGGATGCGGCGCAGATCCGACATCGCGATGTCGACCACGTCCGGCCAGTGCCGCACCAGCGGAGCGAACAGTTTGCGCCACGCCGGGCCGTCGGCACCGAGGTCGTCGACCGTCCGATCCAGATCTCGCCAGGCCAGTCCGGCCACACCGCCGTCGAGCGGATGCGCGTAGGAGACCTCCGGTGCGAGCAACTCGACACCGTGCGCGGTCAGGTCGAACGCGCGGAACAGCGGCGCGGCCGCCGCCATCGGATGCGCGCCCGCGCACAGATCGTGCCGGTAGCCGGGCAGAGTGAGTTCCGCCGTACGGGACCCACCTCCGGCCGTCGCCTCGGCCTCGTACACCTCCACGGCGAGCCCCGCCCGAGCCAGGATCACCGCGGCGGCGAGGCCGTTCGGTCCGGAGCCGACCACCACCACATCAGCCATACCCCCACGCTACCGGCGACGGGCATGCCGACACGGACGTCAGGCCCGCGCCGCGCCCACGGCGGCGAGCCGTTCCGCCACCAGCAAGGCCAGGCGTCGATCGCGCAGTTCCGGCCGCAGCCGTCCACCCCCGCCCAGCGTGGCCAGGCCGTGCAGTGAGCTCCAGGCGACCTCCGTGCGGGCGCCGAGGTCGGGCGCATCGACGAAGGGCCGGAACATGGCTTCCAGCTCGCCGAAGGCCGCCCGCAGCGGCGAGTCCGCGGCGGCATGACGGGCCGGTGCGATGATTTTCCGGCAGCTGCCCCGTCTGCACCATCGAACGCACGACGAGCAAGGAGATCGACCATGGCGACCAAGCCGCACGGCCCCGCGTCCTACTTCCCCTCCATCGAGGCCAAGTACGGCCGCACCATCGAAGAGTGGAAGGCCGCCATGCGCGAGACCGGTTTGGCCGCACACAAGGAACTCGTCGAGTGGCTGAAGACCGAGCACGGTTTCGGGCACGGCCACGCCAACGCCCTCACCCAGCACCATCTGCACCCGGAGAAGTGGGAGGCCTGATCCCGGACGCCACGAAGGGCCCGCAGATCCTGCGGACCCTTCGTCGTGCGCGCGCTATGCCTGGACCAGATCCTTGGCCTCGGATTCCTGCGCCTGCGCGGGCGTCCCGTGGTCGTCGTCGACCATGGTCCGCTCGTCGAACGGCAACTTGCGATCGAGCACTTCGCGCACCCGATCCACGTCGACGGTCTTGGTCCAGGTGCCGATCAGCACCGTGGCGACCGCGTTGCCGGAGAAGTTGGTCAGCGCCCGCGCCTCGGACATGAAGCGGTCGATGCCGACGATCAAGCCGACACCGTCGAGCAACTCGGGCCGATGACTCTGCAATCCGCCCGCCAGCGTGGCCAGCCCCGCGCCGGTGACGCCCGCCGCGCCCTTGGACGCGATGATCATGAAGACCAGCAGCCCGAGTTGCTCGCCGATGGACAGCGGCTTGCCCATCGCCTCCGCGATGAACAGCGATGCCATGGTCAGGTAGATGGCGGTGCCGTCCAGGTTGAACGAATAGCCGGTGGGCACAACGACGCCCACGGTGGTGCGCTCGACGCCCATGTGGTCCATCTTCGCGATCAGCCGTGGCAGCGCCGATTCCGACGACGAGGTCGCGACGATCAGCAGGTACTCCCGCGCGAGGTAGCGGACCAGCTTGAAGATCGACACCCGCGACACGCTCCACAGCAGCAGACCGAGCACGCCGAAGACGAAGACCACGCAGGTGAGGTAGAACGCGAGCATCAGCGTGCCCAGCTTCGCCACGGCGTCCAAGCCGGTCTTGCCGACCACGTTGGCGATCGCGCCGAACGCGCCGATCGGCGCGAGCCACAGGATCATCACCAGGATGCGGAACACGAGTTTCTGCAGCAGCGCCACGCCGCGCAGGATCGGCTCGCCCGTCGTGCCCATGGCCTGCACCGCGAATCCGACCAGCAGCGCGACGAACAGCGCCTGCAGCACGTTGCCGGTGGTGAGCGAGGACAGCAGCGTGGACGGCACGATGTTCTGGACGAATTCCCAGGTACCGCCCGCGCTGTGCGCGGTATCAGCGAGGTTGTGACCGGCTTTGGCCGAAGTGGCGATGTTCAATCCCGCGCCGGGTTGCAGCAGGTTGCCGACGACCAGACCGATGCCGAGCGCGATGGTCGACATGACCAGGAAGTAGCCGATGGCCAGTCCGCCGACCTTGCCGACGGTGGCCGCCGCGCGCACCGAGCCGATCCCGAGCACGATGGTGCAGAAGATGACGGGAGCGATCATCATCTTGATGAGATTGACGAAAATGGTTCCCAGCGGGGCGAACGACTGCGCGGCGCCCGGCGCCAGCCAGCCGACGAGGACGCCCGCGACCACCGCCACGATGACGGACAGATAGAGCCAATGGGTGCGGTCGCGCCGCGTTCGAGTCGTGTCGCTCATAGCGAGGATTTCCCTTCGAAAGGTACCGACGCGAAGTGGCTCACGCCTTCCAGGCAGAATGATGGTCGGCCGGGTGATCCCGGTCACTGTTTGGTGCATTACGTTCAGCGGAGGCAGAGCTTGTGAGACGCGGTCGGCTCTCCCTCGCCGGGCAGGCGTTCGTCTTCCAGTTGGTCGTGTTGGCGGTGATGATCGGGATCGGCGTGGTGCTCGCGGTCCTGGACGCCAGGCACGACAGCGACGTCACCACCACCAGGGAGGTCACCGACGTCGCGGTGAGCGTGGCCGACGCGCCCTCGACCATCGACGCGCTGCACAGCGCGGATCCGACGGCGCTGTTGCAGCCGGTGACCGAGGAGATCCGGCGCGAGACCGGCATGGATTTCATCGTGGTCATGGCGCTGGATCGGACCCGCTACACGCACACCAACCCCGCGATGATCGGACTGCCGTTCAGCGGCACCATCGATCGCGCGCTGGCGGGCGAGACGTTCACCGAGACCTTCACCGGCACGCTCGGCCCCTCCATCCGGGCGGTGACTCCGGTCCACGACCACGGGCGGATCGTCGCCCTGGTCTCCGCTGGCGTGACCCGCGCGAAGATCGGCGACCAGGTCGCCACTCAGTTCCCGCTGATCCTCGGCGTCGCCGCGGCCGGGCTGGCGCTGGCCGCGGGCGGATCGTTCCTGCTGAGCCGCAGGCTGCGCAGGCAGACCCACGGCCTGGCGCCGGACGAGTTGCGCGCGATGTACGAGCACCACGACGCCGTCCTGCATTCGGTGCACGAGGGCCTGGTGGTGTTCGGCGCGTCCGGCGAGGATGCCGAGGTGGTCAACGACGAGGCGCGCCGCCTGCTCGACCTGCCCGCGGGCGACGTGCGGCGCAGCGACCTCCCGCTGTCGCTGCAACGGATGAGCTGGGGCACCGTCCGCGACGAGATGCACGTCACCACCGACCGGATCCTGCTGGTCAACCAGGACACCGTGGAGTGGGAAGGCCGGGCGATCGGCACGGTGATGACCATCCGCGACCACACCGAGTTGCAGGCGGTGATGGGCGAACTCGATTCCGTGCGCAGCTTCGCGGCGTCGTTGCAGGCGCAGGCGCACGAGTCGGCCAACCGGTTGCACACTGTGGTCACCATGGTCGAACTGGGTCGCCACCGCGAGGCCGTCGAGTTCGCCACGGCGGAACTGGAGCTGTCCCAGTCGCTGATCGATCGGTTGTTCGCCGCGGTGGGCGCGCCTGCCCTGGCCGCTCTGCTGCTCGGCAAGGTGAACCAGGCCGCCGAACGCGGCATCGAGCTGACGATCACCGACGACACCGCGCTCGACTCGGTGGACCCGCTGTCCCCGCACGAAACCGTCACGCTGGTGGGCAACCTCGTCGACAACGCGATCGATGCGGCGGCGGACAGCACCTCCGGCTGGGTGGAGGTCACGCTGCGCCACCAATGGGCGGACGCCCCGGACGAGTCCACGCTCTACATCCGGGTCGCCGACAGCGGCCCCGGCATGTCGGCGGAGACGTTCGCCCGCGCGTCCCAGCGCGGTTATTCGACCAAAGCCGACCACCACGGGCTCGGTCTCGCGCTGGTCCACCGGCTGGTGGCCCGTCACGGGGGAAGCATCCATACCGAACGGGATCCCGAAAGCGCGGTCACCGTGACGATCCCACGAAAGGAGGCACGATGATCCGCGTGCTGATCGTCGAGGACGAGCCGCTGATCGCCGAAGCACACCGCGCCTACGTGGAGCGCATCGCCGGATTCACACCCGTCGGCATCGCCCACACCGGACGCGAGGCGATGCGCGCGGCGGCCGACGCCGCGGCCGAGGGCACGCCGATCGATTTGGTGCTGATGGACATCGGTCTTCCGGACGCCAGCGGCCTCGACGTCGCCGCCGCACTGACCGGCCTGGCGCCGCGCCCGGACGTCATCGCCATCACGTCCGCGCGGGACCTGGCCATGGTGCGCACCGCGGTGTCGCACGGCGTCGTGCTGTATCTGCTGAAGCCGTTCACCTTCGCCGCGTTTCGCGACAAACTGGACCGCTATCGCGAGTTCCGCACCGCGCTCCCTGCCGGGGAGAGCGCCATCTCCCAGCACGACATCGACCGGGCGTTGAGCGCCCTGCGCACCCCCGACCAGCGCGCGACGACTCCCAAGGGCGTCGCGCCGCAGACCCTCGACGAGATCTCCCGCACCGTGCGCGCGGCCGAGGCCGAAGGTGTGACGGCCGCGGACACCGCGACCTCGATCGGCGTCTCGCGCATCACCGCATGGCGTTATCTGGAGAAGCTGGCCGACGACGGGTTGGTCGTCCGCCGCTCCGACTACGGCCGGGCCGGGCGCCCGAAGACCCGCTACGTCTGGAAGACCACGGGCTGATCAGACCGGCTCCGGGGCCTGCGCGCGCTGGCCGAGGTGCACCGGCATGCGCTCGTACCCGTGCAGGGTGAACAGCGCGCGCCGCCGCAGCGGACCGTCCAGCCGCAGGTCGGGGAACCGCTCGAACAGGGCTTGCAGGGCGTAGACGCCTTCCATCCTGGCCAAACTCGCGCCCAGGCAGACGTGCACGCCGCTGCTGAAGGACAGGTGGTCCTTGGCGTTGTCGCGCCCGACGTCGAAACGCCCTGGATCGGCGAAGACCGCGGGATCGCGGTTGGCGCCCGCCAGCGACAGCACCACTGTGTTGCCCTCGCGCACCCGGACGCCGTCGATCTCGACGTCGGTCAGCGCGGTCCGCGCGGTGGTCTGCACCGGGGAGTCGAAACGCAGGATCTCCTCGACGGCGTTCGGCCACAGCTCCGGCTCCTCGCGCAGCCGCTCCAGCTGATCCGGATGGGCCAGCAACTGCGCGACGCCGTTGCCGATCAGGTTGACCGTCGTCTCGAAGCCCGCGCCCATGAGCAGGCTCGCGGTGGCCTTGAGCGCGTAGGAGTCCAGTTCGCCCGCGGCGACCAGGCTGCTGAGGATGTCCTCGCCCGGCGCGCGACGCAACCGTTCGATGTGCTGGTCGAGGTAGTCGTTCATCACCTCCATGGCCCGCATCGCTTTCCGGTGCGCGTGCCAGGGGATGCCGACGTCCAGCAGGGGCGTCATCTGATCGCCCCAGTCCAGGAACAGCGCCTTGTCCTCGTCCGGGAAACCGAGCATCTCCGAGATGATCGCGATCGGCACCTGGGCGGCGAACGAGCGGATCAGGTCCGCCGAACCGTGCGCGGGCAGATCGTCCAGCAGTTCCTCGGTGACCGACTCGACGCGGTCGCGCAGCCTGCGGATCGCGCGCGGGGTGAAGGCCGAGGCCACCGGTTTGCGCATGGCTGTGTGCTCCGGCGGATCGATGACCAACATCGACGGCGGCTCCACCGGATTCGGGGGCAAGGGGAAGCGCTCCGCGAGCTTCTGCAGCGGCTTGGGAATGTTGAAGCTCTCCGTGGTGCGCACACCGAAGCGGCTGTCGCGCAGGATGGAGCGGCACAGCTCGTGGTCGAAGGTCGCCCACGCGATCGAGGTGCGCAACAGCCTCGTCTCGCCGCGCAGACGTTCGATCAGCGGATAGGGGTCGTCGAAGCCGGCCGGTCCGCCCATCAGTTCGGCGAATGGGTCACCGCGACGCGCCTGCAGGCGCAGGACGAGACGAGGCGCGCCCTGCACGGACAACCAGCGGAACCAATAATGTGGCTTCATAAGTCCAACCCCGTCGTCGTCGCCGATGAGTCCACCGTACGGAACCCGGCCCGCTTGTGGAACGTCCTCAGGTCGGATTCGGCGCTTATACCGTGGTAGGAGCCGCTCAGCCGCGCTGCGCGGTCACCCGCTCCGAGGCGACGCGCCGCTCGCGCAGCGCGGGATCCGGGTTGACCACCTGCACCAGCGAAGCGCCCGCGGCCAGCACCGCGAGATATCCGTCGATCAGTTCGGCCGGGGTGTCCCACGGCGTGCTCGACAGCACTCGGTCGCCTTCGGCGAAGCCCTGGCGCATCGCCGATTTCCGTGCCTCGGCGAGCACCTCGGCGACCGGCATGCCGTCCAGCGCGACGCCGGCGCCGCGGGGCAGGAACTGGTCGCCGTGCACGCGCACCGAGGTGGCGAAGTCGGTGACGCCCACCGGCAGGTCGCGCACCGGCGAGCCCATGGCGTTCAGCGACAGGGCCGCGACCTCGCCCGCTCCGTCGGCGTCGTCCAGGCGGTCCGGGGTGACCAGGGCCAGATCGGCGTCCCGGTCCGGATGCAACACCACCTCGGTGCCCGCCCACCAGCAGCCCAGCAGCACCGCGGCGGTCTGCCAGTGCGCGGGGAGCAGGACGGCGACCCGCGCGCCCGGGCTCAGGCCGAACTCGTCGCGAATCAAGTTGGCGGTCTTGGCCGCCCAATTCGCCAGCGTCGCGCCGGACAGCTCGATGCGGGCGCCGGTGGCGTCGTCGTAGTAGGTGACGCGCGGACCCGCGGGTTCGCGGGCGAGGATGGGATCGAGCACCGCTTCGGTGAGAGTATGTGCCTGGTCGATGTCACGCATGGTTCAGTTCACGCATTTCGGTCCGTTCTGGCCTGCGTCGATCGGTGGAGCGGGCGGGACTGGTGTGGCCGCGGTCGACGTTCCGGACAGGTCGAACATCCGGCTCGCCGACGAGCCCGGACCAGAATAGTCGCTCGCCAGCACGACACTCACCGAATCCGGGGACAGAGCCGGATCGGCGAGCACCGTCAGCCCGCCGAGCGCCTTGGCGACCGCCTGCGCCTTCGGACTGGAGGTGTCCGCCGCGAGCACGCGGCTGCCGGTGACGTGGCCGCCGCTGTAGTTGGACACCGTGCCTTGACGGAAGCCCTTGGCGCTCAAGGCCTGCGCGACCTCGGCCGCGAGTCCGCCGATGCCGCCCGCGTTGTAGACGCTGACCGTCACGGTCGCGGGATCGAACCCCGGCTCGGCGTTGCGCGGGGCCGGGTCGCCGCCGACCAGCGAGGCGACGTAGGACTTGACCGCCTTGGGCTCGACCTTGACCACGGATTCACCGTTGCCGGTCTCGCCGTTGAGATCGGCGACCGGAATGGTCTCGAATTTCACCTGCCCGCCGGACAGATCCTTCAACCGCTGCAGGAACGCCAGCACGTCCCAGTCCTCGTCCAGCACGATCGTCCGGCCCACCGCGTCGCTGAGTTGCTGGAGCTTGGCCGGGTTGCCGAGCATCTTCGCGCTGAGCAATTGCTGCACCAGCTGTGCCATGAACACCTGCTGGCGCACGATGCGGTCGATGTCGCCGCGCGGCAGATCGTGGCGTTGGCGCACGAAACTCAACGCCCGCGGCCCGTCCAGGCGCTGGCGTCCGGCGGGGAACTTGGCGCCGGACATCCACTCGTCGACCGGGTTCCGCAGACATACCTCGACGCCGCCGACGGCGTCGGTGAGCAGCGCGAAGCCGAGCAGGCTCACCTCGGCGTAGTGATCGACGGTGATACCGGTGAGCCCGGCCACCGTTTTGATCAGCGCCTGCCTGCCCGCCTGGGTGGACTGCCGCTCCGCGTCGACGTTCGAGACGCCCTGGTCGAGGAGCTTCTGGAACTGTGCCGCCTTGGTCGCGCCGTAGGCGGAATTGATCTTGCCCATGCCGAGGCCGGGAATGCCGACGTAGGAATCGCGCGGGATCGAGATCGCGGTGGCCGAGCGTCCGTCGTTCGGCACGCGCAGCAGCACGATGGTGTCGGTGTTGGTGCCGACCTCGTCGCCCGCGTGCAGCATCGCGCGCTCGGCGTCCGACAGCGGGTTGCCGTGCGCGTCGGTACGACTGTCCACACCGACCAGCAGGATGTCCACCGCGCCGTCGCGACCGCCGCCGAGGCCCAGATCGCCGAGACGCTCGATGTCGGCCACCAGCCCGTCGACGCTGTGCCAGGCGAAACCGGTGAGCACCAGCACGATCACGGCGGCGGCCACGGCGAGCGAGCGCAGCGGCCCGAAGGCCCGGTCGCCGGGCCCGGTCGCCCGCGACGCCGCCGATGTGCCCCTCCGCTGCGACAAGTCCGCATCCTCTCGCCGAAACTCGGTGTCCTGGCGACGCGTGCGCAACCGATCCGCCACCATGGTTACCGCTCGCCCCGCCCGGTTTCGGGATCCCCCGATAGCACAAGGCTATCGAACGGCGGGCGCGAACGGCCGCAACCGAGGACGTGGCGGCGTGCCAGACTTGCGCCCGTGACCGACCCCACCGCGCCCGACTCCACCGCGTCCGCTCGCCTCGTCGTCATGGGCGCGCACGGGCAGGTAGGCCGGGAACTGCGTCGTCTCGCTCCGGCCGCCAGCGGCTACGGGCGCGCCGAACTCGACATCACCGACCCCGCCGCCGTGCGCGCGGTGCTCACGCCCGGCGACGTGGTGCTGAACTGCGCCGCCTATACCGCCGTCGACCTGGCCGAAACCGAAACCGAGGCGGCGTACGCGGGCAACGCCACCGGACCGGCCGTGCTCGCCGACGTCTGCGCCGACCTCGGTGCCCGGCTGATCCATCTGTCCACCGATTACGTCTTCCCAGGTACCCAGGATCGGCCGTACGACACAGCCGATGTGACCGGACCGACGTCGGTCTACGGGGCGTCCAAGCTCGCCGGGGAACAGGCGGTGCTGAGCCGCTGCCGGGACGCGCACGTGGTGCGCACCGCGTGGGTATACACCGGGCGCGGCGGCGATTTCGTCGCCACGATGCTGCGGCTGGAGCGCGAACGCGACACGGTCGACGTCGTCGACGACGAGGTCGGCTCGCCCACCTACGCCGCCGACCTGGCCGTCGCGCTGCTGGAATTGGCGGGCAGGCCGGACGCGCCGCGGGTGCTGCACGCCACCAACGCCGGGCGGGCCAGCCGATTCGAGCTCGCCCGAGCGGTGTTCGCCGGTGTCGGCGCCGATCCGGGGCGCGTCCGTCCGTGCGACTCCTCCGCGTTCCCCAGACCCGCACGCCGCCCGGCGTTTTCGGTGCTCTCGCCGCGGGCCTGGAACGACGCCGGGCTCACGCCGCTGCGGGATTGGCGGACCGCGTTGGGAGATGCGCTGGCGCGGCAGGCCGATTGAGGCGTACCTCCGCATTCATTCCGGTCATGCGGGCTGATGGACGACAGCTGGCTCCCTCCGCCAGGCGTACCTTGCCTTCGCGGCATGCCGAGCCATCGACGGAGGGGTCGAGCTGCGCGCGTTGGGCCTACCTCCGCGATCACGCGCAGGCTGTCGACCGACGATGTCCGGCTGCGCCCGTCGGGCGTACTCTCGCACCCCGGTCATGCGCAGATTGTCTCCCGCAGCGCCCGTCAGGCGTACTGCGCTTTCGTTCCGGCCACGCGCAAGGTATCGCCCCGAGGATGTCCCGCTGCGCCAGCCGGGCGGGCCTCCGCTCGACACACGACGCGCGCTCGCCTGTCCGGCATCCTCCACCTCGGCTGCGGACGAGCGCGAGCCATCGACGGACGGCTTGCGGTTGCGCCCGTTAAGGTTGGCTGTCGTGAGTGATTCCGAATCCGCCGCGCCCGCGGGCCTGGCCGTCGTCACGGTGACCTACTCGCCGGGTGAGCACCTAGAGCACTTCATCAGCACTCTAGCCGGGGCCACCGCCGAGAAACCTCAGGTGATCCTCGCCGACAACGGGTCGGTCGACGGTGTGCCGGAGCTGGTCGCCGAGGCCAATTCGCACGTGCGGCTGCTGCGCACCGGCGGCAACATCGGTTACGGCGGCGCGATCAACCGGGCGGTCGCGGAGATCGATCCGGCGATCGAATTCGTCGTGATCGCCAACCCGGATATCCGCTGGGGCACCGATTCCATCGACAAACTGCTCGCCGCCGCCAAGCGCTGGCCGCGCGCGGGCGCGCTCGGTCCGCTGGTGCTGGAGCCGGACGGCAGCGTGTACCCGTCGGCCCGCCGGGTGCCCGGCCTGCTCGACGGCGCCGGACACGCGATCCTGGGCACGGTGTGGAAGTCCAACCCGTGGACCCGCAGGTACCGGCAGGAGAACGAGGAGATCTCCGAGCGAGCCGTCGGCTGGCTGTCGGGGTCGTGCCTGCTGGTGCGGCGCGCGGCGTTCGACTCGATCGACGGTTTCGACTCGCGCTACTTCATGTACATGGAGGACGTCGACTTCGGCGACCGGATGGGCAAGGCGGGTTGGCACAACGTTTTCGTGCCGGACGCCGAGGTAACCCATGCCAAAGGTCACGCAGCGGGCCGCCATCCCGAAGTGATGCTGCCCGCCCACCATGCCAGCGCCTACCGGTTCCAGGCCGACCGGCATCCGCACTGGTGGCAGGCTCCGCTGCGGTTGGCGCTGCGGGCCGGACTTGCGGTCCGCTCGCGGATTGCGGTTCGATCTGCCCTGCGCCAGCAGGCGCGCGACGCCGGGTAACCGGCGACGGCGGCGAGAAACGACCTTGTGAACAGGGGAGCTTGATGGCAGGAAATACAGGCACCGACGCGGTGATCCTGGTCGGCGGGCAGGGCACGCGGCTGCGGCCGCTGACCCTTTCGGCGCCCAAGCCGATGCTGCCGACGGCCGGGCTCCCGTTCCTGACCCATCTGCTCGCCCGTATCGCCGAGGCCGGGATCACGCACGTGGTGCTGGGCACGTCGTTCAAGGCCGAAGTGTTCGAGGAGCACTTCGGCGACGGCTCCGAGCTGGGCTTGGAGATCGAGTACGTCACCGAGACCGAGCCGCTCGGCACCGGCGGCGCGATCCGCAACGTGCTGCCCAAGCTGCGCGCGGACAACGTGATGGTGTTCAACGGCGACGTGCTCGGCGGAACCGACCTCGGCGCGGTGCTCGACACCCACGAGTCGACCCGCGCCGACGTGACGCTGCACCTGGTCCGGGTCAGCGACCCGCGCGCGTTCGGTTGCGTGCCCACCGACGAGGACGGCCGGGTCACCGCGTTCCTGGAGAAGACCCAGGATCCGCCGACCGATCAGATCAACGCCGGGTGCTACGTCTTCCGCCGGGAGTACATCGAGAAGATCCCGGCGGGGCGTCCGGTGTCGGTGGAGCGCGAGGTGTTCCCTGCGCTGTTGACCGAGGGCGCCCGCGTCCAGGGGTACGTCGACGCTTCCTACTGGCGCGACATGGGCACGCCCGAGGACTTCGTGCGTGGCTCCGCCGATCTGGTGCGCGGCATCGCGCCCTCCCCCGCCCTGCCGGGGCAGCGCGGTGAATCGCTGGTGCATCCCGGCGCGGGTGTCGCTCCGGGTGCGGTGCTCATCGGCGGCACGGTCGTCGGCCGCGGCGCCGAGATCGGCGCGGGCGCGCGCCTGGACGGCGCGGTCGTCTTCGACGGCGCGGTGATCGAGGCGGGCGCGACGGTGGAGCGCACCATCATCGGCTTCGGGGCGCGCATCGGCCCCCGCGCGCTGGTCCGCGACGGCGTCATCGGAGACGGCGCGAACATCGGCGCCCGCTGCGAACTGCTGCGCGGCGCTCGCGTCTGGCCCGGCGTGGAGATTCCCGACGGCGGCATCCGCTTCTCCACCGACGTCTGAGGCGCTCACGCTCGCCGGGTGCCGCGATCGACCAGGCATCCGGCGGCGGCGCGATCGGGCTGGTGTTGCCGCCACTTCCGGCGCCTGCCGACGGCGCGGACGACCCGAATCGCGTGCTGTGCGAAGAACGTCTGCTAGGAGAACCCGACGGCTTGCTGTCCCCAGGCGGTGTGCAGGTCGCGGTCGGGGTCGTCGACCACGCGATCGACGCCGTCGATGAGCAGTGTGGCGCGGGCGCCCAGGCGATACGGCCGCCAGTGCTTGGAGCCGTCGAGCGCGGCGGGGACGCCGTGCGCGGCGAAGGCCAGCCAGCGGCGCATCACGCGCCCGGAGACGTCCATGGCCGCTTTGCGGCCGCCGAGCCAGAAGGTCGGATCGAGGTTCAGCGTCCCGAAATTGCCGAAGACGTAAGGCAATTCGGTGGCGTGACCGGCGCCGACACGGGCGGCCCTCAGCATCGGGGTCGCGTAGTCGAAGCGGTACATCCACGTGGGCGAGTGCTCGGCGTGACCGTCGGCCACCCAGTGCGCCGGCATCCGGAACGCCGCGTCGGTCGACATCGCCAGCGCCCCGCGCGCCTTTTTCAGGTCCGGGTAGGCCGAGGTGATCTCGGCGATGCGCTCCGCGGACATCTCCGGGTGGCTCGCCGCGACGTCGCGCAGCATCGCGTTCACCGCGTCCGGGGTCACCGGCATGATCGGCGAGCGCAGCAGCCGGAACAGCGACGCCTCGTCCTTGTTGGTGCCGATGATCAACGGCACCCGGTGCGACTGTCCGCGCTGGAACCGGTCGATCGGGTAGGTCGGCAGCAGATCGCCATCGACCACGGGCGCGGCCGCAAGCCGGCCCGGCTCCTTCAGCGGTATCTCGTCGAGCAGGACGCCCGCCGCCGCCACGATCCGCTCGATCGGGCAGTCCAGCAGCTCTTCGGCCCTGGTCGCGGGCAGCTCGATCAGCTCGAGGAACCGCTGCGCCACAGTCGCGGCCCGTTCCTGCCCGAACACCGTCGTGGCGGGCGGGCTCTGCGCGATCGCCCGGTGGAACAGCCCGGCGGCGCGGGGGGCGGTCAGCAGCGCGGTGACGCAACCCGCGCCGGAGGACTCGCCGAAGAGCGTGACGTTGCCGGGATCGCCGCCGAACGCGGCGATGTTGTCGCGTACCCATTCCAGTGCGGCGATCTGGTCGTGCAGACCGAGGTTCGGCGCGAAGTCGTCGCCGAGCGAGGAGAAGTCGAGGAAGCCGAGCGCACCGAGCCGATAGTTGACCCCGACGACCACGACGTCACCGGCCGCGGCCAGCTTGCGCCCGTCGTAGATCTGCTGCGCGGCGGTGCCCAGGCAGTACGCGCCGCCGTGCAGCCAGACCAGCACCGGGCGCGGCTCGGTGTCCGGGCCACGGGTGGGATCGCCCGTCTCCGGCCGCGGTGACCAGACGTTGAGCCACAGACAGTCCTCGCCCATGGTCAGGCCGGAGTCGACGGGGACCATGGTGCCCATCGTCTGCGGCGCGATCTGCCCGAAAACGGTGCAGTCGCGCACCCCGTCCCAAGGCTGCGGGGCCCGTGGCGGAGCGAATCTGGCCGGACCGGTGGGAGCCGCCGCGTAGGGGATGCTGCGCCAGACCGACACCGGCCCTTCGCGCACACCACGCACGTCGCCGTAGGCCGTTCGCGCGATGGGCTCGGCCGAACCGTCGGGACCGGGCACCGCCTCGGAGAACTGAGCGCGCATCGCAGACCTCCTCATACTTCTTTTTCGAGAGTACGTCGAAGATCAGTACGAGAGCGTCGCGATGCCGTGACATTGCCGCGTCGACTCCCATTCATCCGCTGTTCAGGCCCCTGGCCGGCGCCGCGGTGTCGAATCGGTCACGCGAGCGCAGGCGCCCACCGCCACCTGGGGATAGCCAGGAGAATGCTCCTGCTGTCACGGTGGCGCGGGATCAGGTCGCGGCCTCCGGTTCCCGGTCACCGACCGACGCCGTGTCGTCGCCGACATACGCCGCCCACAAGCGGCGATACGGCCCGTCCTCGCCGAGCAGTTGCGCGTGCGTGCCGGTCTGCAACAGCCGCCCCTCGCCCACCACCGCGATGAGATCCGCGTCCGCGGCGGTGGCGAGCCGGTGCGCGACCACGATGGTCGTGCGCCCGGCGGTGAGCACGTCCACCGCGGCCCGCACCCTGGCCTCGGTCGCCAGATCCAGCGAGGCGGTGGCCTCGTCCAGGATCAGGATGTCCGGCTCGACGAGCTGGGCCCGCGCGAGCGCGAGCAGCTGGCGCTGGCCCGCCGACATGCTGCGTCCGTGGTCGCCGGTGGGCTGGTAGTACCCGTGCTCCAGCGCGGCGATCATCTCGTGCGCGCCCACCGCCCGCGCCGCCCACTCGATGTCGGCGGGCGTGGCCTCCGGCTTGCCGTAGGAGATTGCCGCGCGCACGGTGTCGCCGAACAGGAACGGTTCCTGCGGGACCACGCCGAGCCGCTTGCGATACTCGCGCAAGCGATAGTCGCGCACGTCGACGCCGTCGACCAGCACCGCGCCCTCGGTCGGGTCGTAGAACCTGGCCAGCAGCTTCACCAGCGTCGACTTGCCCGCGCCCGTCTCGCCGACCAGCGCCACCTTCTGCCCCGGCTCGATGCGCAGATCGATACCCGAGAGCACCGGCTCGGCGCGGGTCTCGTAGGTGAATCCGACTCCGCGCAACTCGATCGCACCGTTCAGGCGGGACACCGCACGCGCGTCGGCGGCGTCCGGGGTGGCGACCGGCGTGCGCAGCAGTTCGCCGAGCCGATCGACGCCGACCACGGCCTGCTGGTAGCTGTCGAAGACCTGGGACAGCTGCTGGATCGGCGCGAACAGCAGATCCACGTAGAGCAGGAAGGCGATGAGCGTGCCCGCGGTGAGCACGGCCTCGCGCACCTGGTGCACGCCCACCGCGAGCACCGCAGCCGTGGCCACCACGGACATGAACTCGATGAACGGGAAGAACACGGCCATCAGGATCTGGCTGCGCAGGCGCGCGTCGCGATAGTCCCAGGACCGCCGCTCGAACTCGGCCCGATTGCGCTCCTCGCGCCGGTAGGCCTGGGTGACCTTGATGTTGTCGACGTTCTCCTGCAGGTAGGCGTTGACGATGCTGACCCGCTCGCGTGCGAGGTTGTAGGCGGGCACCGACGCACGCCGGAACGCCGCCGTCGAGATCACCAGCAGCGGGAGCAGCGCGAGTACCACCAGCGCCAGCCGCGCGTCGATGACCAGCAGTGCGATCACGACGCCCGCGATGGTCACCGTGCTGGTGAGCGCGGTGGCCAGGCCGGTTTGCAGGAACGCGGAGAGCCCGTCGACGTCGGTGGTCATCCTGGTCATGATCCGGCCGCCGAGTTCGCGCTCGTAGTACTGCAAGCCGAGCCGTTGCAACTGCGCGAAGGTCTTCACTCGCAGGCCGTACAGCAGCCGCTCGCCCGCGCGCCCGGTGACCCGTACCTGCGCGACGCTGATCGCCCAGTCCACCGCGACCACGAGCAGCGCGAGCGCCGCCGCGACCAGCAGCACGTCGCGCGCGCCGGCCAGGACGCCGTGGTCGATGCCGTAACGCACCAGGAAGGGAATCAGCACCTGCGCCAGGGCGTCGAGCCCCACCAGACCGAGCCCGGCCAGCAACGGCGCCGCGAACGGCCGCAGCAGCCGCGGCAGCGAGAACTCCGGATCCGGTGTGTGCGAGAAGGATTCGGAGACCTCCGGTTCGCCGGTCAGCGCGGGAAGGCGGTCGATCAGCTCCTGCACGTCACCGCTGGGCGGCGCGGCGGCGAGCATCCCCGGCCCCGCCGCCCGGCCCGCTCCGGCAGGAGCACCGGCGGCACGCTGGGAGAACGCCTTCGCCACCTGCTCCAGGGTGCGTGCGCCGTCATCATCGTCCCCGGCGGGCTCGACCCACAGCGGGGAGGTCGGCGCCTCGGGCCGAGCGAGCCCGGCGTCCACGCCGATTCCCGTCACCTCCGGCGGGGTGAACAGCGCGCGGAACAACTCGCCGGAGTGTTGCAGATCGCGCAGCGTGCCCAGTTCCGCCACCCGTCCGTCGTCGAGCACGGCCACCCGGTCGGCGAGCGCCAGGGTGGACAGGCGATGCGCGACGACGATGGTGGTACGCCCGCGCACCTCCGCCGCGATCCTGGCGTAGATCTGTTCCTCGACCTGCGCGTCGATGGCCGAGGTGGCGTCGTCGAGAACCAGGATGGGCGCGTCGGTGAGCAGCGCGCGGGCCAGCGCGATGCGCTGCCGCTGCCCGCCGGACAGCCGCTGCCCGCGCTCGCCGATCCTGGTATCCAGTCCTTCGGGCAGCGTCTGCACGAACCCGTCGGCCGCGGCGAGATACAAAGCGTGCCAGACCTCTTCGTCCGTGGCCGCCGGACGTCCATATGCCACGTTGGCCCGGATGCTGTCGGCCATCAGGTGGGTGTCCTCGAACACCATCGCCACTTGGTCGCGGGCGTCGGACAGGTAGCGGATGTCGACGCCGTCGAACAGGACGGCCCCGGCGTCCGGGTCGACCAGACGCGGAAGCAATTGCGCCAGTAGCGATTTGCCGCTGCCCGCACCGCCCGCGATCGCCATGGTCTCGCCCGGCTCGACGGTCAGTTCCAGCCCGTCGAGCACCCGGGTGCGGTCGAAACCGAAACCGACGCCGCGGAACTCGACGCGCGGGGGCGTACTGCCGCGCACCGTCTCGACCTGGGGACGTTCCACCGGCGTCGGCGCCTCGATCACCTCGCGCACCCGGTCCAGCGACGCCTTGCCCTGCTGGCTGACCGTCAGCAGCATGGCGAACTGCCGGATCGGGCTGACGAACGAGCCGAGATAGGTCATGAACGCCAAGAAGGTGCCCAGCGTGATGGACTGCGACAGCGCCAGCAGCCCGCCCGCGATCAGGATCAGCGCCTGTCCCGCCGCGGGCACGGCCTGCATCGCCGGGGTGAACCGGCTGGTGATGCGCGCGACGCGCAGCCGGGAGCGGTACAGCTCCCGCGCCTTCGCGGCCAATCCGTCGAGTTCGTGCCGTTCCTGGCCGAATCCCTTCACCACTCGCACCCCGGCGACCGCGGCCTCCACCCGCATCGCCACCTCGGCGGCGCGGGCCTGCGCGTCCCAGTTGGCTGGGAAGAGTTTGCGCTGGCTGCGCCGGGTGATGATCCACAAGGCGGGAACCACGAGCAGCGCGATCACGGTCAGGGCGGGCGACATCAGAGTCATCAGGGTCAGCGCACCGGCGAGCAGCACCACATTGCCCGCCACCATGGGAATGAGCTGCACGAACATCTGGATCAGCGTGACGTCGGTGATCGCCCGGCTGACCACCTGACCGGTCCGCAGGTCCGCCTGCTCGCGGCCGTCCAGCCGCAGCAGCGCGGCGAACAGGTCCCGGCGCAGATCGTGCTGCACACCCAGCGACAGCTGGGACGACGCCACCCGGCGCGTGAACGATGACCCGAATCGCGCCGCGCCGACGAGCAGCAGCAGCGCCGCCCACGGCGCCACCGACGCCGCGGTGGTGGTGAGCGTGTCCACCACGTGCCGCACGATGAGGGGCAGCACCGCCGTCAGCAGCGCCGCCGCGAGCGCACCGGCGCCCGCGGCCACGACCAGGCGGCGGTGCTCGAGACAGCGGCGCGTCAGGTACCGGATCCATCCCGGCTGGGACGGATCCGGTTGAACCGAGCTCATCGGGCGACCACGAGCGCGTCCGCGGTGTCGTACTGGTTGGCCGGCCGGTCCAGGCCGTAGTGCCCACGCAGGGTGGTCTCGGTGTACTCGGTGCGGAACAGCCCGCGCTGCTGCAGGATCGGCACCACTTGGTCGACGAAGCGCTCCAGTCCGGAGGGCAGCACGGCAGGCATGATGTTGAACCCGTCGGCGGCGCCCTCCCGGAACCAGTGCTCGATGGTGTCGGCCACCTGCTCGGGCGTGCCCGCGAAGGTGCGGTGCCCGCGGCCGCCGCCGAGCCGCCCGATCAGCTGGCGCAGCGTGAGTCGTTCGCGCCGGGCGAGGTTCACGATGAGCGTGAACCGGCTCTTGGCGCCCTGGATCTCGTCCTCGGTGGGCAGATCCTCGGGCAGTTCGCTGTCCAGGTCGAGTTGCTCGATCGGAAGTTTGAAGTGCGCGGCCAGCTGGCGGCGCGCGTACTCCGGCGAGATCAGGCGCTCGAGTTCGGCGTCGAGTTCGCGTGCCTGTTCCTCGGTGTCGCCGATGACGGGGACGATCCCGGGCAGGATCTTGATCGTCTCCGGGTCACGGCCCAGCGCGACCGCGCGCTGCTTGAGATCGGTGTAGAACGCCTTGCCGTCCTCGAGCGTCTGCTGCGCGGTGAACACCGCTTCCGCGTAGCGGGCGGCGAAGTTCTTGCCGTCCTCCGAGGAGCCCGCCTGCACCAGCACCGGGTAGCCCTGCGGCGAGCGCGGCACGTTCAACGGACCGTCGACCTTGAAGAACTCGCCGTGGTGGCCGATCTTGCGAACCTTGCTCGCGTCGGTGTGGATGCCGAGGCTCTTGTCCGCGACGATCGCGTCGTCGTCCCAGCTGTCCCACAGCTTGGTGGCCACGTCGACGAACTCGGCGGCTTTCTCGTAACGCAGCTGGTGGTCCGGGGTGTCGTCCAGACCGAAGTTGCGCGCGGCGTCGGCGCCCGCGGTGGTGACGATGTTCCAGCCGACCCGGCCGTTGCTCACCCAGTCCACCGAGGAGAACCGGCGTGCCAGGTTGTAGGGATCGTTGTAGCTGGTGGAGGCGGTGGCGATCAGGCCGATCCGGCTGGTCTGCACGGCCACCGCGGTGAGGATCACGGTCGGCTCCAGCTTGCCGCTCGGCCTGCGGCCGGGATCGCCCATCAGCACCGGGCTGTCGGCGAAGAAGATCGAGTCCAGCTTGCCGCGCTCGGCGGTGCGGGCCAGCTCGACGTAGTAGTTGATGTCGGTGTGCGCGTACGGATCGCTTTCCGGCAGCCGCCAGGCCGCCTCGTGGTGTCCCACCGACATCAGGAAGGCGTTGAGGTGCAGTTGTTTACCGGACATGGTCGGGTCCTTTCAGACAGCGGCCGGGGCGACGCCCAGCGAAGCGAGCAATGCGCGACGGACGCGCTGGAATTCGGGCAGACTCGGGTCGCGCTCGGCGGGCAGGTCCACCGGCACGTCGACCGTGATGCGCCCCTCGTCGAGCACGAGCACCCGGTCGGCGAGCGCGATCGCCTCGTCCACGTCGTGGGTGACCAGCAGCACGGTCGGGCGGCGGCGCCGGATCAGTTGCCGCAGCAGCTCGTGCATCTTGATCCTGGTCAGCGCGTCCAGCGCGCCGAAGGGTTCGTCGGCCAGCAGCAGGTCCGGCTCGCCCACCAGGGAGCGGGCCAGCGAAACCCGTTGCTGCTCGCCGCCGGAGAGCTGGTTGGGCCACGCCCGTTCGCGTCCGGCGAGACCGACCTCGGTGAGTACCCGCACCGCCGCGGCCTTGCGCGAGCGCGGCTGGCCGTAGAGCACGTTGGCCAGCACCCGTTGCCATGGCAGCAGGCGGGAGTCCTGGAACACCACCGACGTCTTGGCGGGCACCCGCAGCGTGCCCGACCCGGCCACGTCGTAGTCGAGTCCGGCCAGCGCGCGCAGCAGCGTGCTCTTGCCCGACCCGCTGCGGCCGAGCAGGGCGACGAACTGCCCGGCCGGGATCGTCAGCGTGATGCCGTCCAGCACCGTGCGTTCCCCGAAACCGCGGGTCAGTCCGCGGACCTGTACGCCTACCCCGCGATCGTCCGTCGCCACGACAGCACCTTCCGCTCGACCAGCCGGATGACACCGTCGGACAACAGTCCGAACGTGCCGTAGACCGCGAGGCCCACCAGGATCACGTCGGCCTGACCGTAGTTCTGGGCGTTCTGCATCATCTTGCCCAACCCGTCGATGGCGTTGACGGATTCGACGACGATCAGCGCCAGCCACGCGCCGGTCACCGAGAGCCGAAGGCCGAGGAAGAAGCCGGGCAGCGAACCGGGTACCACGACCTTCCTGATGAACGTGGCCCGCGAAACCCGCTGCACCTCCGACAGTTCCACCAGCCGCTGATCGATGGTGGTGAGCGAGGCGTGCGTCTGGATATACATGGTGATCACCACGCCGAGGGTGATCAGCACGATCTTGAACGATTCGCCGATGCCGAGCCAGAGGATCATCAGCGGAATCAGGCCGAGGCTTGGGATCGCCCGCTTCACTTGGATCGGGCCGTCCACCAGCGACTCACCGAATCGGGACAGGCCCGCGATCAGGGCGAGCGTCGTGCCGACCAGCACGCCGATGCCGAGGCCGATGCCCGCGCGCTGCAGCGAGGCGGATACGTTCGCCGCCAGCGAACCGTTGACGAGCAGGTCCCAGCCCGTTTCCAGCACGGTCCACGGCGCCGACAGCTTGCGTTCGTCGAGCCAGCCGAAGTGCGCGCCTGCCGCCCAGAGGCCGAGCACTACTAGGACGCCGAGCATCCGGGCGAACGGAACGGACTTGCGCAGCCCGAGCCTGCGCAATTGCCTGCGTTCGACGAATCCGTCGGTCCGTGACGGCGGCGCCGCTACGGTGCGAGTCAGTGCGATGGTCATGGCGACTCCTGTGTTGTGCGGGCGCTCGAGCGGTTCACCGGGTGTCCTGGGTGCGGTAGTTCGCGGTCACCGCCTCGGCGGCGACTCGTTCGAAGCGGCGGTCGAAAAGTTCGTTCGCGTCGAACCGCTTGCCGAAATAGCCCGAACCGGTGAGCAAGTCGACGGTGTCCTGCTCCCATGCGATCGCTTTGTCCCAATTGTCCGGGAAATAGGGGCGCGGTGTCGTATCCAGAATTCGCCTGCCGTCCGCCGCGGAGACTTCCTGGTCTTTCACGTAGTAAGAGGAGATCCATTGTTCCTGGTGCTCCCAGGCCCAGACATCGCCGCGCGCCCAGAACTCGACGAATTGCCGGACGGCCGCGAGTTTGGCCGAGTCGCGCAGGACCGCGGTCGGCGCCCACAGCACGGTCAGCGCGTCCACCGCGGGCGTGGCCACCGCCGTGGCGCCTTGCCCGCGGTATTTGTCCAGGTATTTGGTCAGCGTCGGCTCCCCCAGCGGGGCGACGTCGATCTGCTTGCCCTGCAACGCGGTAAGGAACTGCGGGCTGTTGAGTTCCACCAGCTGCACTTCGTTCAGGCCGATGCCCGCGGCGCGCAGGGTGCGCAGCACCACCACGCCCTGGGCCTGGCCAGGCGAGAAGCCGATCTTCTTGCCGCGCAACTCCTGGATCGAGTTGACGGTCACGCCGGGTGCGGTGGCCAGCTGATAGTTCGGGATGTCACGGACTTTGACGCCGACGATCTTGGCGTCGAGACCGGTCGCGTGGGCGTGGATGGGCGGGATGCCCGCGTTCGTCGCGATATCCACCGAACCGCCACGGAAGGCCTGGATGACATCGGGGCCCGCGGAGACGGCGGGCCAAGCCGACACGGTGAACGGCAGCTTGCCGATCTCACCGGAGGTTTCCAGCGCGACGCGGGTGGTGTTGACCGCCACCGACAACGAGGTGCCTGCCGGAACGGTGGTCGGCAGAGCGGATTTCAGATCGGTGTCGCCGCCCTCATCGGTGGCGCACGAGACGGCGAGCAGAGCGGTGGCGGAGGTGACGAGTGCTAATCGCCGGAGAGAATTGCGCACGGTGATTTCCTGGGTCGAATCCGGTGTTCTCGGGAATATCTCGCTCCCGGACAACACCGCAGTTGCGATCCGGTCCCGGCAATGGCTCGGTGCATTTCTTTCATGAAAGAACTTTCCCGAATAACCGTGCCGCACGTCAATATTCGTTCTACTTAAAATAAGTCGGAGTCAAACGGCCGCCTCCAGCGCGCGCAGCGGAGTGTGGAACAGGCTGTGCAGCACTACCGCGCCCGCGGACATCTCCAGGACTCGTCCCTCGAACGACGAACCGACCACCAGTTCGGCCGGGTCGGTACACAACAGCGAATGTTCGCGAACGGCCGCGAGATACGCCTCCCACACGCCGCCGACGCGACGGCCGCGGTCGACCACTACCACCGATTCGGGATCGAGCAGATCGATCAGCGCCGCGACGACCCGGCCGAGCACGCGGGCGCGCTCCAGGAACAGCCCGCGCACGGGCGCGCCTTCGGCCGCCACCGCCACCAACTCGGGCATGGTCGACGCCACGCCGCAGCGCTCGAGCAGCGCATGATCGGAGTAGTAGTCGTCGAGCGAGGAGCCCCCCTGCGGGCCCGCGCTCTTTCCCGCGCCCAGGCCGAGCAGCGACTCGATCGATCCGGCTCCAGACCTCGGCCCATAGTGCACCTGCCCGTGCACCGCGATGGCCACATCGATCACGTTGCCGACGAACAGCACCACCGAGCTCGCCGTCGCGCCCATGCGGCCGAACAGCTGCTCGGCGTGCATCAGCGCTCTGGTGTGACTGTCGAGCTGGGTCGGCAATCCGGTGCGCGCGGCGAGATACTCCCGCACCGGGACGTCACGCCAGCGCAGGAAGGAATGGTCCACCACCGACCCCGCCGTTCGGTCGACCCGGCCGCCGGTAGCGACGCCCAGACCCACGATCCGCAGGCCGCCGGACTCGTCGCGGACCCGGCACACCTCGGCGGCGGCGGTGGCCAGGATGTCGTACGGGGCGTGCGTGCGGTGCGGCACCTTCGTGCTGTGCCGGAGCGTGCCGCCGATGTCCACCAGCGCGACGGTGGTGTGGGTGGCCGCGATGTGCACCGCTATGGCCACGTTGTCGGCGGTGTCGAGCGCCAGCGGGCTGTGCGGTCGGCCGATCCCGGACGCGCCCGCGGTCTCGGGCAGCTCGACGATCAACCCCGCCTCCAGCAGCGCGCGAGTCTGCCACGTCACCGTGGCGGGTGAGATTCCCGCGTGTCTGGCGATCGAACTGCGCGGAGCCGGACCCAGCTCGAGCAACGCTCGAAGTACCGCTCCCGCGCTGCCGTCCGCCATCGCCGTCACCTCTTCATCGCCGCGCTGCCCAGCCACGCTACGGACGCGGCCCGCGGCTGCGAAGCATTTGGCGCAGGCCGATCCGAACACACCGGCGGCACAGGCCCTAAACTGAGCGGATGCCGAGTTACAGCTATCGGTGCCGCAGCTGCGGTGACACGTTCGAGGTGACCCGTCCGATGGCGGAGTCGGCCGCGCCGGCGACCTGCCCGATCGGCCACGACGACACGGTCAAGTTGCTGACCACCTTCGCCACCGTCTCCCGAGGCGGCGCGGGCGCGCCCGCACCAACCCCGGCGGCGCCCCCGGCGGGCGGCGGCTGCTGCGGTGGCGGCTGCTGCGGCTGAGTTCCCGGCGCGGTCTCACTCGCGCCGGTCGACATGACCGAGGTCGCGCTCGGGTGCGACCCGGTCGCGCACCCGCTGCTTCAGCACCGTGATGTCGGGAAATCCGCCGTCGGCCTTGCGCTCCCAGATCTGTTCGCCGTCCACGGTGATCCGGAAGACCCCGCCCGAACCCGGCAGCAGCGCGACTTCGTCCAGGTCGGTAGCGAAGGTGCTGAGCAATTCCTGCGCCATCCAGCTCGCCCGCAGCAGCCAGCGGCATTGGGTGCAGTACTCGATCGCGACGCGTGCCATGCCCGCTGACGCTACCGCTCAGTCGTCGTGCGTGCCGTCCAGGTAGACCCAGGCGCCGTCGGATCGGGCGAACCGGCTGGTCTCGTGCAGTGCGCCGCGACCGCCCGCGTCGCGGTAGTGCGCGACGAACTCCACCCTGCCGGTGTCGTCGAACAGTCCACCTCGATCGGTCCGGGTGATTTCCAGGAACAACCAGCGCTGGGCGGGATCGAGGGTCAAGGCGGCCGGGCGAGTGCGCGGATGCCACGAACGCAGCAGATAGTCGACATCGCCCACCGCGAACGCGGTGTAGCGCGACCGCATCAGGGCTTCGGCGGTGGGAGCGGGACGCTCGCCGCTCAACACCGGACCGCAGCAGTCCTCGAATGCCTCGCCACGCCCACACGGGCAGCGCCGTGCCTTGTTCATTCCGCGCCCTTCCGACCTGTGTCAGGAATCCCGGCGCGCCCGCACCGCCGCCAGGTCCTCGGCCAAGGCTACGGTCTGCTCCCGCCAGCGCCGCAGATCGGTGACGCTCGGCGCGAGTTCGTAGTCGTGATGGTGCGCGGCGCGCGACAACGCCGCCCAGAGCACGGCCACGCGCGCCGCCACGTCCGGTCCCGCGAAGGCGCGCAGCGCGATGAGCTGTGCCCGCATCGGACAGCGGACCAGCGGGGGCGCCAGCCGCAGCCACAGTTCGTCGACGGCCTGCTCCAGAGCGATCCGCAGAATCCAGGCCGTCGCGCGGGACCACAGCCCGCCCGCGGCGGTCACCGATCCGGCGAGCAACAGATCCACGGTTTCCAGCCGCTCGGCGACCGACGGCCGATTCGCGCGCGAGCGTTGCGCGCCGTTGTTCGGCCCACGCTGCCCGTGCCTGGCCGCGCGTCCGCCGCCCGCGGGTCCACGACGTGCGCCGACCGGCCGACGCCGCCCGCTCATCGGCGCCTCACCGGGCCAGCCACGCGACGAACTTCTCGGTCTCACCGATCAGCTCACGCATATCGCGCCCGATCGGCACGTGCGCGCCCGCCGTGGCGTCGCGCAATGCGTCCACCACCCACCGTCCTTCGCGCGCGATGAGGTTCTTGTTCAAGTCGTCGACCTTGCTGCCGACCCCGAAGACCGCGAGCGCCACTTTCGCCCGGGTCGAATGCGCGGCATCGATGTGGCGTTCCACTTCCGCGTGATCCATGCCCGCGGCGAGCAGGGTGCGCCGCGCCCTGGCCAGACTGGCCGCCTCCACCGCGGAACGGCAGCACGTGGCCACCAGTTCGTCGGCGATCGCCGCGGGCAACTGCGGGGTGCGCACCAATGCGCGGGCGTCGTCCAGATAGCGGCGAATCGGGTCGCTGGACACCCGCACCTCGACCACCGAGCGGTCGCGGCGCTGCACTTCCAGCACGGTCGCGTCGAGCTGCATCCGCCGCACCGCCTCGGCGAGGCGCTCGTCATGGGTGAAGACCACCACCTGCCTGGTCCAGGCGACCGTGGCGAGTACTTGGGCCAGGCCGTCCACCTTGGCCGGGTCCATCGCCTGCACCGGGTCGTCGATCATGACGAAACGGAACGGGCTCTGCTCCACCGTGGCGCGCGGCAGGAACAGCGAGAGACCGAGCGCGTGCAGCTCACCCTGGCTCATCACGCCCAGCGCGGCGCCGTCCACCTCGTCGACGGTCACGTCGAGCAGCACGCGCCGCGCGGTGCCCGCGTTGCCCTGCAAACGGATAGCGCCCAGTTCGACGTTGCTCTGCTGCCGCAGCGTGCGCCACACCCACCGGGCCGTCGTCTCCAGCGGCGTCATGCGCTCGCCGCGCAGACCCGCGGTGGCCGACTTCAGCCAGTCCTCGGCCTTCTTCACGGTGCGCAGCTCCGCGGCGTGCGCGGCCACCTCGCGCGCGCCCTCCAGCCAGGCCACGATCCGTGGCACCAGCGGCGTCCACACCTCGTCCAAGCGGTCGAGTTCCTTGCGGGTGCCCTTCTGCAACAGGTCGAGTTCGTCGACCAGTCGCGCGTGGGCGGCGCGCAGCCGGGCGGGCAGGTCCGGGGCGTATTCGGTGTTGGTCAGCGCGGCCCATTCGGCCCAGGCCTCGCGCACCGCCGTGGTGTCGACCGACGGCGGGTTGCGCGGATCGAAATCCAATTCGGCGGGAACGAGGTCGGGAAGCGCCCGAGCGGCCCGCACCGCGTTGCCGAGTTCGATCCGCGCGGTGGTGAGCGCGTCGACTCGGGCGGTCAGCCGCTCGATGGCGGCATCGGTCTCGCGCGCCCACGCGTCGTCGAGCGCGCCGCGGCCGCACACAGGGCACGGACACGGCCCGCTCGCGGCATGGTGTTCCCGCGCCTTGCGCAGCAGTTCCAGCAGGCGCAGATCGGCTTCGGCGTCGGCGGTGGCTCCCGCGGCCAGCGCCGCGCCCCATTCCTCGAGCCGGGTGGCCACCGCCTCCACTTCGGCGTCCTCGGGCAGCGCCAGCCGCACAATGGCGCGCAGGCCGTCCGGTCCGGTCGGGTCGTCCACCGCGCCGAGCACTTCCCGGCCCACCGCGGCGAGATCCGGTTGGGCGGGCCGCAGCAGCCCGGCGACCCGGACCGCGCGGTCGTCGGCCACCGACGCGAGCAGCTCCAGCAATTCCAGGCGTTCCTGACGCGAATCCCGCACGGCGCGTTCCAGCTCCAGGCGGCGCATCCGGATCCGTTCCTGCGCCAGGGTGAGTTCGTCGAGACCGAGCAGCTGGTGCAGCGCGTCGAACAGGTCGCTCGGTTTCCCGTCCACCAGCGCGCCGAGTTCGCTGTAGGACAGGAAGGGGCGGTAGAGCTCGAGCTGGGCCGCCCACCGGTCGGTGTCGAATCCCGTCGGCGGCGCGGGCGGATAACGCTGGGTCCAGTGCGCGTCCGGCAGGTCCGCGTCGGCCGCCCATTCCTTGGCGATGGTGAGGCGCGGCGCGGCGCCGGCGGTGAGCAACTCCAGCTCGATGCGGGCTGCCGTGCCGTCGTGCAGGTTGCGCCAGCCCTCCCGCCACGCCGCCGAGCGACCGTCCCACCGGCGGTTCCCTCCGGTCATCGCCAACTCCGCGGCCTCGGCGAAACTGGATTTGCCGCTGCCGTTGCGGCCGACCACGAGCGTGAGGCCGGGCCCGGGCGGCAGTTGCAGCGTCGTCTCGGGGCCGATACCCCGGAAACCGCACACCCGGATGGCGCTGAGGAAGATCCCAGAGTGATCGAATGCCGTTGACGCGTCCTCTGTTTCGGCGGCGCCGATGGCGCGCAACACGGTCCGCGCTACCGACGGCGTGACCGCGGGATCCTCGGCCAGGCGTCTCGTCACCACCTCCGACAGCCGGGGCGGCGCGTCCGTGGAACCGGCGGCGTCGACAGCGTCGGGATCCAGGCGCATGCGAAAAACCCCTCCACCATCGAGCCGCAACACGTCCTCCGACCCCGTGCACGGCGCCTTGTCGAAGCTGTGCGGAACGCTACCCGATCACGCCGGAATCGCCCACCGCGCCCGAGCGAATCTGCCCGCGGGGATGGATATATGGTCATCGAAACGCCTGCGCCATGTCTCGATGTCCACCCCTCGCGCCAACCCCGGCGGGCAGCCTCGATGGTGTCTACACCCGGTCCGGGTGGCTCGGTCGAGCCGAACAGGACAGAATGCCAGAGCGCGCCGATCGGCGCAAGATTCGTTCGAAAGACGAATGCGGCACCGGGACAAGCGGTTCCGAGGGCGGCGCGGCGCCGGCGGCGGTACTTGTCGGTGCGCTGGGGTAGAAATCCGGTCAACCGAGCAATGAAGGAAGGCGATGAGGCAGCAGCGAGCCGGAGCGAGCCGATGACGACGCCGTGGACCGAAGCCCAGGTCACGGCGTTGGCGCCGGATGCGAATTCGCTCTCGGCGGCCCGCAAGCTGGTGGGTCGCTGGCGCGAGTGCGGGCAGCACGGCACGGCGCTGTGGGGCCGGTGCCAGGGCAGCGGCGCCATGCCCTATCAGACGATCGTCGACCTGTCCGGTCCGGCGTACCGGTGCTCCTGCCCGAGCCGCAAGTTTCCTTGTAAACACGCGCTGTCGTTGCTGCTGCGCTGGTCCGCGGGCGAGGTCGCCGTCGCGCCGGAGACGGCGGACTACGCGGCGGCGTGGATCGGCGGCCGTACGGCGCGGGCCGCCGCGCCCGCGGAGCGGCCCCGCACCCCGAATCCGGCGACCGCCGAACAGCGCCGGGTGCGGGTGACGGCGGGGCTGGAGGAACTCGACGTCTGGCTCGGTGATCAGGTACGCACCGGGCTCGCGCAGGCCGATCGCTCGTATCGCGCCTTCGAGGCCGTGGCCGCCAGGATGGTCGACGCGCAGGCCCCCGGCCTCGCCTCCGCTCTGCGCAGGCTTCCGGCCGCCGTGGCCACCAGAACCGACTGGCCCGACGTGGTGCTGCGCGAGTACGCGCGCATGCACCTGTTGATCGCCGCGCACCGGCAGCTCGACGCGGTATCGCCCGCGCTGCGCGCCAGCATCCGCACCCATGTCGGCTACCCCAATCCGGCCGAGGCGGTGCGCGCCGAGGCTCCGGTGCGTGATCGGTGGATGGTGTTCGGCTCGCGGATCACCGAGGACGAGCGCCTCTACACCCGGCGCACCTGGCTGTACGGGCGGGAGAGCAGGCGCTGGGCGCTGGTGGTCGACCATTCCTTCGGCTCCCCCGGCTTCCCCGCCGACGTTCCCGCGCTGGGTCAACTGGCCGACGCGGAGTTGCATTTCTACCCGGGCGCCGCGCCGCTGCGCGCGCTGTGGGGCGAGCGGCACGGCACGGTCGAACCGTTCACCACGTTGCCCGCCGACGCGAACCACCCCGCCACCATCGCCGCCGCGCTCGCCGCGCACGCGTCCGCGCTCGGCGCCGATCCGTGGCTGCGCTCGTGGCCGATGCTGCTGGCCGATGTGATTCCCACCCGCACCGAAGAGGGCTGGTACCTCACCGAATCCGGCGGCAGCGCGCTGCCGATCCGGCCGGGCGAACAACCGTGGACGCTGCTGGCCGTCTCGGGCGGTCATCCGGTGACGGTGGCCGGCGAGTGGAGCGCCGACGGATGGGAGCCGATTTCGGTGTTCACCGCGGGGGAGGTGATCGATCTGGCACCTACGGAGACCTTCGTGCCCGACGCGACTCCGCCCGCCGGGCCGACCGGGAGTGCCGACCTCACCTCCGTCGCGCTGCTCGGCACCGCGCGCCGCGCCCCGGATCTCGCCGCACTCGCGCCCGCGATCGCACGCGCGGCCGACCGGTTGCCCCATGATCCCGCGTTGCGACTGCTCGAAACAGCCGCGCTACAAGACCTTTTCACTCGGGGCGGGGTCGTGCCCGCCACTGCCACGGCACCGGAACCCGCGGCGGACGATCCCCGTCCGTCGCTGCCGCGCCCTGCTGCCGTGCGCCTGGCACGCATGCTGCGGGAACGCTCGGCGTTCCTGCCCGAATGGTTCGACGCGGCGCGGCCGCACGATTACCGGGCGCCGGTCGCGCTGTGCGAGCAACTGCTCGAGCACGCGAAGATCAATGCCGGTTTGCGCGAGCCGCTGCTACGCCTCGCGGGCACTCGCGGCAGCTGGCTGGCGGCCCGGCATCCGGATCTGCGCGACTTGGTGCGGCTGCCCGTCGAACGGTCCACGGACACTTGGCTGTTCGGTCGGCCACCCGAGCGGCGCGACTGGCTCGCCGACCTCCGGCGCGGCGACGCGGGTGCGGCCAGGGCGGAGCTCGCCGCGGCGTGGCCGAAGGAATCCGGGCCGCTGAAGGCCGAACTGCTGGCCGTGCTCGCCGACGGGCTCGGCCCGGACGACGAGCCCCTGCTGGAAACGGCGCTGGACGACCGGCGCGCGGACGTGCGCCGCACCGCCGCCGGACTGCTCGCACTACTGCCGGAATCGGCGTTCTCGCAGCGGATGCGCGCCCGAGCGAGCGCGTGGATCCGCGCCGAGCACCGAATGCTGCACACGAACGTCGTTCTCACGCTGCCCGACCGGCCCGACGCCGCCGCGCAGCGCGACGGGATCACCGATCGCACCATCGAATTCGCCTACCGCTGGAACGGCGCGCCCGACGTGTCCGCGGCCCGGCTCCGGCAGGTGGTCGCCGCGACGCCGCTGGCGCACTGGACCGGTGTGCTCGGCACACCGCAACAGGCGGTGTGCGCCACGATCGAAGACCGGTTCCGGCAGCCCATCTTCGACGGCTGGGTGGACGCCGCACTGGCTCAACACGATTCGACGTGGGCTCGGGCATTGTTCGAGGCGGGCGTGCCCACCGATCTGGCGATGCTGCGCAGACGGGAGCTGTTCGCGCTGCTACCGCTGCCGGATCGGACCGCGCACCTGGTGCGGCTGGACGGCTCCTGGCTGTCGGAGATCGAGGCGCTGCTGCCCGCGATGGGCCATCCGTGGCCGGAAGCGCTGGCCCAGCACGTGGTGCTGCTGCTGTTCGAACGGGCGCGGGCTGCGGCGCGGCGCCCCGAGACGCACGGCGCGTCACCGAACGCGCACCGCTCGCTGCTCGCCGCGGCCTCGGTCCACCTCCCCGTCGCCGCCGCCGCCACACTGTCCGCCGTGGCCCGCAAATGCGACGATCCCGCCTGGCAGCGGGCCTTCGACCAGCTCGCCCATGACCTCAACAACCGCTCGATGATGCTCGAGGAGTTGCGATGACCACCACCGACCCGACGCCGGACCTGCTGCGCCCCCACGCCGAACAGGAGTACGCCGACGAGCTGCGCGCCCTCGCCGCCGCCGACGACCGGCCCCGCCCGCCGTCGTGGCGGCTGTCGCCCTGGGCGGTGGTCACCTACCTGCTCGGCGGCACCCTGCCCGACGGCACCGTGATCACCCCGAAGTACGTCGGCCCGCGCAGGCTCATGGAGGTCGCGGTCGCGACGCTGGCCACCGACCGCGCACTGCTGCTGCTCGGGGTGCCGGGCACCGCCAAGACCTGGGTGTCCGAGCATCTCTCCGCCGCCATCAGCGGTGCGTCGACGCTGTTGGTGCAGGGCACCTCGGGCACCGCCGAGGAGGCGATCCGCTACGGCTGGAACTACGCGCGGTTGCTCGCCGAGGGACCGAGCGATGCGGCGCTGGTGCCGTCGCCGGTGCTCACGGCCATGCGGACGGGCTCCATCGCCCGCATAGAAGAGCTCACCCGCATCCCGTCGGACGTGCAGGACGCGCTGATCACCGTCTTGTCCGAGAAGACGCTGCCGGTGCCCGAACTGCGCACGGAGGTGCAGGCCGCGAAGGGCTTCAACGTGATCGCCACCGCCAACGATCGCGACCGCGGGGTGAACGAGTTGTCCTCCGCGTTGCGCCGCCGGTTCAACACAGTCGTGCTGCCGCTGCCCGCGAGCGAGGACGAGGAGGTCGCCATCGTCAGCAGGCGGGTCGAGCAGCTCGGCTCCGCGCTGGAACTGCCGACCGTGCCCGCGGCGGCCGAAGAGGTGCGGCGGGTGGTGCGGGTCTTCCGCGAGCTGCGCTCCGGCAGTACGGCCGACGGCCGCACCAAGCTCAAGTCGCCGTCCGGAACACTGTCCACGGCCGAGGCGATCTCGGTGATCACCAACGGAATCGCGCTCTCGGCGCACTTCGGCGACGGCGTGCTGCGCGCCTCCGACATCGCGGGCGCGGTACTCGGGTCGGTGATCAAGGACCCGGTGGCCGACGCGGTGGTGTGGACGGAGTACTTGGAGGCCGTGGTCCGCGAGCGACCGGATTGGGCGGATTTCTACCGCGCCTGCCGCGAGGTCACCGGGTGACCTCCGGTGTCGAAACCGCCCCTGTGACCAGGGTATTCGGCATCCGCCACCATGGTCCCGGCTCGGCGCGCTCGCTGCGGATGGCCCTGGCGGACTTCCGGCCCGACATGATCCTCATCGAGGGGCCCGCGGACGCCGATCCGCTGGTGGGCTTCGTCGCCGCCGAAGGGATGGCCCCTCCGGTCGCGCTGCTGGCGTACGTGCCCGACGCCCCCGCCACGGCCGCGTTCTGGCCGTACGCGGTGTTCTCCCCCGAGTGGCAGGCGCTGCGGTACGGCGCGGACAACGCGGTGCCCGTCCGGTTCTGCGATCTGCCCGCGAGCGTCACGCTCGCGACCGAGGACGAGCCCGGCGACCGGTTCGATCCGCTCGCCGCGCTCGCCGCAGCGGGCGGCTACGACGACGCCGAACGCTGGTGGGACGCCGTCGTCGAAACCGTGCCGGACGCAGAGGCGTTCGACGCGATCACCGAGGCGATGGGCGCGCTGCGGGAAGGCGCCGAGCGCGACGCCACGCATGGCGACCCGACGTCGGCCGCGCAAGACGGCCAGGCGCGCCAGGGGCCTGCGGGCACCGAACCGGCTGATGACCGACCGACCGCCGAATCGGGACGCGATCGAATGGACTCCACGTCGGAGTTGGATTCGGTCGCGGAGGCAGTAGCCGAATCGACCCTCGTGCCGGAACCACCGCCCGAACCACTCGTGGTCGACGCCCACACCCTCCGGCGCGAGGCTTATATGCGCCAGACGATGCGCAAGGCCCTCAAAGACGGTGCGATGCGGCTGGCGGTGGTGTGCGGGGCGTGGCACGCGCCCGCGCTCGCAGGCGCGCTCGGTCCCGCCGCGCCGGACGCACGGATGCTCAAGGGCCTTCCGAAGATCAAAACCAGGCTCACCTGGGTGCCGTGGACGCATTCGCGGCTGTCCACGACCTCCGGCTACGGCGCGGGCGTCACCTCGCCGGGCTGGTACCACCACCTGTTCACCGCCACCGAGCGGCCGATCGCCCGCTGGCTGACCAAGGTCGCCGGTGTGCTGCGCGCCCACGATCTGCCCGTCTCCAGCGCCCACGTCATCGAGGCCGTCCGGCTCGCCGACACCCTCGCCGCGCTGCGCGGTCGCCCGCTCCCCGGTCTGTCGGAGGTGACCGAGGCCACCCGGTCGGTGCTGTGCGGCGGCGACGAGACGATGCTGCGGTTGGTGATCGGCGAACTCGTCGTCGGCGAGGCGCTCGGGGCCGTTCCGGAGCAGACGCCGACCGTGCCGCTGGACGCGGACCTGCGCGCCACCATCCGATCGCTGCGGATGAAGCAGGAGCCCTCGATCCGCACCGTCGACCTGGATCTGCGTAAGGATCGCGAGGTGCGGCGGTCGCGCCTGCTACACCGGCTGCGGGTGCTCGACATCGAGTGGGGCACGCTCACCACCAGCGACGTGCGCAGCACGGGCACCTTCCGGGAAACCTGGACGCTGCGATGGCAGCCCGAGTACGCGATCTCCATCATCGAGGCCTCTCGCTGGGGCACCACCATCCGCACCGCGGCGGAGGCGAAGATTCTCGACACCGCCAGCCGCGCCGACCGCTCGGTCGGCGAATTGACCGCCGCGCTGGAAGTCGCGCTGCTGGCCGACCTGGGCGGCGCCACCGACGGATTGATCGCCCGGCTGGAATCCACCGCGGCGCTCGACCACGACGTCACCCACCTGCTGGCCGCGCTGCCCGGCCTGATCCGCACACTGCGTTACGGCGACGTGCGCGGCACCGACACCAAAGCGCTGGCCCACGTGGCCGACGGGTTGCTGGTGCGTATCTGCGCCGGCCTGCCCGCGGCGGTCACCGGATTGGACACCGACGCCGCCACCGATCTGCGCGGTCTGCTGGACGCGGCGCACACCGCCATCCACACCAGGGACGACGGCTGGGCCACCGGTGAGTGGCTCGCCGCATTGCGCCGGGTCGCCGACCGCGACGACGTACACGGCGCGCTGGTCGGTCGTGCGGTCCGTTTGCTCGCCGACGCGGGTCGCATCGATGACGCCGAATCCGCGCGCAGACTGTCCGCCGCCCTCTCGGTGGGCGCCACCGCCGCGGCCAAGGCGGCGTGGATAGACGGATTCCTCGGCGGTCGCGGCCTGCTTCTGGTGCACGATCGGGAGTTGTTGCGGCTCATCGACGACTGGCTGCGCGGACTCGGCGACGACACGTTCGTCGAGACGCTGCCGCTGCTGCGCCGTACCTTCGGCGCGTTCGAATCGGGTGAACGCCGCGCGATCGGGCAGGCGGTCCGCGACGGCGGAGCGGTATCACCGGCGGCGGCCGTCGCGGGCATCGACGCCGATCGAGCCACGACCGCGGTGCGCACCGCGGCGGAGATCCTGGGGGTTACGGTATGAGCGGTCGGACCCGGAGCGTAACCACACCGGGCCCCGCTCACGCCGCAATCGGACACCGCGTGAGCGGTGCGGCCGGAAACGACAGAGCACCATGACCACGCAGCGCCCCGCTGATGCCGAAAACCGGCACAGCATGAGCGGCCGGACCCGAAAGCGGCAACGCACCACGCGCAGAACTCCACTGATGCCGAAATCGGGCACAGCACGAGGCTCCGCAGCGGAAGCACAGCGCAATCACGCAGGATCACGGCCCCTGCCGAAAACCCACACAGCATCAGCGGCCGGACCCGAAAGCAGCAACGCACCACGACCACACAGGCCCACTGATGCCGGAACCGGACGCAGTATGAGTGACAAGGCAGCGGGGCGAGGCCGCACCGGCGCTCTCGCCCGTACCGAGGAGGACAAGCCGTGACCGACGAAGCACAGTCTCGGCGTTGGCGATTGGTGCTCGGCGCGGCCGCGGAGGAAGGACTGGGCGGGCTGGGCTCCGGCGCCGACGCGGCGATGGACCGGGCGCTGTCGGCGCTGTACAACACCGATGAGGAGACCTCGCCCGGCAAGCGCACCGGTGGTTTGCAGGGCTCGGCGCCGCGCGTGGCCCGCTGGCTCGGCGATATCCGCAGCTACTTCCCGGCCTCCGTTGTCGAGGTCATGCAACGCGACGCCGTGGAGCGGCTCGATCTCACCCAATTGCTGCTGGAGCCGGAACTGCTCGAGGCGATGGAACCGGACGTGCACCTGGTCGGCACCCTGCTGAGCTTGAACCGGGTGATGCCCGAGACCACCAAGGCCACCGCGCGCATGGTGGTGGAGAAGGTGGTGCGGGAGATCGAGCAGCGCATCGCGGCGCAGACCGTCGCCGCGGTGTCCGGTGCGCTGAACCGCGCCGCCCGGGTCACCCGGCCGAAATTGCGGGATATCGACTGGGACCGCACCATTCGCAAGAACCTAGCCACCTACCTGCCCGAGCATCGCACCGTGGTGCCCGAACGCCTGGTCGGCTACGGCCGTAAGGCCCAGGCGGTCCGGCGGGACGTGGTGCTGGCCATCGACCAGTCCGGTTCGATGGCCGCCAGCGTCGTGTACGCGTCGGTGTTCGGCGCGGTGCTCGCCTCGATGCGGTCGCTGCGCACCTCGCTGGTGGTCTTCGACACCGAGATCGTCGACCTCACCGACAAACTCGACGACCCGGTGGAGGTGCTGTTCGGCACGCAACTCGGCGGCGGCACCGACATCAACCGGGCCCTCGCCTACTGCCAGTCCCTGGTCACCCGCCCGGCCGATACGTTGTTCGTCCTGATCTCCGACCTCTACGAGGGCGGCATCCGCGACGAGATGCTGCGCCGCGTCCGCTCGCTACAGGATTCCGGCGTACAGGTCGTCGTGCTGCTCGCCCTCTCCGACGACGGCGCCCCCGCCTTCGACCACGACAACGCCGCAGCCCTCGCCGCACTGGGCATCCCGGCCTTCGCCTGCACCCCCGACAAGTTCCCGGAACTCTTGGCACTGGCCCTCGACCGCGGCGACGTCCAGTCCTGGGCCCACGCCAACGCCGCCCAGCACTGACGCGAATCCCGCCGGGTCTGCCACGCGCGACGACTTGGTGCTGGATCCGTCGTTACGACCCACAAGACCTCGAGAAGGTGTGGCACTACCTGGCCCGATTCGGCGCGACCGAACCAAGTCCGCCACGGTAGCCCCGAATCGGCGCCGAGAACACCACCGACCGTGGCGGCCAGGCGCGAGGGCTACCGTCGCCCGGGCTGGAAGCGCGAGGCCTGGGAAAGCGCAGCGGCGCAGGCTGATTCCGCGCCCGATCTCAGCGGCTCGGTTGAGTGGTTTCGGTGAGTAGACGGCGCAGCGCCGTGGGGGTGTGGCCGAGGTGTTCGCGGACGGTGCGGGTCAGGTGTGCCTGGTCGGCGAAACCGAGGTGCGCGGCGAGGTCGGCGAGGCCGGTTTCCCCGTCGGTGAGCCGGTCGATGGTCCGGCCGACCCGTACTCGGTTGCGGTAGCGGGTCAGCGACAGCCCCATGTGCTGCGAGAACACCCGGCTCAGCCGGTACGGCGAGACCTTCAGCGATGCGGCCAGAGATTGCAGGCCCACCGATTCCGGTGCGTCGTCGATGATCGCCTCGCGGGCCGCGGTAACCAGCGCCCGGTCGGTCGGCCGCGATCGAGGGATCGGCCATCCGGCGGCGAGTGCGACGAGCCGGACAAGCTCCTCGGTCAACGCGTAGTCGATGTCGCCGCCTCGGACGGCAGCGAGAACACGGTGGTGCGCGAGATCGATACGGGCATCGAGGTACACCGCGCGCGGATCGACGGCCCCTTCCCAGCGGCCGGGCGCGACGGTCACCACGGTGCAGACGTCGCCGCCGACGGGATGGGCGAACCGTTCCTCTTCGCCCGGTACGCCCAGGTAGCCGACTGTCGGGTCCAGGTCGGCCCGGTCGCCGTCGGACTGTCGCTGGAACCGGCCACGGCGCACGAGCACGAGGCGATGGTCGTCGCGGACCTCCGGGGCCGAGAAGTGGGTGTGGTCGGAGCGGCAGGTCACCGTGGTCACGGTGAACTCGGGCCGGGCGGCAACGGTTGTCGTGGACAGCACCTGCGGACCGTACGCCGAGGGTACGACGAAAAACGCCGCGCAAGGATCTTCAAGACCAGCGGGTGGGCCGGCGGGAATGCTGAGACGGCAACCGAATCACCGCGGCCGACCAGGAGGACCCCATGGCATCCGTTCACAAAGAATTCGACATCCACGCCACGCCAGAGCAGGTATGGGACGCTGTCAGCGATTTCGGCGCGGTGCACGAGCGGCTCGGCCCGGGTCTCGTCACCGACGCACGGCTCGACGCGGACACCCGTACCGTCACCTTCGCCAACGGCACCGTGGTCGTGGAACGGCTCATCGACCTCGACCCGGTGAGCCGGCGTATCGCGTACTCCATCGTCGGAGGCAGTCTGCATTCCTCCCATCACCACGCCTCGATGCAGGCGCTGCCCGGCAAGGACGGCGGGACCCTGGTCGTGTGGCACACCGATGTCCTGCCCGAGGCTCTCACTGTGCCGATAGCCGAGTTCGTCGAACAGGCGTCGGCTGTCATGCGCCGGACCCTGGAGGCAGGGGGATCCCAGGAGCCGGGTGGCAGCGAACTCGCACCGTAGGGCGCTCATCGGGCAGGCTGCGTGCCCGCGTGCCGCCGCGGCCGGTCGGCCAGGGTGACCCCGCCCGCCGCGGCCGTGGCGACCGCGGCGAGGGCGACCAGACCGGGCCAGCCGAACCAGCCGACGGCGGCCGCGCCGAATGCGGTTCCCAGGCTGCCCCCGACGAAGTACACAGACATGTAGGCACTGTTGAAGCGAGCAGGCGCGGACGGGTCGATGGCCAGGACCGTGCTCTGGTTGGCCACCTGGGCCGCGAACAGTCCGGCATCGAAGAGCCCGAGGCAGGCCAGGGTCACCACAGTGTTCGAGAGGGCAACGCCCAGGACAACCGTCGCGACAAGGGCGAGCGCGAGCCCCACCAGGATCACGTTTCGCGGGCCGACCCGGTCGGTCCATCCGCCGGCGATCCGGGTCGCGAGGACACCGGCGAGTCCGGCGCAGGCGTACAGGCCGATCCGTTCGGGTGAATATGAGTACGGAGGCTGCGACAACGCCACCGCGAGACCTGCCCAGATCGCACAGAACGCGAAGAACCACAGCGCTCCCCGTGCCGCCGCCCGGCGCAGTGCGGCGAAGCGGGCGAAGAGCCCGGGAATTCCGCGCACCGTATCCAGATATCCGGCATACGTGCGACCCCACGCGGTCGGCAGGGTGGACAAGGACACCGCCGCGACCACGACACACGGCGCAGCGAATACGAAAAGCATTGCTCGCCAGCCGATCACGTCGGCGAGCCAGCCGCCGATGATGCGCCCGGCGAGGATTCCGGCAGATATGCCCGCGGTCACGATACCCAAAACCGTGGCCCGCCGACGACGCTGCGCGAAACGCCCCGCCACCGAACTCAGCTGGGCCCCGACCGCCGACCCCGCCCCGACCAGGCCCATGACGAATCCAAGGGCCCAAGGCGATCCCGCTACCGCACCAGCGGCGGAGGCAACCGCCAGCGCAACGAACTGGGCCGCCACCACGGCCCGTGGCGCGAACCGGTCGACCAGCGGCACCAGCAGAACCAACCCCACCAGATAGCCGACCGGCCCGCACGCCAAAGCGGTGCCGGTCGCCGCCGTAGAGGCGTGCAGTGAACCGGCAACCTCCGCGACGGCCGGTTGCAGTAGGTAGACACTCGCCGTCCCGAGCGCAGCCGCCAGTGCCATGAACCACACGCCTGGCGTCCGCAACTCAGCATTCCCGGCATCCGGGATCCGTTCGCTTTCCATTGCATCGACGGTAGGAATCGCGGCATCAGGGTTCCGGCGAGAAATAGACAACACCGTCCCGTTCCCGGCCGCGTTCCGCGACATGGTGTGGGGATTCACCGAGCCGCGGCAGCGCTACGGTCGATCACGCGGTCGCGGCTTTCGCGTTCCGCGATCAAGGCGGCCGGACCGCGGTGACCTGGACCTATTCGTTCCAGCCCACCGCGGCCCCGTTGCGACCACTGGTATCGGCCCTTGTCGGCCGGACCATGCCCGCGCTCATGCGGGAGACACTCGCCGCGATGAAGAGCGGCGCGGAAGCAGCGGCAACGGATCAGCCGGGGTAACCCCCGGGGAATCCGCCCAACAGGGCGAACACCTGGATGGCAAGCGAAGACAGCAGATCCGCGATAGTCATCGGTTCCATGGCAACTCCTTGTCCGGATGGGCGAACAGGACGGCTCTGCGATCGTACGCGCGCCGGAGCGCTTTTCCGGTCAGCGCCGCCGGGTGCGTGATGGACTGTCAGGAGCTGGTCAGCACGGGTTTCGACGGAACGGGACCCATCACGCCCCACGCCGTGGCCGCCGCGGGCACCACGAGGGGATGCAGTACGGCGGCCACCGCGAGCAACATAACAGCGACAATGGTGTCCAGCCAGTAGTGATTGGCGGTGCCCACCACCACGAGCGTGGTCAGCGCCGGATGGGCCAAAGCGAGCCAGCGCCACGGTGTGCGAGTCGCGGCGACGACGGCAACACCGAGCAGCAACGCCCAACCGACGTGCAGCGAGGGCATGGCCGCGAACTGATTGGACAGACCGTCGGAATCCGCCGCGCCGTAGACGGATTGGCCGTATCGCACGGCCAGATCGACGAAACCCTGGTCGGGCAGCATGCGCGGCGGCGCGAGCGGGATCAGGATGTGCACCGCGAGCGCGGCTCCCGTCAGCGCCACCATGAGGTTCCTGGTCCAGCGATAGTGCTCCGGCCGGAACGTCCACAGCCACAGCAGGACTCCGACGGCCAAGGTGAAATGCGCGCTGGCGTAGTAGAAGTTGGCCGGAACCGCGAGGAACTCGCGGTTCAGGAACAACGACTGCACCGTCTGCTCGTCCAGCAGGCCGAGCCGGTCTTCGAGTCCGAGCAGGCGGTGCGCGTTGACCAGGGCACGCCCCGTGTCGTCGGCGGTGATCAGACGGCCCGCGCGATAGCCGAGGTAGAGCACGGTGATGAGAAGAAGCTGCCCGACCGCCTCGCCCCCGCGACCGCGCACGGCCGCGCGCACCCGTTCGACGACTCCGCCCGACGCGAGCTCGAGCCCGGCGCCCGGACCCCCGAAGTCCACAGCGACCATCGCGCGGCCTCCTTCCCCGTTGAATCAGGCCGTTTACCGAGAATTAAGTGGAGTGGTAACCTCCGTTTAAACTAGCACTACCGAACGGACAACTTCAGCAAGATGTGACGGGGTATACAGCCGCCTGTCGCCAATTCGAGTTTGCTTGCAAGACAGGCGATCTCGCGATTTTCGCTACCCATCGACCGCGCCGCCGAGCACGCCGGACGCATGGCTGACGACCTGGTGCGGCCACCGGCTCCAGCCGTTCCACGCGCGATCCGCGCTTGCCTCAACCGGTGGGCGAATGTGGCCGCAGAGGGCCCACCCTGCGGCCACCAGCACACCCCAGGCGGCGCGTTTTGCGGGCACACCCGTGTTCGCGATGCCACTGCATGGCGACATGGGCTTCGGCGACCGTGAAGGGCTCCGGCGGTGCCGCGCAGGTCCATTCCGCAGGCCACCGGAACGCCACCCGCTTAACGCAACTTATCGACCTAAGCATGAGAAAAGCCGACCCACCCGAGGCGGCTTGCATTTCCCCTGGTCAAAGGCTGGTTTTCACCACCTTCGAGCGTCCGGCCGGATGTCCTCCCAATCCAGCATGATCCGTTGCCACAGAGCCCGGGGCATGTGCTCGTCCAGGGCTTCGCCCAGAGTCATCATTTTCAGGTTCACCAGGCTTCCCCCGGGCGGAGCGATCCATTCGACACGGATCACGCCATCGCGAACCCTCCAGCTCGCGAGCCAACCCTCCGCCACGCTGCGCTGTGTACCGACGTTGACAGTCACCGTCCCTCCCCTTCTCCCGGAAGGTGTCCCATGTTCAGCATCTCGGCCCAGTAGTCGTGTCTCAGCGCGTCCCAGAGCGACGCGAGACGCGGGTACCGCTCGCGGGCCTCCGTCAGATCGGGCCACGGCACGAACGACACCGGGCCGCTGTCCCCCTTCAGGTGGACGATATGAGCGGTCTTCCCGACCAACTTCCACTCGGCCGATGCTCGGCCGTCCGGGGCCGTCGTCTTGTACGTCTGGTTCGGCTTCGCGGTCATCCCTCCCCCTGCAACTGCTCCAACAGCCGATGCTCCAGGGCGACGCGAATCCCGATCCATGGGCACTTCTCGCCGTCCGGGGCATCCATCGGGGAACTGTGGTCCGCCAGCCGTCCGGAGACGACAGGGACGCGCTGACCGAAACACATCATGGAAGGGCACTTCACCCAGATCAGTTCGCCGGTCCGATTGTCGTACCCGAAAACGCCGCAGTGTCCGGCGCTGATCCACGGCTCACAACCCGGGTTGCACCCGTGCGGTTGGTTAGAAGTCATTCGCACTCCCCCCAGCTCCGTTGGTTGTCTCCCGGGTACGGGGATGCTGGTTCACCCGCACCCGGGGACGTCCTGTAGGCCCAGTCCGCCATAGCCTCCGCATACAGCCAGAGCGTCAGAAGTGGGGGAGGTTCGTACCGCCGTCCCTCTGGGACGTCAGAGCCCCCTGGGACACGTTGGGTCAGGTCTCTATTCACACGGGACCCCCTGAGGTTCACCGGCTTCGGGCGGGCTTCGTCCGCCCCGCACCGGGGACCGAATCGACCGATGCTGAGCGCTGTCTCAAAAAGGTATGGATGCACAAGGGACGCCAGAACTTCGCTGAGGACGTTTTGCCGGACATTTAAAACGTCCCGTGTGTCTCAGCGGGACCTTTGGGAAGATGGCCGTATGACATCTCGACTCGAGTCCGCGATGCTGAGGGCAGGACTCGACTCCGCAGCGCTGGCGGCAATCGCAAGCGTGGACGTGAAGACCGTGAACCGGTGGCTCGCCGGTCGGGTACCGCACCGCCGGACCAGGATTCAGATAGCCGAAGCTCTCCAGGAGACCGAAGAGACCCTATGGCCTGTGGCCCGGCCGGACCTGCAATCCGGTGCACCGGCTACCGCAGAGGTCATCAGCGCATTCGCCCACCGGGCAGACATCCCGAACGATCTATGGACTTCGCTGCTGAACAGGGCCACTGAGCGGATCGACATCATCGGGTATGCGTACCCGTTCGTGTTCGAACTGCTGCCGAGGGCAGCCGAGATCATCGCTGCCAAGTGCCGCTCGGGATGCGAGGTCCGGCTAGGCTTCGCCGATCCGGATTGCGCTCACGTCTTGGAGCGCGACGCGCTGGAGCAGATGGGAGGGACTCTCCGCGGCCGGATACGCAACGCGCTGTCCATGCTGGGACCGCTTGCAGACACCCCTGGTTGCACCGTGGGACTTCACACGACGCATCTGTATAACTCTGTGTTCCGGTTCGACTCCGAAATGATCGTGACGCCGTACCTGTTCCGTGCCCGTGGCTACCAGCACACGGCGCTGTACCTGCGCCGGTTGTCGCAGCACGGGATATTCGAGTCGTTCGCCGACCAGTTCGAACAGATCTGGGGCACCATCACCCCGTACTCAACGACGCAAGGATTCGCCAATGGGCTCACGGCGTGACTACTACCGAGATCCGAACGCACCACGGCCGAACTCACTGAAGCCGGGGGCTTCAGCGTTGGTGACCGACGAGAACGGGCGCGTGCTGATGCAACGCCGTGGCGACTCGGGTAACTGGTCTCTACCCGGCGGAATCATGGAAGTAGGCGAGACTCTTGAGGATTGCGCGGTTCGGGAGACCCGCGAAGAGACCGGGCTGGACATAGAGATCACTGGTTTGCTCGGTATATACACCGACCCTGAGCACGTGATCGAACACGCGGACGGAGAGGTCCGGCAAGAGTTCGCAGTGGTCTACTTCGGCAGGGTGACCGGTGGGGAAATCTCCGTATCCGATGAATCGACCTCTGTCGAGTTCCTACGACTCGACGAACTCGAGACGCTGCCCATACACGAGACTGTCCGGCTCCGGTTGCAACACCACGCCGAACAGCGCACGAGTCCGTATCTTGGTTGAGAGATAGCGATGACCCCAGAGAAGGGGCGGCGGTTGCAGAAGATCACGAAACGGAATCGCCGATATCAGCCGCGAAACTCTGCGTCAGATCCTCGAGGCCGAGGGGTTGACTCCAGGTCAGTGGGACACGTTCACCGATGCCGTTCGGCTCGACGGGTCCACCCGTCGAGCCTGAGTCCGCAAAAGCTGACGTGAGAACTTGCCGCAGTCCGTGCGGCGCACAATGATTGTGCGCCGCACGGACCTGTCAGAGATCGGCGATCGCGGCCAGTGGCGGCGTGCGCGCCGCCCGCACCGCAGGCCACAGCGCGGCCAGTACTCCGACGACCGCCGAGCTGACCAGGACCAGGACCAACTGGCTCCACGGGATGGCGATCTGGTCGAGCCCCAAATCCCTTAGCGTGCGCAGGAATCCGACGCCGAGTCCCAGGCCGAGCACCATGCCGACGACCGCGCCGAACACCGCGATCAGCATCGACTCCAGATAGATCGTGCGGCGCACCTGGGCGCGCTGCATACCGACCGCGCGCAGCATGCCGATCTCCCGGCGGCGCTCCACCACCGACAGCGCCAAAGTATTGACGATGCCAAGGATCGCGATCACCACCGCCAAGGCGAGCAGGCCGTAGAGGATGGCCAGCAGGGTGTTGATCTGCTTGCCTTGCGCTCCCTTGAATTCCTCGCGGTCCTGCACCTGCACCACGACGAATTGCTCGGTGGCCTTCTCCAGGTCGGCGCGCATCGCGCTGGTATTCGCGCCCGGTTGCGCCTTGATCAGCACGAGGAAGTTGGTCCGGAAGTTGAGCGGGACTACCTCGTCGTAGACCGTCTGCGACACCACCATCGGGCCGAGCAGCGGGTTCTTCTTGTACACACCGGTGACGGTGAGCGGGACCTTCTTGCCGTCGACGCTGGTCGGGGTCACCTCTTCGCCGACTTTCCAGCCGCGGTCGTTCGCTTCGTCCTCGGACACGAGCACGTCCCTGGCGCCGAGAGTGTCGCTGCCGCGCACGATCTCGTAGTTCAGCACACCGGTCAGCGGACCGTCCGGTGAGGACGCGAACACCTGATCGCCGCCGAGCTTGAACGCGGCCCCCCGCATTCCGACCACCTGCGCCACGTTCGGCACCTTCGTCCGGGCGGCGTCGGCGGCACCGAACGGCACCCCGAGCAATTGCGGGCCCGCCAGCACGTAGTCGGCCCGCACGCCCTTGTCGACCAGCACGCCGACGCTCTCCTTCGCCGAAGCGCCCAGCATGCCGATCGCCGAGACGAGCATCAGACCCAGCGTGAGCGCGAAGGCCGTCGCGGCGGTGCGGCGCGGATTGCGCGACGCGTTGTTGCGCGCCATGCGACCGATCGGCCCGAACGGGCGCACCAGCACGCCGAGGCCGCCGACCAGCGGTCGCGACAACGCGGGCGCGGCCAGCAGCACCGCGAAGATCAACCCGAGCGCGCCGACGCCGACCGTGGCGGCCGCCGTGCCACCGGTGCGCTGCGCGCCCAGCACGACGAGGACCGCGCCGAGCACCGCGAGCACCGCGCCGAAGATCGTGCGCAGGCGCAGCGACTCCCCGATGGACGCGAATTCCTCGCGCATGGCCTGCACGGGCGGGATGCGCGAGGCGCGGCGCGCGGGCGCGTAGGCGCTGACCATCGTCACCGCGAGGCCGACCAGCAGCCCGACCACGACGGTGCGCGGCCGCACCGCCATCGATCCGGTCGGCAAGCCGAGATCGAAGGCGTTGAGCACCGCCGACAATCCGAACGCCAGGGCGACGCCGCCCGCGAGGCCGACCACGCTGCCGATCAACCCGATGACGAACGCCTCCGCCACCACCGACGTGCCGACCTGCTGCCTGCTCGCGCCGACCGCGCGCAGCAGCGCGAGCTCCCGCAGGCGTTGCGCGACGATCATCGAGAACGTGTTGTAGATGATGAACGTGCCGACGATCAGCGCGATCGCGCCGAAGGCGAGCAGGAAGTAGTTGATGAAGTTGAGCGCGTTGGAGATTTCCTTCTTCAGGTCGGCACGCACCTGATCGCTGTTCTGCACTTTGTAGCCGGGCAGTGCCTTGGCGAGGTTGTCGCGCAACTCGTCGCCGGGAATGCCGGTGGCCGCCAGGTCGACGTAGGCGACGTGCAGGCCGTCGGTGAACAGCTTGCGCGCCTGCGTGTCGTCGAACAGCACGCCGATGAACCCACCCGTGTCGGAGGGAACCTCGTAGATGCCGGTGAGGGTCACGTCGATCGGATCGGCCTGGGAGGGGATGAGGATCTTGGTGCGGTCACCGATCTTCAGTCCGGCCCGGTCGGCCCCGCCGGTGTTGAGCGCGATCTCGCCGGGCCGGGCGGGCGGGACGCCTTGCAGGAACTTCTCCGGCTCCGCGACGGCCTTCTCCGGCGGCAGGTACGACTTGCCGAACGTCGGCGCCCCGCCGGTCTGCACGGCCTTCTTTCCGGTCGGATCGAGCAGCACCACCGGTCCGTTCACGCTCGGCGCGACCGTGCGGACGCCGGGATATTTCCCCAGCTCGTCCACCACATTGTTCGGAACGCCTTGCGCCTGACGTTCTTTCGGGCTGACCCGAACGTCGACGCCCTTCGCCTCGTTGGCGAAGATTCCGTCGAATGTGCTCTGCAGGGTGTCGGTGAACACGAACGAACCCGCGATGAACGCGGTGCCGAGCACCACCGACAAGAGGGTCAGCGCGAGCCGCACCTTGTGCGCCGCGAGATTGCGCAGCGCGACCTTGCGCATCGGACTTCCAGCCATTACGCCCGCCCCCGAATCTTCCGCGAACGCCCGGTCACGCCTGCTCCAACGCTTTCATCCGGTCGAGCACGGTGTCGGCGGTCGGATCGCGCATCTCGTCGACGATGCGTCCGTCGGCGAGGAACACCACCCGGTCGGCGAACCCGGCCGCGTGCGGTTCGTGGGTGACGATGACGACCGTCTGCCCGAACTCGTCCACCGCAGCGCGCAGGATCGACAACACCTCCTCCGAGGAGCGCGAGTCCAGGTTGCCGGTCGGTTCGTCGCCGAAGATTATGTCCGGCTTACCCACGAGCGCGCGGGCGCAGGCCACCCGCTGCTGCTGTCCGCCGGACAACTCGCTGGGGCGGTGGGTCAGCCGACCGACCAACCCGAGCCGCCGCACCACGGTCTCCAGCCATTCGCGATCGGGTGTTCGCCCCGCGATGTCCAGCGGCAGTGTGATGTTCTCCAGCGCCGTCAACGTCGGCACCAGGTTGAACGCCTGGAAGACGAAACCGATGCGGTCGCGGCGCAAGCGCGTCATCTGCTTGTCGGACAGCGAGGTCAGGTCGGTGTCACCGATGCGGACGGCGCCCGAGCTGGCGCTGTCCAGTCCGGCCAGACAGTGCATGAGCGTCGACTTGCCCGATCCCGAGGGACCCATGATCGCGGTGAACTCGCCCTTCGCGAACTCGGCCGACACCCCGTCCAATGCCCTGACCTGGGTATCGCCCGATCCGTAGACCTTGGTCAGTTCGATAGCGTGGGCCGCGACATCGGTCGATGCCGCCAGGTCGGCGGTGTCGGCGCCCAAGGCTTGCGAAGTCATGCCGTCCAGTCTTACCGGCATCGCCGCCGCACGCCATCAGGGAACACCCTGTGTTTCAGGCCTCACCTACGACCCACTCGAAGGCGGATGCTTTGGATCGGGCGCCTTCGAGGGTGCGGGAGCGGTTGGGTTCGCCGAGTTCGGACAGCAGGTCCTCCGACAGGTTGACCAGGGCGGCCAGGGCGGTTGGGGTGAACCAGTCCGGCCTGGTGGCGAACAGGATGTCCTCGGAGGCGGTGTTTCCGCTGGCACCCGGCGCGAAGGGGCAGCCGCCGAGACCGCCGAGCGCGCCGTCGACCATGTCCGCGCCGGCCGCGACCGCGGCGAGGGTGTTGGCCACGCCCATGCCCCAGGTGTCGTGACCGTGGAAGACGACGCGCCGGGGAGGCGTCCGGTCCCGCACCGCCGCGACCAGGGCGGACACCTCACCGGGGTGGGCCTGTCCGAGCGTGTCGGCCAGGACGATGTCGTCCGCGCCCTCGGTGCGCGGGTCGCGGGCGATGGCCAGTACCCGTTCCGGGTCGACCGGGCCGTCGAACGGGCAGGTGAACGCCGTCGCCAAGCAGAGCTGGATCGACCCGTCCACCTCACGGGCCAGGCGCACCGCGTCCGGCATGGCGGCGACGCTGGCCTCGGTGTCGCGTCCGATGTTCGCCCGGTTGTGCGCGTCGGAGACCGAGAAGCAGTACTGGAAATTCCGCACTCCCGCCGCGGCGGCCTTCTCCACATGGCGCGGCGTCGCCACCCATACCCAGCAGCGGCGCAGTTCCTCCGGCGTCAACGCGGCGACCAGCTCCATGGTGTTCGCCATCGGCGCGACCAGGTCCGGGCGCGCCATAGAGCCGATCTCCAGCGCGGGCACCCCCAGCGCGAGCAGGCGGCGCACGATGTCAACCTTGCGCTGCACCGGCAGCAGCTTGCCGGTCAGCTGCAGTCCGTCGCGCAACGTGACATCGCGCAGCAAAGGCGCGGTCATCGCTGCTCCCGCGCCCGGTGATGGCCGCACATCACGCCGCCCCATGGCTTCTCGCCCGCCCCGGTCGGATTCGGCTGCACCGTGGGCCTGCTGATCCCCGGCGAGCGCGGTTCCCTCGCGTCGCGCCCCTTCGGACGCCTCCGGTCGTGTGGCCGCGTGCTCATCGCGCCTCCAACGCATCGATCTCGGCTTCGCTCATGCCGAGCAGGCCGGACAGAACCTCTCGGGTGTGCTCACCCAAGTCGGGTCCGACGCTGCGGATGGGCAAGGACTGTTCGCCGATCACCGGGACGATGCCGGGGAAGCCGACAGCCTTGGGCTCCGGCGCGCCGACGTCCACGGTGAACGACTGGATCATATTGCGCGCCCGGTACTGCTCGTCGGCCACGATGTCGGCCGCGGTGTAGATCGGGCCGCACGGAATAGCGGCGGCGTCCAGCAGCTTCAGCGCCTCGTCGCGGGTATGCCGAACCGTCCACTCCCCGATCGCCGCGTCCAGCCGCTCGCGATTGCGCCAACGGCCCGCGTTGTCCTGCAGGTCCGGGTCGGCGGCCAGGTCCGGCCGATCGATGACCGCCATGTAGCGCTGGAAGATGGCGTCGCCGTTGCCGCCGATGATGATGCTGGTGCCGTCCGCGCACGGGTAGGCGTTGCTCGGCGCGATGCCCTCCATCCGGCCGCCGACGCGTTCGCGCTGGATGCCGTAGGCGAGATAGTCCGGCACCAGCGATTCCATCACCGACAGGATCGCCTCGTTCAGCGCCACGTCGATCACGCGCTCCCGCAACGGGACCGGCGTGTCCGACTCGGCGCGGCGCTCGCGCTGGAACAGCGCCATCACGGTGCCGAACGCGGCGTAGATACCCGCGATGGAGTCGCCGATCGAGACGCCGGTGCGCACGGGTGGACGGTCCGGATCGCCCACCAATTCGCGCAGTCCGCCGATCGCCTCGGCCACCGCCGCGAAACCGGGACGCTCCGACAGCGGGCCGGTCTGCCCGTAAGCGGAGATCCGGGTGATCACCAGATCCGGATTCGCCTCGTTCAGCACCTCCGGCCCGAGACCCCACTTCTCCAGCATGCCGGGCCGGAAATTCTCCAGCAGCACGTCACAGCGCCGGATCAGGTCGAGGACGATCCCGCGCCCCGCCTCGGTGCGCAGATCCAGCGTGATCGACTTCTTGTTCCGGTTGATCGTCCGGTAGAGCATCGAGGTGTCGCCGCCGTAGAGCCGCCAGTTGCGCAGCTCGTCGCCCGCTTTCGGGCGTTCCACCTTGATCACCTCGGCACCGAAGTCGCCGAGGATGCGCCCGGCGGTCGGCGCGGCGATGTAATTGCCGAGCTCCAGGACGCGCACCCCGTCCAGCGGCCGAATACTCATGGCAACCAGTATGGGCTGTGTTGGTTTTTGCAGCGCCTGCGGCGCTGCGTGTTCACGGCCCCGAGAAGTCTCGCGCCCGAGCGACCGAGACTCGCGACTGCGTCGCATGCACTTCGGTCACTCGGCCGCGAGACGGGCCGCGAACGGCGCTCGTAAGACTCGCGCCCGGCGGGGTTGGGTCGGTTTCGGGCGGCTCTAGGTTGTTGTGGCAACCTCCGGTGCCGGGGGCAATACGCGAGTACGCCTGCCCCCGCGTCAGTGGACCGATCCGCGGTTCGCGGTCAGGTCACTTACGGCATTTCGTAGCCCGACCTGCATATATGGCAGGCCGGGCTCCTCGGCGACGGCTCACAGCGACCCGAAGACACCGCATGGCCCCTCAACAGCCGGAGGCCCGGCAACCATGCGGGGTCCGCGTTCAGGACGCGAGCAGCTGGGTGTTCTCGACGATCGAGTAGTGCTCGGCGTTGCCCGCGATGATGGTGCTCGTCGAGCCGTCGACGCCGACCGGGACATCGCCTGCCAGGGTGATGCGGGTCAGTTTGCGTGGCTGGTCGTCGTAGTCGTCGATGGCGTAGTGCTGGGTGGCGCGGTTGTCCCAGATGGCGACGTCGCCCGGCTCCCAGTTCCAGCGGGCGGTGTTCTCCAGGCGGGTCACCCGGTCCTGGAACAGCCGGAACAGCGCGTGCGACTCCGTGCTGGACAGCCCGACGAAATGCTTGACGAAATGGCCGAGCAGCAACGCCCGCTCCCCGGTCTCGGGGTGCACGCGCACCACCGGGTGCTCGGTCTCGTAGTAGGTGGACTCGAACTCGGCGCGGTAGGCGGCCGTGTTGGGACGCGGCGTCTCCTCGGCGCGGGCGTAGTCGTAGACGTTGGTGTGCACGGCGCGCAGGGATTCGGCGAGCCGCTTGAGCGGCTCCGGCAGCGACTCGTAGGCCGCGACGGTGGACGCCCAGGTGGTCGCGCCGCCGTAGGACGGCAGGTGCACCGCGCGCAGGATGGACGCCTTCGGGATGCGGTCGACGAAGGTGACGTCGGTGTGCCAGCTGTTGGCGCGGCCGTGCTCGGAATCGATCGCCAGGCTCTTCACACCATGCGAGGTGACCGTCGGGTGCGGGGTGGTCGGCGAGCCGAGCAGCTGGGCGAACTCGTACTGCCCGTCCTCGGTGAGGTGGTCCTGACCGCGGAAGAAGATGACCTTGTGCTCCAGCAGCGCGCGACGGATCACGTCGATGGTGGCCGGATCCAGGTCTCCGCCGAGCCGGACGTTGTCGATCCGCGCGCCGATACGAGCGCCGAGCCTGGTCACCGAGGCTGTGGATGGGGTGGCGGGTGCGACCGTCATGAGATCACCTTCGCTGTCGAGATCGGTTACTGCTCCGGAGAGCAGACCACCCAAACGACCCCTCTGACCAGGGTTTTCGTCGCACTGATCGCAAACGGCGCGAAAGCACCACCACTTCGGCCCACCGAGCGCGAGCCCGACCCGGACACCGCCCAGCTCCATTCCGTTCTGCGGGGCGCTGCCCAAACATCGTCGGGACGACCGAGCTGACCCAGCCCCGCCGGGTGCGAGTCTTACGAGCGCCGCAAGCGCTGCAAATCAGACACAGTGCTCGCGCAAGTACGCCAAGTCCTCCGCGAGGCCGTCCGCCGGAGTCTCCAGCACGACCGGCGCGTCCGCCGTGCGGCACACCTCGGCGAGCAATTGCGGGTCGATGGTGCCGTCGGCGAAGTTGGCGTGCCGGTCGGCGCCGGAGTCGAATTCGTCGCGCGAGGAGTTCAAGTGCACCAGGTCGATCCGGCCGGTGATCGCCTTGATCCGGTCGACGACGCCGATCAGCTCCTCGCCGCCCGCCCAGGCGTGGCAAGTGTCAAGGCAGAAGCCGGCGCCGTACTCGCCGACCGCGTCCCACAGCCGGGCGATGGAATCGAAATGCCTGGCCATGGCGTGATTGCCGCCCGCGGTGTTCTCGATCAGGATCGGCACCGCGAAGCCGCCTTTGTCCTGCTGACGCTCGAACAGTTTGCGCCAATTGTCGATTCCGGTCTCCAACTCGGCGTCGGAACGCACGTGCCCGCCGTGCACCACCAGACCGAACGCGCCGAGTTCGGCGGCCGCCTTCGCCTGCTGGGCCACCGCGTTGCGCGAGGGCATGCGCAGGCGGTTGTTCAGGCTGGCGACGTTGATCTGATAAGAGGAGTGGACCACGACCTCGATCGGGCTGGCGAGAATCTCCTCGGTCCGCGGATGCGGGGTGGGTTTGTCCCAGCTCTGCGGATCGACCACGAACATCTGGATGACGTCGGCGCCGAGTTTCTCCCCGAAGCCGATCGGGTCGCTGTCGAGCCGGACGTGTGCTCCAATGCGCATGCGGGTCACAGTACTGGCTGCTACCGACGACAATCGAGGTTGCGCCGCGAGGTGTTGCATCCCGATGGCTCATCGAGATACATGGGTAGTGTCCGCGCGCTCGACTCGACAAGGGGGTGTACAGGTGTTGCAGACCGGCGAGATCTTCGCGGGCTACGTCATCAAACGCGTCCTCGGCCATGGCGGCATGGGCACGGTGTACCTGGCCCAGCATCCTCGGCTGCCCCGCCTGACGGCGTTGAAGCTGCTCAAACGCGAACTGTACGCCGACACCGACATCCGCCGCCGCTTCGAACGCGAGGCCGATCTGGTGGCACGGCTCGATCACCCGAACATCGTCACGGTGTTCGATCGCGGCGCCGAGGACCGGCAGCTGTGGATCTCGATGCAGTACGTGCCCGGCGCGGACGCCTCCTGCGCGGACGTCGACGTCCTCGCTCCGTGGCGCGCGGTGCGGATCGCGGCCGACACCGCCGCGGCGCTGGATTTCGCGCACGCGAACCAGGTGCTGCACCGCGATGTGAAACCGGCCAACATCCTGCTGGCCAAGGCGCCGATCGGTCAACCGGAACGGGTGCTGCTCACCGATTTCGGGATCGCGGGCATCCGCGGCGCGGAGAGCACGATCGGCTCGTCCGGCACGATCACCGCGACACTCGCCTTCGGCGCCCCGGAACAGCTGATCGGCAGGCCGCTGGACGACCGTGCCGATCAGTATTCGCTGGCGTGCACGCTGTTCTGGATGCTCACGGGAGCGCCGCCGTATCCCGGCGCCAACCCGGCGGCTGTGGTGAACAGCCATCTGTACGCGCCGATCCCGGTGCTCAGCCGCACACGTCCCGGACTGCCGCCCGCGCTGGATCCGGTGCTGGCGCGTGCGATGGCCAAGCGGCCAGAGGATCGCTTCAACAGTTGCGCCGAGTTCGCCGCCGCCGCGAAATCCGCCCTGTCCGAACAGCGGGCCGGGCATCGGACGGCGCCGCACGGCATTCATCCCGACGGGTATCCAACCGCGCCGACATACCACGCGGCCGCGCCGCAGCACCTACCGAGGCCGCGGGAAACCCCTCGACCGTCCCCGAGTTTCCTGCCGCCGCGCCGCCCGGCCCATCCCGGCCTGATCGAGTTGCCGAACTTGCCCATGCGCCCGGGCTCGGTAGTGCGACCGCACCAGCAACCTCCGGACGCTCGGCCTCCGCCGGGCGGTCCGACGCATGTCGATCGCCCGCGCCGCACCACGCTCGACGAGCGATAGGTGAGGCGCGATTACTGCTATGGTTTCGATGTTTTCCGTGGTCGGGCCCATCTCCGGCCACGCGTTCTTTTGCTGTACGCCTGTTCGCCGGTGGGTCCCGGCGGGCGGCGGGAAGTGGAGCAGTCATGCTGGCCAGCGGTGACGTTTTCGCCGGCTATGTCATCGAGCGGCAACTCGGCCGCGGTGGCATGGGCTCGGTATATCTGGCGAAACATCCGCGGCTACCGCGGATGACCGCGCTGAAGCTGCTGAATCGGGAGATGTTCTTCGACAAGGAGGTGCGGGCGCGGTTCGAACGGGAGGCGGATCTGGTCGCCCAGCTCGATCACCCGAACATCGTCACGGTCTACGACCGCGGGCTCGAGGACGAGCAGCTGTGGATTTCGATGCAGTACGTCGACGGCATCGACGCCGCCTCGGTGGAGCCGAAGTCGCTTCCGCCCGTACGCGCGGTGCAGATCATCAAGGAGACCGCCGACGCGCTGGACTACGCGCACGGCAACGGGGTGCTGCACCGCGACGTGAAACCAGCCAACATCCTGCTGGCCCGCTCCGGCGCCGGTCGCGGTGAGCGGGTGTATCTCACCGACTTCGGCATCGCGCGGCTGCGCGACGACACCGGCCACCTCACCCAGACCGGCACCTTCACGGCAACGCTGGCCTACGCCTCGCCCGAGCAGCTCACCGGCGCGTCGCTCGACCACCGTTCCGATCAGTATTCGCTGGCCTGCTCGCTGTTCTGGTTGTTCACCGGCACCGGCCCGTTCTCCGCGACCAACCCCGCCGCGGTCATCCAAGGGCATCTGCAGGGCACGCCGCCCGCGCTGAGCGGCGTCCGGCCGGGCCTGCCCTTCGCGCTGGACGGCGTGCTGGCCAAGGCGATGGCCAAGCGACCCGACGACAGGTACGGCAGTTGCGCGGAATTCGCCGCGGCAGCCAAGCAGGCGCTGACCGGTTCCAGCGCGCCGTCGATGCCGGTGGTGGGCGGTCCCCGCCCGGTCACCGGGCCGCAGCACCCCACGGCGGGGCCGCGCCCGGCCACCGGGCCGCAGATCCCCACCACGGGATCGCCGTATCCGGCTGCGCAAGGTCACTACGTCAGCGGCCCTGGCCACCAGGTGCACACCCCGCAAACCAGCGGGCCGAACGCGCTCGCCTCGGCGTCGCCCGCGACTCCGCCGCCCGCGCCGGTGGTGAACTCGCGGCCGCACACCGGTCCCGCGCCCCAGCCGACGGCCGCCAACCCGTATCCCCAGCAGCAGGCCGGGTTTTCCACCTTCGCCCCGCCACACGGCGCGCACGTGCACCACTCGGCCGCGCCGCCGCCCAAGAAGAACACCGGCCTGATCATCGGCCTGGTGGTGGGCGTGGTCGTGTTGATCGTGGTGGTGCTCGGCATCATCGGCGCCGTCTCCGATTCGGGCTCGAGCAACGCGGGCACGACGACCACATCGGCGGTGAAGCCGAATCTCGTCGACGCGACCCCGGAGTCGGTCAGCGCGGAGTTCCCGCGGATGGTGCCCGCCTCCAAGTCCGAGGAGGTCGGATACAACGGCGCCGAATGCTGGCTGGCCTCGCCGAGCTCGCCACCGTCGCCGTCCAAGGGCGAACCGGACTTCGGTGACTGGGCCGCGCAGTGGCGCTGCTTCAAGGGCGGCAACAACGAGGATCCGTACTACCGGATCTACGTCTACAAGGCCCCCGCCGATGTGCAGGCGGTGCTGAAGGGCCTGCCCTCGTCGGCCGCCAAGTCCACCGACACCAACGGCGGAAAGTCCTACACCAATTACAAGTACGTCGACGACGGCGCCAAGATGGTCACCGCGTTCACCGGCGATCCCGATCGGACCCAGTACCTCATGTACACCGACGGCTTCTCCCACACCACCGTCGACGAGCTGCTGCGCTGGTGGCGCTCGGCTCCGCTGAACTGACCGATGCACCACACCGGCGAGGTCTTCGCGGGGTACACCATCGAACGCCTGCTCGGCCGCGGCGGGATGGGATCGGTGTACCTGGCCCGGCATCCGCGGCTGCCCCGGTTGACGGCGATGAAGCTGTTGAACCCGGACCTGTTCGACGACACCGAGTCCCGCGCCCGCTTCGAGCGGGAGGCGGACCTCGTCGCACGGCTGGATCACCCGAATATCGTCACGGTGTTCGATCGCGGCGTCGAGGGCGACCAGCCGTGGATCTGCATGCGCTACATCGACGGCACCGACGCCGCGGCGCTGGACGCGTGGACGCTGCCGCCGCCACGGGCGGTGCAGATCATCGCCGAAACGGCCAAAGCGCTGGACTTCGCGCACAGTCGCGGCGTGCTGCACCGCGACGTGAAACCGGCGAACATTCTGCTGGAGCGCGTCGAGGGAGACCAGGAACGGGTCTTCCTCTCCGACTTCGGCATCGCCCGATTCCGGGACGACACCGGACGGCTCACCCAGACCGGCACCTTCACCGCCACCCTCGCCTACGCCGCGCCGGAGCAATTGTCCGGTGCGCCGCTGGATCACCGCGCCGACCAGTACTCGCTGGCCTGCACGCTGTTCCGGTTGCTGACCGGCACGGTGCCGTTCGACGCCACCAATCCGGTCGCGGTGATCCAGGGGCATCTCAACGCACCGCCGCCCGCGATCAGCAGGCTGCGGCCCGGATTGCCGGTGGCGCTGGACGGCGTGCTCGCCAAGGCGATGGCCAAGCACGCGGCCGATCGCTTCGACTCGTGCGGCGAATTCGCCGCCGCCGCGTGGCAAGCGCTGACCGCGCCCGCGGCGTGGCCCTCGCCGAGTCATCCTCCGCTGCACGCGGAACCACCGCTCCCCAGCGCGGGCGGGGGCCTTCGTCCGCAGCGGCGTCCCCGGCGCAGAGCGCGACTGGAGGCCGTGATAGGTCTGATGCTGGCGCTGGGCCTGGCCGCCGCGCTCGCCGCGCCATCGTTCCACGACACCTCATCCGGCTCCGCCGCATCGACCACCACGGTGGCCACGCGGAACACCGACGCCACCACGCCGCCGACCGCCCAGCGCCCGACGACGAGCGTCTCGGCCACCGCGGACCGTGCCACCATCGGCGCCCGCGCGGCCGAGCTGAGCGCCGCGTTCCCGGACATGCTTCCGGAGACCTCCGCCCAGCGCCTGGTCCACTCCGGAACCGGGTACAACAAGGCGGGCTGTTTCGCCCACGCACCGGATTCCGCGACGACGCGCGACCACGAGGATCCGGATTTCGGCCCCTGGCTGGTGATGTGGAGCTGCTTCGGCGGGCCGAACAAGGCGTCTTTCGACTTCTACCTCTATGGCTCCCCGGCCGACGCGCAGGCCGCGCTAGCGGCGTTACCGGCCAACGACCGCGCGACCGCCACCAACAACAGCGGGCACAGCTACACGAATTACACCCTGCACGACAGTCGGAACCTGCGGCCGCGAATGGTCACCGCCTTTTCCGCGGACCCGGGACGGGCCGCCATGCTGATGTACAGCGCCGGATTCATCGCCACCGAAGCCGAGTTCATGAATTGGTGGAAATCCGCGCCGCTGAATTGAGTTTCCCCCAGGGGGAGACGCGAGGGTAGGCACATGGACGACACCCGCTTCACCATCGGCGCCGTTGCCGAACGCACCGGCCTCAGCGTCAAGACGATCCGGTTCTACGCCGACAAGGGCGTCGTCCTGCCCACCGAAATCAGCCCATCCGGCTACCGCCTCTACGACATCCGCGCGCTGGCGGAACTGGATCTGGTGCGGACGCTGCGCGCTCTCGGACTCGACCTGGCCACCGTCCGGCGCGTGCTCACCCACGAGCTCGCGCTGTCCGAGGTCGCCGCGGCGCACGCCGACGCACTCGACACCCAGATCCGGATCCTGCGTCAGCGACGAGCGGTTCTGCGCGCGGTGGCCGGGCAGGGCTCGACCCCACAGGAGTTGGATCTCATGCACAAGCTCGTCACCTTGTCGGCTGCCGAACGTCATCGACTGATCGAGGATTTCGTGGAGGCGACCTTCGGCGGACTGGACGCCAACCCGGAACTCACCGAGTTGCTGCGCACCGCACTGCCGGACCTGCCCGACGATCCCGCACCCGCGCAGGTGGCCGCGTGGGTGGAACTGGCGGAACTCACCGCAGACACGGACTTTCGGGCGGCGATCCGGCGGATGGCCGAGTACCAGGCGCGCGAACGCGCCGAGGGCGATACGACGGGTCTGCACCACGCACTCACCGAGGCCGTGCGCGACCGGGTCGAGGCGGCCATGGCGGCGGGTGTCGCGCCCGGCTCTCCCGCGGCGGCCGAGGTGGTCGCCGACCTCGCCGCGCGTTACGCGGCCACGTTCGGCAGGCCCGACGATCGCGCGCTGCGCGAGTGGATGCTGGAACGCCTCGCGGTGGCCGATGACGAACGCGTGGAGCGGTACTGGCGGTTGCTCGCGGTGATCAACGGCTGGCCCGCGCCGCCGAGCCTGACGCCGGTGTTCGCCTGGTTCACCGCCGCCCTGCGCAGCGTCCTGGCGGGCTACTCGAAGACATAGTGCGCGAATTCGTGGGTCGGGTGGAAGCCGATCGCCCGGTAGATCCGGTTGGCCGTCGTGTTGTCGGTGTCGGCGAAGAGGCAGACCTCCAGGTTCTGGGCTCGCAGCTGCTTCGCGACGTGCGCGGTCACCGCGCTGGCGTACCCGTTTCCGCGGGCGTCCGGCGGGGTGTAGACCGGCCCGATCCGCGACCAGCCCTGAATCGGGATCTGATGCGCGGCAAGACTGACCGGTTGCCCGTCGCGTTCCCACAGCCACCACCGGCCCGCTTCGACGCGGCGCCGGATCGCGGCCTCGTCCAGTCCGGACGCCATGCCGGACTCCGCGCGCATGGCCGCGAGCCAGTCCCCGCACAGGGCGACATCGGATTCCAGGGCGCGGCGTGGCGCTCCGGCCACGTCCGGGATCCGCAGCGCGCCGAGCCGGTGCAGCCGGGTGCGGTACGACTGCTGAAAATCTCTCCCCAGCAGTCCACACCAGTGCTGGGCGAAATCGGTCGCGTCCGCGACGACGCCCTCGACGCCCGCGGTTTCGGGGACGACCTCGGCCAGCGCGCGAGCCACCGCGGGAATGCCGTCGGGCGGTAGCGCGCCGAGATACACATCGCGACCGGCCACGCGCATGGCGGCGCCTACCACCGCCGCGTCCTCGCCGTGGACGGTAAGAAATCGCGATGGCTCAGCCGGGGCATCCATGCCCGTGACATGGTTGGCGACGCTCGTGGTGAGCACGGTGTGCCGCAGCGGATCGCGGAGCAGGAACGCCCCCGCGACCGAGCGGAACTCGGCGGCGTCGGTGGTGATCTCGATCCTCATACAGATCACGGTAGGCGCCTGAGATCTTGCGCGCCTTCGTTTCTCACGCCCGTCGCCAGGCCTGTGGGCGGCCGACCGGCCGGTTTACGGTCCGTCCGCTTCGCCGCCACCCGCGCGGAGTTTGAGCAGAACCAGTCCCGCGGTGCAGGCGAGAATGAGTCCGGCGACGGTGATTTCGACGTGCAGTCCGGCGATGCCGAGCACCGCCCCGACGAGTCCGCCGATGAAGATCAGCCAGGCGAGCGTCCGCGACACGATCGTGGACAGCGAGCGGCCCTGCTGGTTCGACGCGGGATGCTGTGCCGTTGCCGACACGGCATCTTCTGCGGCGCGGGACGAACCACGCCGCGACGCTGTCGAGTAAGCTCCCATCATCTACTCCTCGATGACGCCGGTCAGAGAACCACAATCACGTTCTCACACAACGTGTCTCTCATCCTTGAACCGGCGTCTCACGCGTAACTTTGCTCACACACGCTACGACTCCGGGACGCCGGAAGATAGCGACACGTGCCCACGACACGCCGAAGAGACCAATTCGATATCTGAATCAGAACTGTTTTAAATGCGCCATCCGGCGCATACCCAGCGACCACTCGCCTCGCCGGACCGACCGGCCTCGAGTAAGGTGAGTCCACTCGATACACACCGAGGAGCGTCACCGTTGGAAAGCAGCAGGGCCAAGATCGCCGGTCCGGCGATCGCCGTAGGAGCGGTTTCCATCGGGCTCGTCCTGATCGGCGCCTGTGGCGTCGGTAAGCACGACACCTACGTGCCGCCCCCGCCACTCAAGGCGGGCGAGTACGCCGAACCCGTTGTCCACGAGAACACCACCGGCTCGACGACCCCCAAGGTCGTCATCCCGCCGTCGCCCAGCTGGCGGATCGCACCAGCCGAGCAGCGGCACCCCACCCCGTTTTCGGGCTTCATGAGCAGCACCACCGCCGAGCCGTCCCCGGGGAATCCGCACGACGACACCACGCAGGCGGCGCCCCCCGAGGAGCCGAGGCCGACGGCCGCGCGAGCGCCGGCGAGCGACTCGACGGACGAAGCGCCCAACCAACTGCGGACGACGCCGCGAGACGACGAATGACGCGGTGGTGCGCGAAACGCACCACCGCGGCACTCCTTACAGTTCGGGCAACTCGTAGTCGCCGACCCGCGAGCTGAGCACCCGCAGATGCTCGAGGCCGCTACCGAGGGTGCGCTCGATCGCGGTCAGCCGGGCCACGTAATGGCTCACCGGATACTCCGCGGTGACGCCGATGCCACCGTGCATCTGGATCGCCTCCTGCCCGATGTGACGGGCCGCGCGGCCGACCTGCAGCCGTGCGCGCGACGCGATCACCGGATCGTCGGCCCCGTCCGCCAGCGACGCCGTGGCGTACAGGCTCATGCTGCGCGCCAGTTCCAGCGAGACGTACATGTTGGCCGCTCGCTGCGTGAGCGTCTGGAACTTCGACAGCGTGACACCGAACTGCTTGCGCTGCTTGAGGTAGTCGGTGGTCAGGCGCAACGCCTCTTCCATCGCGCCGACCGACTCCGCGCACAGGCTCGCCTGCGCGTGGGTCAGCACCGACTCGATGGCATCGGTCGCGTCCGCCGCGCCGAGCCGCTCGGCGGGCGCGTCGGTCAGCTCCACCTGCGCGCCGCGCTGGCCGTCCACCGTGCGGTAGGACTTGCGGACCACACCCGTCGCGTCCGGCGCGACCAGGAACAGACCGACGCCACCCTCGGGCAGCGCGGCGCTGACCACGAGTTCGTCGGCGCTGTCGCCGTGCGCGACGGGGTTCTTCACGCCGGTCAGCGTGTACGAATCGCCCTGCGCCGTGGCGGTGGTCGCCAGTTCCGCGGCAGGCCAGCGCACCCCGGGCTCGGCATGGGCGAAGGCCAGCAGTTTCGCACCAGAGGCCACCTCGGGCAGGATCCGCTGCCGCTGTTCGGCGCTGCCCGCCGCGGCGACCAGGCCACCGGGGACCAGCACCGCGTCCAGGATCGGTTCCGGCGCGAGCCTGCGGCCCACCTCCTCGAGCACGACCATGGTCTCCACCGGACCGGCGCCGACGCCGCCGTCCTCCTCGGTGAAACTCAGGCCGAGCACGCCCAGTTCGGCGAGCTGACGCCACACGTCGCGGCTCCAGCCCAGTTCGGAGTCCACCACCTTCAGCCGTGATTCGGCGTCGTAGTTGCGCGCGAGCAGGTCACGGACCGTGTCGCGGAGCATGACCTGTTCATCGGTGAGATCGAAATCCATGGTTGCGCCTCACAATCCGAGGATCGTGGAGGCGATGATGGTGCGCTGCACCTCGCTGGAGCCTCCGTAGATGGTTGTCTTGCGGTAGTTCAGGTAGGAGGGGCCGCTGCGCTGCGCCCAGCCGGGCGAGGCGATGTCGTCCGCGCCCACCGGGATGGCGTCCGGTCCGGCGATGTCCAGCAGCAGCTCGGTGGCGGCCTGCTGGAGTTCCGAACCGCGCAGCTTCAGCACCGAAGAGGCCGGATTCGGCTTGCCGTCGGAGGAGTTGGAGACCACCCGCAACTGGGTGAGCTCCAGCGCGAGCAGCTCGTTCTCCAGTTCGGCGATCCGCGCCGCGAACACCGGGTCCTCCAGCAGCGTGCCGTTGCCCGACTTGATCTTCGCCGCGTACTGCTTCGCCACGCCGATCTTGACCTTGGTGCGGCCGACGCCGGTGATGCCGGTGCGCTCGTTGCCGAGCAGGAACTTCGCGTAGGTCCAGCCCATGTTCTCCGCGCCGACCAGCTGATCGGCGGGTACCCGGACGTTCTCGAAGAAGACCTCGTTCACTTCGTACCCGCCGTCGATCAGCTTGATCGGGCGGATGGTGACACCGGGCGACTTCACGTCGAACAGCAGGAAGGAGATGCCCGCCTGCTTCTTCGCCGCGCTCGGGTCGGTGCGCACCAGGCAGAAGATCCAGTCCGCGTACTGGGCCAGCGTGGTCCAGATCTTCTGGCCGTTGACGATGTAGGAATCACCGTCGCGAACCGCCGTCGTGCGCAGCGACGCCAGGTCGGAGCCCGCGTCCGGCTCGGAGAAGCCCTGGCACCACCAGATGTCCAGTGCCGCGGTGGGCGGCAGGAAACGCTCCTTCAGCTCCTGCGAGCCGAAGTGGGCGATCACCGGGCCGACCATCTGCGCGTTGAACGTCAGCGGCTCCGGCACCGAGGCCAGCTGCATCTCGTCCTGCCAGATGTGGCGCTGCATCGGCGTCCAATCCTTGCCGCCCCACTCCACGGGCCAATTGGGCACCGCGAGGCCGTGGTCGTTCAGGATCTTGTGCGCGGTGACGATGTCGTCGCGGGTCAGCTCACGGCCGTCCCGGACGCGCTCGCGAATGTCGGCCGGGATCTCGGTCCGATAGAACTTGCGCAGTTCGTCGCGGAAAGCGACGTCGTCGGGGGACAAGGATAGTTTCATACGCATCTCCCTGCGTGTCTCGTACGTCCGAGTTCAAACTACCCCCCGGTAATCCTGCCCTGTCGACTGGATCACAAGTGCGGGACACACTCGCCGTTCGCGGCGTCGGATTCCGCGCCGCTCCCCGGGACGGCGACCGTCGCGAGCTGGTACGTTGCTGCAGGTGGGCCGGGGGCCCACAGGGTTCGGTATCGAGGAGAACGAGTGAACGGCAGGACTATCGCACGCGCCGCGGCCGCCGCGGCATCCCTCGGCATCGGCGCGGTTCTCACCTTCTCCGCGCCCGCCACCGCCGAGCAGACCCAGGCGCCGGTGGACACCGGCCTGGCGCATCTGACCGACATCGCGGGGGCCGACCCGTCCGCACAGGAGGGCGTCGCCGCGCTCACGCGCTACGCGGGCTTGATCGACGCCGCGCACCTGCGCGAGGTCTCCAGCGTGTTCACCCCGTTCTCCTACGCCGCGCCCACCTTCGGCTGCGGCAGCAACGGCCCGATCACCACGATCATCGCCGCCGCGACGACCGAGGGGACCGGCAACGGCCGTGACCTGAACGTGGGGCCCGGCGAGCTGCGGTTCAGCGCGACTCCTTCGCACTCCGGCGCTCCCCTGGCCTCCGGGCTCGTGGTCGCCTGGGTGAACGTGAACACCGGCGCCAGCGGCATCGACCCGCTCGACGACGTGACCGAGTACCGCCAGCCCACGCTGTCCAAGACGGTCCGCAGCGGTCCCGGCACGGTGCTCGCTTCGATGTGGGGCATCATCGACTACCCGTTCGCCCACTGTGTGATGACTCCCACCGTGGGACTTTTCACGGTGCCGGACAACCCGCCCCCGCCGCCTGCGGCTCCTGCGCCCAACCCCGCCCCTGCTCAGCCCGCGCCGAGCGGCTCCGGCGGCGAACCCACCCCGTAGCAACGCTTCGTCGCTGACGTCGGCCGACCGGCGTGCCCGGCCCGACGGTCCGAGGCCCGGCCGCTCGATGCGACCGCGCCGTCGCGTCGGTAATCGAACGGCCAGGATGGCCCGATCCGCCGTATGGACTCCCGCCACCCGTGGAGCAACCGGGCACCGGGTGCTCCACGCACCGCCGAATCGACCGCGCGCCGGGCAGGTGCCGCCTCCCTATCGGACGGCGGCGAAGAACGCGCGGATGTCGGCGACGTGCGCGTCCGGGCATTCCATCGCGATGAAGTGGTTGCCCGTGTTGCCTTCCGGCCAGTGCACGATGGTGTTGTCGCGCTCTGCGAGCCGCCGCATCAGCGCGGAGCCGCCGCCGTACGTGCCGGTCGGCGCCGCTTTCTGTCCCTTCGGCCAGGTGAACCCGCCGTCGCCGAGGCCGTTGTACATCGGCCAGGACGACGAGGCCGCGGTACCGGTGAACCAGTACAGGCTGACGTTGGTCAGCAGCTGATCGCGGCTGATCACGTCCTCCACCCGGTCGGCGAGCGGGGCGAACTCGGTGAACTTCTGCATCAGCCAGGCGAGCAGGCCCACCGGTGAATCGGTCCACGCGTGGGCGAAGGTCTGCGGGGCGGGGCGCAGCAGGACGTGATGGTCCACGCCGCCGGTCATCCACTGCTGCATGAGGTCCCACTCGGCACGTTCGTCCGGCGTCATGGTGGGCACGTCCGCTTCGGTCGGCATCCCGATCCCGCCGTCGAGGTGCACGCCGATCACCCGGTCCGGCGCGGCGATGGCGAGTTCCGGCGCGACGTAGGCGCCGAGATCGCCACCCTGTGCGCCGAAGCGCCGGTAGCCGAGCCGATCCAGCAGGGTCAGCCACATCCCGGCCACTTTCGCCGGTGTCATGCCTGGCTCGCGCGGCCCGTCGGAGAAGCCGAAGCCCGGCACCGAGGGCACCACGACGTGGAAGGCCTGCGCGGGATCGAGTCCGTGCGCACGCGGATCGGCGAGCGGGCCGATGGTCCCCGCGAATTCGGCGAACGAGTTCGGCCAGCCATGGGTGAGGATCAGCGGCGTCGCGTCCGGTTCCGGCGAACGCACATGCAGGAAGTGCACGTCGAGCCCGTCGATATGTGTCTTGAACTGCGGGAACTCGTTCAGCGCCGCTTCCTGGGCCCGCCAGTCGAATCCGGTCCGCCAGTACTCGGCCAGCTCGCGCAGATAGTCGACCGGCACGCCGCGATCCCAGCCCGTGCCCGGCAGCTGGGCGGCCCAACGGGTGCGAGCGAGCCGATCGTGCAGGTCGTCCAGGTCGGACTGCGGAATCTCGATGCGGAACGGGCGAATGGCGGTGGTCATCGGTACGCCTCCTCGGCGGTCGGTGCTGCGGTACAGCGATGACGTTAAGCAGCATCTAGGACCGAACAAGTCCTAGATTTCCGGCATCATCTGATTCGTGAACGACACTCCCGCCCGACTGCTTCGCCTGCTGTCGCTGCTCCAGACGCCACGGGAATGGCCGGGCAGCGAATTGGCCGAACGCCTCGGTGTCACCGACCGCACGGTGCGCCGCGACATCGATCGGCTGCGCGAACTCGGCTATCCGGTGACCGCGACGCTCGGCGCTGCGGGCGGATACCGCCTCGCGGCGGGCACGGCGATGCCGCCGCTGCTGGTCGAGGACGACGAGGCCGTCGCCATCGCGGTCGGGTTGCGGGCCGCCGCCGGGTCCGCGGTGGCCGGGATCGAGGAGGCGTCGGTCCGGGCGCTCGCCAAGGTGGAGCAGGTGCTGCCCGCGAAGTTGCGACGCAGGGTGCGGGTACTCGCCGTCGCGCTGACCCCGCCCACCGCCGACGGGCCCACGGCCGACCCCGAGGTGCTCGCCACGCTCGCGGCGACCGTGACCAACCGGGAGCGGGTGCGTTTCGCCTACCGCGACGAGGCGGGCGCCGAGACCAGGCGCAACACCGAGCCGGTCGGCCTCGTGCCCGCCCGGCGGCGCTGGTATCTGGTCGGCTACGACCTCGATCGGGCCGGCTGGCGGGTCTACCGCGTCGACCGGATCGACCGCCCGCAGCCCACCGCCGCCCGCTTCTCGCCGCGTGCGCTACCCGCCGCCGATGCCGCCGCCTACGTCGCGGGCCGCCGCACCGACTGGGGCACACCCTCCTTCCGGCTCCGAGTGACCATCCACACCTCCGCCGACCGGGTCACGGGGCGACTGGGTGAAAGCCCCGGCGATGTCGTCGCGATCGACCCGGACACCTGCCGGATCGACGCCCGGCGCGACGACGCGCCGGAATGGTTGGCTCACCGGCTGCTCGCGCTAGGGGCGGACTTCGAAGTCCACGAGCCTCCGGAACTCATCGCCCATCTGCGGGCCATCGCTGACCGCGCCGAGCGCGCGATCGACCCACGGCAGGGACCTATGATCTGAGTTCGCCGGTCCCGCTTGCCGATGACAGCATCACCGGCCGCTTGCACAAGCAAGGCGTACTCAAAACCCCTGCCGGACAGGATATTCACCTCGCTGCGGTGTGTGGACCGCACGTTCGATGCCGGCTCGTGGACACGCGGTCCTCCAGGCCCTGCGGCGCGATACCCGCGCGGCCGGATTGCCGGGCGCGCCGACACGGTGCCGCCGATCGATGTGGAGATGGACGCCGCTTCGCTCCCTCTTCGCGCCGATACCGCGACGGCGCCGAAGCCTGTGATCCCGACGACAGCGGCTCGACCTCAGCGCGAGAGCTGGATTCGGAGGAGAGCGCCGGATTCCGTGCTCGCCGTCAATTCGTCCGGACGGCCGGGGACGGCGGCGACCGCGGTGAGCGGCTGGCCGTTGAGCACGGCGCAGGTGACGCCGGTGGTCGGATCGACGCGGATCAATTGGCCGGTGAGGGTGGTGACGTAGAGGATGCCGCTCGGATCGGCCAGAAGATCGTCGGCGAAATCCGGGAGACCGGCCAGTTGCGAGGACAGGTCGGCGACGGTGCTGCGGGACGCGGGCGCGTCGAGCGGGACGCGAACGATCCGGCCGAGCGGGCCCCCGTTGGCGGTCACGTAGAGCACGCCGTCGTGCACGACCGCGCCGTTGGCGGCCAGTCCGGCCAGCGGCGCCGCCCACTCGGTGTCGAGGGAGGCGTCGGGACGGACCTTGATCACGCCGGAGAGGGTCGCGACGTACAAGTTGCCGCTCGGGTCGAACGCCGCGCCGTTGGGCATCGTGAGGCCGGAGACGAAGACCTCCGGCTTCGGCACGGCCGCCGCCGGATCGAATCGGAGCACGCCGCCGGGACGGACGACGCTGACCGGCGCGTCACCGTAGACCACGTACAGCAGTCCGTCGGGACCGAGCCGCACCGCGCCGGGGAACTCCACCGGAACAGTCGCTGTGAGGTTGCCAGCGGTGTCGTAACGCTGCACCTCATTGCGGTAGAGCCGCGATACCCACAGATTGCCCTGCGCGTCGTAGCCCAGGTTCTCCGCCCAGTCGAGCACCGGCACTCGCGCCGCGACGGCCGTGACCGCCACCGCGGGGTCGCAGGCGGCGATGGATGGCGCGGCGCCCGCGCCCGGCGCGAGCACTCCGGTGAGGGCCAGCGCCACGGCGGACAAGAGGAAGGCGCCTCGACGGCGGAGAGTTCGCAACGCGGGCACCTCGGGCTCCGGTAGGTATGAGTCGCCGCGGATCTTAACCGTTTCCGGCGCGGAATCGCGCGGTCCCACCCGCGACACGATCTTTGGCACTATCGGTGGATGCCATTCTTCGACGGCGCGCGCGGCCGGATGCACTATCGGCGGTGGCCGATCGAACACCCGCGTTACACCGTGGTCCTGCTGCCCGGAATCGGCCAGCACAGCGGCCACTACCACCGCTTCGCGCGCGGTCTGCGCCCCGCCGGTGAGGTATGGGCGCTGGACACCGCCGGGCACGGGTTGAGCGAGGGCGATCCGGAACGGCCCGGCACGCTCGCCGAGCTGGTGGCGGACGCGGTGCGGCTGGTCGAGCTGGCTCGCGGCGACCGGCCGCTGATCCTGATGGGCCACTCGCTCGGCGCGGTGACCGCGCTGGGCATGCTCGGGGCCGCCGTGCCGGAGTCGGCCGATGCCGCAACGGGTTCGACGGTGCTGGACCGGAACTATCCACTGCGGCCCGCCCTGCCCTCGGACGCGCTGGCGGGCCTGGTGCTGTCGGGCGTCCCGAAACGCGCGCTGGGCGGCGGTGCGCCGGGCGCGCCGGGAACGCCCCTGCCGCAGCGTCTTCCGGTGCTCGCGGTGCATGGCGTGGACGACCGGCGCGCGCCGATCGATGCGATCAGGGTCTGGACTAGCCGCCACGAATCGGTAGATTTACGGGAGTACATCGACGCCGGGCACGACCTGCTGCACGAGCCGGTGCACGCGCGGGTCACTGCCGACATCGCGGATTGGATGCAGGGTGTCGTCGTGGGGTTGGCACGACATCCGTAACCGCACTTCGGACGAGGAAGGGGGACGGCGCAGATGCCATCGCAAGAGAACGGGTTCGGCGGAGAGCCGCGCGCGGAAGTCACCGCACCCGGCGTCGACATCGCCGCGCTGAACCGAGCGGTAGACGACGGCTCGCTGTGGATCGACGGCCTCCTGGTCGCCGACGGCGCGCACGAACGGTGCGCGCGCCAGTACGAGTTGCTCGCCGATCGGGTCGACGAGCAGATCCGCATCCTGAGCGCCGCCACCGCGCTGCCCGGCTTCGGCGGATTCGCCTCCGGCGACGCGCTGCGCGCCGGTTTCGAGCGCAAGGCCGACGGCGCGATCACCCGACTGAACGAATACGCCGCCGCCGCACGAGAACTCGCCCAGACCTTCCGCGCCGCGGCCGCCGTCTACCAGCAGGCCGACGAGGCGCTCGCGCAGGCGGTCGAACGGGTCGACGTGACGGGAGTCGCGCATGCGTGAGATGCCGCGCGCCGGGGAGCGGGCCACCCACCGGCGCACCGACCCCGCCTACGCGCCGAACGTCGAAGTGTTCGACAACCTCACCCACGACGAGATCCACGCGAAGGTCCAGTTGCTGAACCCGGCCGTCCTCGCGGGCGGCGAGCAGGCGTGGAGCGACGCGGCGGCGCACCTGGCCGACGCGGTCTTCCAGGCGCACACCGAGATCCGCGCGGCCATCGCCGACGGCTGGCGCGGCTCCGCCGCCAAGAGCGCGGACGCGGTGGTGCGCGTCTTCGAACAGAGCGGCCAAGACCTGGCCGACGTGTTCGCGGTCGTCTCGCAGCGCCTCGGACAGGCGAGCGACGCGGCGGAGGCGCTGCGCGCCGCGGTGACCGAGCCGTCCACCGGCGCACCGGATCTGGGGGCGGCACTGCTCGATCCGTCCCGGGCGACCAGCAATGTCGATGGGCAGAAGGCGAGCGAGCACGCCCGTCAGGACGTCGTGCGCGCGATGAACGACATCTACGCGGGGGTTTTCGTGCGCACCGGCACCGACGTGCCCGCGTTCCCCGACGAATCGGATCAATCGGCCGCCCCGGCTCCCACCGCCACGCCGACGAGCAAGATCGTCGGGACAACCCAGGTCGCATCCGACGCGCAGCCCACTTCGCTCGGGACGCACGCGCCGAAGCCGATCCACATGGTGGAGCAGAGCGTCTCGGCGACGTCCACCGATTCGACACCCGCCGACGAGACGCCCGCCACGTCCGCCGCCGCTGCCGCCGTGCCGACGACCGGCGCCGCGGTCGCGGACGAGACACCGGCCCCGGCCGCGCCACGAGTCGCACCCGCCGCCACGGCGGCGCTCTCGACGGTTGCGGCCGCCTCGGTTCTCCGCACCGCGCCCCCCACCGGATCGCCGGGTCCGGCGACCGCGCCAGCCTCGGCGACGAGCGAGCCGACGACGCTGCCCGCCGTGCCCGGCGTCGGCGGCCAGGTTCCGTCCGAAGAGCAGCGCAAGCGCGACGAGCGGCGAAAGCACGACGACAGCTCCGACGCGGCGGTCACCGGTCTAGGCGCCGGAGCGATGGGTGGCCTGATGGGTGGTGCGGTGGCCGCCGTCGACACCCCGCGCGGCGGTTCGAGTGTGGTCGCGAACGCCGCGAGCGCACGCTTGGCGCCGATCGATGACGAGGACGACGAGTTCGACCTCGATGATCTCCCCACGTTCCTCGAGCCCTCCGACGACGGCGGCGAACTCATCGGGTCGCTCGATCCGACCACCCCGCCCGTGCTCGGCGAATGGACCGAGTACGAGTGAACTGGACGCTGACCCCGGATCAGTTCGCGCTGGCCTGGTCACGCACCGATGGGGATCGCATTCCCTATCCACTCGCCGTGCGCCTTTCGGCGCGCGACACCGCGGAACGCACCGCGCAGCTTCCCGCGCTCGATCGCTGGTGCGATCAGGTGCTGGACGCGGATCTGGAAGCGGCGCTGCGCATCCTCGCCCAGCCGGACCTGCGCGTCGAGGTGTTCGGTCAACGTGACGCGGCGCCAGAACCGCCGTCGCGCGAGAACGGTGGACCACGCCCACCGGCGATCGACACCGGGCGGCGATCCGAGGCGCGGCCGATCCGTATCCTCGGCGCCGCCGCCGGGAACATCGCGGTGGTCGCCGCGCAACGCCCCGGTGCGACCCCCGATCGCGGCGGCGACGTGCGATTGTTCGCGGGCAGCTCGAAAACCCTGTGCCCGCGGATCGTCTCGATGCTCCCGGAGAACAATCCCGGCATGCTGCCGCGCCTGACCGCTCCCCTGTCCCAGGTCGGCGAGGACAGCCGCAACCTGGTCACCGTTCCGGTCGCGGGCCCGTCTATTCCGTCCCGGATCCGCAAGCTGCTCCGGCAGCCGCGTGAAGGTATCGGCCAGATGGTCGTCTCCGCGCGCCGCGGCGTGGGCGAACCGCGCCCGTTCGGCGTGCTGTGCTGGATCGACGTGGTCGCCGACGGCCGATACGCGGTGCGCACCGGCACGGACGTCGACATCGTCGCGGTGACCGCCGAGCGTTTGGCCGCCCAGCTGCGACCGCTCGTCGCCGCGGCCGCGCGCACCTCGACGGCCTACGCCGGGCGCTGAGCGGCGCGCAGACCCGACGCGAGTCCGACCCCGGCCCGGCACACCGACCGGCCGCGACGAGCGGGGCGCGCCACCCCTGTCCGCATCGGATCCGTCGCTGAGCCACGCGGCGGATGCCCGACACCGCTCCGGTTGGCGCCACGGGACCATTTACGGTGTTCGAGTGCCACTCTACGAATTCGAAGGCAAACGTCCGCAGGTCGACCCGACCGCGTTCGTCGCGCCGACGGCGACCCTGATCGGCGACGTCCGGGTCGAGGCGGGCGCCTCGATCTGGTACGGCGCGGTGCTGCGCGCGGACCTGGCGCCGATCGTCATCCGGGAACGCGCCAACATCCAGGACAACGCGGTGCTGCACGTGCCGCCGGATGTGCCGATGGAGATCGGGCCCGGCGCGACGATCGCGCACAGCGTGGTGTTCCACGGCGCCGCGGTCGGCGCCGAGGCCATCGTCGGCAACGGGACCACGGTGCTGGACCTGGCCAAGATCGGGGCGGGCAGCATGATCGCCGCCCACTCGCTGGTGCCACCGGGGGCGGAGATCCCCGACGGCGTGCTCGCCGCCGGTTCCCCCGCCGAGGTGAAACGGCCGATCGAAGGCACCCAGGCGCAGATGTGGGTGCGGCTGAACCCGGGCTTCTACGCGGACCTGGCGCAGCGCCACCGTACGGGCATCACCGAGGTCTGATCAGCACAGCAGCGCGGTGACCTCCGCGTCCTCGAGCTGGTGGAAATCGCGGTACGCGCCGCCGACGCCGCCGAGCGAGCGCGGCACCCACGGGCAGACCGCCTCGTCGGCCTCGTCGGTGACCCGGCGCATCGCCTCGGTCGAGGAGACGGGAACGGCGGCGACGACGCGCGCGGGCCGGTGCAGGCGCGCGACCCGGCAGGCGGCCACGACCGTGGCGCCGGTCGCCATACCGTCGTCGACGATCACCACCGTGCGACCCGTCAGCGGGATCGGCCGCGACGCACCGCGCAGCACCTGCCTGCGCCGCTCCAGCTCGGCCCGCTCCCGCGCCTCGATCGAGTCGACCTTCTTGGGCGTTATCCCGGTGTGCGCCAATACGTCCTGATTGAGCACCCTGACCCCGTCCTCCCCGATGGCGCCCAGCGCCAGCTCGGGCTGCCACGGCACACCCAGCTTGCGGACCAGCAGGATGTCGAGGTCACCGCCGATCACCGCACGCACCGCGGCGGCCACCGGAACCCCACCGCGCGGCAGCCCGAGCACCAACGGGTCCGACGCGCGTAGGTGTTCCAGATGCGCACCCAGCGCGTGACCGGCCGAGGTCCGATCGGTGTAGACCATCGATTCCGAACGCTACTCCGGTCCACGCTCGGTGATCGCGAATCGACGCAAGGCGAGACTCGGGTTCGCCGTGCGCACCTTGCTCAGGTACGCCAGGTCGATTCCGGCGGTCAGCACGCCCGGTTCGTCGCCGAGTTCGGCGAGCACCGCGCCGGCCGGGTCCACGATCATGGACGCGCCCGCGCCCCGGGGAGCGGCCTGGTCGGCGGCCGCGACGTAGACGGTGTTCTCGATCGCCCGCGCCCGCACCAGCGTGCTCCACTGGTCGACCTTGCCCGGTCCCGGGATCCACTGGGCAGGCAGCAGCAGCACCTGCGCGCCCGCCGCGGCGACCCGGCGCACGCCCTCCGGGAAACGCAGATCGAAACAGGTCTGCATGCCGAATGTGATATCGCCGACGGTGAAGGTGGCGGGCGCCTCGATCGCGCCCGGCTCGACCACATCGGATTCGAGGTGGCCGAAGGCGTCGTAGAGGTGCACCTTCCGGTACCTGGTGACGAGGGAGCCGTCGGGCCCGAGCACGACGAGAGTGTTGCGAATGCGGTCGCCGCCTGGCGCGACCTGTTCCACCGTCCCGGCGACCAGGAACACGCCGAACTCGCGGGCGATCGCGCCGAGGCCGGTGACGAACGGGCCGGTCAGCGGCTCGGCGACGGCGACGACCCGCTCATCGAGCCGGGTCACGGCGAACATCGAGTATTCCGGTGCGACGACCACGCGCGCGCCCCGTTCGCGCGCCGTGCGCACGTGTTCGCGCACCGCGGCGAGGTTCTCCGCGGGGGCGGTCGAAGGGGCGAACTGGACGACCGCCACGTCCAGCTGATCCGGCGTCGCGTCCCGATGCGCGGGCGAGTTGTCCAGTTGCATAGGTCTCACCGTATTGGGGCGGTGGCCGGGACGACCAGCAGGAGGCAGTAAACTCCTGGTCAATGAGCACCAATCAGGTCGACAGCGTTCCTGGCGACGACGACAGGGACATTGACGGCCCGTCCTTCGCCGATCTGGGCATCGATGACCGCATTCTGGCGGCCATCGCCGATGTCGGTTACGAATCGCCCTCGCCGATCCAGGCCGCGACGATTCCGCCGTTGCTCTCCGGCGCCGACGTCGTCGGTCTCGCGCAGACCGGCACCGGCAAGACGGCCGCGTTCGCCATCCCGATCTTGATGGGGCTCGAGGCCACCGGTCGCAGCCCCCGTGCCCTCGTGCTCGCGCCGACCCGTGAACTCGCGATCCAGGTCGCCGAGGCGTTCGGCCGCTACGCCGCGCACATTCCCGGCCTGCACGTGCTGCCCATCTACGGCGGGCAGAGCTACGGCGTGCAGCTGTCGGGGTTGCGCCGCGGCGCGCACGTCGTGGTCGGCACGCCGGGCCGGGTGATCGATCACCTGGAGAAGGGCACGCTCGACCTGTCGCAGCTGCAGTATCTGGTGCTCGACGAGGCCGACGAGATGCTGAAGATGGGCTTCCAGGAGGACGTCGAGCGCATCCTCGCCGACACTCCGTCGGACAAGCAGGTGGCGCTGTTCTCCGCGACCATGCCAGCCGCGATCCGCAAGATCTCCAAGCAGTACCTGCACGATCCGGTGGAGATCACGGTCAAGGCGAAGACCTCGACGGCCACCAACATCACCCAGCGCTGGGTGCTGGTGTCGCACCAGCGCAAACTGGACGCGCTCACCCGGGTGCTCGAGGTCGAGTCGTTCGAGGCGATGATCATCTTCGTCCGCACCAAGCAGGCCACCGAGGAACTCGCCGAGAAGCTGCGCGCCAGAGGCTTTTCCGCCGCCGCGATCAACGGCGACATCGCGCAGAACCAGCGCGAGCGCACCATCGGCCAGCTCAAGTCCGGCGCCCTGGACATCCTGGTCGCCACCGACGTGGCCGCGCGCGGGCTGGACGTGGACCGCATCTCGCACGTGGTCAACTACGACATCCCGCACGACACCGAGTCCTACGTGCACCGCATCGGCCGCACCGGCCGGGCCGGGCGCAGCGGCGAGGCGCTGCTGTTCGTCGCGCCGCGCGAGCGGCATCTGCTCAAGTCGATCGAGCGGGCCACCCGCCACCCGCTCACCGAGATGCAGCTGCCGAGCGTGGAGGACGTCAACGCCCAGCGCGTCGCCAAGTTCGGCGACGCCATCACCGAGAACCTCACCTCGTCGAATCTCCCGCTGTTCCGCAAGCTGATCGAGGATTACGAGCGCGAGCACAACATCCCGCTGGCCGACATCGCCGCGGCGCTGGCGGTGGGCTCCTACGACGGCGACAACTTCTTCATGGAGCCCGAGCCGGAGCCGGTGGAGCGCCCGCAACGCGACCGGACTCCGCGCGAACGTCCCGCTCGCCGCTTCGACGAGGACCGGCAGAGCGCCTCGCACCACCGTGCCACCGGAACCGAGCTGGCGACCTACCGGATCAGTGTGGGCAAGCGGCATCGCGTGGTGCCCGGCGCCATCGTCGGCGCCATCGCCAACGAAGGCGGCCTGCGCCGCAGCGACTTCGGGCACATCAGCATCCGCCCCGACCACAGCCTGGTGGAACTGCCCGCGCAGCTGCCGGATGAAACGCTGGAAGCGTTGCGGCGCACACGGATCAGTGGCGTGCTCATTCAGCTGCAACTGGATCAGGGTGCGCCGCAGCATCGCACGTTCAGCCGCGGCCAGCGCCGGGAGCGCGAGGGCGGCAAGCGGCCGGAGCGCCGTAAGCCGCGTTCCTGAGCCGGGCAGGGTACGTCGAGGTCAGACGCGCTAGCTACAGTGTTGCGGTCCGTGTGTAATTCGGCGCACGCCTGCAGCGGGTGTCCCGCGAAGACACAGGAGGGCCGCGTTTGTTCGTGTTCGGTGATCGTGTCGTCTGCACCGCCGTCGATTTCGTCCGCGCGGCGCACTGCGAGTTCGCCCTGCTGCGCGCCCTCGACGCCGAACTCGGCACCATCCCGGCCGACCCCGGCAGCGTCGTATCGGGGTACGAACCCGCTCCGGGAACCGATGACGTCCGTCGACGCCTATTCGACGACTACCGCGCGCGGTTCGGTGGCGCGGTGGTCGAGATCGACCGCCCCCCGGACGAACCGGGCGAACCCGGCCGCCATGTCGCGGCGTTGACCGCCGCGCACGCCGACACGGTCGCCGCCCTGCGCTCCGGCGCGCACGTGGTGCACGGCGCGACCTTCTTCGACGGCCGATTCCATTGCTCCGCCGACTTTCTGGTGCGAGCCGAACATCGGGTCCGCTACACCGTGCACGGCATCGCGTCCACGACCGCCGATCGGGTGGCCGCCGCGCTCGAACTGGCCGCCTGCGCCGAGGCACTCGACCATTCGGGCGCGCTCACCGCACCGCTGGTCCGGCTGCATCTCGGCACGGAGAGCAGCGCCGGAGCGCTGAGCGAACTGCTTCCGCTGTATCGGGCGCGCAGGAGCCGGGTGGAGCGCATCGTGGACGAGAAGCTCGGCGAACTGCTGCCCGTGCAGTGGGGCGATCCTCGTTATCTCGCCTGCGGCCGCTGCCGCACCTGCGTCGATGCCCTCTCCGCCGCGCGCGACCTGCTGCTCGTGGCCGGCATGCCGCCCGCCGCTCGCGCCCGGCTGCGCGAAGCGGGGGTGAACACCATCGATCGGCTGGCCACCACCGAGAGCTCGGTGCCCGGCGTGCCGCCGCGCACCGTTTCCGCGCTGCGCCGCCAGGCGGAAACCCAGCTGCGCCGCGAAGTTTCGGGCGAGCCGACCTACGCGGTGCTCGACGCGACCGTGCTCGGGGCGCTGCCAGCGCCTTCCCCCGGCGATCTCTCGCTCACCGTCTCGGGGGGCGGACGGACTCCGCTCGTCGTCGAGGTCGGCGGCCCGGACACGGTGCACCTCTCGTTGCGCGGACCGAGCGGTTCGAGCGAGCCCGGCCGCGCCGCGGCCGCCGAACGCCGCGTGCTCGAGCAGGTGCTCGATTACCTGACCCAGCGCCGCCGGATCGATCCGGACCTGCACGTCTACCACTACTCCGCGGCGGTGCGGACGGCACTGCTGCGCTGCACCGGACGGCACGGGGTCAACGAGGAACTGGTAGACGAACTGCTGCGCGAGGGCGTTCTGGTCGATCTGTATCCGATCGTCCGCGGCGCGCTGCTCGTCGGCGAGTCCTCCTACCGGCTCGGCGGCCTGCGCCGACTGCTTCCCGGTACGACCGATCCGGCTGCCGTGGAACACGATTGCCACACGGTGCTGCGGTTGCGTGACTGGCTGCTCGATCGCGCGGCCGAGCAACGCATCGCCACCCGGACCCGGACTCCGGACACACGGTCCACCTCAGCGGTCGCCGGCGAGCCCGCGCCGCCGTCGTCCCGGCCGTCGTCGCTGGAGGCCGCGCTCGCGGAATACGCCGCAGCGCAGGGCGATCCGCTGCATCCGGCCGCGTTGATGGCCGCGACGCTCGGCTACCACCGGCGCGAGCGGCAGCCGCTGTGGTGGGCGCACGCCGACCGGCTCAGTCATCCGGTGGAGGAATGGGCGCAGGCCCCGGGAGTGCTGGTCGCCGACTGGGGCACCGTCGACACCAAGTGGCATCGCCGCCCCGACCGCCCGGGGATGCGGCGCTATCTCACCTTGACCGGACGGATCGGCACCGGTTCCAGCGGCGCCCCCGGCCCGAGCGCGCTGACCCCGGGTACCGCCGTCTACACCTTCTACGATCAACCGATGCCGGCCGGCATGGTGACCGATGCGGGGCAGCGGGCGACCGCTACCGCGACGGTGCTCGGCTGCTCGGTGGACGCCGAATTCGACGACACCGTCCGGCTGGAGGAATCGCTGCCGGAGGGCTGCGAACCCTACGACGAACTGCCCTCAGCGATCGCGCCGGGCCTGCCGGACTGGGATGAGAACGCCGAACTGGCGATCGAACTCGCGGCGCAGCAATTGCTGATGACCTTGCCGGAAACGCCGCGTACGGCCGTGTTCGACATCCTCGCGCGCCGCCCGCCCCGGCTGCACGGCGACGTCCGGTTGCCCGAGGTGCACGGCGACTACGCCGCGGCGATCACCGCCGCGCTGTGCGCTCTGGATCACTCCTACGTCGCGGTGCAGGGTCCGTCGGGCACCGGGAAGACCGCGACCGCGGCCCGGGTGCTGGAGCGGCTGATCACTCGGAACAAGTGGCGGATCGGCATCCTCGCGCAAACACCCGCCACCGTGGAGAACCTGCTCGACGCGGTGGTGCGGGCGGGTGTGCTGCCGGAACTGGTCGCCAAGAAGGACGCGGCGACCGTCGCACCTGAGTGGGTGGTGATCGACGCCGCCCGCTACCCGCGATTCCTGGACAACGCGATCAGCGGCTGCGTCCTCGGCGGCGAACCGGCCGATTTCGCGAACGAGGATCTGGTGCCCCGCGCGGGCCTCGACCTGCTCGTGATCGCCGACGCGGGCCGCTTCCCCCTGGCCGAGACGGTGTCCGTCGCGGAGTGCGCGCGCAATCTGTTGCTGCTCGGCGACCCGGTGGCGTCCACCGCGCGCGGCGCCCATCCGGCCCCGGTCGGCGAATCGGTGCTCGGCTGGCTGGCGGACGGACGCCAGACCTTGCCCACCGAGCGCGGCTACTTCTTGGACCGCACCTGGCGGATGCACCCGGCGGTGTGCGAACCCGTCTCCCGCCTGTACTACGACGGCCGCCTGCGCGCCAACGAGACGGTCACCCTGGCCCGGAAACTGCACGGCGAGGACCCCGGGGTGGACACCGTCCTGGTGGACCACTACGGCAACGCCACCGAGTCGCCCGCGGAAGCGCGCGAAGTGGTGCGCCGGGTCCGCGCGCTGCTCGGCATGTCATGGACCAGCGGCGCGACCACGCGCAGGCTGCATCCCCACGACATCTTCGTGGTCGCTCCGTACGCCGCTCAGGTGGGACGCATCCGGACGCTGCTGGCCCGCGCGAAGATCGAGGACGTCCTGGTGGGCACGCCGGATCGCTTCCGCGGCCGGGAGGCGGCGGTGGTGCTGCTGTCCATGACCACCTCCTCCCCCACCGACGCGCCCTACGGCATGCCGTCGCTGCTGTCGCGCGGGCTGATCCACGCGCTGTGCCGGGCCATGTGGAAGGCGATCGTCATCCGCTCACCGCTGCTCACCGAATACCTGCCCGCGAACCCGGACGAACTCGCCGATCTGGGCGCGTTCCTTCGGCTGACCGGCGCGGGTCAGCCGAAGCAGGCGCCCTCGCCCCGATAGGTCGGCGCGCTGACGCGGGAGCCGTCCTCGTCGACCACATGCACGGTGTCGAATCGCTCGCACAGTTCACCGGCCTTCGCGTGCCGGAACCACACCCGGTCGCCGATCCGCAGTTCCGCGGCGCCGGACAGCGGGGTCTGCACTTCGCCAGCGCCCTCGGTGCCGATCAACTTCAACCCGCGCGGCCACACCGGTTTGGGCACCCGCGACCGCCCTGTGGGGCCGGAGGCGATGTACCCGCCCGCGAAGACGGTGGCGATGTCGGTGGCGGGACGCCGCAGCACGGGCATCGCGAAATACAGCGACGGTCTCGGCGTGAAGGACCGGTAGCCGTCGAACAACGTCGGCACGTACAGCCCGGACCCGGCGGTCACCTCGGTGACGTCCGGATCGGCGACGCTGACCTCGATGGATCCGCTGCCGCCGCTGTTGACGATCTCGAGTTCGCCGGTCACCGACCGGACCGCGGCGAGCACCTCGGCCCTGCGCTTGCGGATCTCCGCCGCGGACGCCCGCTTCACAAGGCGCACAGCGAGATTGGCGTCCGGGAGCCCCGCGATCTGCGCCTCGTACGTCATCACGCCCACCACGTCGAAGCCGCGCCGCCGGGCCTCGCCCGCGAGCGTGGCCGCTTGCTGCGGCGTGTGAACAGGGGAACGCCGCACGCCCAGGTGCAGCGGGCCGATCCGCAGGGAGGCGTCCACGTCGAGGCAGACACGTGGCCGCACGCGATCGGAGCCGACGGCGGCGCGGATCAGGTCGAGTTGCGCGGCATCGTCGATCATCAGCGTGATGGAGCGCAGCGCGATGTCGTCGGCCGCCAGTTCGGCCAGCGCGGCGCGGTCCACGCTCGGATAGCCGAGCAGGACATCGCGCGCCCCGTGGCGCACGAGCCAGAGCGCCTCGCGCAAGGAATAGGACATGATGCCCGCGAAGCCGCCCGCCGCGGTGAGATCGGCGCCGAGGACTTCGGCGAGCACGGCACGGCAGCGCACGGATTTGCTGGCCACCCGCACCGGTGTGCCACCGGCTCGCCGCACCAGATCGGCGGCGTTCGCGCGCAGGGTGGACAGGTCGAGGGCGGCCAGCGGCGGGTCGAGTTCGGCGGTGGCCGCATGCAGCCCCGCGATCGGCGACGTCTCGGTCACCCGGACAACTCAACCACCAAGTTGGTCAAACGTCCAGTATTTGTCAGAGCTCCGCGGCCTTGGCGGCCAGCCCGCTGACCATCTCGTCGAGCACCACCAGCATGGTCTCGTCGTTGCAGTCGGACAGCCAGCGCAGCACCGTGCCCTGCACGATCGACACGACATTGCAGGCGATCGCCTCCACCGGCTCCAGCCACTGGGTTCCGGACAACTCGGCACACATCTCCAGGAACGCGGTGACTTCCGCGTCCTTCTCCTGGTAGAACTCCGTGGCGATCGGATCGGGGAAGCAGTCGGCCTTGACCGCCCAGCGGGCGCGCAGCGCCTGCAGGGTCATCTCATACGACCTGATCTGCTTCTCCGGTGTGGCCTTGACCAGCGGCCAGTAGGCGCTGACTCCCGCGTGCAGCAGCACGCGCAGCGCGCGGAGACCTTTGTAGTCGACCGTGGCCGCCGCCGCTTCGACCGCCTCGATGACGGCGGGTCGTAGCCGGATTTCTGTTATCACTTCTCCACGTGCGCTCAACGACGACTCCCTCTCGGCGAAAGAACTCACGCACCTCGTCGGCGCGACTCGCTGAACAGGGCGGGCAACATCGGGAAACACCTGGGCTGCCCGGTCCAACATTCACCAATGGTAGAGCGTTTCCGGGGTTTGAGAACGGGTTCGATGGGTAATTTCAGACTGAAAGAATGTTTTGTTACCCAACCGCGATCGGTATGCGATCAGGCCGTGTCACCCGGAAATCGCGCTATGACGGTGGATCTCGGCGGCGCTCGGCCACTCGGCAGACCGTTGACAACGGTACGGTCCTGGTGCCGAGCAGCCCAAATCCTGTGGCGAATCCCACAGTGTAACCTCTCAAAACGGTCAGCTTATCGTGGGAGGTTCGATCCACTACCGACACCAGTTCGTTCCGCGCTGCGGATAGCCTGGATCGGTGACTCTCTCGCCCCCCGCCGACCAGTACTTCCTCTCCGGCACGTTCAATTTCCGCGACACCGGCGGGCTGCGCACCGACGACGGCGCCAAGGTCCGTCCCGGCGTCCTGCTGCGCTCGGCGCAACTGAGCGGACTCGACGACGCGGGCCACGCCGCGCTGCGCGACCTGGGCGTCAGCGCCGTCCACGACCTGCGCGGACAGCGTGAGATCGACCACATCGGCGCCGACCGGCTGCCCGCGGACGTCCGGCTGAGCATCACCCCGTTCGACTCGCGCATGGCCGAGGCGCCGCCACACGAGGCGACCGCGCAGACCGCCTACACGCACATGCTCGAGGTCTACCGGATGTTCCCGGCACTTCCCGAGGCGCATGCCGCCATCGCGTCCCTCGCCGAGTCCGTCCTGCGCGGCGACGGCGCCGTGCTGGTGCACTGCGCGGCGGGCAAGGATCGCACCGGGTGGGCCGTCGCCACGCTGCTGCGCGCGGTCGGCGTCACAGAGACCGACGTGCAGGCCGACTACCTGCTCAGCAACGGCGCGGTCCCGGCGCTGCGCGCGCTCATGACGGCGAAGCTGCTCAGCGGTGAGGAACTCTCCATCGACCTGCTCGGCGTGCGGGAGGAATACCTGGACATCGCCACCGCCTCGATGCGCGAGTTGCACGGCGGCCTGGACGGCTATCTCGCGACGATCGGACTGACGCCCGACCTGCTCGGGCGGCTGCGCGAGCGAATGCTGGAGTGAGACAGGGTCACTCGACGGGCACCGGTTCCCTGCGCACCAAGCCGTCTTCGTCGATCGTCACCTGATCGCCGGTGTGGAACCAGGTTCCGGTGAACCGGGCCGCGGTCGTGGTCGGGTCGTCCCAGTAGCGCGGGGTGACATTCGGCCCGCGGCACAGCAGTTCGCCGTGCCCCGCCGTCGCCCGCGGGCCCCACAGCGCCAATTCCGTTCCGCCGAACGGGAAACCGAGTACCGCGGCGGCTTCGGACGAGTCCGCTCGCTCGGCGTCGTCCACCGCGAGGCCGATACCGCTGGTCTCGGTCGCGCCCCACACCGACCACTGCCGGGCGGCGGGGAACACGCCGCGCAGTTCGGCCGCGAGGGCGGCCGGAGACGCGGCGCGATGACCGGCTTTACTGATCCGCGCGATGCCCTCGGTGCGCAATCCGTCGGAGCGCAGTTCCGCGAGCCGGGGCAGCAGGCCCGCGAAGATCCGCGGCGTCGCGGAGACCATGTCGACGCGCTCGGCGGTGACGGCTTCGGCCATGCCTCGGGTGTCCCGGGTGAGCACCACGGTGCCGCCGACGGCGAAGGTCGGCAACAGCTGATCGACACAGCCGCCCGCGTGCGCCAACGGCAACAGCACCAGGTTGCGCAGGCCGTCGGTCGGCAGGTCCAGCGCCGCGACCACCGAACGCACGGCCGACAGCAGGTTCTCGTTGGTCAGTTCCACACCCTTGGGCGTGCACGTTCCGCTCGTGTAGCACAGCAGCGCCAGGTCGCCCAGTGCCGCGCCGTCATCGATGTAGGCGGCGCCGTCGGGCAGCTCGGTCTCGGCGCCCTTGCCGCCGAGCACGAAATCGGCACGGCTGTCGGCGATCACGCGCTCGGCCACCGACTCCGGGAGCCCGTCGTGCACCAGTACCGGTACCGCTCCGCTGAGCAGTGCGCCGAGGAATGCCTGCACCCATCGAGCGCCGGTGGGCAGGTGGACGGCGACTCGGTCCCCGTATCCGATGCCGTGCTCCTGCAAGCCGCCCGCGATGCGGGAAGCGGAGTGCCACAGCTCCCGGTAGGTCAGGCGCGGGCCGCCGACCTCCACCACGGCTTCGCGGCTCCCGAACGCGTGCACCTGAAGATCGAGTAGTTCGGTGAGCGCGGGTGTGAGGTTTCCGTAGCGCAGCACCCCGTCGGCGCCCCGAGCTAGCGGGTTGTCCCAGACGTGCGGGCCGGTGAGGGGATATTCGACGAGCAACTGCGACATTCGTCCTCCGCGTGCCTCGAGTTATCAGGCACTGCGACTATATGACGCATGTCACAACTTCGCTGGAATAGGCGATGAACGTGTCCTAGCTGTCACCGGCCCGCGTAGCGCGCCTTCCCCGGGCCCTGCTCGAGGAAGCTGCGCACACCGCCCTGCAGATCCTCGGTGCCGAACAGCTCGCCGGACACCTCCGGCGTCACCGAATCCGCATGTGCCACACCGCCGGAACGCCAGGCCTCGATGATCTTCTTGGTGGCCGCGTTGGCTTTCGTCGGGCCATCGGCCAGCCGGTGGGTCAGCGCTCGCGCCGCGGTGTCGAGGTCTTCGTGCACGGCGTTGACCACGCCCCACTCGGCCATGGTCGCCGCGTCGTAGAGGTCGCCGGTCATCACGAACTCGCGGGCCCGCCCCGAGCCCGCGCGCTCGGCGAGACGCTGCGGGCCGCCCATCGACGGGGTCAGCCCGACCACGATCTCCACCAGTCCGAACTTCGCCTTCGGCGCCGCGAGCAGGATGTCGCAGGCGAGGGCGATCTCGAAGGCGGCGGTCAGGGTCAACCCGTGCGCGGCGAACACCACCGGGCACGGCAGCGCCTCCAGCGGATGGATGATCTGCGCGAACAGGGTGCGCCACAACTCGGCGCCCTGCTCGGGCGTCAGGCCGTCGAAGACGTGCACGTCGACGCCGCCGGAGACCACTTTGCCCTCGGCGCGCAGCAGCACCGCGCGCGGCGGCCGCGCCGACAGCTCGGCGATGTCCTCGACCAGCGCGTCCAGCATCGACCGGTCGAAGAGGTTGAGCGGCGGATGGGCGAGCGTGAGGGTCGCCACCTCCGCTCCGCCGTCGGTGACGTCTCGTTCCAGACGGGTGGCCTTCGTTTCACTCATCCGGTCAGCGTACGAGGTCGATCTGGAAGACTGTCGATGTGACCAAGTCGGCCAGCAAAACCGGTTCCTACGTCGAGCCCGGCGAGTTCAAACGCGACACGAACTACATCACCACCCGGATCACGGCCGACGGCCGCGACGGTTACCCGGTCGAGCCGGGGCGCTACCGGCTCGTCGCGGCGCGAGCCTGCCCGTGGGCCAATCGAACGCTGATCGTGCGCCGCCTGCTCGGACTGGAGCCGGTGCTCTCGCTCGGCTTGTGCGGACCCACGCACGACAAGCTGAGCTGGACCTTCGATCTGGATCCCGGTGGTGTCGATCCGGTGCTCGGCATCCCGCGGCTGCGCGACGCCTACCTGGCCAGGTTCCCGGACTACCCGCGTGGCATCACGGTGCCCGCCATCGTGGACGTGCCGACCGGCCAGGTGGTCACCAACGACTACGCGCAGATCACCCTCGACTTCTCCACCGAGTGGACCGCGCACCACCGGCCCGGCGCGCCGCAGCTGTACCCGGAGCCGCTGCGCGCGGAGATCGACGAGGTGAATCTCGCCGTGTTCCGCGACGTCAACAACGGCGTCTACCGCTGCGGATTCGCCGGTACGCAGGACGCCTACGACGCCGCCTACGACCGGCTCTTCGCGCGGCTGGACTGGCTCTCCGAACGCCTTGCCGCACAACGGTATCTGGTCGGCGACACGATCACCGAGGCCGACGTCCGGCTGTTCACCACGCTGGCCCGCTTCGACGCGGTCTACCACGGGCACTTCAAGTGCAACCGGACCAAGCTCGCCGAGATGCCGGTGCTGTGGGCGTACACGCGCGACCTGTTCCAGACCCCGGGCTTCGGCGACACGATCGACTTCGGGCAGATCAAGCGGCATTACTACGTGGTGCACCGGGACATCAACCCGACCGGGATCATCCCCAAGGGCCCCGACCTGGCGAACTGGCTGACCCCGCACGGCCGAGAAGCTCTCGGCGGCAGGCCGTTCGGCGAAGGAACCCCACCTCCCCCTCCGGCATCGGGCGAACGCGTGCCCGCGATCCACGCTTCCGCGTAAGGACGCACCCGCCCGGGTCGAAAGCGAGGCAGCCGCCGGTGGAACCGATGCGGCTGGGTACTTCGTTGTCATGACGAGCTGACGGCAACCGGTGCCATACAGTTCTACCCAGCAGACCGGAAGAGGAGGATGCCGCCGATGCTCAAAGGCGCGTTCGAGAAGACGGTGGTCGAACTGCTCGACACCGGGTCCCGCCTGCAGGCCCCCGCGGTCGCCAAGTACGTGGACCGCATTCGCCGCTCTCACCCTGGTGAGAGCCCAGCACAGATCGTCGACCGACTGGAGAAGCAGTACCTGCTCGCGGTGACCGGCAGCGGCAGCGCGGTCGGCGCGACCGCAGCCTTCCCCGGCGTCGGCACCGTCGCGGCCATCGCCGCGGTGAGCGCGGAGACGACCTTTTTCATGGAGGCGTCGGCGGTGTTCACCCTCGCGGTGGCCTCGGTGCACGGCATCACGCCGGAAGACCAGGAGCAACGCAGGGCGCTCGTGCTGGCGGTCGTGCTGGGTGAGAGCGGCATGCAGATCGTGCAGAAGAGCGTCGGCACCTCCGCGAAGAACTGGGGCTCGGCCTTCGCCAACCGCATCCCCGGATTGTCGAGCATGAACGATTCGCTGCTGAAGCGGTTCATCATCCGGTTCATCACCAAGCGCGCGGCGCTGATGGCGGGCAAGGTACTGCCCGCAGGCATCGGCGCGGTGATCGGCGGCGCGGGCAACCGCGCCCTCGGCAAGGCCACGATCACCAACGCGCGCAAGGCATTCGGGCCGCCGCCCACCACCTGGCCGGTCGACCGCCATTTGGTCATCGAGGCCGATCCGCTCACCGCGATCGACCCGGCGAAGCCGCGACCTCCGGCCACTCCGCGATGAGCGGGACGCGGCCGATCGCGTTCGCGGTCCGGGGACTGACCAAGCAGTACGAGCTGGCGACCGCCGTGACGGACGTCAGCTTCACCGTGCCCTCCGGCACCATCGCCGCACTGGTGGGCCCGCGCGGCGCGGGCAAGACCACTGTCTTGCGGGTGCTGCTCGGCCTGCTCGCTCCCACCTCGGGCACGGCGTCCGTCGGCGGGCCCGGTTCCCGGGGAAACACCGCGGGCTCCGCGAACGTGATCGGCGGCGTCCTCGCGCCACGCGGACTGCATCCGGCCCGCACCGCGCGCGAACACCTGTGGGTCTACGCGGCGGCGGCGAACGTCGTCGACAGCCGGGTGACCGAAGTGCTCGAGCTGGTCGGACTGGACGAACATGCCAGGACGAAGATCGGCGCCCTGTCGATCGGACAGCAGACCAGGCTGGCCCTGGCCACCGCGCTGCTCGGCGACCCCCCGCTGCTGGTGCTGGACGAACCGATGGACGGACTCGACCCCGCCGAACGCGGCTGGCTGCACGACTTTCTGCGCAAGCACGCCCGGCGCGGCGGCAGTGTCCTGCTGACCAGCGAGAGTCTCGGCGCGGTGCTGCCCGCCGCGGACCAACTGGTCGTGCTGAGCGAGGGCGCGGTGGTGTACCAGGGCACTCCGGCGCGCTTGCGGCGCGGGCATCCGGACCGGCTGGTCGTCGCGGCGTCCACCCCCATCGCGCTGGCCACCACGCTTGCGGCACAAGGATTCACGGACGCGGTGATCCGGCCGGACGGCCGCCTCGCCGTCGCCGAGGCGAGCGAAGCGCAGATCAGGACGGCGGCCACCGCGGCGCAGGTGCGGATCGATAGCATCGTGCCCGACCCGATCCACCCCGACCGCGTGCTCGCGTCGCTGACCAGACGCACCGCCACGCCCGCGCCGCACTACCCGGGCCTCTCCGCGCCCGCCCAGCCACCCTCGCCGACGCCCTACGGGATCCCACGATGATCGCCATCCTGCCCACGGACCTGGTGCCGAACGTCAACTCCGAGGTGCGCAAGGTCGTCACTATGCCGCGCGGCCGGACGCTCGCCGCAGCGCCGATCGTCGTGGCGCTGCTGGCGAGCGTCGCGTCGGCGAGCCTGGCCGGGCCGCCGGATCCGCGCGGCCAGCCCGCCACCGGCGCCGCGACGATCGGGCTCTACTTCGGCCTCGCCTTCGTCGTGCTGGCGGCGGCGGTCTTCGGCGCGCTGGCGACCGGCGCGGAGTACCAGTACCGCAGCATGGCCGTGACCACGCTGTTCAGCCCTGACCGCGACCGGCTCACCGCCGCGAAGTTCCTGGTCATCGGAGGCTGCGCGCTGGCCGCGGCGGTCGCGGTGGAACTGGTGTCGGCCGGCGCGCTGTTCGGCGTGGGGCGCGGCAAGGTCCCGGTCACCGGGGAGTTCTTCGCGGTGCTCGGCGGCGGGCTGCTCGCCGCGGTCTGCTGGTCGTTGATCGGCGCGAGCGCGGGCATCCTGCTGCGGTCCTCGACCAAGGCGGCGGCGCTGCTGCTCGGCTGGAGTGTCGTCGCCGAGCCTTTGATCTGGCTGATCGCGCGCGGTCTCGGTATTCCGGGCGTGGTCACCCTGCTGCCCGTCTCCGCCACCGTCGGCACCGTGGCGGTCGGTTCCTATCCCGACAGCGACTTCCTCGCACCTACTCCGGCCGCCGTGGTGGTCCTGCTGCTGTGGACCATCGGCCTGGGCGCCGCGAGCTGGTGGAATCTGCGCACCCGCGATCTGTGATCCGAGGACCCGCCGGGAACAACGACTTGTCGGCCGGTGTCGGTACCGTCGATGACGAACGCGGTACGACGAAGGGGACGGGCGAACGACGTGGACGGGGGATGCAGTCCGGGCTGGATACGGAGGCTGTGGGCCGAATGCCTACCGCACCGCGCGGTGCTGGGCGGCCTCGCCGCCGCGGTGCTCGGCGGGGCGATCGTCGAGACAGCGGGGCCGCTGCTGACCAAGCGGGCCGTCGACGCGGCCGGGATCGGTGACACGGCCGCGATCAGCGTGGTCGCCGGGCTGATCCTGGTAGTGGCCGTGAGCCGGTCCGGGGCCGGATTCGGACGGCGCTGGCTGGCCGGGCGGCTGTCCTTGGACGTGCAGCACACCCTGCGGGTGCAGCTGCTCGGCGCACTGCAGCGGCTCGACGGCGTCGGTCAGGACACCCTGCGCACCGGCCAAGTGGTGTCGCGATCGATCACCGATCTGCAGCTCGTCCAAGGACTGCTGGCCATGGTGCCGCTGTCGGGCATGGCGCTGCTGGAATTCGGGCTCGCCGCCGCGGTCATGCTCTGGCTCTCCCCGCCGCTGGCCGCCGTCGCGTTGCTCGTGGTGCCCGCGGTCGGCCTGGTGGTCTACCGCATGCGGCCGCGCCTGCACGCGGCGACCTGGTCCGCGCAGCAGCGTGCCGCCGATCTGGCCCAGCACGTCGAGGAGACGGTCACCGGGGTACGGGTGGTCAAAGGCTTCGGCCAAGAAGCGCGGATGGTCGACCTGCTGGAGCGGCACGGTCGCAAGCTGTTCGCGGAGCGGATGCGCGCCGCACGGATCGACGCGCGCTTCGCGCCGACCGTCGCGGCGATCCCGCAGCTCGGGATGGTCGCGGTCATCGCGCTCGGCGGACTGCTCGCGCTGCACGGCAGCATCGGCATCGGCACCTTCGTCGCGTTCGCCGCCTACGTCGCCGTCATGACCGGCACCGCGCGCATTCTCTCCTCGGTGATCGTCATGGCGCAGCTCACCAGGGCGGCGGCCGAGCGGGTCTTCCAAGTGATCGACACCGCCCCGGTCATCGCCGATCCCGAACGCCCGGTCGAGCTGCCGGACGGCCCGCTCGGCATCGAGCTCGATGCGCTGAGCTTCGGCTTCGATCCCGAGCGGCCGGTGCTGCGCGAACTGGATCTGCGCGTGCGGCCCGGCGAGACGGTGGCGGTCATCGGTCCGGCGGGCTCGGGCAAGTCGACGCTCGCTCTGCTGCTTCCGCGCTTCTACGCGCCGGACGCGGGCCGTATCCGGCTGTTCACCGATCCCACCGCGCCGCACGCGGGCGCGGTCGACGCGATCAAAACCCCGACTTCGCGCGCCGGGACCCGAATCGGCGAGGCCGTCGACATCGCCGACGTGCGCGCTGCCGACCTGCGCGCCGCCATCGGCGTCGTCTTCGACGATCCGTTCCTGTTCTCCGACACCATCGCGGCCAATATCGCGCTCGGGCGACCGGACGCCACCGACGAGGAGATCAGGCAGGCGGCCGTCCAGGCCGCGGCGGACGAATTCATCGCCGAGCTACCCGACGGCTACGACACGGTGGTCGGCGAGCGCGGCCTCACCCTCTCCGGCGGCCAGCGTCAGCGGATCGCGCTGGCCAGGACGCTGCTGGCCCGTCCGCGCATCCTGGTGCTCGACGACGCCACTTCCGCGGTGGACGCGGTGACCGAGGCGGCGATCTTCGACGCGCTGCCCGACCAGGGCGGACGGACCACGCTCATCCTCGCGCACCGGGAGTCGACGCTCGCCCACGCCGATCGCGTGATCCGGCTGCCCGCGCCCGCCGGGCACCCCGCTCCCGAGCCGGACGCGAGTTCGGCCACGGGCAGGCGAGTCGGCGACGGATCCGCCGGCCGTCGCTTCGGTGCGGCGGCGGCCGACATCAGCGAGACGCCCGAGCTGCGCCGGACCATCGAGCGACTGCCACCTGCCACCGAGCAGCCGGACACGGACAGCGAACGCATTCGCGAGCCGGATCCAGGTTTCCGGCTCACCCGCCTGCTGCGTCCCGTCCGCGGGCTGGTGCTGACCGTGATGGCGCTGCTGGCCGTGGACGCGGCGATCGCCATCGCGTTCCCGCCGCTGGTGCGCTACGCGATCGACGGCGGCGTGCTCGGCGACGACGCCGGAGCACTCGTCCGAGCGACACTGCTCGGCGCGGTACTGGCCGCGGCGGGGTTGGCGGTCGGCGCGGCCACCACGCTGCTCACCGCGCGCACCGGGGAACGCGTGCTGTTCGCCCTGCGGGTGCGCAGCTTCGCACACCTGCAACGACTCGGCCTGGACTACTACGAGCGCGAACTGTCCGGGCGGATCATGACGCGGATGACCACCGACGTCGACGCGCTGTCGACCTTCCTGCAGACCGGCGTGGCCACCAGTCTGGTCGGGCTGCTGACGCTGGTCGGCATCACGGTCGCGCTGCTGGTCATCGACGTATCGCTGGCTCTGGTCGTGCTGGCGACGGTGCCCGCCCTCGCGATAGCGACGGCGCTGTTCCGGCGGGTGTCCTCCGCCGCCTACACCGTGTCGCGCGAGCACGTGTCGGCGGTCAACGCCGACTTCCAGGAGAACGTCACGGGCTTGCGCGCGGTGCAGGCGAACCGGCACGAGCCGCGCGCCGCCCGCCGCTTCGCCGAGTACTCGCAGCGCTACCGCAACAGCCGGTTGCGGGCGCAGCGGGCGATCGCGCTGTACTTCGCGTTCGTCGTCGGATGGGCGGACGTGGCGCTGGCGGCGGTGGTGTTCTTCGGTGCGCGCGAGGTCGCCACCGGTGCGACCAGCGCGGGCACACTGGTCGCGTTCGTGCTGTATCTGGAGCTGCTGTTCGTGCCGATCCTGCAGCTGTCCCAGGTCTTCGACAATTACCAGCAGGCCAGGGTCGGGCTGCGCCGGATCGGTGACCTGCTGCGCACCCCCTCCTCGATCGCCGCCGACCCGGCCGACCCGGTGACCATCGGACCCGCGCTGCGGGGTGACGTGGCGTTCGACGACGTCCGTTTCCACTACCCGGGAAGTCGCGTTCCCGCGCTGGACGGTGTGTCGCTGCGCATTCCGGCGGGTTCCAGCCTCGCTCTCGTCGGCCCGACCGGCGCGGGCAAGTCGACCGTCGTCAAGTTGCTCGCGCGGCTGTACGACCTGCGCCCGGATTCCGGCGAGCGCACGCGAGTGCCCGCCGCAGCTCCCGGCGCGATCAGGGTGGACGGCGTCGACGTGCGCGACTATCGCCTCGCCGACTACCGCTCGCGGCTGGGCATCGTCCCCCAAGAAGCTCACCTGTTCACCGGCGACGTGGCGAGCAACATTGCATTCGGGAAACCATTCGCGACCCCCGACGAGATCGCCGCGGCGGCTGCGGCGGTGGGCGCGACGGACATGATCGCCGGCCTCCCGCTCGGCATGCAACAACCCGTCGGCGAGCGCGGCCGGGGCCTGTCGGCCGGGCAGCGGCAGCTGATCGCGCTGGCCCGTGCCGAACTGGTCGCTCCGGACTTGCTGCTGCTCGACGAGGCCACCGCGACGCTCGACCCGGACACCGAGGCATCGGTGCTGGCAGCGAGCAGATCGCTGAGCCGGGACCGCACCACGGTGATCGTCGCGCACCGGCTCGGCACCGCCGCGCGCGCCGACCGGATCGCGGTGGTCGACCACGGGCGGATCGTGGAATTCGGCGAGCATACGGAGCTGCTCGCCGCAGGTGGGCCATATGCCCGGCTCTGGGCAGCGGCACAGGCGTCGGAGGGAATATTCTCGGGTGACGCCGGGTCATCACCAATAGGGTCGGGGGTGTCGGGTGGTCAGTGAATCGGCCGATTTGCTGCTGGGCCTATCCTCAGATAGGGCGCATCGGCGCGCAATCCGCTGATCCCCGTGCCGGGCACGTCACAAACGTCGCAGCGCGAAGAACGAAATGAGGCGAACACCTGCTGTGAGCAGCTCAACATCCCAGTTCGGACAGAACCAGTGGCTAGTCGACGAGATGTATCAGAAGTTCAAACAAGATCCATCATCGGTCGACGAGAGCTGGCACGAGTTCCTGGCCGACTACACGCCTGACGCGAGTGGCGACACCGGCAACAGCCAGCCTGCCCCCGCGACCGCGCAAGCTGCCGCTCCCGCACCGGCTCCGGCGGCCACCAAGCCCGCCGCCGCCACGCGCAACGACGCCAAGCCTGCCGCCGCCCCCGCGGCCCCGAAAGCGCCCGCCCCGGCCGCCGCCAAGCCCGCACCGGCTGCCGCCAAGCCCGCACCGGCCGCTGCCAAGCCCGCCGCTGTGACAACACGCACACCGCAGACCACCCCGGCGCCGACTTCGAACGCCGCGCCGACCTCCGGCCCGAAGCAGGCCGACACCGCCGCCGACGAGTCCAAGGTGCTGCGCGGCGCCGCCGCCGCGGTGGCGAAGAACATGTCCGCCTCGCTGAGCATCCCCACCGCGACGAGCGTGCGCGCCATCCCGGCCAAGTTGATGATCGACAACCGCTTGGTCATCAACAACCACCTCGCCCGCACCAGGGGCGGGAAGATCTCCTTCACCCACCTGCTCGGTTACGCCATCGTGCAGGCGGTCAAAGCGTTCCCGAACATGAACCGGCACTACGCCGAGATCGACGGCAAGCCGAACGCGGTCACCCCCGCGCACACCAACCTCGGCCTCGCCATCGACCTGCCCGGCAAGGACGGCAGCCGATCGCTGGTCGTCGCGGCCATCAAGGGCTGCGAGGCGATGACCTTCGGGCAGTTCCACACCGCCTACGAGGACATCGTCCGCCGCGCCCGCGACGGCAAGCTCACCGCGGAGGACTTCTCCGGCGTCACCATCTCGCTGACCAACCCGGGCACCATCGGCACCGTGCACTCGGTGCCCCGCCTGATGAACGGCCAGGGCGCGATCATCGGCGCGGGCGCGATGGAGTACCCCGCCGAGTTCCAGGGCATGAGCGACGAGCGCATCGCCGATCTGGGCGTCGGCAAGCTGATGACCCTCACCTCCACCTACGACCACCGCATCATCCAGGGCGCGGAGTCCGGTGACTTCCTGCGCACCATCCACCAGCTGCTGATCGCCGACGAGTTCTACGACGAGATCTTCCACGGTCTCGGCGTGCCGTACGAGCCGATCCGCTGGCGCAAGGACATCCGCGAGCGCGCTGTCGACAAGAGCGCCCGCGTGCTGGAGATGATCGCCGCCTACCGCAACCGCGGCCACCTGATGGCCGACACCGATCCCCTGCGGCTGGTGAAGGACAAGTTCCGCAGCCACCCGGACCTGGACGTCACCCAGCACGGCCTGACCCTGTGGGACCTGGACCGCACGTTCAACGTGGCGGGCTTCCACGGCCAGGACCAGATGAAGCTGCGCGACGTGCTGTCCGTCCTGCGCGACGCCTACGTCCGCCATGTCGGCGTGGAGTACACCCACATCCTCGAGCCCGAGCAGTTGCAGTGGATCCAGGATCGGGTCGAGCAGAAGCACGCGAAGCCGACGGTCGCGCAGCAGAAGTACATCCTGAACCGGCTGAACGCGGCCGAGGCGTTCGAGACCTTCCTGCAGACCAAGTACGTCGGGCAGAAGCGCTTCTCGCTGGAGGGCGCCGAGGCCGTCATCCCGATGATGGACGCGGTGATCGACCAGTGCGCCGAGCACAGCCTCGACGAGGTCATCATCGGCATGCCGCACCGCGGCAGGCTCAACGTGCTGGCCAACATCGTGGGCAAGCCCTACTCGAAGATCTTCACCGAGTTCGAGGGCAACATGAACCCGGCCGCCACCCACGGCTCCGGCGACGTGAAGTACCACCTCGGCGCGCAGGGCACCTACCTGCAGATGTTCGGCGACAACGAGATCGAGGTCTCGCTCACCGCGAACCCCTCGCACCTGGAGGCGGTCGACCCGGTCCTCGAGGGCCTGGCGCGCGCCAAGCAGGACCTGCTGGACAAGGGCGACGGCCCGGAGGGCTTCTCGGTCGTGCCGCTGATGCTGCACGGTGACGCCGCGTTCGCCGGTCAGGGCGTGGTCGCCGAGACGCTGAACCTGTCGGGTCTGCGCGGCTACCGGGTCGGCGGCACCATCCACATCGTGGTGAACAACCAGATCGGCTTCACCACCGCTCCGGAGAACAGCCGCTCCACCGAGTACTCCACCGACATCGCGAAGTTCATCGGCGCGCCGATCTTCCACGTCAACGGCGACGACCCGGAGGCGTGCGACTGGGTGGCCCGCCTGGCGGTCGACTTCCGGCAGAAGTTCCGCAAGGACGTCGTCATCGACATGATCTGCTACCGCCGTCGCGGCCACAACGAGGGCGACGACCCGTCGATGACCCAGCCGTACATGTACGACGTCATCGACACCAAGCGCTCGGTCCGCAAGGCGTACACCGAGAGCCTGATCGGCCGCGGCGACATCTCGCTGAAAGAGGCCGAGGACGCCCTGCGCGACTACCAGGGCCAGCTGGAGCGGGTGTTCAACGAGGTCCGCGAGCTGGAGAAGTACTCGCCGGAGCCGAGCGAGTCGGTCGAGGGCGACCAGCCGGTGCCCGCATCCGTCGTGACGGCCGTGGACAAGTCGATCCTGCAGCGCATCGGCGACGCGTTCATCAACGTGCCCGACGGCTTCAACGTGCACCCGCGCGTCAAGCCGGTGCTGGAGAAGCGCCGCGAGATGGCCTACGAGGGCAAGGTCGACTGGGCCTTCGCCGAGCTGCTCGCCTTCGGCACGCTGATCGACGAGGGTCGTGCGGTGCGCCTGACCGGTCAGGACTCCCGCCGCGGCACGTTCACCCAGCGCCACGCGGTGATCATCGACCGCAAGACCGCCGAGGAGTACACCCCGCTGCACAACATCGGCAGCGAGAACCCGGGCTGGTTCGCCGTGCACGACTCGGCGCTGAGCGAATACGCCGCCGTCGGTTTCGAATACGGCTACTCGCTGGGCAACCCCAACGCGCTGGTGTTGTGGGAGGCGCAGTTCGGTGACTTCGTCAACGGCGCGCAGTCGATCATCGACGAGTTCATCTCCTCCGGTGAGGCCAAGTGGGGCCAGCTCTCCGACGTCGTGCTGCTGCTGCCGCACGGCCACGAGGGCCAGGGCCCGGACCACACCTCCGGCCGCATCGAACGCTTCCTGCAACTGTGCGCGGAAGGCTCGATGACCGTCGCGGTGCCGTCCACCCCGGCCAACTACTTCCACCTGCTGCGCCGCCACGCACTCGACGGCATCCGCCGCCCGCTGATCGTCTTCACCCCGAAGTCGATGCTGCGCAACAAGGCCGTCGTCTCCGACCTCAAGGACTTCACCGAGAGCAAGTTCCGCTCGGTCTTCGACGAACCGGGCTACGAGCAGGGCATCGGCGACCGCAGCAAGGTCAAGCGCGTCCTGATGACCAGCGGCAAGCTCTACTACGAACTCGCCGCCGAAAAGGCCAAGCAGAAGCGCGAAGACGTCGCCATCGTCCGGATCGAGCAGCTCTACCCGCTGCCCGTCCGCCGCCTCAACGAGGCCCTCGAGGGCTACCCCAACGCCACCGACCTGGCCTGGGTCCAGGAAGAACCGGCCAACCAGGGCGCCTGGCCCTTCTTCGGCCTCAACCTCCCCGAAACCCTCCCACCCCGCTTCGCCAACACCCGACTGCGCCGCATCTCCCGCCGCGCGATGTCGGCCCCGTCCTCGGGGTCGAGCAAGGTGCACGCGGTGGAGCAGGCGGAGATCATCGCGGAGGCGTTCGAGCCGACTAGTTAGTTCTTGACCTGACGCCGGGCCGGCTCGCTCAATCCATTGAGCGAGCCGGCCCTGTTTCATATATGCGGGTGGTCGACGAACAAGGTTTCAGGGCAGCGGGACAGGCCGTCGGTTCTCCCGATCACTGCTCACGGCTCGAACAAGCTCACACCTTGACGATCTCGATCTCCGGACCACACAGCAACGCCATGTCCTCGGGGTCCGACGTCACCACCGTCGCCAGCCCACGAACCGAGCGAGCCGACGCAGCCAGAACGGCGTCGATCGCGTACTTGTGTCCACCAAGGCCATGCTCGCGCAACAACGCAGCGGCCTGCGCGGCCAACTCTCCGGTCACCGTGTGAACGTCGATCTGTGACAGCGTCCATGCGATCCGGGCGGCACGCACTTTGCTGTAGTCGGCTTCCACAGTCGTCATAGCCGTAGTCGCGACTCGCACGCCGTCCTCTTTGGCCGCCTGTATCCACGCAAGCATGCGACGATCCTTCCGATACAGCATGGACAGCCCCTCGCAATCGAGGAAAAGCACATCCGGCATCAGGCCGCCGATCCGCGCGAACCCCAACGTCGCCGCTCGAAACCCAATTCCGCCCTCGCCTGATCAATCTCCGCACGAGTCAACGGCTCGTCGTCCTTCTCGAAATCGGCCACCAGCTCCCCCAGCTTGTCCATCGCTACACGCTGCTCCAACGCCTCGGCGACATAGGCGGAGAAGCCGCCGGGGCCAACATAGGCTCGAGCCTGCTCGGCGAGATCCTCCGGGAGGCTGATCGAGTATTTCTTACTACCACCCATAATCCCGATGCTACCAAGGGTAGCAATCGCGGTGCCATGCAGGCCGCCTTCAAATGCGTGCCGCAGCGCAGCTCGGCATCGTCTCGATAATGTCGGCGCACTCGTCACCCAGCTCGATCGCGTCGCCCAGAGGTCGCCACTTTCTCGCCGTGCTCTTCGCGATGCCGGCACGGGCGGCGAATCGACGCTGGGTGAGTCCCAACGCGTCCGCAAAGCTGTGGCCCACCAGGATGATCGGCGTCGACACCCTCCGATAGGCACAATGGGTCCCTCGACAGGTCGGGCGGACATTCAGTACGCTGCCGGTCATGAGCAACGGGGGGACGCCGTCGACCGATAATCTCTCGGTGGTTCCGGAGAAGGTTCGTGAGGTCGGCGAGCAGGTCTATGAGCTATCGATGGCATTGCGGACGGCACTCGACTCTGCGGCCAAGGATGTCGAATCACTGGTCAATGGAACGTGGAGGGGCAATCTGGCGAGCCAGTTCGCTGACGGCTGGACCGATATCCGTGACGGCGGCGCCCAGATCATCACCGCTCTGTCCGGGATGGCCGAAAAGCTCGGTATCACAGCCTCGACCTATGAAGACCTCGACGGGAGCAACGCCGCCGTACTATACAACACGAGCAGCTCAAGTTTGGACCTGCCATGAGTTCCGAGGAGTTCCAGGTCGACTTGGACCACCTCGATGAGGTCGTGATCCGCCTGTCCGCACTCGCGAGCGTTATCGCCGAGCACCTCGACACGATTGACGACAAGGTTGCCGCGCTGGCGGGTACCGGCTGGGAAGGTGTTGCCGCTCAGGCCTATTCCGACGCCCACCTCGAGTGGTCGGTCGGCGCGCGGGAATTCGCCGAAGGTGTCCGCGATATCAGCGAAGCAGCCCGCAAAGCGCACACCGGCTACACCAGCGCGATCGAGGAAAACCTGAAAATGCTCCGAGGGGCATAACTAGTGCGCGTCAATTGGCAGACGTACTTCGATGCCGGCAAACAATGCCATGACCTCGCCGCCGAACTGCGTCGCACCGACAAACCGCTACACGACGCCGTCAAGGGTGAATGTGCAGGCATGGCCGGGGACGCCCCCGGATGTAAGCAATGGGGCGAAGCGTACGACCAGTACGCACGCGACACTATGCAAACGTGTACACACCTGGCCGACGCCCTTACCAACTTCGGCAACGTCCTATACGCCAATGGTTACAAATACGCGATCGCAGACAACGCCAAACCCCAGCGACCGACTCTCCACCAGGTCTCCGAGTACCAGGTAACCATCCCGACCTCCGTCCACGACAACGGCGACGGCGTCAAACACAACGGTGGCGTAGAGGAGTTCTTCAACGAACTCACTGCGAAGATCGTCAGTACCTTCGGGAAACTTCCCAACGGTGACGTCGACAAACTCTCCAAGGCCGCCGACACGTGGAAAACCTTCGCCAACCACGCGACCATCACTGGAGCTGCGGCTAAGATCAGCGGGATCTCCGCGTTGTTCGACGATATGGATGCGGCAGAGAATCGCGCCAAGATCCAGGAACACTTCGGGACACTGAAGTCCAGCGCCGATCTTCTGGCCACCGCGTCCCTCAATGTCGCCGCCCCTGTTGCGGACTATCACAGCTCGACAGTCGAAGTCGGCGAAGGCATCAAGACGGCAATGACCACCTTCGCATGGGCCGTCGGACTGCTGGTCACCGGCGCCATCGTAGGAGCGATCTTCAGCTTCGGCGGCAGTCTCGCGGTCGCCGGCGGCGGTGTCGCGCTCGCTGTTGAGGACACGATCGCCACCATTCGCGGCCTCTACACGACAAAGCGGCTATTCCAAATCCTCAAGATCACCCTGGCTGCGAGCGTCGCCGTCGGCGTTATCGACGCCTTCGGCCAGGTCCCCGACCTCACCGCCACACTCACCAAACTGGCCGCCATCATCGCCATGAAGGCACTCATCGACGACAACGGCCCTACAGCGACGCCAGCCCTGGGCGGGGACGATCCGATTACACAAGAGATTGCGAAGAAGATCGCCGAACACGCGAATGGACGTGCCGCACAGGGAGATGGCTCACACTACGTATCCGGCGTAGGCGCCGCAGAACTTCCCGAGTACGTTCGCAAGGTCCTCGACGGCGAGGTACCGACGGAGGTAAAGCATCTACCCAGGGGCCGAACGGCATATTGGGATCCGGAGAAAGGTGCTGTAGTCATCGAGGACGGAGATGGAGGAACCGTGTTCACGCCAAAGGACGGACGCGAGTACTTCGACGGCCTGTAGCGATGACTTGGATTGACAGGAAGGACCCGGAGAAGATGCCAGAACCGAACCTCGGACGCTATCGAGAGCATCTCGTCAGCGCAGAAAATTTCCAGGTCATTCGACAGCTGACGTTCGAGCTGGCTAATGTACCCAGAGAACCGATGGTCAAGTTGGGATGGAATCCGAAGAACGGCGATTATCTGAAACAACTCGCGCGATCTGTGCCGTCGCAGATCACAGCTCCTACTCGGGTGAAATTGGTTGTCCTCGATGAGGAAATCAACGATCCGACCTTGCCGGGCCGCTTATATGCAGCCGAGGAAGAACCCGAACCACCGAGCGATATCGTGAGATACTTACCCAAGTCGATCGCGGCCGTGTATCCGAATCTGTTGAGAGCAGCTTTTGAAGCCCTGGGAGAGCTTGAAACACGTTATCGAACAGGATTCTACGAAGACGAAGTAATAGAGGCCCTGAATGCAATCGATGGCGTCAGCGAAAATTGAATGGATTAAATAGCCGAGAGCAACGGCAGACTCGCCGGAGCAGGACCGGCGACGCTACATGGGCGTCTGCTCGCCAAATACGATGCCACACCCGATCCGGGCGGCACGGTCATGCGCCCTGCCGATCCGGACAGCGCACTCGGCAAAGCTCCGGCAGCGTCCTTCTCGTCGCTGTGCCGGTGTTGGGAGTGGTCGGATTTCTGGCATATGTGGGCGGCGGCCCGTTCGAGCCGCCACCTGAGTGATGGCAAGGCGCTGTCCGCGCAGTTGAACAACTTGTGACGGAAGGGCGGCTCCGCGCCGCTGCTCGACCTTGCCGGCGGAAGCTGGGACCGCGTCTATGTCTATCAACAGGAATACTTCGGCCGGGAGCAGGTGACTGCCCCGAGTCGAAATCACATCGACAGCGAGAAGATACGCAAGATTGGGATTCGACTGTTCGCTACGGTTGCGTGTTCGGGATCCAATTGTGGGGTCATAACCACTGTGCGGTCGGTGATCTCCGCGTCGATCGGGAAGACGAAATCGTCTACACGAGCGGCGAGTTCGGCTGCGGCGAGCACACGGCCGTCGTCGGCCGCGATCCGGAGGACACCGTCATCGACGGTCAGCGATCCCGCGTCGATCTCGATGATGGCCGAGGTGGACGTAGCGTGGGCGTTGAAACCTACTGAGCGCGAATCGGATTCCGCGCCTGCGGGTCCCGCAGCGAGGATGGCAGACGACGCGGGCGCCAACACTGCCCCGGCGACGATCCCGCCATCGCGACGACGCGCGAACGCCGACACAACGGTTTCCACGACCACAGCACGGCGACGACCTGCGCGTGTCCCCACGACTCCGCTATCGCGGCGGCGAGCGACTGCCGCCGCCACGGATTTCTCGATTGCGCCGTCGCCGCGACTCTGGAATGACGAAACCGCGTTCTGCACGATCCCACCCCCACCCACGGACCCCACCGCACCCCTCACAATTCCGCCAGCGCGGCGACGAACGAGGCTGCTACGGCCTGCTGACCGGCCAACGTGGCGTGCAGGCCGTCATCGAGCAGCAGCGGGTCCTCGCCGTTTGGCAGCGTGTCGTTCTCCACGTCGACGGTCAGGTCGGCCAGGTCGTGCAGCACGGTCGAGGTGTCGGCGATGTCGGCTCGGGTCCAGGTGATGCCGATTCGCTGGAAAGGCTCGAACGCGGCGATGCGGGCCTCGTCCACTGTGGTCGGGGTGAGCCAGATCCACTGCGCCGGTTCGGGGGCGCGGGATCGGAGGATGCGCAAGTTGCGTTCGGTCTCGGCCAGGCCGACCAGACGCTGACCGCCGGGGCCGCCGATGCGCTGGGCGTCGTTTGCGCCGAGCTGGCAGAACACCCAGTCGGGGCGCTGGAAACCCAGAGCGGGAGCGAGCGTCAGCGTCTGCGTTGTGGTCGCCCCCGAGACGGCGAGATTGGTGAGCCGAATGGCATCGTCGGGTCTGCGCAGGTCGAGCAGATAGCGCAGGATTTCGAACCACGACAGCCGGTCGGCGGTCGAACTTTCGCCCAAGGCGACCACGTGCTGTCCGGGTCGAAGCGGCAGCCGATCCGCCGCGGCGGCCACCGCGGCGTCGTCCAGGAGGGCAGCGGCCGCCCAGCGCGCCTGCTCATCGAAATCGGTACAGAGCTTTTCGTATTCGACGGGGGTGAGACCGAACAGCGGTGCGACGCGGTCGGCGCCGAGGCCGGGGAGGTAGGGCAGCGAGCGTTCGGGACGCTGGAATCGGACGAGCTTCTCAATGTGCGGATTCATCGGTCATTCCGTTTCTGCGGCAGATGATTTCGAGACGAGGAAGCCAGCGGCGATCAACCACGCCATGCCGGTGAAACGGGCCAGCGGCAGCAGGACGGCGGCCTCCGTGCGCATCAGCGTTGCCGTGGTAGCCAGTCCGGCGACGGCGATGACGAGGCCGAGCCTGGCCAGCCAGGTACGGAAGGCAGCTACCGGCAACGCGATGCCCGCGATGAGCAACCCGGTCGAGACGACATTGCCTGGGCCGCCCGCGAGGAAGGCCAGCGTGTGCAAAGCGCGCACCAAGTGCGGAGATTCGACGACTTCGGGCACCGTCAGCACCCAGGTCACCACCGCCGACAGCATCAGGAATCCGGTGGCGAGCGCGCCTCCGGCGAGGGCGAGCGCGCCCCGCGTCCGCAGCCGCGCGGTGATGGCGGCGACGAACAGCGCACCGGGGATCGCGGCGGCGAACTGCAACGTCGCTCCCAGCCGGACCGCGTCGCGGTGGTCGGTGAAGTAGAACAGCGCGTCGTCCGGCGCGGCGAACGGGGAAGGAAACACTTCGCCACCGGCCGCGACGGTGCTCGCGGCCAACCCGGCGACGAACAGCGCCGCCGAGGCGGTGGCGAAGACCCCCGGCGACGGGCCCAGCCCGGGTATATCCGGCCGCGGTGGAGTGGAAGCGATTGCGGGAGCGCTCATTACACGAGTCCGTTCTTTAAGGTGAATCATTCACTGTAGTGAACGATTGAGGCGTGTGTACGATAACCCGGTGACAGCAGAAGAGCAAGCGGGTGACAACCCGATTCCGCGACAGGCCCTTACCCGGCAGGTCTCGTTCCTGCTCGCCCAGCTCGGCGCACACGCCACCCAGCGGTTCACCGACCGCATCGCCCCGCTCGGCCTCACTCCCCCCGATATCGGCGTGCTGCGCATGATCGCCATGTCCCCCGGTCGCAGCCAGCGCGCTCTGGCGGAGGAACTCGGCGTGGTTCCCAGCCGCGTCGTCGCCCTACTCGACAACCTCGACCGTAAAGGCCTCGTCGAACGCCGCCGCAGCGCCACCGACCGCCGCAACCACGAACTGCACCCGACCCCGGCGGCCTACCAGCTGATGGGCGAACTTTGGCCGGTGCTCCAGACCCACGAAGCCGACCTCACCGCGGCGTTGTCCCCCGCCGAACGCGATCAATTGGCGTCACTGCTGGCGCGGATCGCCGAGCAACAAGGTCTGGACGTGGGCGTACACCCGGGATACCAGCGCGCGAACTCGCCCACCACCGATCAGACGAAGGGATAGATCGCGACCCGACACCAGGCCGCTTCCAGGTGGAGCAGTTCAGCACACGGCTTCACGCGGGTGGCAGTACCTGGTGAGATCACTGCCCCGTCGCCCCCATACGTGGCCGTGTAGGCCCACGGCGCTGCTCGCCGTACAACATGCGGGTGAAGGTTGTTGTCGGTTGGATAGCGATTCCCACGTCACAGACGGTCCTGGCGTGAACTCCGTAATCGTCACCACGCAGGTGCTGACGCGGCGTCCACTGCCGATATCGCCGTCGCGCCCACCTGCGCGAGTAGAGTCGCCGACCTGACGACGGAACCGATGTCCGCCGCTACACGGCGCACGACACCGATTCGCTTGCGGCACGAGCATGGTGGCGCGCGGCGGACATGTCGTCCGAGGGCGGCGGATCGATCACGTCGCAGCAGCCCTGTCACCCGCCTCAGGCGGACGCCGGTCCACCGATCTCCGGACCGGCAAACTACGCGCCGACGTCATCAGGGCGGCGCGGTTCGAGGCGGCCGCCCAACTCTCCGCTCGACACCACTATCGAAAGGCCGTGTCAGCAGGAGTGGTATTGCTTCAGCTGGCACAGAGAACGCCCGATCGACAGTTCTACGAATCGGACGTCTTCATCCTGTCCAATATCCTGGGCTGCCACTGGTAGAACCAACTGAACTTGTAGGACTCCCCATCGGGCGACGAGGTAGCGGCATAGGTGAATCGACGGTCGGTCGTGCTGATCGGAACTTTGTCGACGAGTTGCTCGAAGCGCGGTTCGATTCGAACCGGGAGCGTTGTCGGGTCCGGTGTTATCACCGGAAAACAGAGGCGCTCGATTCGGCGCGATTCCCAGCTGATGGTGGCGTAGATATCGAATGCTTTCTCGGTGAGTGAGAGAAAGTCATCGCTCGGGTCCGGGAGTCCGGCATCCCGGTGCAGCGACACGATGGCGCGGGGTTCGAAGTAGTCGGCCGACAGGCCGGGGAAGTACACGTTCATCGTCTTGTCGTGGTAGTCGATACCGAGCAAGCCGACTTTGTCCTCCAAGCCGTGACGTGCGAACATGCCGACGTGGTCGGCGAGGCCGGGCGGCATGGACGGTAGTTCGGCGAGCTCCGATACTTTCTGCATGCCATCGGCGGGAAAGAAGGGCCAGATTTTCTTGAAGCCGCCGACTACACCGATGTCGATCCCGTAGCTGTGGATGGGGCACCGTTCCCGGACCTCGTCCAGCAGAGCGCCGACCGGATGATCGGTCTCGGAAATGAGTTCGTTGGAAAGGGCGATGCCATAGGGGTCGATGTCGCTCGGCAGCGTCAAGAAGCGGTAGTCGAGGTCTCCTGAGCGGCGGGCGTCGGTGACCACTCGGAGGGAGATCACGGAACGCGTGAGCATCGCGCCGTACGCGGTCAGAGTGGGCCGGACAGCTTCTCGAGTGCAAGGGACGTTCCATAGCCGCGCGGATTCCTCGATGGCCGCGTAGAGATCTTCCAGCTCGGATTCGGTAGTGGTGAACACGCGTCCTTCCAGAGATCGGTGCTACGAGCAACATCACGGTTGCGCCAATTCCATTCAACCAGAATGCAACTCAGGGCCGGATGCCACGTGTGGGAATGCAGGCACCGCATCCTTCCATGGTCACGCGGTTGACGAACGGAGGTGGCGGGTGAGGGCATGACCCAGATGCGGGCCGAGGGGACCGGTGTGGTCGATGCCGAGCTGGGTGGCGAGGGTGGTGGTGTGCAGGCGTGTGGCGTTTTCCAGCAGGGTGGCGTAGGTATCGGTGGTTGCGCGGATTCGGTGATGAGCGGTCGCGGCGATGACGACGGCGAGAGGTGCGGCGGGCCACCACCAGACGGTCAGAGCAAGGTAGAGAACGGACCAGGCCGCAAGCGTGGTCGCTCGCGAGAGAGCGGTGCGGGCGGTGGTGATCTGCTCGCGCACGGGGTCCGGCAGGACCAGCCACAGCGACGGCCACACGGTCGCCAGGTCGAGATGGTGATCGCGATCGAGTCGAATCGCCGTTGCTTGGATTCGGTCGCCGCTCCAGGTCGGGCGCTCGGGCCGCTCGACCGAAATCCTTGCTCGCGCGCGTGCCGCACGGTGCCTGAGCGCCGGGTCGGGCCGGGACGCCGGATCGGGAGTCAAGGCATTCTGGTATTCACGGAGGTAGTCGGCGTTGGCGCTGTCCCACCGACGCTGACGGCGGGCGAGCGACCACCGAGCGGCGAACCGCACGGGAATCGGCCAAGCCTGCCATTCCGCCGCCAGCACAGCCCGCTCCACAAACGTTCCGATCGATTGTGCGACGAAACCGACCGCCGCGGCGGCTGCGAGAATCGCGGCCAAGACGACGACCTGCCCGCCCGTGCTGGTCACCGCGGGGTTTCTGGCGTAGTCGGTGATATGTCGGGTGAGCAGGCCGATGTCCAACGCATGCGCGTGGCCGAGGGTGAGCGCGGTGGCGGTGACCGCCAGATAGAACGCGCCGGGCAACACGAGAAGCGAAAACCATTTCTCGGCCATCTTTTTGGCGAGTTCACTCCACAACCCGTTCATCAAGAGAGCCGTTCGCGCCGTAATTCCCGTCCGCTGACGGCGCATCGGGGCGGCTCGGCATCGACATCGTCGCGGCCGTCGCAGCGTTCGAGCGGGCAGCGGTAGACGACTTCGATGCTGTGCACGCCGACCGGAACCAGACCGCGGTGGTGTCCATACACACCGCGCGCATCGCCGGCCGCCCGCAGAGCGGTGTGCACCCCATCCAGCGCGGCGGCGATGCCCGCACCGTCCCCCGATCGGACCGAGCTGAGCAGCTTGTGCAGCGGGGTCGAAGTGTCCGTCCCGTCATCGCCGAGAGTGCCGCGGATCTCCTGCAGATGACCGCACAGATACGCCAGCCCGGCGGTGACCCGAGTTGCATCTTGTGACGGCGGCAACCGAACTCCCAGGTGCACAGGTGAATACGATGGGCACTGTCGCCGAGGCCACGATCCGGCGAGCGTGTCGTGTGATCATATCGCCGTAAACCGTTGTGCCAGGGGTGACCGTGTGATCAGCGTGGCTCGATAGGGCAGGGGGATGGATGCGGTATGACGATCAACGCCACCATCATCACGGCCGAAATCAAACTGTGGCAACGCAAGCTGACCACGCTGCCGACCGGCCACCCCACGCGGGTGCTGTGCCTTTTCCGCCTCGGTGACGCTTTTTATCGCCGGTTCAAGGCGACAGGGGCCATCGCCGACCTGGACGAAGCCATCGTCTCCCTCCGGAAAGCCGTGGAGGCCACCCCCGCCGGTCACCCGAACCTCGCCGTCATACTGACCGAACTCGGCGGCGGACTCTGGATCCGTTTCCAGCGGACCGGGATGTCGCCCGACTTGGACGAGGCGATCCGGACAGCTCGACGCGCGGTGGACGCCACGCCACCCGATCGCCCCGTGGCCGGCCTGCTGGGTTTCATCGTTGCAGCCCTGAAGATCCGATTCGAGCGGACGGGCGCGATGGCCGATCTGGACGAGATGGCCCGGACAATGCGGCTGACGATCGCGGCCACGCCCACCGATCACCCCGAGCGAGCCCAAAGGATCAGCGCGCTGAGTCGCGCCCTGCGGCATCAGTTCACGTTGACGACGGCGCTGCCCGATCTGGACGAGGCGATCCAAGTCGGCCGACAGGCGGTGGCCGCGGCGGCCCCGTACCACCCCGAGCGTTCCAGCATTCTGTCCGATCTCGGGATCTCCTTACGGGTGAGGGCCGAGCGGACGGGCGGGCAGGCCGACCTGGAGGAAGCGATCCGAGTAGGTCGGCAGGCGATAGCCGAAACATCGCCCGACCACCCCAAGCGTGCCGACCACATGACCAGCCTCTGCCGGGCTCTGGTGCACCGGTTCGCACGCGCGGGTCTACCGGACGATCTAGATGAGGCGATCGAAATCGGTCGACGAGCGGTAATGGTCACAGCCCCAGAGGATCCCGACCGTGCCGAAAGTATGTCCGTCCTCGGATCAGCGCTACGGCTCCGGTCCGAGCGAACAGGCTCGACAGCCGATCTGGACGAGGCCGTCGTCACCCTGCGGAAGGCCGCGAACGTGGACCTCGTCGACCGAACAGTCCGCCCGGTGTCGCTGTCCGATCTCGGTATCGCCCTTTTGAACCGTTTCGAAAGGACCGGGACCCAGGCCGACCTGGACGAGGCGATTCAGGTCGGCCGACAGGCGGTGGAAACCGGCTTCGGCCGCTTCGACTTCGGCAACATCCTGTCCAGTCAGGGGGTCGCGGTACTGCGGCGGTTCGAGCGAAACGGCGAAATGAGCGATCTGAACGAGGCCGTCATCACCTTCCGGAAAGCCGTGGACGTCACGTCTCCCGATCATCCCGATCTGGCGAGCATACTGACCAATTCCGCCGTCACACTGCTGAAGCGGTTCGAGCGGACCGGCGAACTGCCCGATCTGGACGAGGCGATCGAACTCGGCCGACAGGCGGTGACAGCCCTGCCGGTCGGCCACCCTGACCTGGCCAAAACACTGTCCAATCTCGTCACCTGCCTGGTGAGCCGGTTTCAGCGGACAGGCGAAATGGCCGACTTGGACGAGGCGATCCGGATCGGACGGGAGTCGGTCGATGCCACACCCACCGGCCATCCCGGCTCGGCCGCCACCGGGTCCAATCTCGCGATCTGCCTGGTGAGCCGATTTCACCGCACGGGGCAGACGCCGGACCTCGACGAGGCGATCGTCATTCTCAGGAGAGCCGCGGACGTTCTTGCCCCCGACCATCCCGATCTTGTCACGCTGCTGTCCAATCTAGGTGTCGCATTGTGGAAGCGGTTCGATCGAACCGGAGCCCCGGTCGACCTGGACGAGGCGATATACGCGAACCGACGAGCGGTGGCGACCATACCGGACGACCACCCCCTCCGAGCCCGCCATCTGTCCAATCTAGCCATTCCTTTGCGGATTCGATTCCAGCGAACCGGCGCGATGGCCGATCTGGACGAAGCGATCCGAATGGGTCGGCAATCCGTCGCGGCCACACCCGAAGACCATCCTGACCTTCCCGTCATGTCGACCGAACTCGCGGCCTTCCTGCTGAGCCGGTTCGAGCGGACGGGCATGATCGCCGACGCGGACGAAGCCATAGCCACGCTCCGGAAAGCCGTGGACATCACCCCGGTCGACCACCCCGCACGCGCCGGGATACTGGCCGACCTCGGAGTCGTGCTTTGGAAGCGCTCCGAACGTACGGAAACGGCGGATGACTTGGGCGAGGCGATCCGGATGGGCCGGCTGGCAGTCGCGGCCACGCCCACCGACCACCCCGAACGCGCCGACCGACTGTCGAATCTCGCCGTGCCCCTGACGATTCGGTATGAATTGACGGGCACGACACACGATCTGGACGACGCGATCCGTCTCGCCCGGCAGGCGGTCGCGGCCATCCCGACCGGGCACCCTGGCCACGCCGTCATGCAGGTCAACCTCGCCGAAGCTTTGCGGGCCCGATATTCGCGGACAGGCACGGCGTCTGATCGGGAGGAGGCGACGACCGCCCTGCAGGAGGCTGCGGAACTGGCCACAGCGGCTCCGTCCCTGCGAATCCGGGCTGCTCGCGGCGCCGCCGAGCTCACCGCGACGGCGCAGCCGGGCCGGGCGGCGGAACTGCTGCGGCGGGCGGTCCGCTTGTTGCCCGAAGTCGCGCCACGCGAGTTGGCGCGGTCGGATCAACAACATGCTCTGGGCGAGTACGCCGGAATCGCCTCCGACGCGGCGGCACTGGCGCTGGACGATCCGTCCACACCGCCGGACCAGCGGCCCGTCCTGGCATTGCAGCTGCTGGAGGCGGGGCGGGCGGTGCTGTTGAGCCAAGCGTTGCAAGTGCGCGGCGACATAGCCGACCTCGCAGACCAGCATCCAGATCTGGCCGCCGATTTCGTCCGGCTTCGGAAACTTCTCGACCGAACTCCCGATGCCGCCGCCGCGTCGGACGCGGCAGCCGACCCCATAGCGGACCGGGCGCGCTCGGCGCGGGAGTTGAACGACGTGCTGGCGCGGATCCGGGCGCAGCGCGGATTCGAGTACTTCGCCCTGCCGCCGTCGGCGGCGGAACTCATCGCTCAGGCCGGCCGAGGCCCGGTGGTGGTGTTCAACATCAGCGGCCACCGCAGCGACGCGCTGCTGCTCACCGCCGGCGGAGCGACCTGTCTGCCGCTGCCCGGCCTGCCGCTCGAGACCGTGATCGACCAGGTTCTCGCCTTCCACGAAGCCTTGCGGGCCGCTGGTCACGGCCGCACCGGGCCGGAGCGGCAAACCGCCCAACGACAGCTCAGCCGGATCCTGGAATGGCTGTGGGACAACGCCGCAGGCCCGGTTCTGGACGCCTTGGGCTACCGCGAGCGGTTCCCTGCGGACCGGACCGGCCCGCGGGTGTGGTGGATACCCGGCGGTCTGCTGGGTCTACTGCCCATCCACGCCGCGGGCTATCACACCGCACCACCTGATCCCGCGGGCCGGGCGGTGCTGGACCGGGTTGTCTCCTCCTACACCCCCACCATCGCCGCCCTCCGCCATGCGCGGCGGCGCTCACCGAGCGCCGAGCCGTCTGCACGCAGGCCCGCACTCATCGTCGCGATGCCTACCACCCCCGGCGTAGCGGGGCGCCTGCACCACGTGCCCGAGGAAGTCCGCACGGTCGCCGCCCACCTGTCGTCGTCGATCACGCTCACCGAGCCGGACTCCGGCATCCAGGTCGACCTCGCTGGAGCGGACTCCGCCACAACCCTTCCGACCAAGGCCAATGTCTTGAATCGCCTGGCCGACTGCGCCATCGCGCACTTCGCCTGCCACGGCACCACCGATCCGGCCGACCCATCCCGCAGCCACCTGCTGCTGCACGACCACGACGCGGACCCGCTCACCGTCGCCGAACTCGCCCCGGTCCACCTCGACCACGCGCGTCTGGCCTACCTCTCGGCCTGCGAAACCGCCCTCACCACCAACACCCGGCTCCTCGACGAAGCCATTCACCTTGCCTCGGCGTTCCAACTCGCCGGATACCCACACGTCATCGGCACACTGTGGCCCATCGACGACGAAATCGCCGTGCAGGTGGCCGACGCCTTCTACGCCGCTCTGGTCACCGACCCGGACGTGACCGATGCCGCATACGCGCTGCATCGCGCCATCCAGACTGTGCGCGACGCGCTTCCCGCCACCCCCTCGCTCTGGGCCGCCTACCTTCACGCCGGGGCATGAGAGCCGACCCCGATCGGCCCCGCATGCCCGCCTGCGTCGTCAGCACTTCGGCGTGAGCGGAGTGCACAGAGGCAGCAGGTTCATGCGGGCCGGGGTTTCCGTGACGGGCGGCGGCGGGGGAACCGCCTCGGTCGTGAGCTCAGGAGCTCGGGTCGGTTGCACAGCGCCGCCGGTGGGCGTCGAGCAGGAGGCGGCCAGTATCCATATCGTGCCGATGACCAGCACGATCAGCGCCACCGCGGCGATCTGTTGCGAGCGGTGGCCGCGTGACTTCGATTTCTCGGAGGTGCGACCGGGGATCCGCGCGGACAGGGCGGTTAGCTGCTCGCGAACCGGGACCCGTGGACGGCGCTCGAGCACAGCCGTCGGCGTGGGTCGGCGCAGCGGCTCGGGCGCGGGGGTGGGCGTTGACCACGATGTGGGCCGGCTCGGCGGAGGCGCCTGCACCGGACGTGGGCGCCGAGGCCGGTCGGCGGCGGGCTCGATCCACGACGACCAGTTGTCCGTGAAGGACGACGGTGCGGGCTTCGCCGCGAGTCGGCCTTCGAACCGAGGCGGCTCCGCGTGCTCGGCATCAGTTGTCGGGCCCGACGGCGCGGGATGTGATTCGGGCTCCGGCGCGAGGTATTCCGGCGCGAAGGGATCCGCCTGGGCGGGTTGCGCCTGCGCAGCTACGGCGACAAGTGCCTGCGGGGAATGCGACTCCGACGCGGACGCCTTCTGGCTGCCGCCTGGCACATCCGTGTACTCGAGCGACTGCCGAGCCGTCGACGACGCCCCTTGGGCTCGCTGTGCGCTTTCGGCACTGGGCCGCGTCGACGGCTCGAACGCCGAGCCCTCGCGCTCGTCGAAATACTGGGCGGGGCGCGCCTGCGCGGCCGCGGTTCCCGAGGCGTCGGTCTGCTCCAGCGCAGGCATCGCGGACTGCGACGCGGGCGACTGATCTACCTGCGGGACCTGCTGATAACCCTCATCTGCCTCGTCACCGTTTTCGATGGTTCGGGTCGAGCCGTATTCGCTGAGTCGCGCAGCATCCGGATCGAGGTCGTGCGGCTCGGGCACGGCGGCGACCGGTGGCGCGTCCGAACCAGCCGACACGTCGTCGGTGTCCGTATCCTCGCTGGACGTCCTACCCTCGAGCTCGGGAGCCTTCCGCGTCACGCTCTCCAACGCCGCCAGCGTCCCGGCCCGTAACTTCCGCTCCGCCGGAAAACCATCCGCCACCAGGTCGTCGATGGTGATCTGGTCGCCCAGGTTCAAGTCCGTCAGGAGGGCGTGGGTGCGTTCGGCGGTCCAGATGAGCTTGCGGCTCGCGGTGCGGTGGAACCACGCGCGCAGGTCGGCCTGCCCGGCTCCGAGCACCACCGCGCATCCGCGCCTGCGCGACTCGATGTTGAGCGTGAGGTTCGAATCCTTGGGCGGCACCACGACGATCAGTCCGTCGACGAAGGCCTCGGCATTGTGCTTGCGCACCAGCGTCTTCAAGTTGAAGACGTTGTTCGTCACCTGATCGAACGGGCTGCTGTCGTGGTCGCGCACGTGGATCGGGTCGCCCGCGTAGCCGGACAGCCGCCAGCGGCCGTTGGCCTGTACCGACAGGACACCGCTCGTCGCCTCCGGGACGGTGCCCTTGACCTCCACGACGACCGCCGCCCTGGGGGTGATCACCACCAGATCGGCTTCCTGCGTTTCGTCCTTGCGCTCGCGGTCGGGTAGGTAACACCCCGAGATCGCGAGTCCCACAATGACGTACTGGCCGGTCCAGCTCCGCATCCAGTCGAGCACGCGCTGTTCGGATCGCGGCGCCGTCGTTCGTTCATTGATGACCAACATCGGCGGCCTCCATCGCCGTCCACACCATCGACCACACAACGGTATGCGCCTGGATTTCCGCCACAAAATCGAAAGGCACTGGAGCAGCAGGATATTGGCAGCAGAAGGGCGTACGAAGGACAGCGTGTGGGCAGCGCCACACTCGGGTGCGTCAGACTCCGACCGCTTCTTCGATCTCTTCCTCGGCCGCATGTTCCGTGACGCGGACCGTCTCGGTGCGCGCGGCCGTGCGCAGCCTGCGCTCGTAGCCGCCCGCCACCAGGACCAGTCCCGCACCGGCCGCCAGCCACAGCACCAAGCTCAACACCCGGTTGCCGAATCCCGCACCGCCGTCGAAGTACAACAGGGTGCGCGCGCCCTCGACGAAACCCGCTCCGTTCCAGAACGAATGCAGCGCGCCGAAGAAATCGTTCTGCAGCCACGGCCCGTACACGCCGCCCGATGTCGTGAAGTTGAGCATCACGAACAGCACCATCATCGTCAGCGTGGTCCAGCGCCGTAAGAAAGTGTGCAGCCCGATGCCCACGGCGAGAATCCCAGCCGAATACAGCCACGACATCGCCCAGACGGCGGCGTAGTCGTGGTCGACCACATGGAATACCGGCCCCGCGACGCCGAGCCCGATGACGCTCACCGCCAGCGACGTGACCAGGCCCAGCAGTGCGCGAACGCCCATGCTCAGTCCCGCCCCGGCCGCGCCGATCGCCGCGACGCTGCCGTAGGAGCCGATGCTCAATGCCACCAGCAGGAAGAACAGGCCCTGCGCGGTCGGATCGCCGGTGCTCGGCGGAGCGATATCGGTGACCTCGACCGGCGCGCCCTGCTGGGCGGCGATCCGGTCGAAGACGGCCTCGGCCGCCATTGCCGTGGTGTCGGAACCAGCCTTGGCGACCAGCGCTTCGTGCGATTCCGGCACGTAGGCGCCGGCCAGTGTCCGCTCCCGCAACTGCCGCACCGCCTCCTCCCGACCTGGCAGGGTGACAACCTCCAGCGCGTCTCCGGCCCGGTCCTTCAGCGTCTGAGCCAGCACCTTGACCTGCGGTGCGTCACCCACGATCGCCACCTTCAGGTGGTTCGGCTCGGGCTGGTGGAACGCGCCCAGATATGCCAGTGCCATGCCGAGGCACATCAGCAGTGGGGTGAGCAGATGCGCGGCGACATGCCGTAGCTGGTGCATGAGACGACTCCCCAAAAGGTTGGTAAATACAACTATCTTCGTTGTACTATACAACCATGCGGCAATCTCCGGCATTCCCCACTCGCTCGACCGCGATCCACACCATTCAGCGCGAGCTCACCGCATTCGCCCGCCGAGCCCGTGGCCGAGCCGCCGAACTGCATCCGGAACTGCCGCTGGTCGCGTCGAGCATCCTGGACCTGGTCATCGAACGCGACGGCTGCCTGGCCACCGAACTGGCCGAACACTTCCTGCTGGACAAATCCACGGTGAGCAGGCAGGTGGCGGCGCTGGAACGGCTCGGGTATCTCACCCGGGAGGTCGATCCCGCCAATCGCCGCAACCACATCCTGCGCGCCACCCCCGCCGGGCAGCGGATCGCACGGGAGGCCGAGCAGCGCCGCCGGGAGGCGTTCGCCGAACGGTTCCGCGACTGGGACGACGAGGACCTCGCCGAACTCGCCGGGTACCTGGTCCGCTACAACGCGGCGGACGGCTGATCGGCGCACGGCCGGCGCGGCGGACGCGAGCGAGCCCCGCTCAACCTCGCAGCGCCGCGGCCAGATCCGGGTCCACCGAGAACGCTATGCCGATCAGCGATTCGACCAGCAGGTCGATCAGCTCCGTACGCGAGATCGGCTCGGAACGCAGCCAGGTGAGCGTGGACTCCTCGACGAACGCGATCCAGCCGCGCATCGCGAGCATGAGCCGAGGGTGATCGGCTTCGGCGACCGGAACCGGCGTTTCCGCGAGGATGATCCCGATGATCGCGTCGCGGGTCTGGTCGACCAGTGGGGCCAGGTCGGGGCTGACGCTGGTGGGGCCGCGCAGGAGCGCCAGATAGGAGGTCCGGTTCTCCGTGACGTACTCGATGTAGCGCTCGATCGAGTCGCGCAGCATCTCGAACAGGCCCAGCGAGCGGTCCGGGGCGACGCGCTCGAGCAGTTCGGCGTTGGCGTGGTGCACGATCGCGAGCTGGAAGTCCTGCTTGGTCGGGAAGTAATGGAACAGCAGGCCGCGGGAGATGCCCGCCTCGGCGGCGATCTCGCTGACGGAGATGTCCTCGATGGAACGCTCGCCGAGCATCTTCGCACCCAGAGTGATCAGCTGCTCGCGGCGCTCGTCGGGACTCAGCCGCGTGCGCTTGGGGGCGTCTCTCTGGGTTCTCGTCACGCGCACAATCCTACTGAACGCCAGTCAATACACTGTTGACTCGCGCTCAATAGGACCGTAGGCTCCATTACATGAGTCGCAAGGTTACAGACAAAGCTGTCGCCGGCCGACCCGCGCGCCACGCCAAGACGATCATCATCGGCAGCGGGTTCGCGGGCCTGGGTCTGGCCGTCCGGCTGACCCAGCAGGGTCGCAACGACTTTCTCGTGCTGGAGCGCGGCAGCGACGTCGGCGGCACCTGGCGGGACAACACCTACCCCGGCGCGGCCTGCGACGTGCCTTCGCACCTGTACTCGTACTCGTTCGCGCTGAACCCGAACTGGTCGCGGTCGTTCTCCCGGCAGGGCGAGATCCAGCAGTACATCCAGGACGTGTCGAAGCGTTACGACGTGCGTGACAAGCACATCTTCGACTGCGACGTGACCAGCGCCCGCTGGAACGACGAGACCGCGCTCTGGGAGATCGAGTCGACCCAAGGCAGCTTCACCGCGAACACGGTGGTCTCCGCGGTCGGCGCGCTGTGCGAGCCCGCGCTGCCGGACATCAAAGGCATCGGCGAGTTCGAAGGCGAGATCTTCCACTCCGCCCGCTGGAACCACGACGCCGACCTCACCGGCAAGCGGGTCGCCATCATCGGCACCGGCGCCTCGGCGATCCAGATCGTGCCTGCCATCGCCCCGAAGGTCGGCCATCTGGACGTATACCAGCGCACGGCGCCGTGGCTGCTGCCGCGCCTGGACCGCCCGTACACGAAGGCCGAGCGACTGGCCTTCAAGCACGTGCCGGGTCTGCAGCGACTATCCCGCGCGGCCATCTACGCCGCGCGCGAGACCCAGGTGGTCGGCCTGGCCAAGGTGCCCGCCCTGATGCAGTTGTTCGAGGCGATCGCGAAGGCCAAACTCCGCTACGAGATCCGCGATCCGCAGTTGCGCGCCAAGGTCACGCCGAATTTCCGGATCGGCTGCAAGCGCATGCTGATCTCCAACGACTACTACCCCGCGCTGTCGCGCCCCAACGTCGACGTGGTCACCGACGGCATCGCCGAGGTGCGCGCGAACTCGATCGTCACCGAGGACGGCACCGAGCGCGAGATCGACGCGTTGATCGTGGCGACCGGCTTCCACGTCACCGACTCCCCCACTTACAACACCATCGCGGGCCGCGACGGTCGCACTTTGGCGGAGGTATTCGACGAGATCGGCCAGCAGGGCTACAAGGGCTCGGCGATCGCCAATTACCCCAATCTGTTCTTCCTGCTCGGCCCGAACGTCGGCCTCGGGCACACCTCGATGGTGTACATGATCGAATCTCAGATCAATTACATCGCCGACGCACTGGCTACCATCGACCGCCTCGACCTGCGTACCGTGGAGGTGCGCCGCGACGTGCAGGATGCCTACAACGCCGACCTGCAGGCGAAGCTGGCGGGCAGCGTCTGGCTGACCGGCGGGTGCTCGAGCTGGTACCTGGACAAGCACGGCAACAACACCACGCTGTGGCCGGACTTCACTTTCGAATTCCGTAGGCTGACCAAGACATTCGACGTGGCGGCGTACGACATCTCCATTTCCCGGGCCGACCTGAAAGCAGTGGCATCGTGAGCAGTGACGCTTACTTCGAGAACAAGGTATGTGTGATCACCGGAGCGGGTTCCGGGATCGGCCGTGCGCTGGCGGTGAATCTGGCCCGGCGCGGCGCCAAACTGGCACTGTCGGACATCGACGTCGACGGTTTGAACGAGACCGTACGCCGCTGCGAACAGCTCGGCGCCGAGGTCAAGTCCGACCGGCTGAACGTGGTCGAACGCGAAGCGGTGATCCTCTACGCCGACGCGGTGAAAGCGCACTTCGGCACGGTGCACCAGATCTACAACAACGCGGGCATCGCCCACCACGGCGAGGTCATCCGCTCGGAGTACAAGGACTTCGAACGCGTGATGGACGTCGATTTCTGGGGCGTCGTCAACGGCACCAAGGCGTTCCTGCCGATGGTCATCGAGTCCGGTGACGGCCACGTCGTCAATGTGTCCAGCCTCTTCGGCCTGATCGCGATTCCCGGGCAGAGCGCCTACAACGCGGCGAAGTTCGCGGTGCGCGGCTTCACCGAGTCGCTGCGCCAGGAGATGCTGGTCGCGCGGCACCCGGTCAAGGTCACCTGCGTGCACCCCGGCGGCATCAAGACCGCGGTCGCGCGCAACGCCACCTACGCCGAGGGCATCGACGCCAAGTCGGCCGCGACGATGTTCGACCGGAAGCTGGCCATCCACACCCCGGAGATGGCGGCGCAGACCATCGTCGAGGGCGTGCGCAAGGGGCACGGCCGCGTGCTGATCGGCTGGGAGGCCAAACTGCTGGATCTGTTCGTCCGGGTCACCGCGTCGGGCTACCAGCGGATCGCGGCCAACGTCGAACGCCGCTTCCTGCCCTGACCCGGATTCGAGGAACGACGAATGCGGGACATCGACCTGCCACTGCCCCTCGCGCGGGCGATACTGAATCCGATCTTCCGGGTCACGCTGAACAAGCGATTGCCGTTCACGGTGCAGCGCAGGCTGCTCGACGTGACTTCGCGGGCGCAGTTGCTGCCCGCGGGCGCTGTCGTGCGGCCCGTGCGCCTGGGCGGCAGGCCCGCCGAGCGGATCGATTTCGCGGACAGCTCCGAGCACGGTGCCGTGCTCTATCTCCACGGAGGCGGATACGCGGTCGGCTCGGTCGCGACACATCGCTCGCTGGCGGCCCGGCTGGCACGAGACATCGGTTGCGCGGTCTACGTGCTGGACTACCGGCTCGCGCCGGAGCACCCCTTCCCCGCGGCACTGGACGACGCCGAGGCGGCGTTTTTGGAGCTGGTGGCGACCTCGGGACTGCGGCCGGACCAGATCGCCGTCTCCGGTGACTCCGCGGGCGGCGGTCTGTCGCTCGCGCTGGCTCAGCGACTGATCGCCCGGCACGGGCAGACCCCGGCCGCGCTCGGTCTGATCGCGCCGTGGGCGGACCCGAACGAGATCCCGGAGCGGGAACGCGATCTGGTTATCAACAGGCCCTGGTCACGCGCCTGCGCCGCCGCTTACCTGGGCGACAGCGATTCCGCCGACCCGGCTTACGCACCCCTGACCGGCGAACTGCGCGGCCTGCCGCCGACCTACGTGCAGGTGGACGTCAGCGAACTGCTGCACCGGCAGTGCATCGCGCTGGTCGCCGCGCTGCGCGAGGCGGGGGTACACGTGCGCTTCACCGAGAGCAAGGGCTTGTGGCACGTCGCTCAATTGCAGGCCGCGCTGGCGGCGCCCGCAGCGGCCGCGCTGTGCGAACTCGCCGAGTTCCTGCGCGAAGCGATTCAACCGGCGGACCTGCGCGAACTAGGATGAAATTCGAGCGGGTCCCCAGCCTGCGGTGATGTACGGAGGCGATTGGCGGTGGTCGACCTCACGGGCCCGGCGCAGGTGTCGTAGATTACTGGCGAGTAAACCCACGTGGAAGGGCACTGATGCGAGAGTTCGAAGTCCCGGCTTCTTACACCATTCCGGATGACGCGAACAATTCCGACAACGTCTTCCGCCACGCCGAGCAGTCGCCGAATACGGTGCTGTTCAACGTGCCTAACGGCAGTGGCGGCTGGCGGGACGTCACCGCCGCCGAGTTCGCGAAAACCGTTACCGGGGTGGCGAAAGGCCTGATCGCTTCGGGTCTCGAACTCGGCGATCGCGTCGCCATCATGGCCCCCACCCGCTACGAGTGGGCCGTCCTCGACTTCGCCATCTGGGCCGCGGGCGGCTGCACCGTCGCGATCTACGACAGCTCCGCCGCCGAGCAGGCCAAGTGGATCCTGCAGGACTCGGCCACCAAGCTGCTGGTCGTGGACAGCGACAAGCACCGGAAGGTGATCGACGAGATCGAAACCGGGGCGCTGCCCGAGCTGCGGGAGATCCTGCAGATCGACAAGGGCGCGGTGGACGAGTTGCTCGGCCGCGGCGCCGACCTGGACGACCAGGCCGTGCACGAGCGCCGCGCACAGGTCGGCGCGCAGTCGCCCGCCACTCTGATCTACACCTCGGGCACCACGGGCCGCCCGAAGGGCGTCATGCTGACCCACGCGAACCTGTACGCGGAGTCCAAGTCCGACCGGATCGCGCTGAACAAGTACGTCACCGAGGGCAAGAAGACCCTCATGTTCCTGCCGCTGGCGCACGTCTTCGCCCGCGCCGTGGCGCTGGCCGCGTTCGACGCGAAGGTGGTCGTCGCGCACACCGCCGACTGGTCCACCCTGGTCGAGCAGTTCGGCAGCTACCAGCCGCACTTCATCCTCTCGGTGCCCCGGGTGTTCGAGAAGGTGTTCAACAGCGCCAAGCAGAAGGCGCACGACGGCGGCAAGGGCAAGATCTTCGACGCCGCCGCCGATACCGCGATCGCGTGGAGCGAGGCGCTCGACAACGGCGGACCGGGCCTGGCGCTGAAGCTGAAGCACGCGCTGTTCGACAAGCTGGTGTACGCCAAGCTGCGCGCCGCGCTCGGCGGCCAGTGCGAGGCCGCCGTTTCCGGCGGCGGGCCGCTCGGCGCGCGACTGGGCCACTTCTTCCGCGGCGTCGGCGTCACCATCTACGAGGGCTACGGCCTCACCGAGACCACCGCGGCCATCGCGGTCAACACCCCGGAGCACATCCGGGTCGGCTCGGTCGGGCGGCCGATCGAGGGCCACGCCGCCAAGATCGCCGAGGACGGCGAGCTGCTGCTGCGCGGCTCGGTCGTGTTCAGCGGCTACTGGGGCAACGCGGAGGCCACCGACGACGCGTTCGAGGACGGCTGGTTCAAGACCGGTGACCTCGGCGCCATCGACGGGGACGGCTTCATCACCATCACCGGCCGCAAGAAGGAGATCATCGTCACCGCCGGTGGCAAGAACGTCTCCCCCGCGCTGCTGGAGGACTCGCTGCGGGCGCACCCGCTGATCAGCCAGGTGATGGTGGTCGGTGACGGCCAGCCCTTCATCGGCGCGCTGATCACGCTGGACCCGGAGTCGCTGCCCGGCTGGAAGGAACGCAACAGCCTGCCCGCCGACACCCCCATCGAGAAGCTGATCGAGAACCCGGACCTGCTCGCCGAGGTGAACGCGGCGGTGGCCGAGACGAACAAGAAGGTGTCGAAAGCCGAGCAGATCAAGAAGATCCGCCTGCTGACCATCGACTGGACCCAGGAAACCGGCGAACTCACCCCGAAGATGTCGCTCAAGCGCGCCGTCGTGATGAAGCAGCACGCCGACGACGTGGCGAACATCTACAACTGAACCGATCGCGGAAAGGCGCTGTCCGTTCGCGGGCAGCGCCTTTCGCGTGTCCGGGTCCGTCCGCGACGATCCGTGCGCTGTCGCGGATGCCGGACCGAGCCGGTCGACCGGCAGTAGTCTCGATGCCATGGCCGATCTGCGACTGCGTGTGGTGGCCGGGATCGTCTCGGCGGGCCTCACGCTGGGTGTCGCCGAATCGCTCGCGGCCTTCCTCGGCCCCGACAGCGCGCCGCTGCACCTTCTCGGTTCGGCCGTGGTCGACCACACGCCCGACGGTGTGCGGGAATGGGCCATCACCACCTTCGGCACCAACGACAAGGCCGCGCTGTACCTGATCATGAGCGTGATCGCCGTCCTGGTCGCCGGCGTGGCCGGAGCGATCGAGCGGACCACCCGTGCCGCCGGGTCGTGGTTGTTCGTCGTGTTCGGAGTGATCACCGCTTGGGTGGCGGTAGCGCGCACCGGTCTCACCGCCGCGTTGCCGACCGTCGTCGGCGTCGCCGTCGGCATCTACTCGCTGCGAGCGCTGACCCGTCGCATCGACGCGGCGGTCGACAAGTCGTCCGGTACGAGGCACGCGGGAACGGCATCGTCGACCGACCCTGCTCGAACCGTGGCCGAAGGTTCGGCTTCCGCCGACCGAGATCACTCAGAGCACGCCGATGTCGCCGACGGGCAGAACCGGGCGATCACCGACGTGGACTCCGGCGCGGACTCGCGTCCGGACACGTCGGTGCACCGGCCAGGCACCGAACGCCCTGGTGCGGGCGAGAACCTCGCCGCCGCGGACGAACCGGGACGGGTCGAGGCCAGACCGGCGGGTGAGGTCTCGCCCGCATCGGCCGCCGGCGCTTCGGAGCTCAGCTCGGCGGCTCCGGAGCGCAGGCAAGTCTTGCGGGGACTACTGGTGGCCGGTGGGCTGGCCGCGGTGACCGGAATCGGCGGACGGGTGCTCGGCGCCCGCCGCAGCGACGTTTCCGGCGAGCGAGCCGCCGTGCAGTTGCCGGAGCCGTCGGCACCCGCCGAGCCGGTCGCGCCCGGCGTGGACCTTCGTGTCCCCGGACTGACGCCGTACCTGACCGCGAACGACGATTTCTACCGGATCGACACCGCGCTGATCGTGCCGCAAGTGTCCAAGGACGGCTGGTCGCTGCGGATCCACGGCATGGTCGACCGCGAGATCCGGCTCACCTGGGCGGATCTGGCGCTTCGCCCGGTGGAGGAACACCTGGTCACGCTGGCCTGCGTGTCCAATCCGGTGGGCGGCGACCTGATCGGCAACGCGCGCTGGCTCGGTTACCGCGTGGATCAGCTGCTCGCCGAGGCGGGACCGCACCCCGACGCGGACATGGTCCTCTCGCACAGCGCCGACGGCTGGACCGCGGGCACGCCGCTGGCGGTGCTCACCGACGGACGCGACGCGCTGCTCGCGGTCGGCATGAACGGCGAACCGCTGCCGGTGCGGCACGGGTATCCAGCCCGGCTGGTCGTGCCCGGTCTCTACGGCTACGTCTCGGCCACCAAATGGGTGACCGAACTGGAAGTCACCCGCTTCGACCGCGCCACCGCGTACTGGACCCGCCGCGGCTGGTCGGCACTCGGCCCGATCAAGACCGGCATCCGCATCGACACTCCCCGTGCTCGCGGCCGCCTCCAGCCGGGCCGCATCCCCATCGCCGGAGTCGCGTGGGCACAACATCGCGGCATCCGCGCCGTGGAAGTGCAAGTCGACAACGGCCCCTGGCAGCAGGCCCGCCTCTCCGAAGAGCAGTCCATCGACACCTGGCGCCAGTGGGTATTCGACTGGGACGCCACCTCCGGCCCGCACACCCTCCGCGCCCGCGCCACCGACGGCGCCGGCGAAACCCAAACAGCCGAACGCCGCGACGTCATCCCCGACGGCGCCACCGGCTATCCCTCGGTCACAGTCAGCGTGGGTTGACGCGCACCGCGGATGGTCTCGTAATGGCAGGCAGTGAACTCGTGTCGACGGGATAGGATCGGGCGAGTCCGGTAGTCGTCGGCCGTTCGAGGAGGGGGCCATGTCCGAGATTTTGGATTGGGCGCGAGAAGAGAACTTGCAGCCGGCGCCGATCACGTTGGAGATCTGGAAAAAGCTTCCCGAAGATTTCTGCCGCTTGGTGGAGGTGGTGAACGGGGAGGCCGTTCGGGCGGAGTCGCCTACCAGGCCGCATCAGAAGTCCGCCCGCAGAATAGCGGACTTTGTCGAGACCGCTGCCGAAGCTCACGTTGGTCGATACCGTAGCGGCTGCTTGGACGTCGATATGGATTTCGATGTGCTGCTGTGGGAGCTGCCGCGGGTGACGATTCGGCGGCCCGACATCGCACTGTTCGAATGCGCCCCGCCCGAACTTCGGCCGTTGCCCGCTTCCATGGTCAAACTGGTGGTAGAAGTCGTCTCACCGGGCACCGAGCGTGTAGACACGGCCGACAAGCTCGCGGAGTATGCGTTGGCCGGGATCCCGTGGTACTGGATCGTCTGGGTTTCCGGCAATTGCGTCGATTCGATCGAGGTCTATGTACTCGACCATGTACTGGGCCAGTACCGACTACATGTGAAGCTGCCGCCGACCGATTCCCAGACCGTGATCGATGTGCCGATCGAGATCACCATCGACTGGACCAAGCTCGGCGTGCTGGCGCGCTGACGAACATGCCCCGCAGAAGGACTTCTTCTGCGGGGCATGGTATTTCGGCGGTCAGCTCGCTACGGCGTCGGCCTCGACCCGTTCTTTCTCGAGCCGCGGCGGGGCCGACTCGCCGTGGCGGATGAACAGTACCGAGGCGGCGACGCCGATCAGCAGGACAGCCGCGGGGAGCAGCGCGGACTGGCCGAGCGCGGTGCTGAAGGCATCCTTGACGAACTCCGGGAGCGGGCCCCGGCCCGCGCCTCCTTCGGCAACCGGGCCGCCGCCCAGGCCGTTCGCCGTCATCCTGGCCGCCACCAGCGCGCTGATCGCCGCGCTGCCGAGCACCGAGCCCACCTGGCGGGTGGTGTTGTAGACACCGGCGCCCGCGCCGGCCAGCTGGACCGGCAAATTGTGCGTGGCGGTGGACGCCAGCGGCGCCCAGATGCAGGCGTTGGCGAAACCGGCCAGCGCCGCGGCCACCAGGAACCAGACCAGCGACGAGTCCGGCTTCATCAGCGCCGCGAAGCAGAACACCGACAGCGCGAACAAGCCGAAGCCGATGGTGGGCACGATCCGCGGGTGCAGCTTGTCGGCGAACTTGCCGACCAGCGGGGCGGAGAAACCGGTCACGATCGCCATGGGCGCGAAGACCAGCGCGGACTTGGTCGGCGACAGCTCCCGCACGGCCTGCAGGTAGAAGTACGTCGGCACCATCAGGGAGGTCACCGCCGCACCCATCGCGGCGATCGCGGCGTTGGACAGCGCGAAGTTGCGATCGCGGAACAGGCTCAGCGGCAGCAACGGCTCGCCCTTGTTCCTGGCCTGGTTGACCAGGAACACCGCGAGCACCACCAAGCCAGCGCCGATCAGCAGCCAGATGCGCAACGACCAGTCGTAGGTGTTGCCCTCCTGGATGCCGAACACCAGCAGGAACATGCCGACGCCGCTGAGCAGCACACCGGGGATGTCGAACTTGTGCTCGTGCGTCGGCAGCGCGGGCACCAGCCAGACGGCCAACGCGAAGGCGACGACGCCGACCGGGACGTTCACGATGAAGATCCACTCCCAGCCGAGACCGTCCACCAGCACACCGCCGAGGATCGGGCCCACCAGCGTCGCCAGGCCCGCGACGCCACCCCACAGGCCCATGGCGGCGCCGCGCCGGTCGGGCGGGAATGTCCTGGTGATCACGGCCATGGTCTGCGGCGTCATCAGCGCGGCGCCGATGCCCTGGGCGGCGCGTGCCGCGATCAGCATGCCGATGGTGCCGGACAGACCGCACCACAGCGACGCGGCGGTGAACACCGCCAAGCCGATCAGATAGATGTTCTTGGGGCCGAATCGATCACCCAGCCGTCCGGTGACCAGCAGCGGCACCGCGTAGGTGAGCAGGTAGGCGCTGGTCACCCAGATCACCTGGGAGATGTCGGCGTGCAAGCTGGTCATGATCGCGGGATTGGCGACCGCCACGATCGTCATGTCCAGCAGGATCATGAAGAAGCCGACGACCAGCGCGACCAGCGCCAGCCACGGATTGCGTTGTGTGGACATCTGTTTCGTTTCCTAACTCGGATGATCCGAAAATCTCGGGTCGGCGGCCGCCACAGCGCCGGGCGGCACCGGCAGCGACACCGGGGTGTCGGCGGCCGGTTCGGCCGCGGAGCGTTCGCCGGTCACGGGGTCGAAGTCCTCCCACTCGAGTGCGCCGCCGGCCAATTCGGCGGTGAACTCCTTGACCCAGGTGAGTTCGGCGGCGAGGATCGCCCGCAGATACGGCAGGGAGATCCAGTAGCGGCGGGGAACGACGTGCTCCTCGGCCCAGGCGATCAGCATGTCGGCATCGGCCAGTTCGGTCTCCAGCACGCCGATTCGTTCGCGCAGCAGCGTGAGCGCCTCCGTCTTCGGCAGATTGTGCAACTCGCCCAGCGCCACCGGGAAGATCGGATACTCCGGAACGGGTCGCCGCACGATCTCGGCGATCCGGTTGCGCAACGCCTCCCTGCCGCGCCCGGTGATCCGGTAGGTGGTGCGTTCGGGCCGGTTGCCCGCCCGGTCGACGCCCTCGGCGTGCACCAATTCTTGGTCGGCCAGGCGGGACACGGTGTGGTACAGCGAGCCCGGCCGCACCTTGACCAGCTTGTCCTCCCGCCGCGCGATCAGCGTCTGGAACATCTCGTACGGATGCATGGGCCGCTCCTCCAGCAGTGCGAGCACGGCGATGGCCAACGGCGTCACCGACGGATGCGCCTGCCCTTGCCCCATGCTTGTTCACCTCCGTCACTCGGTCGTCTCGGCCTTCGGCCGCCGACGCTGCGAGCCTGCCGCCGCCCGGCACGCTATCGCCCGGTCCCGACATGCTCCACGCTAAATATTCCACGTGGAATATACGGCGCGGAACAGCCTGCGAACAAGACGCTGCGACCCGTGATGACCCCCACAATTCACAGCCTCGCGTATCGCGTTCCCGATGTCCCGGCTCGTACACGACGAGAGGCCATCGAGATGTCAGTTCTCGATGGCCTCTCGATTTCGGCTCCCGCCGAAGGCCGACGACGTCGGCGACCCTCTCCAGCGCCGTTGCTGTGCGGGAGGGTGTAGTGGCTGCTCAACCAGCCTATGCCGCGGCTCGCAACCGGCGGCAGTGTCGGATGCGACATCTATCGCTCGATTCCCGACAGGAAACGACGCGAGCTTACGACTCAGCGGCGGCAGCCGACTGTGGCAAGCGCCGTGCGGGTCACGCCTACAACGAGTGCTTGTCCAGCCAGGCGCGCGCGACGTCAATCGGTGCGGCGCCGTCGTCCCGGACATTCCGGATCATGGCCGCCAGCTCGTCGGTCGTCAGTTCGCCCGCGACGTAGTCGAGTTTCTTGATCTGCCGCCGGTCGAGCAGTCCTTTGCGGAACAGCGGCAGCACGTTCTCGGCTCGCACGGCGTACTCGTCATCGGACAGCACGGCCAATCCGTCGGTCGCACCGGGCGTCAGTTCGGCGGGACCGCCGAGCAGGCCGACCTGAACCCGGCCTTCCAGCAGCGCTTTCCGCAGTGCGGCGGGATCCGGGAAGGCCACGGTGGCGGCGAAGTCGCACCCGGCGACGCGATCGCTCCCGGCCTGCGGCAGCAGGCCGGGCGTGGCCGCTACGCCGACGGTCAGTCCACCGCAGCGGGGCGCGAGATCACGCACCGAACGCACTCGGTCCTGCGCCGCCGCCTGTGCGGTGAGCAGCACCCGCGGCCGCAGATCGGTGCCGTCGGCGCGATCGGAGACGACCAGCCCCTCGGGCAATGCGGCGCTCACCGCATCTTTCACCTGCTCAGGCAGCCGCGCCGTCGTGTGTTCGTCGAGATGGGCCAGCAGCGCGCCGGTGTGCTCGCCGACCACTTGGACCCGGTCCGCATCGAGCGCGGCGAGGTAGTCCGCGCGGCTGCCCAGTCGCGGGTCCACCGCGGTCCGCACACCGGCGCGCGCGAGCGCGCCCGCATAGATTTCGGCGAGCACGGAGGACTCGATCGAATCACCCGCGCCGACCGTGATCGACGGCTGCGGCTCGTCGTTTCCGCAGGACACGACCAGCGCGACGGAAGCGACGACCAGCAACCGAGCCAGCACCCGCTGTGACGCGGCCAACACCATCCGGCGACACCAACTCTCCGACGACTCGACACGGCCAACAGAAAAACCCGGAAGCGGGCAGTATGGACACCCAGAATGTACCGGCGGCCGCTCGGTGCCGAGACCGCGCCCGCCGTCATGTCGGAAGGACTCTCGTGAAATCCACCCGCACCCCCGGTGCCGCCGCGCACCGGCACCCCGCCGCGCGCGTCGCACTGCGCGGCGCCCGTATCCTCGCCGCCGCGACCGCCCTCGCCGTCGCGATGGCCCTGTCGGCTTGTGGCGATTCCGATCCACTCGCCACCGGCGGCAGCTGTTCGGGAGACGGATTGACCGTCGGTTCGGCGAACTTCCCCGAGTCCGAGACCATCGCCGAGGTGTACGCGGAAGTGTTACGCGCCAACGGCTTCAGCGTGGATACCAAGCTGGGCATCGGCAGCCGGGAAGCTTACCTTCCCGCCCTGCGGAAGTGCGCCATTTCGGTGATCCCCGAGTACACCGGCAATCTGCTGCAGTACCTGGACAAGAACGCCACCGCCACCAGCGCGGCCGACGTGAACAGCGCGCTCGGTACGGCGCTCGGTGCCGATCTCGCGATCGGCACGCCCGCGCCCGGCGAGGACTCGGACGCCGTCGTCGTCACCCGCGCCACCGCCCAGCGCTGGAACCTGACCACGATCGCCGACCTGGCCGCGCACTCGGCCGAGGTGAAATTCGGCGCGCCCGCCGAATTCCAGGAGCGTGCGGGCGGTCTGCCCGGCCTGAAGAAGAACTACAACCTGGATGTCGCGGCGAGCAATTTCGTCCCGATCGCCGACGGCGGCGGTCCCGCGACGGTTCGCGCGCTGGTCGAGGGCCAGGTGACCGCGGCCGATATCTTCACCACCTCGCCCGCCATCCCGCAGAACGACCTCGTGGTGCTGAACGACCCGAAGCACAACTTCCCCCCGCAGAACGTGGTGCCGCTGCTCAACGCGAGCAAGAAGTCGGACAAGGCGCTCGCGGCGCTGAACGCGGTATCCGCGCAGCTGACCACCGCCGAACTGATCAAGCTCAACGAGGCGGTCTCCGGCACCGGCAAGACCGAGCCGAAGGCCGCCGCCGCGGCCTGGGTCGCCGCCAAGGGGCTGAACAAGCCGGTCGGCTAGGGAGGGAGATTCGGTGTCCGATATCGAATTCTCCGGTATCAGCAAGACCTATCCGGACGGCACGCACGCCGTCACCGACCTGGATCTGCGCATCGAGTCCGGGTCGTTCACCGTGTTCGTCGGGCCTTCCGGCTGCGGTAAGACGACCTCGATGCGAATGATCAACCGCATGATCGTGCCCAGCTCGGGGACGATCACCATTGCCGGGCAGGATGTCTCGACCGTCGATCCGGTCCGGCTGCGCCTCGGGATCGGGTACGTCATCCAGAGCGGCGGACTGCTGCCGCACCGGACGGTCGTCGACAATGTCGCGACCGTTCCGGTCCTGCGCGGTGACTCGCGCCGGGCCGCCCGTGCCGCGGCGCTCGAGGTACTCGACCGGGTCGGCTTGGATCGGTCGCTGGCGCAGCGGTATCCGGCGCAGCTGTCGGGTGGTCAGCAGCAGCGCGTTGGCGTGGCCCGCGCCCTGGCCGCCGACCCGCCGGTCCTGCTGATGGACGAGCCGTTCAGCGCCGTCGACCCGGTGGTGCGCGCCGAATTGCAGGTCGAAATGCAAAGGTTGCAGGCGGAATTGCACAAGACCATCGTGTTCGTCACACACGACATCGATGAGGCGATCACGCTCGGCGATCGCGTGGCGGTGTTCGGACGCGGCGGAGTGCTCCAGCAGTACGACGCGCCGCAACGCGTGCTCGCCCAGCCCGCCACCGATTTCGTCGCCGACTTCGTCGGCCGCGACCGCGGTTACCGCGGATTGTCCTTCCGGTCCGCGAATGAGATTCCGCTGCACGAGATCCGGACGGCTGTCACGGACGAGGTGCGCGAACTGCGACTCGACGCGGGCGAGTGGGTGCTGGTGGTCGACACCGACCGCAAGCCGGTGGGCTGGATGGACGTCACCGGCGTCGAGGGATTCCGCGCGGGCCGCGCACTGTCGGACAGCATGTCGGCGGGCGGTTCGCTGTTCACCCCGTCCGGCGACCTGCGCCAGGCGCTGGACGCCGCGATCTCCTCGCCATCCGGAATCGGTGTCGCCGTCGACGGCGCCGGTGCGGTACGCGGCGGAGTGCTGGCCACCGAGGTGCTCGAGCAGTTGGCCGGGCAGCGCGCCCACGAAGACGCCGAACGCAACCGGCACTTCTTCGAAGAACGAGTGCCGTGAACGGACGTGAGCGAGACGGCGTCGTGCGCGCCGGAATCCGGAGAGCGGCATGAGATACCTCGTCGAGAACTTCTCGGAGATCATGGGAATCACCGCGACCCACCTCTATCTCGCCCTGGTGCCACTGTTGCTTGGCCTGGTGATCGCGGTCCCGGTCGGCGCGCTGGTGCGGCGAGCGGCGTGGCTGCGCCGGGTCACGGTGACCACCGCGAGCCTGGCCTACACCGTTCCGTCGCTGGCGCTGTTCGTGATCATTCCTCCGCTCGTCGGCATCTCGGCCATCGACCCGCTGAACGTGATCATCGCGCTCACCATCTATTCCACGGCGCTGCTGGTGATCGCGGTCCCGGCGGCTCTGGACTCGGTGCCCGCCACGGTGCTCGACGCGGCCGACGCGGTGGGCCACGGCCCGCTGCGCCGCACGCTCACCGTGGATATGCCACTTGCCGTGCCGGTCTTCGTATCCAGTCTGCGGGTGGTTGTGGTGACCAATATCGCGATGGTGTCGGTCGGCGCGCTGATCGGCGTCGGCGGGCTCGGCAAACTGTTCACCCAGGGCTACCAGCGCGATTATCCGGACGAGATCATGGCGGGCATCATCGTGACGCTCGCGCTCGCGCTGGTCGCCGACCGGGTGGTGTACGCGCTGGGCCGCTGGTCGACGCCCTGGGTGCGCGCGGACGCCAGGACCGTCAGGGCGAAAGGCACTGCGGCATGAACCTTTTCCTCGACGCCTGGCACTACTTCACCGACGGCGCCAACTGGAGCGGTCCGTCGGGCATCGGGAGCCGCATTGTCCAGCACCTCTGGTACAGCTTCCTGACCGTCGCCGTGTCCGCGGGGATCGCCGTACCGCTCGGCCTGATCATCGGCCACACCCGGCGTGGGGCGGCGGTGCTGGTCGGCTTCGCCAACGCCATGCGCGCGCTGCCCACCCTCGGCCTGTTGACCTTCCTGGTACTGCTGCTCGGCCTCGGCTTGATACCGCCGCTGCTGGCACTGATCACGGTCGGCATCCCCCCGCTGCTCGCGGGCGCGTACGCGGGAATCGCGAACGTTCCCGCCGACGTCGTGGACGCCTCGCGCGCCATGGGCATGACCGAACGGCAGATCCTGTTCCGAGTGGAGGTGCCCAACGCGCTGCCCATCCTGCTCACCGGGCTGCGCGGCGCGACCCTCCAGGTGGTGGCCACCGCGACGATCGCCGCCTACGTCAACCTCGGCGGCTTGGGCCGCTACATCTTCGACGGGATCAGCCTCTACCGCTACGACCGCGTGCTGGTCGGCGCGCTACTGGTGGCGGTGCTTGCCATGCTGCTGGACGGGCTGCTGGCGTTCGCGGTGTGGGTCAGCGCGCCGGGCACCGTCCGGTTGCGTCGCCCGACCCCGGCCGCGCAATCTGCTCCGCTATCGCCCCAGGACCGAGCCACCGTGCCCAACTAGCTCTCCACGTGTCCGCTCAGTCGTCGGTGACGCGAGGCGCTTACTCGGCCGCGACACGCGAAAGGCGCCCATTCGCGGTCGAATGGGCGCCCTTCGGCTGGCGTGCGGTGGGGTTACGCGACGCCCTCGGCGCGGGCGGCGGCGGCGACCGCTTCGGCGACGGCCGGAGCCACCCGCGGGTCCAGCGGGCTCGGCACGATCTTGTCCGGGCCGAGTTCGTCGGTGACGACGCTGAGGATGGCGTCGGCGGCGGCGATCTTCATGCCCTCGGTGATCCGCCGGGCGCCCGCGTCCAGCGCGCCCTTGAAGACGCCGGGGAACGCGAGCACATTGTTGATCTGGTTCGGGAAATCGCTGCGGCCGGTGGCCACGATCGCGGCGTACTTGCGGGCCACCTCGGGGTGGATCTCCGGGTCCGGGTTGGACATGGCGAACACGATCGCCTCCGGCGCCATCGACGCGATGAGCTCCTCGGCGATCAGACCGGCCGACAGGCCGAGGAACACGTCGGCGCCCGCCAGCGCCTCCGCCGCGCCGCCGGTGAGGCCGCGCGGGTTGGTGCGGGTGGCCAGCTCGGCCTTCACCTCGTTGAGGTCGCCGCGGTCGGCGCCGACGATGCCCTTCGAATCGAGCACGGTCACGTCGCGGACCCCGGCGGCCAGCAGGATGTTCGTGCACGCGACACCGGCGGCGCCCGCGCCGGACACCACGACCTTCAGGCCCTCGATGCCGCGGCCCTGCACCTTGGCGGCGCCGTTGAGCGCGGCGAGCACCACGATGGCGGTGCCGTGCTGGTCGTCGTGCATCACCGGGCAGTCGAGCGCCTCGATGACGCGCTTCTCGATCTCGAAGCAGCGCGGCGCGGAGATGTCCTCCAGGTTCACCGCGCCGAAGCTCGGCCGCAGGCGGATCAGCGTCTCGACGATCGCGTCGACGTCCTTGGTGTCCAACACGATCGGGATCGAATCCAGCCCGGCGAACTTCTTGAACAGCGCCGCCTTGCCCTCCATCACCGGAAGCGAGGCGCGCGGGCCGATGTCGCCGAGGCCGAGCACGGCGGTGCCGTCGCTGACCACGACCACGAGCCGATCGGTCCAGGTGTAGCGCTTGGCCAGCGCCTCGTCCTCCGCGATCGCGCGGCTGACCTGGGCGACGCCCGGGGTGTAGGCGATCGACAGATCGCGCTGGGTCTCCAGGGGCGCACTGAGTTCGACCGAGAGCTTGCCGCCGAGATGTCCCGCGAAAATTTCGTCGTTTGTGATTTCGGACAAGCTTGCCGTGGAATTCGGTGCATCAGTCACAGGTGACACGATTTCACTCCTGCTCGGGTCGGGCTAAACCGGGGGACGGTTACCACCGGGTAATGGGTATAAGGGGTTTCACAACGCTCATCGGGTGCGCTGACCGGTGCGTTTCGAGCTGGCTGCGAGCGGCGAACGCGACTTGCCGAGTTCTCGATGGCGGGCGCGGCACTGATCCGCGAAGCAGAACCGAGCGGGTGCGCCCGGACAGAACGTGCGGTGTGATCTCGCGGGTCGCGACGGTACGTCGGCGAGGCGGAGACCTCCGTGATTCCCTCACCCGGCGGTGGCGGAGGCAAGGAATCCGACACATTCTGCCAGTCCGGTAGGCAAGTTGCCAAACCGGTTACCACCTGGGCCGTGTCGTGCTCCATCACCCAACGTTAGGGGGCGGGAATTACCCTCAGGTAAGCGGAAACTCCCCGTTCAGCAGTCGCGCGCGGTGAGCGATCGCACCGCTCGGGGCGGCGGCGGTGTGAGTACCAGCGGGCCGAGCACCGCCCGGCGGCGCACGGTCAAGCGACGATATCGCGGGGCTGCTCCGGCATCGTCCTCGGCGCGTCCGGGCGCACCCACACGCTGCGCACGCCACCGGACATCAGTCGCGTCCGCCAAGTGTCGGACGCGCCGGGATGATCGGTCCTGCGGTGCATGCCGCGGCTCTCCGTGCGCGTCAGCGCGCTGTATTTGGTCCAGCGCGCCACCGCGAGCAGCGCGGCGGCCTGCCGGGCCCGCAGCAGGTCGGCGCCGCTGCCGCCGAGGTCGAATTCCGCCCCTGGCCACATGCCGTCGAGTTCGCCGATGCTGTCGCGCAGACTGCCCGCGCTGCGCCAGTAGCTGCGTCGCAACGGCAGAGTGTGCTCTTGGACGAGGCCGACCACCGCCCTCGGATCGATCCGCGCCACGGCATTGAGCCCGGCTCCGGTCACCTCGCGCGCCGGGGCACGCCGGTCCGTCGTCCGGGCGAATTTCGCCGCGCCCGCGCCTGCCCAGACGCCGGAAGCGATCGCCCACGCCGCGCTCAGTCCGCCGAATCCGCTCACCGCGCCCGTGAGCGGCTCACGACTGACCACGTCGCCCGCGGCGAACAGGCCCGCGACGGTGGTCGCGCATTCCGGTCCGGTGACGCGCAGTCCGCCGGTGCCGCGCACGGTGCCCTCCAGCACGGCGCGCAGCGGCACCCGTTCGGCACGGTCGACGAAGCCATGGCGCGCCAGCCGGGACCGGAGGGCCACCGGTACGTCGTCCAGGGCGGCGAAAACCCGCTGACCATCGGCGATGGCCGCGAGCGCCGCCGAGCGATGCCCGGGCAGCTCGACGCCGGATTCGTCGTAGAGCGGGGCGAACCGCAAGGCGAGATTCCGCAGCGCGGTGGGCTCGGCCTTCCCTGGCGGAATCAGGCTGTAGGCGCAGGAGAACTCCATCCCGGACAGCTCGGCGCCCGCTTCCACGGCGAACAACAGACCGTCGCCGGTGTCCACGTCGGTGCCCGCCGCCCCGGACAGGAACGCGCAGCCACCGGTGGCCACCACGACCGCACCCGCGCGCACGGTCCAGCGCCCGAACCCGTCGTGGGGGCGCAGTCCGGTGGCGCCGCGCACTACGCCGTCGCGGTCCACCAGCAGTTGCAACGCCGGGTGATGATCGAGTACCCGGACCCCCGCTTCCCGCACCGCGCGGCGCATTCGCCGCAGGTAGCGAGCGCCGTCGAGATAGCTGCGCCGCCTGGCCGGACCCGCGGGGTCACCGGCGATGTGATAGCCCCAGCGGGCCAATTGCTCGACCCGCTGGTGACTTTCCTCGAGCACGCGGTGCATCCAGTCCGGATCACCCAGCGCGCCGCCGTGCGCGTGCCCGCGCCGGACCGCCTCGTCCCGCGCCGGGCCGGGCGGAAGGTGCCACAGCGAGATCGCGCCGTACGCCGTCGGCCCGCTCGACCCGCAGCGCGCCTTGTCGACGAGCACCACGGTGGCGCCGGCCGCGGCGGCCGAGACGGCCGCCCAGGTACCGGCGGGACCACCGCCGAGTACCAGTACATCCGTCTCGAGTTCGGTCATAAAGAAAAATGTTCGGGCACAATTCATCGGCCCGCAACCAAAACTCGGGAGTCAGCTCCACCATTGCGTCCACAGCAATAGTCCAGCAGCCAGAAAAACGATCATCGAACCGGTAAAGGCGGCCGAACCACGATGCCGGTCCGAATATATCTGCGCCACCAGGGCGACCACCGCGGCCGCCACGTGCCAGGCGACCGATTCGGCGCCGGGACCGGGGAAGCCGCGCCGCTGCGCGATGACCGCGGCGCCGACCACGACCAGCATGCCCACCACGACGCCACCGGCGACGATGCCGCTGAGGCCGCGCACGAATCTCACGCGGCGATCACCGGCACGCCGGAGGCCTTGCCCACCAGCTTCTCGAATTGCGTTGCGTCGGTGGTGAACTCGCCGAGCCGAATGGTCTTGTTGGTGCCGTGATAGTCCGATGAACCGGTGGTGAGCAGGCCGAGTTCCGCGGCCAGATCGGTGAGCAGCTCGCGGTCGGCCGCGGAGTGGTCCGGGTGCGCGATCTCCAGGCCGCCGAGCCCGAGCGCGGCCAGCTCCCGGATGTCGTCGACGGCGAGCAGCCTGCCCCGCTTGCGCGCCCTGGTGTGCGCCAGCACGCTGACCCCGCCCGCGGTGGCGATCATCTGCACCGCGCGACGCACCGGGGTGTCGGCCTTCTCGGCGTAGTAGGGACCGTGCGGGGCGAGCAATTCGTCGAACGCCGCGTCCACGCTGGGCACCACGCCCGCGGCGACCAGCGCCCGGGCCAGATGCGGGCGCCCGGCCGACGGCCCCGCCGAGGCCAGCACGGCGTCGGGATCGATCGGCAGTCCGTCGGCCGCCATCCGCTCGGCCATGGCGCGCAGCCGTTCCACCCGTTCGGCGCGCAGCCGCTCGCGTTCCTCGGCGAAGCCGCGATGGGTCGGGTCGAACAGGTAGGCCAGCAAATGTACGGGCACCGGCCAGCCGTCCTCCCCCAGGCCGACGCAGGACATCTCCATGCCGCGGACCAGCGTCAGCCCCTTCGGCAGCGCGTCGACCGCTTCCGACCATCCGGCCGTGGTGTCGTGATCGGTGATCGCGACGACGTCCAGGCCCGCGGCGGCCGCGTTCCGTACGAGTTCCGCCGGGGTATCGGTGCCGTCGGACGCGGTCGAATGGGTATGCAGGTCGATGCGCACGTCTTCAAGTCTTACAGTGCCGCGCGGTCGTCCCGCACGCGCAGGCGACGTTCCGGCAGCCCACGGCGACGTAGCATCGTCAGCGTGCCGTCCTTTTCTCCGCTTTCGTCGCTTCGTGGCTCCGGCCGGACACCGTCGCAATCCGGGCAGCGGTTCATCCCGGTTCCGACCGCACAGGCGATCGTCGACTGCGCGGTGTACGTGGACGGCAAGCGGCTGCCGGGGCGGTTCACCCACAAGGCCGCGCTGGCGCGGGCCCGTGAGCAGCCGAACGGATTCGTCTGGGTGGGCCTGCACGATCCCGACGAGACGCAGATGGAAGACATCGCCGCGACGTTCGGCCTGCACCAGCTCGCCACCGACGACGCCCTGCAACGGCACCAGCGGCCGAAACTGGAGCGCTACGACGATTCGCTGCTGCTGGTGTTGCGCACGGTCAGCTACGTCCCGCACGAGATGAACAGCGTCAGCGAGATCGTGGAGACCGGCGAGATCATCGTGTTCACCGGTCCCGACTTCGTGGTCGCCGTCCGCCACGGTGAGCATTCCGGCCTGGCCGAGGTGCGCAAGGCGCTGGAGGAGGACCCCGAGCAGCTGGCTCTCGGACCGGGCGCGGTGCTGCACGCGATCGCCGACCGGATCGTGGACTCCTACATCGACGTGGCCCAGTCGGTCGAGAACGACATCGACGAGATGGAAGAGGAGATCTTCACCCCGCGCAGCAAGGTGACGGTGGAATCCATCTACCAGCTCAAACGTGAGGTGGTCGAGCTGCGGCGCGCGGTGAATCCGCTCGCCGCGCCGCTGGAGCAGCTCAGTCGCAAAACGGATCTGCCGGTGCCGAAGGAGGTCCGGCGCTATCTGCGCGATGTCGCCGAGCATCACGCCGCCGTGGCCGAGCGGATCAACGACTTCGACGAGGCGCTCAGTGCGCTGATCAGCGCCGCGCTGGCCCGGATCGGCGTGCAGCAGAACACCGACATGCGCAAGATCTCGGCGTGGGTGGCGATCGCTGCCGTGCCCACGATGATCGCGGGCATCTACGGGATGAACTTCGACCACATGCCCGAACTGCACCAGGTGTGGGGTTATCCGATGGTGTGGGTGCTCATCCTCGCCATCTGCACCGGCTTGTTCTTCACCTTCCGCCGCAACAAGTGGCTGTAGCCGGGGGAAGCCTCACAAGCTGGCGGCGCCGCGCCTCGGGTCGCGCACATCGATGCCGGCCTCCTGCCACGCGTCCCGCAACGCCTGCGCACCCCGCACCCGGACCCAGGCCGCCTCGGTCGCGGTCACCGGCGTCACCGCGAAATAACGCACCGGCTCCGCCGGGTCCGGCAGCGGCACCTCGGGAATGTCGCTCTCACCGAGCAGAACCGCGGTGAACGGCGCGTCGCGCCACATCGGCTCACCCAGATCCATCAGCGCGTCCGCTTGCAGCACAACACCTTCCACGACCGGCGCCGCGGCGAGCACGCCGAGCGACTTGGCCAGCCCCGAACTGGCTCCCACACCGGACCGCAACGTCAGCACGAGTTCCGCGCGCGGGCCGCGCACCGGGTCGGCGTGCACCGCGGTGGGATCGCCCATGGGATGCCTGCTGCCGCCCAGCGTCACGTAGTGCACCAGATCGTCCTCGACGATGCGCAGGATCTCGATCGGCTCCAAGCCCAGAAAAGTGACCGACGCGGCGTCGACGTTCGCGGCGTCCACCCCGAAATGGCCCAGCACCTCGGTGCGGACCGTCTCCAGCACTTCCATACGTCAGATCGCCAGCCGCGCGAGCATGTCCCGTGCCTGCTCGGCCGACTTCGGATCGCACAGCACGTCGTAGCGGCCCGCCACCAATTGCATGGTGGACGCGAAGTCGCGCTGACCCCTGGTCGCCGCGTAGGGGATCGAGGTCGAGATCAGGCCGAAGATGATGCCGCCGACCAAGCCGACGATCAGCGGGCCCAGCGCGCCGCTGGTGGTGAACAGGCTCAGCAGCAGACCGAGGAACAGGCCGAGCCAGGCGCCAGACACCACGCCGCCGCCGATCACCTTGCCCCAGGTCAGCCGGTAGAGAACCCGCTCGACCTGCATCAAGTCGACACCGACGATGGTCACGTCCTGCACCGGGAACTGGTTGTCGGCCAGATAGTCGACCGCCTTCTGCGCCTCGGCGTAGGTCGGGTAGGAGCCGACCGGCCAGCCCGACGGAGGCGTCGGGAGGGCCTGCCGCGCACGGCTCGAGTTCCCCAAGGGATTCGTCATAGTTCCATTCTGCTATTCCGACGCATTCCGCGGTGGTGTGAAACGCGTGGTGCGCGTCATTCCGGCGGCGCGGCCCTTTTCCGCGATCACCTGGGCCATCTTGGCGCTGGCCTCGTCGATCATCTCGTCGCCGAGCATCACCGCGCCGCGGGCGCCGCCCGCCGCCGAGGTGTGGAAGGCATAGGCGTCCAGGATCTCCTCGGCGCGGTCGTAGTCCGATTGCCGCGGGCTGAAGATCTCGTTGGCCGCCTCGATCTGACCGGGGTGCAGCACCCACTTGCCGTCGAACCCGAGCGCGGCCGTGCGCGCGGCGGCTCGGCGGAAGCCGTCCACGTCCCGGATCTGCAGGTACGGGCCGTCGATCGCCTGGAGGCCGTGGGCGCGGGCGGCGAGCAGGATGGTCATCAGGATGTGGTGGTAGGCGTCGCCGGTGTCGTAGCCCTCCGGCTGTTCGCCGACCACCAGCGTGCGCATGTTGATGCTGGCCATGAAGTCCGCCGGGCCGAAGACCAGGGTCTGCACCCGGGGACTCGCGGTGGCGATCGCGTCGATGTCGCGCAGTCCCACGGCGTTCTCGATCTGCGGCTCGATGCCGATCCGTCCGACGTCCAGGCCGCAGGTCTTCTCCAGCTGGGTCAGCAGCAGGTCCAGCGCGCGCACCTGGCCCGCGTCGGTCACCTTGGGCAGCAGGATCGCGTCCAGCCGCGCGCCCGCGCCCTCGACCACGGAAATGACGTCGGCGTAGGTCCATTCGGTGGTCCAGTCATTCACCCGGACCACCCGGAGTTGCGTTCCCCACCCGGAGTCGTTCAGCGCCGCGACGATGTTCGCCCGCGCCTCGGCCTTCGCGACCGGCGCGACCGCGTCCTCCAGATCGAGGAACACCTCGTCGACGGGCAATGTCTTGGCCTTCTCGATCATCTTCGGGTTGCTGCCCGGGCACGCGAGCACCGAACGGCGTGGCTTCATGATCACTCCCGTCGATCGTGGCGGGATGCGAACACCCGCGCGCGAACATCTAGCCTTGGCAGCATGGCAGCTACCAGGGTGTACGTCGCCAGGCTGGCCGGTTTGGCGGTACTGGGACCGGACGGGGAGTCTATCGGCCGGATTCGTGACGTCGTCGTGGCCGTGCGGTCCGACCGCCAGCAGCCCCGCGTGCACGGCCTGGTCGTCGAACTGCCTACCCGGCGGCGCATTTTCGTGCCGATCCTGCGGATCACCGCGATCGAGCCCGGCGTGGTCACGCTGAACACCGGAACGGTCAGCCTGCGCCGTTTCACCCAGCGACCGGGCGAGATGCTCGCCTTGGCGCAGATCGTCGACTCGGTGGTGCGGGTCGATGACCCCGACCTGCCCGACCTGGCCGGCGTGGACGTCCACGTGGCCGATCTCGGCATCGAACAGGCGCGTTCCAGGGACTGGCTGGTCAGCAGGGTGGCCGTGCGCGGGCACCGCAGGCTTGGCCGCAGGCGCACGGTGCACGTGGTGGACTGGACCAGGGTGTCCGGCCTGACGCCCCACGAGATCGGCAGGCCGGGACAGGACGTGACGCAACTGCTCGAACGGTTCGAGGGCATGCGCGCGGCCGACGTGGCACAGCAACTGCGCGAGCTGCCGGAGAAACGGCGGATCGAGGTGGCCGTCGCGCTGGACGACGAACGTCTGGCCGACGTGGTGCAGGAACTGCCCGACGACGAGCAGGTCGAGTTGCTCAGCCACCTGGAGGTGCGCCGAGCCGCCGACGTGCTGGAGGCGATGGACCCCGACGACGCCGCCGACCTGCTGGGCGAACTGCCGGAGGGCGAGGCCGAATCGCTGCTCGCCCTGATGGACCCGCAGGAGTCCGAGCCGGTGCGCAGGCTGCTCGAGCACTCCCCTTACAGCGCGGGCGGCTTGATGACGCCCAAGCCGGTCATTCTCACCCCGTCCACGACGGTGGCCGAAGCGCTGGCGCGGGTGCGCAACCCGGACCTCACTCCCGCGCTGGCCTCCATGGTGTTCGTGGTCCGTCCGCCCACCGCTACGCCGACCGGCCGCTACCTCGGTTCGGTGCACATCCAGCAGTTGCTGCGCGAACCACCCGCCCACCTGGTGGGCGGGATCCTCGACACCGATCTGTCGACGCTGCGCCCCGAACTGCCCCTGGCCGCGGTGACCCGGTACTTCGCGACCTACAACCTGGTCTGCGGACCGGTGGTGGACGAGGAGAACCACCTGCTCGGCGCGGTCAGCGTCGACGACGTCCTCGACCACCTGCTGCCAGAGGACTGGCGCGACCAGGAAGAGACCGACGAACGGGGCGGAGCGTGAGCCCGCACGACCCCGCGCACGCCCGAAAGGACACACCGTGAGCGAGAACGACCCGGGCGTGCGGCTCGGTCACAGCAGGGCCCGCCAACGGCTGGAGACGCCGGTGGAAAGCCGGTTCCGATTGGAATGGGACGCCGAGGCTTTGGCCCGCAGCAGCGAGCGGGTGGCACGATTCCTGGGGACCGGTCGGTATTTAGCGGTCCAGACGATCGTGGTGGTGGTCTGGATCCTGGTGAACATCTTCGTGGTCACGCTGCGCTGGGACCCGTATCCGTTCATCCTGCTGAACTTGGCGTTCTCCACTCAGGCCGCCTACGCGGCGCCGCTGATCCTGTTGGCGCAGAACAGGCAGGACAACCGGGACCGGGTCGCCCTGGAGGAGGACCGGGTGCGGGCCGCTCAGACCAAGGCGGACACCGAGTTCCTGGCCCGGGAACTCGCATCGCTGCGCATCGCGGTCGGCGAAGTGGCCACGCGCGATTACCTGCGCCGGGAATTGGAAGAGCTGAAAGAAATTCTGGACCGCATGGAGTACGCGGAATCCCCGGATCCGGAGAGCCGGACGGACAGCGCCGGAAAGGGCGGCCGCAAGAAAAGCTTCGGCCGAAAGCCCGCTCCGGCATCGGTTTCACCGTCGGTAACCAGTGATCAACCGGAAATACCGAATAAGGACCTGACTGGTGGGTAACCTGGACAACGTTGTCCAGAGCGGCCTGGGCAGGGGATGTCCCGGACGGCCGCTCCCACGACGTCGAGGATTGGGTGTGGCCGAATGCGTGTATCTGCTCCGATAACGGTCTCGGCTTTGGTTGTTGCTGGTGTGGTGGTGAGTGGTTCGGG
>NZ_JBHWFB010000015.1:0-210291 GCF_042733915.1 Nocardia sp. NPDC059691 | reverse complement strand
ACGGCGGCCGCGCAAACGCGAGCCGAGCCCCGAACGGCGCATGCTCGGTCTCGCTTCGCTCGAAAGACGTGGTCGGAGTGCGCTGGGCGCGTCGTATCGAAGCTCACTACCCGATGCACGCAGGGTGTAGTGGCCGAATGTCGGCTACTCCTCCGTCGTCCACACGGCGGCCACGCAAACGCGAGCCGAGCCCCGAACGGCGCATGCTCGGTCTCGCTTCGCTCGAAAGACGTGGTCGGAGTGCGCTGGGCGCGTCGTTTCGCAGCTCGCTACCGCGTGCACGCGGGTTGTAACGGCTGGCTGTCTGCTCGGCCCGAATGCGCCCACTTGGCCGTTCGTCGCGTACGCGGCGGCCGCGCACACGCGAGCCGGGCCGCGAAACGGCGGCGCGGAGAAGGGGGCACCGGTGTCGGTTGGACAACGCATCAACCCGGTGTGTTCGCCGCCTGCATCGCTCGCGCGGCGGCCGCTTGCTCCTCCGTCGCTTCGAGGCGGTCACTCGTGGGTGCGCCGAGTCGCGGCGGCGCAATAGGCGCTCTGACTTCGCCCGGCACCGCGACCGGGCCCGCTGTGGTCACGCGTGAACGATTCGGCGCATGGACTGGCCGTCACCGGGCCAGGAAGTGCCAGCCGAGCCATGCCCACACGAGTACTGCGGCGATTCTCGTCGCCCGGGTGCCGGTCAGGTAGGCGATCGTCTCTCCCAGCGTTGCGATCAGGTCCCGGCGCAGGCGCGTGATCACTACTGCGGCGAGCGCGGCCGTCAGGAGCAGGGCGAATCCGAGGAGGACGGCGGTTCGATCGCTCATCCGGAGACCAGCCACCATCCGGCTGCGAGCCACAACAGCCATCCGGCGAATCGCAGCGGCCATTGTTCGAGCGCCGGGTCCAGCAGCGTGGACAGTGTCGGGTGTTCGTGGCTCGGCCGGTTCAGGGCGGGCTGCCGCAGAAGGGCGTAGACCTCCCATGCCGACGCCGCGACCAGCAGTGCCGACCACACGGCTGTGCCGCGCCTGAGCCGGGCGGTGGACGGGGGTCGCTCGATTCGCACGCGGAAGGCAAGCACCATCCCCGCGAGTGCCGCCACCGCCACCATCGCGGTTGCCTGCCAGCTGAACGGCCTGGTCGCGGCACCGCACGCCGCCAGCACGAACCACGCTGCCAGCGGCGTCGCACGCCGTCGAAACCGATGCGCCGAGCGCGCTGGTTGCTCTGTCACATGCGCAGGATAAGACCCCGGCTGCTCAGAACGGGGCAGGCGGTTGCGACCTGCGCGCGGATTTCCAGCGAGGCGACATCGCTCCCCCGTGGTACCGCGCGGTCGGCCGCGTTCACCCGTCGGCGCGCAGCAGCCCCGAGATCAACAGCAGCACCGATTGCTGGGTCTGGGCGCGGGCGAGGTCGGGGTCTTCGGCGTGCGCGACGATCAGGGACGCCTCGCTGACCACGCTCACGACGAGCTGGGCCAGCACGGGAACGGGGGCGTCGGCGATCAACCCGGCGGCGCGGGCACGTTCGAGTTGCGCGGTGATCAGGCCTAGGCCGTGGGCGGATTCGAATTCGCGCCAGGCCTGCCAACCGAGCACGGCGGGGGCGTCGGTGAGGGCGATGCGCAGCATCGCCGGACGCTGGCAGATCTCAAGGAACAGCGCGAGACCCGCCGCCATCCCGGCCATCACATCGTCGGAATCTACTGCGGCGATGGCGTTTTCGATCTCCTCGGTGATCTCCGCCTCGATCTGCTCCAGCACCGCGAGGAACAGTCCGCGCTTGTCGCCGTAGTGGTGGTGCAGCGCGCCCCGGGTGACGCCGGCCTCGGTGACCAACTCCTCGGCGGAGGTGCCCGCGAAGCCGCGCTCGGTGAACAGGCGGCGTCCCGCCTGTTCGAGCGCGGCTCTGGTCGCTCGGGAGCGGTCTTCCTGGCTACGGCGTGGCATGCAGCCGAGTGAACTCCAGAATCGATTCGGCGAGCAACTCGGGCTGATCTTCCGGCAGGAAGGTGTAGGAGTCGTCGATGAGCTTCAGCGTCGCGTCCGGCAGGTCGCGAGCCAGGCGTTCGGCGAACGACACGGGGAACAACCGATCCTCCCGCGCCCAGGCCAGCAGTACCGGAATGTCGACTTCGGCGAAATGACGGGCGGCTTCCAGGGTGTATCGGCGATGCGCCGATTTCAGAAAGCGCCGCAGATCTTTCCGGATCGCGGCGGAGTCGCGGCTCGGCAGCAGGTAGGAGTCGACGATCTCCGGCGGGACCGGCCGTTTGGTGACCCAGCCGAAGGCCACCGGCAGCCGGTGCAGCGCGCGGATGCGCAGCAACTCGGTCAGCGGGCGCAGCGAGCCGGGGATCCTGGCCAGCAGCGGCAGCGTGGTGAACGGCTGCGGCAGGAAGCCCTCGTAGCTGTCCACCGAGGCGAGCACCACCCGGCCGACGCGGGAGCGGTCGCGGGTCAGCAACACCTGCGTGATCGCTCCGCCGGTGTCGTTGGCGACCAAGGTGACGTCGGTGAGGTCGAGGCGTTCGAGGAACGCGGCGATGAGATCGGCGACACCGGCCGGAGTCAGTTCCGCGTCCGGCACCGGGATCTCGTGCGAGCCGAGCGGCCAGTCCGGCGTCAGGCAGCGGTACCCGGCCGCTGCGACAGCGGGCACCACCTTGCGCCAGAGGTCCGCGTTGACGAGCAAGCCGTGCACGAAGACGACAGGGGCGCCCGCACCCGTCTCGTGGTAGCGGATACGGCCGCCGGGCAGGTCCACATCGTGGGTGCGGCCTAGTGCTGTGCTGGTTGCCATGGGTCCTCCCAGTGGTCTCGGTTCCCGACCACTGTTACATACATACCGTATGTATGTCTAGACCCGCAGTGCGCGGCGGATCAGCTGAACACCGCCTTGACCGCGTCCTTCGACGCCGTCACCGCGGTCGCCAGAGAGGCGACGCCCGCCACCGACTCCCCGACCGCGTACAGCACCCCCGTGAGCACGATCCGATTCGGCCGCTCCTTCGCCGCCTCGGCCGCCGCCCGCCGAGTCGTCTCCTCGACCAACTGCCGTTCCGCCAGATCGATGTCACACCGGCTGATCCGGTCGAGCAGATCGCTCAGGGAAGACCGCAATTCCTCCACCGCCTCCGCTGCCACCGCGTCGTACCTTCGGCGTGAACGCACGCCACATCTGCGGCAGAACAGGTGGTCGTCCCGGTTGGAATGCTGGCACTCGGCGCATCGCACCTCGCCAGCCAAGCATTCGCCTGCCGCCGAGCCGATCGCAATCCGGGTGCCGTACCAGGTCTGACCGGCTGTCACGGCACCCGGGTTCCATTCGGCTCGAGATGGATACGTGCCAGCAAGATCTTGCCGATGGGAGGCGTCAAGACCGCTCGAGCCTCGCCAGGAACTCTCCCCCGCCCAGTTCGTTCCAGCGGCCCTGCGCACCGGCACCCGGCAACAGCGCCAAGGCTCCCGCGAGCGTGACCGCGGTGGCCAGTCCGTCGCGGCGCTCGGTGGCGATTTCCGGGACGGAGAGCGTGGACAGTTGGCTCACGAGTTCATTCTGACTGAGAAGGCTTCACTCACGCCGAATACGCACGGAGCCTGCGAGCAAGATATTGCGACCTAGCGCGGTACCGCGGCAAGCATCGGTGAAAACGACTGTCGACCAAGCTATTACGCACCCGGCGGGCTTTTCGGAGTGCCAGATCCTACATCGACGATCCCCCCGCGACCGTCTCTCCGAGGTCCATACTTGATTCCTGTTCCAGCACCGCCGACGCGACAGAGAACTCTCCACCCGGGGGGCCATGAGAGGGGAACCGATTCATGCGACTCCTCGTCGCCGCACCGCTCGGAGACGTCATCGAGCCGACGCCGTCGCCGTCGTTCCCTGCGGCGGATACCGCCGTCGCGCCACCGAGCGGAACGGGCAGGGCGCTGATGCCGGACCGGGAGCGCCGAAAGCGGGCTGTGCCGTCAGGTGAATCGCGGACCGAGGACATCAGCGTGCCCATTTCGGCGGCACCAGCTGATGAGGTAGTGCGCGTGCTCACCGCACCAGCGAAAAACCGCGCCCTGGGTCAACGGCGTGCCCTCGGGCAACTCCTTCCGAGCGAGGATGATCGGGCCGATATAAGTATTGGTCGCCTTGTTGGCGGTGTTGAGACCGACACGAGCGACCTGGGCGAGAGAGTTGTAGTCCCACGCCGACTTGGCCGCGATCGCACCCGCCAGCCGGCCCGCCGTCTCGCCACGCTGTTCGGTGAACAGCGCGCACAACGCGGGCGGCCCTTGCGGCGGCGGCGCGACCTGGTCGCTGCGGCCGGTCGCGGCGCGCTGAATAGCATCCAGCAGCGCGGGCACACCGGAGGACTTGTCGTAGAACTCGGCGATCTCGTCCGCGCGCAGCCGCGCCTCGTCGAGATGATCGCTCTCCATGCTGTGTCCTTGAGCCGCGAGCAGGACCTCGCTCTGCCGTTTGGTTTCCCGGAGCAAGTCCAGAACATCCAAACCGTCGAACCGGTACTCCATTTCGGGTTTGTTCCAGATCAGATCCGAGATGACCACATCGAACCGGAAACGTCCCACGATTCGACCGCGCACCTCGTCGACGTCGGAGGCGACCGCGACGGTCGACGCCGGAAAGTACTGCGACAGCACAGGGGCGATGATTCCGCCCAACGGCGAGGCGACAAGCACTCGTAAGTTCGGTTCCATAGCGCGATCTTCATCGCTGCCGACACTCGTCGGCAAGACTCCAAATGTCTATCGAACCAGTAGGTTTCGTAATGCGTATCGCACAGCAAGATCTTGCTCGCCCGGCCGGTTGAAGAGTGCCGCAGCCGGCGATCCGGCGCTCGAAGACTACCGATCGCCGACGTGTCGATGACCTCATCGCTTTTCGATTGCTCGGCGGACGACTCGGACACCGCAAGATCTTGCCGGAGAACGAGCGTTCGAGCAATATTCCAGCGACACACCTCGGTACCGGCAAAAATCGGCCCACCGGCCGGAATACGGGTCGGAAATCACCGCGAAATTCGCTGATCAATCACCCACGGCGACTTATATGCTTTCAATCCGGTGCGCCACCCGAGCCTGTCGCACCGTTCCCCCTACCGGAAGGACCAGCAATGGCCGAAGTGTGTCCACAGTGCGGCAAGAAGACCGGAATGGATATCGGCGAGAAGGATCGTCAGGGGTGGCAGAAATACCAGTGCCAGATGTGCAAATACGAATGGAAGGCACCGAATCCCTGATCGTTCTCGCCGACCGTCCGGCGCCCGTCGTGCGGCTTATCCGATGAGATCGCAGGGAAAATCGTTCCGGCCTCGAATTTTCGCAGTATCAATTCGCGTGCATCGTCACCAGACGCATCGGGAGGGCAATCAGTGGCACACACCGTCGGTATCGATCTCGGTACCACGTATTCAGCGGTCGCCGTCGTCGGCGCGGGCGGGAAACCGGAGATCCTGGTCAACCGGGACGGCGAGCGGATCACGCCTTCGGTGGTCTTCTTCGACTCCGACAGCGTGCTCGTCGGCTCGATGGCCAAACGGTCCGCGGCGACCGCGCCGCTGGATGTCGTGCAGTTCGTCAAGCGGCAGATGGGCAATCCGGACTGGCGATTCGTCACCTCCGACGATCGCGCCTATTCGGCCGAGGAAGTCTCGGCGATGATTCTCAAACGGCTGAAAGACGACGCCGAATTGATCCTGGGGCAGGGGCAGGTCACCGACGCGGTGATCACGGTCCCGGCGTTCTTCGACGACGCGCGCCGCCGGGCGACCAGGGACGCGGGAACGATCGCCGGACTCAACGTGCTGCGCGTGGTGAACGAGCCGACCGCGGCCGGGTTGGCCTTCGGGCTCGACCTCGGCCGCAGCGGCACCGTCATGGTGTACGACCTGGGCGGCGGCACGTTCGACGTCACCGTGATGCGGATCCGCGACGGCGTGTTCGACGTGCTCGGTACCGATGGGCTGCACGAACTGGGCGGCTTCGAATGGGACAACCGGCTCATGCGCCACCTCAACGAGGAGTACATGGCCCGAGGCGGCGGCGATCTCGACGACGCGTTCGAGACCCAAGCCGATCTGCGCGAGAAAGCAGAACTCGCCAAACGCACCCTGAGCTCCGCCGGGTCAACGCGAGTCGTGCTCAGCCACAACGGCGTCACACACACGCTCACCGTCACGCGGGAAACGTTCGAGGACCTCACCAGCGACCTGCTGAACCAGTCGCGCGACCTGACCCATTCCCTCGTGGAGGAATTGGGCCTGAGCTTCGCCGACCTCGATCACGTCTTGCTCGTCGGCGGCTCCACGCGCATGCCCATGGTGGCGGCGATGCTGGAGGAACTGACCGGCAAGCCGCCGTTGCGTGCGGGCAACCCCGACGAACTCGTGGCGCTCGGCGCTGCGATCCGCGCCGAAGCGGAGACGTCCTCGAGCACGGCGCCGAAGCCGGTCATCCTCGACGTCACCTCGCAGGCGCTGGGCACGGTCGCCCTGAACGACAACCGGGAACCGAAGAACAACATCGTGATCCCCCGCAACACCAAGATCCCAGCCAAGGCGAGCAAAGTGTTCGGCACCGTCGCCGACGGCCAGACCGAACTGCGGATCTGCGTCACGCAGGGCGACGACGAGGATCTCGACTACGTCCGGTTCGTCACCGAAGGAAAGTGGCCCGACGGCGGGCAGCTCTTCGCCATTCCGCCCTATCCGGCGAATGCTCCGGTCCAGATCACATTCCACTACGACATAGACCAGACCATTCAGGTCGAGATCACCGACCTCACCGCGGACAAATCGCTCGGCACGTTCGAGGTCGACAACGTCGCCAACCTCAGCGAGGGCGAAATCCGCGTCGCACGCACGAAGAACGAAGACCTCGAGGTGAATTGAAGCATGACCACGACAACCGAAGAATTCGTCAACTACTACGAAATCCTCGGCCTCGCCGAGACCGCCGACCCGAATGCCATCAAGACGGCCATCCGCGAGCAGCGCAGAATGTGGAACAAGCGCGCGGGCCAGTCGGATCCCGTCAAACGCGCGCAGGCCGAAGCCCGGGTACGGCACCTCGGTCAGGCCGAGCGCGTGCTGCTCGACCCGAACCAGCGGCGGCAATTCGACCAGCAGGCCAGGCAGTACCGTCCGGCGAGCAATCAGCCCGCGCCCGTGGTGCAGGGCGGCCGGGACTGGCTGAGCCTCGCACGCGAGTATTTCGAGCGCGGCAACGCTCCCTCCGCGTACTACTGCGCCCGCGAGGCGATCTCGGTCAACGGCGCGAACCACGAAGCGTGGGCGGTGCGGGCGAACTCGTCGTTCGTCATGGGCAACTACAAGGACGCCGGCTTCGAATTCCGGGAGGCCATCAGCCTCAAGCCCGACAGCCCGGAATACCACTTCGACTACGCCGAAGCGTTTCTCGCCACCGGGGCGCTGAACGAAGCGCTCGGCGAATACGAGACGGCTCTGCGTCTCGCGCCCGGCGAGCCGCTGTACCGCACCGCCATCGCCAACGTCTACCTCCAGCAGCACAAGAACGACCAGGCGCTGGAACTGATGGAGGACGTGGTCCGGCACCATCCGAACGAGCAGATCTTCCAGTACTACCTCGCGCTCGCGCTGGAGCAGGTCAACCTGGGGATGTGGTCGGAGCTCCGCAGCGGGGCGTACTGCATCACCTCCGAAGCCCAGATCGCCGTGACGCACGAAATGTCGGGCCGCGCGTTGAAACTCCGGTTCGACGACGCGCCGCTGCGCGCCTCGCTGCAAGAGAACATCGAACTCGCCGAGCGGGCCGCCGTGGCCAAATGGTTCCACAGCGGTGCGGGCGCGTGGGCGGTGGCCCTGGTGATCGGCCTGGCGCTGATTCCGGCGAAGGGCATCGGCCTGCTGATCGTCGCGGGCGTCATCGCCGGCTACACGCTGACCCACCGGATGCCGGTCTGGAAGCACAACTCGAAGCGATACGACATCGCCAAGCGCGGCATATGAGTGCGGCTCCGGACGCGGGTGATCCGCTGACCGCGCTGGCCGGGGAGATCGCGCAATTGCGTGATCTCTTCCAGCGCAGGCTGCTGGAGGACAAGGCGAAGAATCGGGCGTTGGACGACCTGCACGAGCAGCTCGCACTCGCACGCGGCGGGCTCTCCGAACAACTCCTGGCCCCGCTGTTTCGCGAGCTGCTCAGACTCGTCGATCGCGTGACTGCGCTGAACGACGACGACGCCGCGCTCGGCAGCATCGTCGACGAACTGCACGAACTGCTCGAACGTCGTGGCGTCCGGCGCGTGCCCGCCACGGCCGACTTCGATCCCGACGTTCACGAAGCCGTCGCCGTCGCCGAGGCTTCCGGCCGATCGCCGGGCACGGTGCTGCAGGTCGTCCGGCACGGATACCTCATGGGTGAACGCCTGCTGCGGCCGGAACAAGTCGTCGTCGCGGCGCGCCCCGCGCGATCGGAGTCCGCCGTTCCCCCCATCGAAAGGTTCGAATGATGCGCAAGACCCTCCGCGTAGCCGTTCTCGTCTCCGCTTCCACGGCGTTCCTCGCCCTCGGACTGCCGAGCGCATCGGCGTCCACCACCGTGAGCGGCACGATCGGCTGCATCAACAGCGCGTCGCCGGTAGGCGTCTGGGTTCAGGCCAAGACGTCGAAATCGGGATGGGCGCGGACCAAGCTTCCGGTCCGGCTCGGCGGCCACTCCAAGGTCGACTACTCCTTCGAGCTCGACAAGGGCGGCGACTACCAGGTGCATGTCGGGTGCGGGGGAACGCCGCAGAAGTGGGCGAAATCCCTGAAGTCCAAGGACGTCTCGGGCACCAAGAACGACTTCCTTTGCAACGACATGGACCGGCTGTCGGTGGCGGCGTTCAACGCTCTGGTCGGCCGGATGTTCGGCCGGCCGGACCTCACCCAGGGCGTGCCCTACGGTGAGTGCAAGCACATTCCGTGACATGAGTACTCGGACCTCTCGGCCGAGAGCACAGGCCCGCTGCCGCCGATCTTCTCCGCGGCGGCACGCAGGCGCCGGACCGATTCCGCGTCCCCTGTGGTGGGTCATCTGGAAGACCCGGCCGAGCAAGTAGGTTCGATCGCACAGGTCGCCGTTCGGTGCACGATCGAAACCGGGCGGGTCGCTCGCCCCCTGCGACAATCTGGACGATTGACCAATATGACGCTACCGTCTGTAGATCACGACGAGACGGAGCTCACATGACGGTGTCCGATCCTGCCCACGTATCCGGCACGCGGGAACTGGGCCTGGCCGAACTGGCGGCCGCGATCGCGAGCGGCGCGATCACCTCGACCGCGGCGGTCGGCGGCGCACTGGACCGGATCGAGGCGGCGCAGGGCACGCTCAATGCCTTCCGGATCGTGCGCCGCGAGCGGGCCCTGGCGGAGGCCGCCGACGCCGACCGGCGGCTGGCCGCGGGAGAACGACTGCCGCTGCTGGGCGTGCCCGTCGCGGTGAAGGACGACACTGATGTCGCGGGCGAGCCGACCGCGTTCGGCTGCGGCGGCGACTTCGCACCGAAGACCGAGGACGCGGAATCGGTCCGGCGCATGCGTGCCGCGGGCGCGGTGATCGTCGGCAAGACGAACACCTGTGAACTCGGACAGTGGCCGTTCACGAGTGCCGCGTGGTTCGGGCACACCCGCAATCCGTGGGATCGCGACAGGACGCCCGGCGGGTCCTCCGGCGGAGCTTCGGCCGCCGTCGCCGCCGGATTGGTCCCCGCCGCTCTGGGTTCCGACGGCGCGGGCTCGATCCGCATCCCTGCGGCCTGGACGAACCTGGTCGGCATCAAGCCGCAGCGCGGACGAATCTCCACCTGGCCGGAAGCCGAAGCGTTCTACGGGCTCACCGTGAACGGTCCGCTGGCGCGTACCGTCGCCGACGCGGCGCTACTGCTGGATGCGGCGGCCGGTCCGCATGAGGGAGATCTGCACACCCCGGAGCCGATCACCGCGTCGGACGCCGTCGGCCGGGATCCGGGAAAGCTGCGAATCGCCCTGTCGCTGCGTATCCCCTTCACCGCGACCAGGACCGCGCTTGATCCCGAGGTCGAGCGATCGGTGCGCCGCACCGCCGACACACTGCGCGCGCTCGGACACACCGTGACCGTGGCCGACCTGCACTACGGCATCCTGATCGGCGCTTCCTTCCTCCCGCGTTCACTCGCCGGGGTCCGGCGGGCGTACGACCGCATGCCCGGTCCGGAAGTCGATCCGCGCACCACCGCCAACGCCCGAATCGGACGCGCGCTCGACGGCCCCGCCCTCTACGCGGCACGGCAGCTGGAACCTCTGCTGCACAAGCGAATCGGCCACTTCTTCCGCGACTACGACGTGGTCCTCGCCCCGACCACCGCCACCCCACCGCCCCGCGCCGAGGAAATCGACGGCATCGGCGTCAACGCCACCAACAACCTCATCACCGCGGCCTGCCCCTACACCTGGCCATGGAACGTCCTCGGCTGGCCCAGCATCAACGTCCCCGCAGGCTTCACCGACACCGGCCTCCCCGTAGGCGCCCAACTGATGGGCACAGCAAACTCCGAACCCCTCCTGATCTCCTTGGCCGCCCAACTCGAATCCGAACTCCAGTGGCACCGCCACCGCCCCGCCCGGTGGTGGTGACCCGGACCATCGACAAGTCGGCGTCCGTGTCCGGGCGTTTCGGCATGCGCAGCGGGAAGTTCAGTCCGTCGGCTGCGCCGGATCGGCCTGGCCGCCGCAGAACACCTCGTCGACGAGCCTCTGTGTCGCTTGCTGGAACGGCACCGCCAGGGACAGGGCAGCGTCGTCCGCGTAGTTCAGGGTGGCGGTCAGGGTCTTCTTGCCGTCGGGTGTGCTGTACATCAGCGCCGCGTGACCCGCCGCGCCGCCGTTGTGGGTGACGACCGTGCCGCCGAGACCGGTGTCCTGCACGAATACACCGAGGCCGTAGCCCATGTTCGGGATGCCTGTCGGGTGCGGTGCGCACATCTCGGCCAGCAACTCGGCAGGCAGCAGCTTGCCGCTCGTCAGCGCGGAAATGAAGGTTCGCAGGTCCTGGGTGGTCGAGATCATGTCACCGCCGCTGGAGATCCAGGAGGGGTTGTGGCTGGTGACGTCGACCGTCTTCTCCTGCCCGGCGTCCTCGTATCGGTAGTAGGCGTGGGCGTGCGGCTCGGGGAGCTCGGTCTGGGTGGTCGGGGCCACGGTGCCCGACAGCCCGAGCGGCCCGAAGATCAGCCGCTGCATCTCCTGGGCGACCGGGCGGCCGGTGACCTTCTCGATCAGCAACCTGGCCAGCACGTAGTTGGTGTTGGAATAGCTCCAGCCCGTGCCCGGTTCGAACCGCGCGGGCTTGGACAACGCCAGCCGCACCAGCTCTTCGGGCTGGTAGGTCTCGAAACGCTTGTCCACCCACTCTTTGCCCGCGGTGGTAGCGGGGATTCCCGGCACGACGGTCCCGTCTTCGTAGTACTCGCCGGTGAAGTTGAACACCCCGCTGGTGTGCTGCAACAGCATCCGCACCGTGATCCGCGAATCGAGTTCGAACTCGGGCAGGTAGTGGGCCGCCGGGTCGTCCAATCCGATCTTGCCCTCGGCCACCAGTTGCAGGACCAGAGTCGCGGTGAAAGTCTTTGTGTTGCTGCCGATCCGGACGTGCCCGTCGGTCGGCGGCTTCGCGGTGTCGCCCAGCCTGCTCACCCCGGCGCTGCCGACCCACTCGCCGCGCTCGTCGTGCACGCGCAGCGTGATTCCGGCGAAACCAGAAGCGACGATCTCATCGAGGGCCTTCTGGAGTTGCGGTCGATCCGGCCCGGCGGCAACCGTTCCGCTGTCGGCACCGGCCACCCCGGCGGCATCGAGCGCCGCGATGATCTTGCGGGCCATCTCGGCCGTGGCGGGGCCGGGCTCGCCGTGGTGAGGCTGGGCGGCTGCGTCGACGGCGATGCGGACGGTGCCGCGGAAGTTGTCGGCCTCGGCCGGATCGTGCCGCTCGAGCAGGTGCACGGCCGAGGTCAGGGCAGGCAGTACCTGGTCGGCGAGTTCGGCGACGGTCTTGCCCTTCAACTGGATGTCCTTGGACTTCGCGGCGAGCACGTGCCCGACCAGGCCGGTCGCCGACGTCAGGGCGATGGAGCCGTTCGTCGCGGCCACGTGCGGCGTGCCGGTGGCGGCCATCAGCGACAACGCGCCGTACGCGGCGGTCCGCAGCGTGCTCTTGTCCTGGTCGGAGAGGGTGGTGGTGGAAGTCGCGATTGCTGTGCTGTTCATGTGACTACTGTCGCGAGCCCGGCTGATACCGAGCTGACGCCGTTCTGACACGACCACTGACACGGCACTCGCCTCGAGTACAGCCGACACATCGGTGGATTACCCGGAATCATCGGCAGCCGACCGGACGCCCCACGCCAACGAAGACGCCTCCAGGACTTCCACGCACGCCCGCCGACGCCCGAACCGGTCAGAAACCCAGTTTGCCCAGCTGTTTCGGGTCGCGCTGCCAGTCCTTGGCCACCTTCACGTGCAAATTCAAGTAGATCCGGGTGCCGAGGATGTGTTCGATCTGCTTGCGGGCGTTGGTGCCGACCTCTTTCAGACGGGAACCGCCCTTGCCGATGACAATGGCCTTCTGGCTGGGCCGCTCGACGTAGAGCAAGGCGTGCACGTCGAGCATGTCCTCGCGCTCTTCGTAGGGCAGGACCTCCTCGATGACGACGGCCAGCGAGTGCGGCAACTCGTCGCGCACACCCTCGAGCGCGGCCTCGCGAATGAGCTCGGCCATCAACGTTTCCTCGGGCTCGTCGGTGAGCTCGCCGTCGGGGTAGAAAGCCGGGCCCTCCGGCATCTTCGAGGCGATGACGTCGACGAGGACTTCCACCTGCTCACCCTTGACCGCCGAGACCGGCACCACGTCGGCCTCGGGGCCGAGCAACTGGGCCACGGCGAGCAATTGCTCGGCGATCTGCTCGCGGCTCACCTTGTCGATCTTGGTGACCACGCCGAGCAGCGTCGTCTTCGGCGCCATCTGCTTGATCTGCTGCACGATCCAGCGGTCACCCGGACCGATCTTCTCGTCGGCCGGGATGCACAGCGCGATCACGTCGACTTCCGAATACGTATCGCGCACAAGGTCGTTGAGGCGCTGGCCGAGCAAGGTGCGCGGGCGGTGCAAGCCCGGTGTATCGACCAGGATCAGCTGAGCGTGCTCGCGGTGCACGATGCCGCGAATCGTGTGCCTGGTGGTCTGCGGGCGCGACGAGGTGATCGCGATCTTCGCGCCGACCAGGGCGTTGGTCAAGGTCGACTTGCCGGTGTTCGGCCGACCGACGAAACAGACGAACCCGGAACGGAATTCGCCCTTCTCCCGCGCGTCAGCCACCGCGGACCTCGCCGGAGTCGGCGCTCACCGCGTCGGCCGCGTCGGCGGAGTCGTCGACGATCTCGAACACCGCGCCGTCACGATCGGTGAAGATGATCCGCGCCTCCGCCGAAACCTCCCGCACCGCCGTCACACCGAAGTCGGACAACCGCCCGCCGACCACCACGGCCGCCTCGAAGCCCTCCGCGCCGCTGGACAACGCCGCGGCCACGGCGGCTTGCAGCGCCGTCAACCGCAACGCGGTCAGCGTGACCTCGCCCGCGGCGTAGGTGCGACCGTCGGTATCGCGGATCGCGGCTCCACTCGCCCCGCCGGTGCGGCCGAGCGCACCACGGGCCAGCACGACCAGCTTGTTGTCCTCGGCGTCCAGTTCGGTCATTCGGTGTCTCCGTCCTCGTCGCGATCGGCCGCGATATCCCGCTCCGATCCGTTCGCCTTGCGCTTGCCATTGGGATTGTCCCCGTTGGTCTTGCCCGCGGGGACCTTCTCGCGCGCTTTGCGTACCACCACGGTGTTCACCCGCATCCGGCCGCGCGCGTCCGGTCCGCCTTCACCGCGCAGCACCAACCCGTGCGCCTCGATCTTCGAACCGGGCAGCGGCACCCGGCCCAGTTCGTGCGCGAGCAGGCCGCCGACGGTGTCGACGTCCTCCTCCTCGATCTCCAATCCGAACAGCTCGCCGAGATCCTCCACCGGCAGCCGGGCCGACACGCGGTAGCGCCCGTCGCCGAGATCCTCGACGGGCGGGGTCTCGTCGACGTCGTACTCGTCGGCGATCTCTCCGACGATCTCCTCCAGCACGTCCTCGATGGTCACCAGACCCGCGATGCCGCCGTACTCGTCCACCAGCAACGCCATGTGGTTGCGCCTGCGTTGCATCTCGTCGAGCAGGCTGTCCAGCGGTTTGGAGTCGGGCATGAACACCGCGGGACGCATCACCTCACGCACCCGTACCTTGCGGCTGCGTTCGGCGAACGGCACGAGGTCTTTCAGATACACCACGCCGCGAATGTCATCGACGTTCTCGCCGACCACCGGGATCCGCGAATGCCCGGAACGCACCGCCAGCGACATGGCCTGCGCCGCGGTCTTGTCCGCTTCGATCCAGACCATCTCCGTGCGCGGCACCATCACCGCACGCGCCGCTGTGTCGCCGAGTTCGAAGACCGACTGGATCATCCGCCGTTCGTCGTCGGCCACCACTCCGCGCTCACCGGCCATCTCGACCACTTCGCGCAACTCGATCTCGGAAGCGAAGGGCCCGTTGCGAAAACCCTTACCGGGAGTGATCGCGTTACCGATGAGGATCAGCAGCCTGCTGATCGGGCCGAGCAGCGCGCCGATGAACTGCAGGGGCAGGGCCGCGGCCAGGGCGATGGAATACGCGTGCTGCCTGCCCAGCGTGCGCGGGCCGACACCGATCACCACGTAGGACACCAGCACCATCACCAGCGCGGTGATCAGCAGCGCCCAGTTCCTGCCCCAGACCGTCATCAGTCCCGCCGCCAGCAGCACCGTCGCGCCGATCTCGCACAGGATGCGAAGCAGCACCATGAGATTCACGTAGCGGGCCCGGTCGTCGACGACCCGGCTCAGCCGCACGGCGCCGGGCCGGTCGGCTCGCACCAAGTCCTCGACGCGGGCGGGCGAGATCGTGTTCAGGGCGGAATCGACCCCGGCGAAGACCCCACCCACGGAGATGAGCAGGACCGCGAGCAGGACGAGGGTCAGGGCATTCACGCGGGACCCAGGGACTCACCCGGTGTGGTGAAACCCGCCTTACCCAGCAACCGCGCGTCGCGTTCGGCCAGTTCGGCGCGCCGCTGCGCCTCCCGCAGGCTCTCGTACCACTCCTCGAGCAGCCGGGCCTGCAACGCGAACATCTCTTTCTCCTCGTCCGGCTCGGCGTGGTCGTAGCCGAGCAGGTGCAGCACGCCGTGCACGGTGAGCAGAGCGAGTTCGTGATCCAGGGAGTGCCCCGCCTTACGGGCCTGACCGGCGGCGAACTCCGGGCACAGCACGATGTCGCCGAGCATGGATGGGCCTGGTTCGGGGCTGTCGGGCCGCCCGCCCGGCTCGAGTTCGTCCATGGGGAAGGACATGACGTCGGTCGGGCCGGGTAGGTCCATCCAGCGCATGTGCAGGTCGGCCATGGTGTCGAGATCGACGAGCACCATCGACAGCTCCGCGGCGGGGTGCACGTCCATCCGGGCGATCACGAACCGCGCGACGCTGACCAGCTCTTCTTCGGGCACGTCGATACCCGACTCGTTGGCGATCTCGATACTCACCCGAACAGCCTACGATCCCGTCGATCGTGTCGGCGGAGCGGAGCCCCGCCCGGCGAGACGAGTTACCGCCGGTCCGACCGGCTCGCCGCGCGGCGCTGCGCTCGGTTGCCGCCGTAATGCGGGGCGACCTGCGGACGCGACTGGGCCTCGAAGCGGTCGTAGGCGTCGACGATGTCCGAGACCAGCCGGTGGCGAACCACGTCGCTACTGGTCAGCTCCGCGAAGTGGATGTCCTCGATCTCGGTGAGGATCTCGCTGGCGGCGCGCAGACCGGACCGGGCGCCGGTCGGCAGATCGACCTGCGTCACGTCGCCGGTCACCACGATCTTCGAGCCGAACCCGAGGCGGGTGAGGAACATCTTCATCTGCTCGGCGGTGGTGTTCTGCGCCTCGTCGAGGATGATGAAGGAGTCGTTCAGCGTGCGTCCGCGCATGTAGGCCAGCGGCGCGACCTCGATGACACCGGCCGCCATCAGCTTGGGAATGGCCTCCGGGTCCATCATGTCGTGCAGCGCGTCGTAGAGCGGGCGCAAGTACGGGTCGATCTTCTCGTTCAGCGTGCCGGGCAGGAAGCCGAGCCGCTCGCCCGCCTCGACCGCGGGGCGGGTGAGAATGATCCGGTTGACCTGCTTGGTCTGCAGCGCCTGGACCGCCTTGGCCATCGCCAGATAGGTCTTGCCGGTACCGGCGGGGCCGATGCCGAACACGATCGTGTTCGCGTCGATCGCGTCGACGTAGCGCTTCTGGTTCAGCGTCTTGGGCCGGATGGTCTTGCCCCGCCGGGACAGGATGTCCAGGCTGAGCACCTCCGCGGGGGACTCGCTGGAGCCCTCGGTGAGCATCGAAACGGTGTGCCGCACCGCCTCGGGCGTCACCACGCGGTTGCGCCCGGTCAGCGCGACCAGCTGCTCGATGACCCGCTCGGCGAGCGCGACGTCGGCCGCCTTGCCGGTGAGGGTCACGGAATTCCCGCGGACGTGGATGTCCGCGTCGAGCAGCGTCTCCAGTTCGCGAAGATTCTGGTCGGCCGAACCGAGGAAGGGGAACACGGATTCAGGAGCGAGTTCGATGCTCGAGCGCACGGTGCGCGCTGCGGGACCCGAACCGTTGTCGCCGGCGCCGATGCCTGCCGCTGGGGTGGTGGGGTCGCCGATCTCGCCTTGTGTTCTCAAAAGTGGCTATAGCCTGCTTTCCGGTCTCGACTGCTGCTGTATGGAGAAAGTTTAACCCGCCCCACCGACACCGCCCAGTGAATAAGCCGTGGGCAAAACCGGCTCCTCACGGGATTCCCCCACGTCGCCGCGCCCAATCCTCGGTGAAATCACGAAAGCGTCGCACCGCGTCCGGTGGTGTGGTAGCGGCGGGCCAGATCAGCCCGACCGCGCGCGCGGCGCCCGCGTCCGCGAGCGGGACCGTCACCGGGCCGGACAGCGGGCCCGCGGACAGCGGATCTTCGCGCGGCAGGATCGCCACTCCCAACCCCGCCGAGACCAGCCCGGCCACCGTGACGAGATCGCTCGACTCGAACGCGATCCGCGGCCGGATGTCCGCGGCGGCGCACAGTTCGTCGAAGATGCGCCGCATCCCGAATCCGTGGTGCATGGTGACGAACTCCGCGTCGGCCACCTCGGCGAGGCGGACCTGCCGCCGTCCGGCCAATCGGTGTTCCGGCGGCACCGCGAGAACCAGCGGCTGTCGCAGCACGGCGCGCCAGCCCACGCCGGCGACAGCCGGGCGCGGCGAGACGATGCCGAGATCGCTTTCACCCGCGAGCACTCGCTCGGTCACCGCGGCTGCCGCTCCCTGCCACAGCGTGATCGCGATCCGGCCGGAGATGCGCCGGAAGCCGCTGATCAGCTGCGGCACCAGCGAGCCGCCGAAAGAGTGCTGGAACGACAGCCGCACGACGCCCCCGGCCGGGTTGGCCCGATCCGCGAGGGCCTGTTCCGCCGCGTCCAGCTCGGATTGCGCGCGGCGGGCGTGCTCGCAGTAGATGCGACCGTATCCGTTCAGGACGATCCGCTTCCCGCGCCGGTCGAACAGTTCGACTCCCACCCTGCGCTCCAAGCGGGCCAGCATGCGCGACAACGTCGGCTGCGCCAGGTGCAATCGCTCCGCAGCGGCGCCGACCCGTTCGAGTTCGGCGAGTGTCGTGAACCACTCCAGATCCTCGCCAAGCACTGCCCGACCTTTCTATATGCGCTCAGGGAATGAACTCACTTCTCATTATTCATTTCCTTCCGGAATACCGCCTGGCGATGCTGGACGAAAGGAGGACCCGATGACCACGACACGGATCGAAGCGGCGAGGGACGTCGCCCACGAACGCAGGATCACCATCGCGCTGTTCGCGGCCGGTCTGACGACATTCGCCTCGATGTACAGCGCCCAGGCACTGCTGCCGAGTCTCTCGGCCGCGTTCGGCGCGACGCCCGCGCTGGCGGCACTGGCGGTGTCGCTCACCACCGGGTTCCTCGCGCTGGCCATCATCCCGGTGAGCGCGCTCTCGTCGCGGATCGGCCGGACCAAGGTGATGATCGGTTCCGCCGTCGCGGCGGCGGTGCTCGGACTGCTGCTGCCGCTGAGCCCTTCGCTGGATCTGCTGCTGGCCGGACGCGCGCTGCAAGGCATCGCGCTGGCCGGTGTGCCCGCGGTGGCGATGGCCTATCTGGCAGAGGAGATCGGCGGGGACGGGCTGGGCGCCGCGATGGGCATCTACGTCGCGGGTACCACCATCGGGGGGCTGGCCGGGCGGTTGATCCCGGCGTTCACGTTGGACGTGGCGTCCTGGCGGTGGGCGCAGGCGGTGGCCTCGATCGCCGCCGCGGCCTGCACCGTGTGGTTCGTCCGCCGGCTGCCGCCCTCGCGCGGCTTCGTGCCTCGTCCCGCCGGGATCCGGACGGTCCTGGGCGACCTCGGCAGCCCCTTGCGTCACCGTGGACTGCTCGCTCTGTTCGGACTGGCGTTCGTGCTCATGGGCGGGTTCGTCTCGATGTACAACTATCTCGGCTACCGGCTGACCAGCGCGCCGTTCGGGCTGCCGGAAGCACTGGTGGGGCTGGTGTTCGTGCTCTATCTGGCCGGAACGGCGGCCTCGGCGGCATCCGGCCTGCTGACCGATCGGATCGGCCGATCCCGGGTGCTCGCGATGTCGCTGGCCGTCATGGCGATCGGGCTCGTGGTGACGATTCCCGACCACATCGGCACTGTTCTGCTCGGCGTATTGCTCTTCACCGCGGGTTTCTTCGGGGCGCACACCGCGGCGAGCGCGTGGGTGGGGGCGATGGCCGAAGGCAACCGGGGCGCGGCGTCGTCGCTGTATCTGTTCGCCTACTACCTCGGCAGCGCGCTCGTCGGCGGAACGGCGGGCATCGCCTACGCCCGCTCCGGGTGGCTCGGGCTGGTCTGCGGCATCGGATCGCTGATGGTCATCGCGGCACTGCTGCTGTGGGTATCGCATCGGGCGTCGACGCGAGACCTCACCAACGCGGCGTCAGTGCGCCGAGCGCCCCGAGAGCGACCGCTGCCGCGGTGGATGTACGCAGCACGGTCGGGCCGAGCAAGGTGATGTCCGCGCCCGCTTCGGCCAACGCCGTGAGCTCGGCGTCGTCCAGCCCGCCTTCCGGACCGACGACGAGGACGATTTCGGCGGCCTCGGCGAAGGGCAATTCGGTGAAACGGGCGGCGCCGGATTCGTGCAGCGCCGCGACGATCGCACCGCGGGCCTTCGCCGCGCGGACCAGCTCCAGCAAGTCCTGGGTGCGGTGCAGGTCGGCGACTTGCGGAATGTAGGCCCGGCGGGACTGCCTGGCGGCCGAGCGGGCCGCGGCCCGCCACTTCTCGACTCCCTTGGCCGCCTTGCCCTCCCAGTTCGCGACGCAGCGCGCGGCCTGCCAGGGAACGACGACGTCCGCGCCCGCCTCCGTCATCAGCTCGACCGCCAGTTCCGAGCGATCGGATTTCGGCAGCGCCTGCACGACGGTCACCGGCGGCGTCTGAGGTGCCGCGAGTACCCGCTCGCGCACCGCGAGCTCGAGCCGGTCGCGTTGCGCGGCAACGACTTCCGATGCGGCCAGTACCCCGCGCCCGTCGGAGAGGGTGATCGGCTCGCCGACCCGGATGCGGCGCACCGTGGCGGCGTGCCTGCCCTCCGGGCCGTCGAGCACCGCGACCGCGCCCGGCTCGGGCACCTCGTCGAGGTAGAAGACCGTCGCGGCCACCTAGCGCCCGCTGAAGGACGCGCGCAGTCGCGCGAACAGGCCGCTGTTGTGCTCGGATTGCGCCGACATCACTTCGGCGCGTTCCCGCTCGCGCAGTCCCTTGTACTTGCGCAACAGTTCGGTCTGCTTGCTGTCCAGCTTGGCCGGGATCACGATGTCCAGATGCGCCAGCAGGTCGCCGCGCGCGCTCGAGCGCAGCCGCGGCATGCCGTGCCCGCGCAGCACCGAGATCTCGCCGGGCTGGGTGCCCGCCGGAATACTCAACTCGGTCGGGCCGTCCAGGATGGTGTCGATCACGACGGTGGTGCCGAGCGCCGCGTCCACCATCGGCACCCGGATGGTGCAGTGCAGATCGTCCCCGTCCCGGACGAACACGTCGTGCGGCTGCTCCACGATCTCGACGTAGAGGTCGCCCGCGTGACCGCCGCCGGGGCCGACCTCGCCCTGCGCGGCCAGCCGCACCCGCATGCCGTTCGCGACGCCCGCGGGGATCGGGGCCGCGATCTCGCGGCGCGCCCGCACCCGGCCGTCGCCACCGCATTTGTGGCACGGGTCCGGGATGGTCTCGCCCGCGCCGCGGCAGGTGGGGCACGGGCGCGAGGTCAGCACCTGGCCGAGGAAGGACCGCTGCACGGACTGGACCTCACCCGCGCCGCCGCAGGTTTCGCAGCGCACCGGCTTGGACTTGCCGTTGGTACCGGAGCCCTGGCAGATGTCGCACAGGATCGCGGTGTCCACGGTCAGGTGCTTGGTCACGCCGACCGCGCACTCGGCCAGGCTGAGCCGGGTGCGGATCAGCGAGTCGGCGCCGGGCTGGACGCGACCGCGCGGCTTGCGCGCACCGGCCGATCCGCTCATGCCGCCGAAGAACGCCTCGAACACGTCGCCGAGCCCGCCGAAGCCCGCGCCGTTGAATCCGGCCCCGCCACCGCCGGATTCCAGCGGGTCGCCGCCCATGTCGACGATGCGCCGCTTCTCCGGATCCGACAGCACCTCGTAGGCGGCCGACACTTCCTTGAACTTGGCCTGCGCCGCCTCGTCGGGGTTGACGTCGGGGTGGAGCTCACGCGCCAGCTTGCGGTATGCCCGCTTGATCTCCTGGTCGGTCGCGTTCTTCGCGACGCCGAGCAGTCCGTAGTAGTCCCGTGCCACTTGAGTTCTCTAGTCCTTGGTCGTTCTCGACAGTGCCGCCGGTGCCCGCGCCGCTGTGAAGCGCGCCGACAACAGCATTAGTCTTGTGCACTCAACTTTATCCGGCCGAAAGATCGAGCGTAGCAGTGGCGTCGTCGCGTCAGCGCTCGGCGAGTACCTCGCCGATGTATCGGGCGACGGCCGCCACCGATGCGATCGTGCCCGGGTAGTCCATCCGGGTGGGCCCGAGCACCCCCATACCGCCGAGCACGGCGCCCGCCGCGCCGTAGCCGGTCGACACCACCGACGTGCCGCGCATCTGCTCGACCTGCGTCTCTTCCCCGATCCGCACCGTCACCGTCCCTGGTTGCTGGGCAGCGGCGAGCAGCTTGAGCACGATCACCTGCTCCTCGAGCGCCTCCAGAACCGAACGCAGCGAGCCGGGGAAACCGAAGTCGGCGGCGTTGCGGGTGAGGTTGGCGGTGCCGCCGAGCACCAATCGCTCCTCCGGGTGCTCCACCAGGGTCTCCACCAGCACCGTGGACACCCGCACCAGCACGTCGCGCAGCCGCAACGGAGCGTGCTCGGGCAGCTCGGCCACCGCCGCGGAGGCCGCGGCCAGGCGTTTGCCGTCCATCGCGCCGCCGAGCATGCCGCGCAGCGCGGCCAGATCCTCGTCGTCGACCAGCGCGCCGAGCTCCACCAGGCGCTGGTCGACCCGGCCGGTGTCGGTGATCACCACCAGCAGCAGGCGGGCGGGATTGAGCGCCACCACCTCGATGTGCCGCACCGTGGACGCCGACACCGTCGGATACTGCACGACGGCGACCTGCCTGGTCAGCTGAGCGAGCAAGCGGACGCCCCGGCGCAGCACGTCGTCGAGGTCGACACCGGACTCCAGGAACTCGAGGATCGCCCTGCGCTCCGCCGACGACAGCGGCTTCACCTCGGAGATCCGGTCCACGAACTGCCGATAGCCCTTGTCGGTGGGGATTCGGCCGGAACTCGTGTGCGGCTGGGTGATGTAGCCCTCGGCCTCGAGCACCGCCATGTCGTTGCGCACCGTCGCGCTGGAAACACCCAGGTTGTGCCGCTCGACCAGCGTCTTCGACCCGATCGGCTCCTTGGTCGCGACATAGTCCGCGACGATGGCGCGCAAGACCTCGAAGCGCCGATCCTCGGTGCTCGACATCGGCCGCACCTCCTCGCTCTCGTCTCCCATCACGCCGTACCCGGCGCCGACGTCCCGTGACCGCCGCGCATCGCGGGCCGACCACGGGTTCGTCCGTCGATCCAGTCTAATTGTCGGTAACCGGATCTCTCGCCTGCAACGGGGCGTGACGAGCTGCGCGACGCTCAGCGCGGAACGGCGGCGTCGATCACCGCGGCCACGGCGTCGGGCCGGGAGACCAGCGAGGCGTGCGAGGCCTCGATCTCACCGGTTCGAGCCGCCATGCGCTGGGCCATGAAGCGCTGGGAGGACGGCGGGATGACCCGGTCGTCGGCGGAGACCAGATACCAACTCGGAGTGCCGGACCACGCGGGCGGCCCGGACGGTTCCAGATTGGCCTTCACGGCGATGGAGCGCTGATGGACGATCATGTCGGCCGCGGTCTCCGGGCCGACGTCCTGGGCGAAGACGTCATGGAAGCTGGCGGGTGCGACATACGCGTCCAGGTTCTTCCCGGCGACACCCGTGACGTCGTCGACGAGCTTCACCTGCAGCGCGGGCGGCAGCAGCTGGCTGCCCGGGAAGCGGATCGGGTCGAGCTCGGCCTGCGCCACCTCGCCTTCCACCGGCGCGAAAGCCGCGATGTACACCAGCGATTCGACCTTCGGATCGTGCACGTTGCTGATCACGAAGCCGCCGTAGGAGTGCCCCGCCAGCACGACGGGACCGCTGATCGTGTCCAGCGTGCGCTGCACGGCGGCCGCGTCGTAGGCGGGCCCGCGCAGCGGATTCTCCGGCGTCACCACGCGGTAGCCGCGCTCGCGCAGCACGGCGGCGACACCGTCCCAGCTGGTGGTGTCGGCGAAGGCGCCGTGGACGAGCACGACGGTGGGCAGCGATTGCGCTCGCGCAGGCCCGGCCGCTGTAGTGGCGGCGAGCAGGAGGGCCAGCGCGGCCACAGCACGGCGCAGGTAACGTTTGTTCGGCATCGGGTCTCGGCTCCTCAGCTCTTCAGGAAGTCCAGCAGATCGGCGTCGAACGCCTTCTCGTAGTCGCCGCACAGGCCGTGCGGAGCGCCGGGGTACACCTTCAACTCGGCCCTCGGCAGCAATTTCGCCGTCTTGGCGCCCGCGGCGGCGAGCGGCACGATCTGGTCGTCGTCGCCGTGCGCCACCAGCACCGGGATCTCGATGCTCGGCAGCTCGGCGGTGAAATCGGTCTCGGAGAACGCCTTGACGCAGTCGAACGCGCCCTTGAGCCCCACCTGCATGCCCATCAGCCAGAAGTGGTCGCGCAGTCCTTGTGAGACCTTCGATCCGGTGCGGTTGGCGCCGTAGAACGGGATCGCCAGATCCTTCCAGAACTGCGAGCGGTCGGCGGCCACGCCCGCGCGGATGTCGTCGAACGCCTCGATCGGCGTCCCTTCCGGATTGCTCGCGGTCTTCAGCATCAACGGCGGGACCGCGCCGAGCAGCACCGCCTTGACCACCCGCGAGGTGCCGTGCCGGGACAGATACCTGGTCACCTCGCCGCCGCCGGTCGAGTGCCCGACCAGAATCGCGTCCTTGATGTCCAGCTCGTTCAGCACCGCGGCGAGGTCGTCGGCGTAGTGGTCCATGTCGTGCCCGTCCCACACGTCGCTCGAGCGTCCGTGCGCGCGCCGATCGTGGGCGATGGCGCGATAGCCGTTGCTCGCCACCAGTTTCATCTGGTTGTCCCAGGCGTCCCCGTTCAGCGGCCAGCCGTGGCTGAACACCACCGGACGTCCGGCACCCCAGTCCTTGTAGTAGATCTCGACGCCATCGGTGGTGGTGATCGTCGGCATGACAGTTCCCTTCGATCTGGACGGATGTCGGGTGAACCGGGGATCGATCTTGGTCGACCGACAGCGTATGACGGGCGGCCGCCGGAGAAACGACTCTGCGTGCACGATCGTCGGCTAAGAATGCACGGCCCGGTCGGCGGGTTCCATGCGAGGATTGCCGAATCTGTCTCATTTGCGACGGAGGCTGTGATGACGGTCGTGTTCAATTCGGACACCATCGCGCCGCACGAGCGGGCGGACGCGGTGGCCGCGGCAGTACAAGAGGCATCGGTCCCGTCCCATGTCGTACTGGACGGGCCGGACGAGCGTGTGCACGCCACGTTCGACGTGTGGTGGTTCGGCGAGGCGCGCATCGTGCGTGCCAGCACCTCGGGCATCCAGCTGATCCGGACGCCGAAGCAGGTCAGGACCTCCCCCGCGCCGGTACTGGCGGTCGCGGTGCAGCAGGCGGGCGACGGACGGTACGAGCAGGGTGACGTCCGTCGCGTCGTGCGACCGGGCGATCTGCACGTCATGGATCTGAACGCGCCCTACGACTTCAGCCGGCGCGGCGACGGGGCGTCGACCTGCCTGCACGTGCCGCTCGATCAGCTCGGCCTGCCCGCCGATCTGATCGGTCAGGCCGCCGCCAGAGTGCAGGACAGCCCGCACTACCGGCTGGTGGCCAACCACATCGTCCAACTGACCGCCGACGCGGACGCGCTCAGCGCCGACCCCGCGGCAGCCCTGTCGGGTTGCGCCAGCATCGAGCTGATCCGGGCACTGTTGTTGTCGGCGTGCGCCGACGACGGCTCAGTCGTCCCCTCCGACATCCTGCTGTCCCGGATTCGCGCCTATATCCGGCGCAATCTGGCGGATCCTGGTCTCGGCGCGGAACAGATCGCCAAGGCGCACAACATGTCGGTCCGGCAGCTCTACAAGATCTACGCGAACACGGAGTGCAGCCTCGAGCAGGGAATCATCAGCCAGCGTCTCGAGCGGGTACACGGCGATCTGACTCGTCCGGACCAGAAGCATCGGACGATCGCGATGATCGCGCGCCGCTGGGGCTTCCGCGATCCGTCACATTTCGCCCGGCGCTTCCGCGCCGCCTACGGGCTCACGCCACGGGAATGGCGCAGCACCGCCCTCGCCCCGGACGAGGCGTAATGGTCAGCCGCAGGTTTTCGCCTGTTTGCCCGCGAGCGCATCGAGACCGAGCATCGCCAGCAGCGACTCACAGTCGGCGGCGTTCTCCGCGTAGCTGGCGACAGTGCGGGCGGCGACGGCGCACTGGCGCGCGTTTTCCGCTTTCTCCGCTGCTCGCGCCTCCGCGAACTCGCCTGGTTCATGGATAAGGGTCATACGTGGTGCCGAAGCCATGAGTCTCCTTGGGGTTGATCGCAGACTACGCGGCCGGTGCGCACCGAGTTACCGGAACGAGACATAAAGTGCATCGCGTTGACCCGACCGTGATCCGGCACGGGATCAGTCGAGCAGTTCACGGACGACGCCGTCCGCGAGCAGACGGCCGCGGTCGGTGAGGACGAGCCGGTCGTCCGCGGTGCGCACGGCGAGGCCGTCAGCGACCACGCGATCGACGGCGGTGCGCGCGGAGGACGCCAGCTCGGCCAGCGGCAGGCCGGTGCGCAGCCGGACGGCGAGCATGACCCGCTCGGTGTAGCGCTCGTCCGCGCTCAGCGCCTCCCAGCCCGCGGCGGGCAGCCCGCCCGCGCCGACTCGATCGGCGTATCGAGCGGGGTGCTTCACGTTCCACCACCGCACGCCGCCGACATGACTGTGCGCGCCCGGTCCTGCGCCGAGCCAGTCGCCGCCGTCCCAGTAACCGAGGTTGTGCCTGCAGACCGCGGCGTCGCCCACGGCCCAGTTCGACACCTCGTACCACCCGAATCCGGCCGAGCGCAGTCGGGCGTCGATGCGCTCGTAACGTGCGGCGAGCACGTCGTCGTCCGGCGCGGGCAACTCGCCGCGGCGCACCCGCCTGGCCAGCGCGGTGCCGTCCTCCACGATCAGCGAATACGCCGATACGTGGTCGACGCCCGCGCCGAGCACCGCGTCGAGGCTGGCGTCCAGATCGGCGTCGCGCTCACCCGGTGTTCCGTAGATCAGATCGAGGTTGACGTGCTCGAATCCAGCGGCACGCGCCTCCAGCGCGGCGGCCACCGCGCGGCCGGGGGTGTGCGTGCGATCGAGCACTTTCAACACGTGCGCCGCGGCGGACTGCATGCCCAGCGACACCCTGGTGAACCCGGCCGCCCGGATGCGCTCGAAGAATTCCGGCGAGGTGGATTCCGGATTGGACTCCGTGGTGACCTCGGCCCCGGCGGCGAAGGTGAACTCGGCGCGCACGGCGTCCAGCACCGAGGCGAGCCCGTCGCCGCCCAGCAGGGAGGGCGTCCCTCCGCCGACGAAGACGGTGGAGACTTCCGGCGTCGCGGTGGGCAACGCCGCGAACTGTTGCGCGGCGGTCGCCAGCTCGCCGCGCAACGCCGCCAGCCACGACTGCGGGGAGGCCGAACTGCCGAGCTCCCCCGCGGTGTAGGTGTTGAAGTCGCAGTAGCCGCACCGCGTGGCGCAGAACGGCACGTGCACGTAGATCCCGAACGGCCCGTCGCCGAAGTCGCGTAGCACCGGCGCGGAGGTGTCGGTGCTCGCGGTAGCGGCGGAAGAACTCACCTGTCCAGTGTGAACGTCGCCGCGACCGCGCCGACGGCCGGGACTCCGCTACCGGCCCTTCAGTCCGCCACGACCGGAGTGTTCTGGTTCGCGGTGAGCAACCAGCGGCCGTCCTCCTTGGACATCACGTACATCGGGCTGCCTTCGCTCTCCAGAACGCCCGCGTGGGTGAAATAGCGCTGGCGCACCTTCACCGCCGCCACGTCCGGGCGGATGAACAGCACGTGCTCGACCTCGTAGGTCGCCGTGCCGTGTGCGGTGGCACCGGGCAGCACCTGCGCGGTGAACTCCGCGATGGCCGCCCGTCCGAAGAGACGTTTGCCGTGTCCGGTGGTCCAGATCGCGTCCTCCCGGAACAGCGCGACGAATTCGTCGACGAGCTCGTTGCGCTGGGCGTGCTGGACGCTCGCGACCACCGCGCGGATGGCTTCGAGCTCGCCGGTGGCGTCGACAGTTGTGGTACTCATGACGCCGAGCGTCCAACCTCCACTTCGCTCGAGGTCAAGCGAGGTGCGCAGTGTCACAGACGGCGCGGTCGCCGTATCACGCGCCCGGTTGGGGCTCGCGACTATGACTGCCGTCACAAACTGGGTCGAACGTCCAGGGGATTTCCCGCAGATTCACGGGAAATACCGGACGCAGGGTCGGAAGGCCATCGCTGACGTGGCACAATTGGCCGCATGCGCGCTTTGGAGATTCGACTGGTGGCCCGTCGCCACGTCGATTACAAGCGCGTCTGTAGCGCCTGCTGTCTGCCCGGTTCCCTCCGGTAGTTCAGCGCGCCCGATCCCCGGGTCCCCGGCGATCCCGACTTCATCGGCCCGCTGACACCGCAGGCGTGAGTCAGCCCCTCGCGCCCCTCAGCAGGATGTACCACCCACCCCGCAGGAGCGACCCCATGACGTCGAGCACCGACGCCGGTCCGACCGATCAGCCCACGCCCGAATCCCAGCCGGAGCGCCGCGCGCGCCCCGAACGCCCGGCCTCCGAACGCCGCGTCCGCCCGGATCGGCCGCGTCCCGAGGCGACCACGACCGGACCGCGCGTGCGCACCGGCAAGCCCGTGCGCCGCAAGGCCGAGGGTCAGTGGGCGCTGGGTTACCGCGAGCCGCTGAACCCGAACGAGCAGTCCAAGAAGGACGACAACCCCCTCAACGTCCGCGCCCGCATCGAGAACATCTACGCCAAGACCGGCTTCGACGGCATCGACAAAGGCGACCTGCGCGGCCGGTTCCGCTGGTGGGGTCTGTACACCCAGCGCGAGCAGGGCTACGACGGCACCTGGACCGGTGACGAGAACATCGATCTGCTCGAGGCCAAGTACTTCATGATGCGCATCCGCTGCGACGCCGGCGCGCTGAACCTCGCGCAACTGCGCACGCTGGGCGGGATCTCCACCGAGTTCGCCCGCGACACCGCGGATCTGTCGGACCGGGAGAACGTGCAGTACCACTGGATCGAGGTGGAGAACGTCCCGGAGATCTGGAAGCGGATCGAGGCGGTCGGCCTGAAGACCACCGAGGCGTGCGGCGACTGCCCGCGCGTGGTGCTCGGGTCTCCGCTGGCCGGCGAGTCGCTGGACGAGGTCATCGACCCGACGCCCGCGATCGAGGAGATCGTGCGCCGCTACATCGGCAAGAAGGAGTACTCCAACCTGCCGCGCAAGTTCAAGACCGCGATCTCCGGCCAGCAGGACGTGGTGCACGAGATCAACGACGTCGCGTTCGTCGGTGTCGTGCATCCCGAGCACGGCCCCGGTCTGGACCTGTGGGTCGGCGGCGGGCTGTCCACCAACCCGATGCTCGCCAAGCGGGTGGGCGTGTGGGTGCCGCTGGACGAGGTGCCGGACGTGTGGGAAGCCGTCGTATCGGTGTTCCGCGACTACGGCTACCGCCGCCTGCGCACCAAGGCGCGCCTGAAGTTCCTGATCAAGGACTGGGGCATCGAGAAGTTCCGCCAGGTGCTGGAGGACGAGTACCTGAAGCGCAAGTTGATCGACGGCCCCGCGCCCGAGCAGCCGACCAAGCCGATCGACCACGTCGGCGTGCAGCGGCTGCGCAACGGACTCAACGCGGTCGGCTTCTCCCCCATCGCGGGCCGGGTGTCGGGCACCGTCCTGACCAAGGTCGCCGACGCGGTCGAGCGGATCGGCTCCGATCGTGTCCGGTTCACCCCGTACCAGAAGCTGATCGTGCTCGACGTTCCCGACGACAAGGTCGACGCGCTGATCGACGAGCTGGAACCTCTCGGCCTGCAGGCGCGGCCCTCGCTCTGGCGGCGGAATCTGATGGCCTGCACCGGTATCGAGTTCTGCAAACTCTCCTTCGCCGAGACGCGCAAGCGCTCCCAGGCGCTGGTGCCGGAGCTGGAGGAACGGCTGGCGGATCTGAACGCGCAGCTGGATGTCCCGATCACGATCAACATCAACGGTTGCCCGAACTCCTGCGCCCGCTCGCAGATCGCCGACATCGGGTTCAAGGGCCAGCTGGTCGACGACGGCACCGGGAATCAGGTGGAGGGATTCCAGGTTCACCTCGGCGGCAGCCTCGGCTTCGACAGCGCGTTCGGGCGCAAGCTGCGCCAGCACAAAGTGACCACCGGGGAACTCGGCGACTACATCGACCGGGTGGTGCGCAACTTCGTCAAGCAACGTTCGGACGGCGAACGGTTCGCCCAGTGGGCGGTCCGCGCCGACGAGGCCGACCTGAGATAAGTGTCGACGGGAGATCAATTGTGACAACCGAACTCGCGGAAAAGCTGTCCGAGGACGAGCTCCGCGCCATCGCCGCGCGCGGCGCCGCCGAACTCGACGGCGCCTCGGCGACCGAACTCCTGCGGTGGACCGAGGACACCTTCGGCACGAACTACATCGTGGCCTCCAACATGCAGGACGGCGTGCTGGTGCACCTGGCCGCGGGCGTGCGCGCCGGCGTCGACGTGCTCTTCCTGGACACCGGCTACCACTTCGCCGAGACCATCGGCACCCGGGACGCGGTGGAGGCCGTGTACGGGGTGAACGTGGTCAACGTCCGGCCGGAACACTCCGTTGCCGAACAGGATCGGCTGCTGGGCAAGGATCTGTTCGCCCGCGAGCCCAACGAGTGCTGCCGGTTGCGCAAGGTCGTCCCGTTGCAGAAGTCGCTCGCGGGCTACAACGCCTGGGTCACCGGCATCCGCCGGGTGGAGGCGCCGACCCGGGCGAACGCGCCGCTGATCTCGTTCGACGAGGCGTTCGGCCTGGTGAAGATCAACCCGATCGCGCCGTGGTCGGACGACGAGATGCAGGACTACATCGAAAAGCACGGCATCCTCGTCAATCCCCTGGTGGAGGAGGGGTATCCGTCCATCGGCTGCGCTCCGTGCACACGGAAGCCGGAGCCGGGAGCCGATCCGAGAAGCGGCCGTTGGGCCGGCCTCGCCAAGACCGAATGCGGGTTGCACCAATCATGACTGAAACGATTCGTAGCGAACGTTCGCTCGGTATCACCGATTTCGACACTCTCGCCGCGCTGGAATCCGAGGCGATCCACATCTTCCGCGAGGTGGCGGGCGAGTTCGAGCGGCCGGTGATCCTGTTCTCCGGCGGCAAGGACTCCACCGTGCTGCTGCATCTTGCGCTCAAGGCGTTCTGGCCCGCGCCGCTGCCGTTCGCGCTGCTGCACGTGGACACCGGGCACAACCTGCCCGAGGTGCTGGAGTTCCGGGACAAGGTGGTCGAGCGCTACGGCTTGCGCCTGCACGTGGCGAAGGTGGAGGACTACCTGGCCGACGGCAGGCTCACCGAGCGCCCCGACGGCATCCGCAACCCGCTGCAGACCGTCCCGCTGCTGGACGCGATCAGCGAGCATCGGTTCGACGCCGTGTTCGGCGGCGGCCGTCGCGACGAGGAGCGCTCGCGCGCCAAGGAGCGGATCTTCTCGCTGCGCAACGCCTTCGGGCAGTGGGACCCGAAGCGACAGCGCCCCGAGCTGTGGAACCTGTACAACGGGCGCCACGCGCCGGGCGAGCACGTGCGCGTGTTCCCGCTGAGCAACTGGACCGAGCTGGACATCTGGCGCTACATCGCCCGCGAGGACATCGACCTGGCGAGCATCTACTACGCGCACGAGCGTCCGGTGTACCTGCGCGACGGCATGTGGATGACGCCCGGCGTGTGGGGCGGCCCGCGTGAGGACGAGGTGCTGGAGACCAGGTCGGTGCGGTACCGCACCGTGGGCGACGGATCCTCCACCGGTGCCGTGCTTTCCGACGCGGCCGACAACGAGGCGATCCTCGCCGAGGTCGCCGCGTCCCGACTGACCGAACGTGGCGCGACCCGCGGCGACGACCGCGTCTCCGAAGCCGCGATGGAAGACCGCAAACGAGAGGGTTATTTCTGACATGTCCGACCTATTGAGGCTGGCCACCGCCGGTTCTGTCGACGACGGCAAGTCCACTCTGGTCGGACGCCTGCTCTACGACACGAAATCCGTTCTGGCCGACCAGATCGACGCCGTCACCCGCGCGTCGGTGGACAAAGGTCTCGCCACCCCGGATCTCTCGCTGCTCGTGGACGGGTTGCGCGCGGAACGCGAACAGGGCATCACCATCGATGTCGCCTACCGCTACTTCGCCACTCCGCGCCGCTCGTTCGTGCTCGCGGACACGCCCGGGCACGTGCAGTACACCCGCAACACCGTGTCCGGCGCGTCCACCGCGCAGCTGGTGATCCTGCTCGTCGACGCGCGCAAGGGCGTCATCGAGCAAACCCGCAGGCACGCCGCCGTGCTCGCGCTGCTCGGTGTGCCGAAGCTGGTGCTCGCGGTGAACAAGATCGATCTGGTGGACGACGCCGCCGCGGTGTTCGCCGCCATCTCCGCGGAGTTCAACGAGCTCACCAGCACGCTGGGCTGGTCGAGCGAGGACGTGCTGGAGATCCCGGTCTCGGCGCTGCACGGCGACAACATCGCCACCCGGTCGGACAACACCCCGTACTACGACGGTCCGTCGCTGATCGAGCACCTGGAATCGGTGCCGGTCGACGCCGACAGCACCGGCGATCACGAGCTGGGCCTGCGGTTCCCGGTGCAGTACGTGATCCGGCCGCGCACCGCCGAGCACCCGGACTACCGGGGCTACGCGGGACAGATCGCGGCGGGCGCGGTCGCTCCCGGCGACGAGGTCGTGGTGCTGCCGTCGGGCATCCGCACGACCGTGGAGCGGATCGACACCCCCGACGGCGAGCTGGCGGTGGCGCAGGCCGGACGCAGCGTCACGCTGATCCTGGCCGACGAGGTCGACATCTCGCGGGGCGACATCATCGCCGCGGCCGCCGACGCGCCCGAGCCGATCGACACCTTCGACGCCACCGTGTGCTGGCTGGGTGACAAGCCGCTGCGCCCCGGTGCGCGGCTGCTGCTCAAGCACGGCACCCGGACCACCCAGGCGATCGTCGGCGCGCTGCTGGAGCGCTTCGACGAGCAGCGCCTCGCGGCCGACCCGAACCCGGAGTCGCTGGAGCTCAACGACATCGGGCGCATCTCGGTGCGGGTCGCCGAGCCGATCGCGGCCGACGACTACCGAGCCAACCGGCACACCGGCAGCTTCCTGCTGATCGATCCGGCGGGCGGCAACACGCTGGCGGCCGGTCTGGTCGGTGACGTGCTGACCGCCGTCGAGGTCGGTACCGGGGCCTGACATGGCGGTGTCGCGAGCCGTGTTCGGCGCCCCGCCGGTCCTGGGCGCTGTCGCCCCGGCGGGCGGTCCGGGCTGCGCGACTTCCCGGAGCGCCCCTGGGCTCGACGGCAGCCCGGCGCGACCGCCCGCGCTGATCGCGGTGGCCCACGGCAGCCGCGATCCGCGGTCGGCGGCAACCGTCGCGGAGGTGGTCGGCGCCGTCGCCGCCGCTCGTGCGGACCTCGACGTCAGGACGGCGTTCCTCGATCTCACCGCCCCGTCGGTCGAACAGGTGGTGGATGCCGTCGCCGCCGACGGGCACACGCACGCGGTGGTGACGCCGCTGCTGCTCGGCAGCGCCTTCCACGCCAGGGTCGATCTGCCCGGCCTGCTCGCCGCGGCCCGTGCCCGCCATCTCGGGTTGCGCCTGACCCAGGCCGACGTGCTCGGCGTGGACGCCGGACTGGTCGGTGCGCTGCGCGACCGTGTCCTCGCCGTCGGCGCCGGGCGCCGCTTCACGGATCGGCGCCTTGGCGTCGCGGTCGCGGCGGTCGGATCGTCGTCGGCGGCGGCCAACGCCCGGACCGCCGAGGTGGCCACCCGCCTGGCCGACCGCACCGGCTGGCGCACCGAGATCTGCTTCGCGACCACCGAACCGTCGGTCACCGAGGCGATTTCGCGACTGCACGCTCGCGGCGCCGAGCACGTGCTGGTCGCTCCCTGGTTCCTCGCACCCGGATTACTGACCGATCGCCTCGTCGACGCGGCGCCGGAGGCGATCCACGCCGATGTGCTCGGCGCGCATCCGGCCCTCACCGAGGTCATCCTGGATCGCTATCACGCGGCGATCGCGGATACTCGCGCGCTCTCGGCCTGACCGGGCGTTCGCGGCGGTTCCCGGGCGGGCGCGCCCGCGTGACGCTGTCGCGTGCTAGGAACGTGGCATGGCCGAGTCGTTCCGCACCACCTCCTGCGCCAGCCACGGACATCCCGAGTTCACCATTCTCTTCACCGAGCCGCGGCTGCCCGGCATGGAGAACTGGCTGCTGTCGTATCTGGAGTCCACCGTCGCGGCGGGCACGCGCTACCACCCCGGCGAGACGATCCGGATCGGCTGGAATCTGGTCCGGGTGCGCGGTCGCGACGACGGCACATTGGGGCTGGCCGAACGCACCGACGCGCAGACCTGGGCCGAGCAGATCGACCGCACCCTGCGCGATGTGTGGTACCAGCGCGAAGTGGCGGCCGGGGTCGGCCTCACCGATCGCCTCGACTTTCCCGGCGAGGACCAGCGAGCCACCATCTCGTCGTGCGGACTCGAATCACCGGTCCTGGTGCTGGCGCGCACCGAGCCGGACGACTCCGAGTCCTCCGGTTGGTCGGTGGAATGCTTCGAAGACCACGCGCACCGGTCGTCGTACTACGCCACCCTGCTGGAGCTGGCCACCGCCATGCCGTTCGCGGTGCAGTTCTTCGCCCTTCCGGTAGCGACCACGGTGCTGATCGAAAGCCCCGAGATCACGCCCACCGGCACCATCCGGCCGCACATCGTGGACGCCGAAGGCGTGGAGCTGTCCCCGGTCCCGGGTTCCTACCTGGACTACCTGGTCAACGGTTCACCGGCCGACTAGTCGCCCGGGCCGAGCAGATCCGCCACGAGGTGGCGCGCGGTAGTGACGCCCCACTCGTCACCCATCTGCCGCGCCGTGTGCGCCGCGGCGATCACCGCGTCCAGTTCGAACGCGACGGCGTCGGCGCTGCGCGCACCGAAATGGCCCTGGTCCTGCGCCCGGCGAATCTCCTTGATCAGGAACGCGAGCCAGTCCCCGCGGTCTTCGGCGATGGCGTCACGCACGGGTCCCGGCCTGCTGTCGAACTCGGCGAGGGTCGCGACGCGGAAGCACCCGCCGGGGAATGCCGGGTCGGCCACCTGACCCAGCCAGCGCTCGACCAGGGCGCGCAGGCGCGGTAGTCCGGCCGGCTCGCTCAGGCTCGGCGTGATGACTTCATCGATGAAGACCTGCCGCGCGGACTTCACCGCCGCGATCTGCAGGCTCTCCTTGCTGCCGAAAAGGGTGGCGATGCCGCTCTTGCTGAGTCCCAGGTCGGTGGCCAAGCGGCCGATGCTGAGGCCGGTGAGGCCCTCGACAGACGCTACGTCGGCGGCGCGGCGGGCGATCGACGCACGCGCCCGCGCGCCCTTGGCCAGGCGCTGATCGGTGCCGCGCGGCTGGTCACGTGTGGTGACGGACTCGGTCATGAGGTCATTCTCCCACTTCGCTATTGCACATACGAACGTATGGTCGTAGTTTAATTGAACGAACGATCGTGCGTTTTGTATCCCCTACTAAGGACTTCCCCATGACCGACGCGTCCGTGCGGCTCGACAGCCCACCGACCGCGACCGCGGCCACGCGCACCTTGCTGATCGCCTGCGGCGCCGCCTTCATCGCCTTTCTCGATCTCTCCGTCGTCAATATCGCCTTCCCGTCGATCGCCAGGGACTACCCCGGCACGGCGACCGCCACGCTGACCTGGGTCGTCAGCGGCTACGCGGTCGCTTTCGCCGCGTTGCTCACCCCGGCCGGACGTCTCGCCGACGCGCTCGGCCGCCGCAGGCTGTTCCTCGGCGCGCTGGCCGGTTTCGCCCTCACCTCCCTGCTGTGCGGGCTCGCCCCGACAGCGGGCTGGCTCATCGCGGGCCGGGTGCTGCAAGGCGGCGCGGCGGCGCTGATGGTGCCGTCCGCTCTCGGCTTGGTGCTCGCCGCCACGCCGCGGGAGAAGATCGGCGCGGCCATCGGAGCCTGGTCGGCCGCGGGCGGGTTCGCCGCTGTCGTCGGTCCCGCACTCGGTGGCGCGCTGGTCGAAGGATTCGACTGGCGGGCGGTTTTCGTCATCAACGTTCCGGTGGCCCTGCTGCTCATCATGGCGGCGGCGCGCGTTCCGGCCCCCGACGACCGTCGATCCGGCGGTGCGCTGCCGGATCCGCTCGGCACCCTCGCGGTGGCGCTCGGGCTGGGCGGGCTGGTCGCGGGCGTCACCGAAGGGCAGCGCTGGGGGTGGACCTCGGCGGGGACACTGACCGCGCTGATCGGCGGCGGACTGCTGGTCGTGGCCGCCCTCATCCGTTCGGCGCGCCATCACGAACCCGCGATCGCGGTCGACCTGTGGCGCAGCAAGTCCTACGCGCTGGCCAACGCCACCTCGTTCGTCTTCGGCGCGGCCATGTTCGCCTGGCTGCTGTCGGGACCGCTGTTCCTGGACGCGATCTGGGACTACTCGGTGCTCGGCTCCGCAGGAGCCATGACCATCGGAGCGGTCGCGTCGATGGTGACGGCGACCGTCGCGGGCCGGATCGGCTCGGCGACGGCCAGGCGGTGGCTCGGCGTGCTCGGTGCGCTGATGTTCGTGGCGTGCACCGCGTGGATGAGCACGGATGCCTTCGGCGCCACTCCAGCCCTGTGGTCGGCGTGGATTCCGGCCGGTGTGCTCGGCGGCGGCGGCATCGGTTTCGTCGTCACGGTGCTGGGCACCGCGGCGGCCGGTGCTCTTCCGCCGCAGCAGTTCGCCGCAGGCACCGGCATGAATCTGACCGCGCGGCAAGTAGGCGGGGCGCTCGGCGTGGCCGTGCTCGCCGCCGTGTTCGCGGCGCGTCCCGACGATCCACTCGGCGCGTTCCACATCGTCTTCGCCGTGTGCGCGGGCATCGCCGCCGTGGCCGCTTGCCTGGCGGCGCTACCGGCCCGCACTCCGTCCTTCTCCGTCGACAACTAGGAATCAGCGTGAGCGACAACGATATTCGTACCGAAGAGAACGATCCGCTGCTGCTGCCGCCCGCGGAACAGCGGCGTCTGCTCGCCGCCGCCCCGTGGCAGCGCTACGCGGTGCTCGGCGACTCCATCGCGCAGGGCGTCGGCGATCCGAGCCCGGGTTACGAATTCGCGGGCTGGGCCGACCGCGTCGCGGCCGTGCTCACTTCGGTTCGCCCGGATCTGGCTTACCTGAACACCGGCCGGATCGGCGCCACCTCCGCCCAGGTCATCGCCGAGCAGTTGCCCTCCGTACTCGAATTCCGTCCGGATCTCGTGCATCTCAGCTGCGGCGGCAACGACCTGTTCCTGCCGGGCGGCGACCTCGCCGAATTGCGTTCCAACCTGGACACGCTGTTCGGAACGCTGGCCCGCACCGGAGCGCGGATCGTGACCTTCACCCTCGCCGACGTCTGGGAAATCGAGCGCATGGCGCCGATGCGTCCGATGCGCGACCGGATGGCCGCGCTCAACGACCTGGTCCGCGAACTGGCCGCCCGCTACGACGCGCTCCTGCTGGAACTATGGGACCACCCGCTGCGCCTGCGGCCCGACCTGATGAGCGCCGACCTCATCCACTTCAGCATGAGCGGTCACGCCGTACTCGCCTCGGACATGGTGCGCACGCTGGCCGGACACGTTCTCGTGTCGCGCTGACCGGACACGTGGCGGAGGCGCCGGCGGTCGGGTGCCTCCACCACATCTCGAAAGGCGGACAACCGAGTGCAATGCGCTGTGGGCGCCGATCGAGGCGAACGACGCCACCGCTCCGTTCCAGGATCACGGCGGTATTCGAGACGACACGCCCCGTCTCCGGCCAGGCCCTCGCGGGCAGCGACCGAACCCGGGTCCGCTGCGACGGCGGAGCAACCCGCTTTCGATGCCTGCGATCTACCCAGGACAGTGTCATGGTGCCGCGCCGGACCGGCCGTCCGATCCGTACCGTTCGACCAGTTCGGCGCCGAGGCCGGCCAATTCGGCGCGGACCTCGGGCGGGCCGAGGACCTCGATCGAGGCGCCCCAGCCCGCCAGCTGCTGGGCCAGCATCCAGGCGGTGGGAGCGGTGACGCGAACCTGGATGCGGCCGTCGGCAATCGGACCGTCCACAACACAGTTCCGCCCCTGCTGGTCGTGCAGGATCGGCAACAGACGCTCGGAGATCAACACGGTGGCGGCGAGGGTCGCGCGCCGCTGCTCCATCTCCTCGACCACCTGTTCCCAGGCGCCGGCGAGATCGAAATCCGCTGGGCGGTGGGCCGGTTGACCGGTGCAAGACGCCTCGGAGATCCGATCGACGCGAAAAGTCCGCCGACCCCGCTCGGTTCCGGCTATCAGGTACCAGACACCGTCCTTGTCGGCCAGGCCCCAGGGATCGACGAGACGCTCGGACCGCTTCCCGGTCCGGTTCGCATAGCGCAGCCGGACCTTTTCCCGCTGCACGACAGCGCGTTGCAGCAGCGACACCAGCGGGGGCAGCTCGCGATCGGTCGCACCCCAGCGCGCGGGATCGATCACCACCGCATCGGCCGCGGCCTCCGCTTCGCCGCGAAAGGTCTGCGGCAGCGCGCGCACCAGCTTGCGCAGCGCCGACTTGGCTTCCGGCACCGCGCCCGCGGAGGGACCCGCCAAGAGGAACAGCGCCCGCGCCTCGCCCGCCGTCAGCCCGGTCAGATCCGTGCGCGCACCGCCCACCAGCGACCAGCCGCCGCCACGCCCCGGCTGCGGATACACCGGCACCCCTGCGGCCGACAGCGCCTCGAGATCCCGGCGCGCGGTGGCGACCGAGGTCTCGAGCTCCGCCGCGACCTGCGCGGCCGTCACCCGCCCTCGGGTCTGCATCATCAGCAGGATCGCCACCAATCGGTCCGCTCGCATACGCACAATTCTTCCGTCAAAAGTGCTCATTCGGTGCGCACTTTTACTCGGATGATGGATCTACGAGTACGGATGAGAACGATTCGAAGGAGACCACCATGCTGCGCGGAATGGCGACGAGCACCTTCTACGCCGACGACCTCGAGGCCGCCAAGGACTGGTACGCGCGGTTCTTCGGCGCCGAGCCCTACTACCAGGTGCCCAACGGCTACTACGAGTTCCGCATCGGCGACTACCAGCACGAATTCGGCATCGTGAACCGCGCCTACGCGCCCGCCGGAGCACGCAACGCCCCCGGCGGCGCGATCGTCAACTGGCACGTCGACGACGTGCGGGCGACGTTCGACCGGCTGCTGGAACTCGGCGCGACCGTCTACGATCCCATCACCCCGCGCGGCAACGGAGAGGGCTTCGTCACCGCCGCCGTTGTGGACCCGTTCGGCAACGTCCTCGGCCTCATGTCCAACCCGCACTACCTCCAGATACTCGCGGAGACCGGTCCCGCGTAATGCAGCAGTACGGCGGCGTGCTGCCCGTATCCTCTCGACGGACACCACGCCGCGCACTCCGGGCGCGTCCCGCTCGAAGCGGACCCGATCGGAAGATCAGGGACGGAACCAGCGTTCCAGGACGGTGGCTACGCCGTCGTCCAAGACGTGGCCGGTCACTTCGTCCGCCAGGTCGCGAACGTCCGTGGGCGCGTTCGCCATCGCGACCGAGTGCGCCGCCCAGCGCAGCATTTCCCGATCGTTGTAGCCGTCGCCGATGGCCAGCGTCGCTTCGTCCGGGACACCGAGTGCGATGCGGAGCTGTTCCAGCGCCCAACCCTTCGACACGCCCTGACGGCAGACGGTGAGCCACGGCCCGAACTCGCCGTGCACCCAGCTCGCGCCGGGCACGCGCAAGGACCGCAGCGCCAGCAACATCTCCTCCAGCGAACCATCCGGCAGCCAGCCGTTCAGTCGCGGGGTCGGTTCGCTGCTCAACGCGTGATGGTCGACGAGCAGATACTCGCCGAGCGAGAATTCGCCGGGACTCGCTCCGGTGGCCCAGGTGCCGATGCCGACCTTCTCCACGGCGAAGATCATCGCGGGAAACAGCGCGCGCAGCGCGGTGATCGCGGGCGCAGGGTCGAACGCCTGGATCGCCACCGGTTCGCCCCTGGCCACGTCGATCTGCACGGCGCCGTTCGAGCAGAGGGCATGTCCGTCGCGCAGACCGAGTTCGGTGAGCACCGGACGTGTGGTCAGCAGCGTGCGTCCCGTGGTGATCACGACATGCGCACCCGCCGCCACGGCCGCGCGCACCGCCGCGACCACCCGCGCACTGATCGGTGTTCCCGTATCCAGCAGCGTCCCGTCTACGTCCAGCGCGATCAGCTGGGGACCCCCGGATGCCATCAACCCATTGTGCCTCGCGGCCGCCGCACCCGCCGTCGAATCCGGCGCGACCAGACCCGCACCGCCACCGGGCAATTCACCGTCCGGGACTGGGCCGCTATCGACCGCGCCCTCCGCCGCCGACACCGCCCGCACCTCCGGCGCCTCCTCTGGACGACCCGCCTGCCGACCCACCGATCGAGCCGGATCGGCCCGGCGAGCCGCCGAACGACGAAGCGCCCGAGGGGTTCCCACCCGAGTGGCCGCCCGCCGACGACGCGCCGCCCGGCCGCCCGCTCGATGAATTACCGGCCGACGCCCCCGAGCCGTGGGCCGACGAAGTGTCAGCCGAGCCGCCGGCGGACGAGCCATGGGTCGACGGAATACCGGCCGACCCGTCCGACGACGAGTTACCGGCCGGCCCAGCCGAAGACGATCCGTGCGTCGTGGAGTGCCCGGGGGACCCTCCCCACGACGATCCACCGGTCGACCCGCCCGGCGAGTCGTCGGAGGATTCGTGCGCGGTGGAATCGTTCGTCGAGCCACCGCTCGACGCGCTCCCGCCGGACGAGGTGGATGTTCCGTCGGTCCCCACGGACGAGGAACTCCCGGGGCTCGCCGGCCCGGAAGAGGACGAATTCGATGCGGAGGGTTCGCCGTGCTCGCCCGTTGCCGTACCGCCGCCCGATGAGTCCGACCTTCCGGTCGACGGACTGCCCGCAGAACTCCCCGGCGCCGTCCCCTCCGCAGGCTTCGAGCCGTTCTGCGATACCGGACCGGTGGAGCCCGGCGTGCCCGACCAGGGAGCGGATACCTGCCCCGGCGCGGGCGGCCGTCCGGGCAGATCAGACCCGGGTGCCTGCCCCGGCAGCGGCAGACCAGGAGCCGGTCCGGGAACGGGCGGCTGCACGATGTCTCCGGGCACGGGACGAACCACCGGAGCGAACGGCAATGGATTCACGAAATAGGCGGGATCGCCATATCCCCGGTAGCGCAGGCCCCCAGGGGCGCAGCAGTTTCGCGGATCCCGGTGCGAGCCGATCCTGGACTCGGCCACCGACGGACCGTAACCGGTGCTGCGCGGAACAGGTGTGATGAATCGGGTATACGCGGAAGTCGGCTGCGATAGCAGCGAGGGCAGCGCCCGGCCCGAGTTCCATGCGGCGGGCACGGCCATCCGGGACCAGGCTTCGGCGAGGTGCTCGCTTCCGACGTCGACCAGCAGACTATCGGTCGGGAAACTGATTTGGGGAAGATGCTCGAGCATCGGCGCCAGCTCGGGAACCATGGATCCGCCGAAGACGGTCACGGCCGACATGGCCACCGCGGAGACCACCGCGGCACTGGAGAACACCGCCACGCGAGGCGCGGCGGCGCGGCGGTCCGACGCACCGAGCGCCATGGTGCGCGCCGCCATCAGCGCGGCGCCCGCGGCGATCGTCTGCCCCGGATCGGCCGAAATCAGCACGGGCCGGCCGAGTTCGGCGAGCGTGCGCGCTACCTCCGCAGGCCGCGACGCCCCTCCCACCAGCAGTACACGCCCGATATCGGAGAGCGTGATGCCCGCTTCCCGCACACAGTCGCGGACCAATTGGAGCGAGTCCTGCACATGCGCGGTACGCAGTCCGTCGATGTCGACGATCGATGTCATCGACAGTCCGGCGCGCGAGACGTCCGGGGCGTACCGCGCGATCATCGATCCCAGCGGCCTGCCGCCGAAATCGTGGGAGCGCGTCGGCTTCCCGATCATCGGATGGTTGTCCCAGTCGGGCCCGACGCGCACGATACTCACATCGAGGCTGGTGCCGCCGAGGTCGTAGATCAAGACGAAATCGGTATCCAGCGGGCCGTGCTCGTGTTCCAGCCATTCCGCCGCCGCGACGGGCTCGGGCACCAGCAGCACGTCGCTCGCCCCGGATAGGTCCAGCGCCTGGCGCAACAACGCGACCTGCTTGTCGGAATACACCGCCGGGTAGGTGGTCACGACGCCCGCCTCGGACGCGTCCGGCTCGACCGCCCTGAGCTCGTTGACCACCGCGGCGACGAGATTGGCCGGCGACCAGATGCGGCCGCCGACGATCACGGCCTCCGGATCACGGCTCAGATCGGCGAAATCCGTGACCGCCATGCTGAATTGCGGTATCCCGCCGAGGCGCAGTCCACCCGCGCTGTCGAAGGTCACCGCGGTGCGGCGAGACCGCACCGCCGGTCGTGGCCGATCCGCGCTGACCGAAGCCGTCACGGAATTCACTGCACCGATGCTGAAACCCAGACCTGTAGTCATTCGCTATCCCGTCAACGCACCGTGACCACGTCCATCACATGGCGTTCCCCTGTGGCCGCGGTCGTCTTCCAAACAGCCACCACAGGTTAGCTGTTTCGCATCGACGTGGATGCGCAATTGATACGGAATGTTCGACCGATAGCAATAATCGTCCGAATTGCCAGGTAGATACGAGTGGACGCCCGCGTCCAGCCCGCTCGACATCACGAATCAGACTGAGCCCACAGCATTTCCGCTACCATACAGCGATCTCGATATGAGGAGAAAATCCGACCGCTCGCCGGTTTGCCCCACCGAAAGCACACCGCTCGACGGACACCCACCGGTAGGTAACCAAACCCTTGCCAAATCCGTGCATCTCGGCACGCCACCACGAGACGGCATTCAATTGACACATCAACTAGATGTCCGATTACCGCCAGCACCCTCGTTCGCGTCCGGCTTGACTCGACATCGGGTCACACCACGGAGGTGCGATCGCGAGAGTGAGAGGAAATCGAACGATGGCAACACGGTTCGCGGAGCAGGTCGTCTTGGTCACCGGCGCGACCTCGGGCGTGGGCAAGGCCGTCGCGCTGCGGGTCGCGGGCGAAGGCGCCGCGGTCGTGCTCGGCGCACGCGGCAAGGACGCGGGTGGGCAGGTGGCCGCCGACATCCGCGCGGCCGGCGGACGCGCGCTGTTCGTGCCGACCGACGTCACGGTGGAACAGGACGTGGCCCGGTTGACCGACGCCGCGGTATCCGAATTCGGCCGCCTGGACGCCGCGTTCAACAACGCGGGCGCGGTGCACGCCTTCGGCCCGGTCGCGGAGATCGACGAGGCGGATTGGCGCGCCGATCTCGAGCTCAATCTCACCAGCGTGTTCTACGGCCTGCGGCATCAGGTTCCCGCGCTGGCGGCCTCCGGCGGCGGCGCGATCCTGAACAACGCGTCGAATCTGGGTGTGGTGGGCATGGGCTCGGTGGCGCCGTACGTCGCCGCCAAACACGGAGTGGTCGGCTTGACGCGTGCGGTGGCGCTCGAAGCCGCCGATCAGGGAGTGCGGGTGAACGCACTGGTCTCCGGGGCGGTCGACACCCCGGCGTTCCGTAATTCGATGGGCGCGACGCCCGAAGGAGTGGCTGCCATCGCGGCGCTGCACCCGCTCGGCCGCATCGCGACGCCGGAGGAGATCGCCTCGTTCTGCGCCTATTTGCTCAGCGGTGAAGCCAGTTTCGTCACGGGTGCGGCACTCGCCATCGACGGCGGCTTCACCGCACGGTGACCTCTGGACGTGGGACCGCCTCGGGATACCGGCGCGGCCGGGGTATCCCGAGGCGGGGTTCGTCAGGCGCGCGCCAGCAAGCGGCGGACCCGGCCTGGGCGAGCTTCCACCGTTCCCCCGGCCCGCACCGCGGGCTGCCGCAGCCGCACCAGACGATCGAGTTCCGCCGCGCTGCCGACGGGTTCGGTCAGGCGGCCCGCGTTGAAGTCGGCGGCCAACTGCCGCACCGTCTCCTGCGCGCAGGACTTGTTGGTCCCGATGAAGCCGGTGGGCCCGCGCTTGATCCAGCCGGTCACATAGGTGCCGGTGACCACGGCGCCGCCCGGGCGCTCCAGCACCCGGCCGTCCTGGTTCGGGATCACCGCGGCCTGCTCGTCGAACGGAAGGCCCGGCACCGCCACGCCGCGGTAGCCGACCGAGGTGAGCACCAGGCCCGCGTCGAGCCGATCGGTCTGCCCGGTCCCGACGGCGCTGATGCGGCCGTCCGGATCGGTGACCAGCTCGGTGCGGCCGATTGCGAGACCGGTCACCCGATCGGTGCCGAGGATCTCGGTGGGCGCGGCCAGATAGCGGAACACGATGCGCTTGCGTTGCCCCACCGGCCGGGTGCGCACACTGTGCAGCAGCCGCAGCTTCTGTTCGACATGGAACGGCAGCTCCGCGCCGAGTTCGGGCAGCTCACCCTCGATCACGATGTCCACGTCGCATCCGAGCAAGCCGACGAACTCCGGCACTGTGAAAGCGGATTCGAGCGGACCGCGCCGCCCGAGCACGACCACCTCCTCGACCTTGCTCTCGCGCAACGCCCGCAATGCGTAGGGCGCGATGTCGGTGCCGGTCAGCGTCGCCGGGTCGCTGGTGAGGACGCGCGCGACGTCGAGCGCGACATTGCCGTTGCCGACGATCACGGCACGCCGGCCGGACAGGTCGAAGGCACGGTCGACGTAGTCGGGATGACCGTTGTACCAGGCGACGAAGTCGGTGGCCGAGACATTGCCCGCCAAGCCCTCACCCGGGATGCCGAGCTTGCGATCCGACGACGCGCCGACGGCGTAGATCACGGCGTGGAAGTGCTCGAGCAGCTCGGCATGCGAAACGTGGGCGCCCACATCCACGTTCAAGTACGAACGGAACCCCGGCTGCGCCGCGATGACGTCGAACAGCTCGCCGACCTTGCGGGTCTTGTCGTGGTCCGGTGCGACGCCGTGCCTGGCCAGCCCGTATGGCACCGGCAGCCGGTCGAACACCGTCACCGACACCTCGGGCTGGGTCAGCAGTTCGTCGGCGGCGTACATCGCCGAAGGACCCGACCCAACGATCGCCACCCGCAGCGGCGTGCGCTCGGTGTGGATCCGTGCCGCGGGCACCGGTCGCGCCAGCAGGGGGCGCGGTCGCGCCTGCCGGTAGAAATCGGCGTTGATCTCGATGAACGGCTTCTGCTCAGCGGTCAGCTTCTTCGATGACACGATGGCGTCGACCGGGCACGCGGTGGCGCAGGCGCCGCAGTCCACGCACGCCTGCGGGTCGACGTACAGCATCTCCGCCGTCCGGAAGTCCGATTCGTCGGGCGTGGGATGGATGCAGTTGACCGGGCAGGCGTACACGCAGGACGCGTCGCTGCAACAGGATTGGGTGACGACGTACGGCATGCGACTCAGGCGACCTTGTTCGCGGCGCGCAGCGGTTCCGATCGGTACCGAGTGCTGGGACCGTCGATGCCGAGCGCCTTCCAGACCGCCTTGGCGACCGGGTTCATCAATCCGATGTCCTTGGCCAGGGCGCGCACGTCACAGAAGTAATCGCTGAAGACCTGCTTGGCCTCCGGCGAGCCGTAGAACAGCTCCTTGCGGACCTTCTCCGGGATGTCGAACTCGGCGAAGAACGACCGCGGCGGCGTGACGATCGAGCGGCCGAGAATCCGCATGACGATCGGCATGGCCAGCGAGAGGATGAACTTCTGCGCCGGCTTCGCTTCCGGCACATGGTTCTTCAGGAACTCGTGCGCGAAGGAGATGTGCCGCGCCTCTTCGGCGACGTGAATGGCCATCACGCCGCGCATGATCGGGTGCACCTCTTCGCCCGAGCGCAAGATCTGCTTCTGGATGTGGTCGATCGGCTCCTCACCGGCCAGCACGGCCATGAAGAACAGATTCGGGAACCAGGCCGCCACGGGCGCGCCCAGGTACTTGAACTTGCTGACCAGCGGGCCCATGCCGGGCACGTCCAAGCCGATCCGGTTGACCATCTCCTGGAACATCAGGGTGTGGTTGTGCTCCTCGATCATCTCGTGGGAGCAGTACCGGAACTCCGGCGAGCCGTTGGGTAGGCCGAAGTTGTGGATGACCATGCCGCTGATCAGGATCGACTCGAACTGCAGGCCGACCTTGGCGATGTTCGCCTGCCGGTACTTGCCGACCGCGATCTTCTGCTCGGTCGACAACGCCTGATACCAGGGGTGGCGCGCCACCGTGTCGGCGGACACGGGCAGAATCCAGCGCTCCTCGCCGGCGTCGGCGGCGAAGTCGGGGTTGTCCCAGTCGATGTCTTCGAAGGGATCGAAGTGCTTGTTGACCGATCCCTCGGAGAGCAGCAGCAGCTTCGCGGCGTACTCCTGCGCCTTTTCAAGATCGGGATCGACGGCTGGTGTCACGGCTGCGGACATCGTCGTCACTGCCTCTCCTCGATGGAACCGTTTAACTGTATCCCATAGTTACACCAACGGAGAGTTACGTCAACCCAGCAGTTGCTAGGGCCGCCCGGCGATGCGCGCCCTCATCACGCGCACCGCCGGACGGCCCCTGTTCATCGCGGTCCGTGCCGGGGCCTAACTCACCAACACCCCGTCACCGACCGCCAGGATCGAAGTCCCGAAACCGAATACGGCCGACATACTCGTGACGACGACCACCCGGCCCAGCCTGCGCCTGGTCCGGCGCGACAGCATCAGGGCCCGCGTGGCGGCACGACGACGGACGCGCCTGCGCCTGACCCGGCGCAGCTCGGCCGCCGCCTCGGCCGCGGCCGCCGCCCTCCGTCCGAGGATCGCGGCGCCGTCGGCGGTGGTCCGCCCGGGATCGGCGGCGACGATCACCGGCCTGGCCAATTCCGCCGCCAAGACCTCGGCCACCTCCGCCGGTCGCGCCGCCCCGCCGACCACCAGCACGCGGTCGACGTCGGCCATGGTGACGTCCGCGACCCGCAAGCAGCGGTAGACGAGTTCCAGCGACTCCCGGACATGCTTGACGCGCAGTTCGCCCGCGATCGTGTCGGCGACCGACTCGGCGACCGACGACGAGTGCGGGCCCGGCCCGGCTTGCTCGGCGATCAACGCCCCGAACGCGCGTCCGCCGAACTCGGTGGAACGCAGCGAGACCCCGACGATCGGATTGCGCGGACATCCCGCACCCACCCGGACCAGCGTGACGTCGAGCCCGGCACCGCCGAGGTCGTAGACGAGGGCGAGACCCGGCATGAGCGGACCACGGTCGGCCTCCAGCCAGGCCGCCGCCGCGACGGGTTCGGCCACCAGCGCCACCTGGGTCAGTTCCACGCCGTCCAGCGCCGCGCGCAACGCGTCCACCTGCTCGTCGGCATAGCGGGCCGGATAGGCCACCGCGATGCCGAGCCCGTTTCCGCGGCCGGGATGGTCCTGCCGCACCTCGTCGATCAGGCACTTCGCCACCGTCGCGACGAGGTCCGCCGGGGCGAGCGCGCGGTTGCCCACCCGCGCCCACGTGCTGGAACGCTGCGTGAGATCGGCGAATTCGGTGACCGCGCGGCCGTGCCGGGGAATCATGCCCACCCTGGCCACGCCGGTGCTGTCGAAGGTCAGCGTGGTGCGGCGCGTGATGGTCTGCGCCCGCTGCGTTTTGCGTCGCCCCGGCGGAGCCTTGGCCGAACCTTCCTCCGCGAGAACGGAAACCGTGTTCACCGTACCGATGCTCAACCCGAGACCAACCGCCATCGCAATCCACCCGATCGCCGTGCCGATTTGCTTCGAACGCCGTTTAGGCAACCACTCCGCGATCTTCGTGCCAAGTCCGGACAACCGATTGTCCGCAAGCCGCCTGTGCCTCGCCGCATCCGAATCCACGGGCTACGACGCCCTCACCAGGCCAACCAGCACTACACATGCCGTCCAGTCGGATTTCCTTGCGACACGCGGGGATAGATCATGCCCGGTGGATGTTTGCCGGAATCCGGGTTCTTACGGGCACGGCGCCGAGCGACAGCGCTCGACATGGGGAGACTCCCCTTGACGGATCCGTGCCGACAATTCGCCGAATGGACGGGGCGCCGCACCCGGCGACAGTCGCCGATATTCGCATCGCATGCCGGGTCCGGCCCGACGCCGCTACGACCGCCGCCTGGCGCACACCTCGCCTCCTCGTCGGCAACCGTTCCGCAGCGCAGCCGGATAGCAGTGGACACGGCAACGGGAGAAAGTTTGGCAACTTCTCAGCGCCACACTCCCTATGCCGCCGGGTATGTGACCGGTTCGCGAAAACCCTTAGTGCGCGGGCAGTTCCGGGATCCGAGTGGCGCGGACGTACACCGTCTCGCCGTCCGACAGTCGCAGCGCCTCGGCGTCACCGCGGGTGACCTGCGCGGCGAACAGGTCGCCGGTCGCTGCGTTGCGCAGTTCCACGCGCACCTCGAAGCCGAGGTGCACCACGCGCTCGACCGTCGCCCTGGTGACGCCCGCGGAAGCGGCGGTGCCCTCGTGCTCGGCGAGCGCCATGCCGGGATCCCGGCCGACGCGAATGTCGTGTGGCCGCACCAGATGTCCGTTGAGCCGGGCCACCGCGCCGAGGAACGACATGACGAACTCGTTGGCCGGCCGGTCGTACACGTCCTCCGGAGTGCCGATCTGCTCGATGCGGCCCTTGTTCATCACCGCGATCCGGTCGGCGACGTCGAGCGCCTCCTCCTGGTCGTGGGTGACCAGCACGGTGGTCACGTGGACCTCCTCGTGCAGCCTGCGCAGCCAGGTCCGCAGGTCGGCGCGGACCTTGGCGTCCAGCGCGCCGAACGGCTCGTCCAGCAGCAGCACCTGCGGATCGACGGCGAGCGCGCGGGCCAGCGCCATACGCTGGCGCTGGCCACCCGACAGCTGGGCCGGGTAGCGGTGCTGGAAGCCGTCCAGTCCCACGATGCCGAGCAATTCGTCGACGCGCTTGCTGATCTCGTGCTTCGGACGCTTGCGGATCTTCAGGCCGAACGCCACGTTGTCGCGCACGGTCATGTGCTTGAACGCCGCGTAGTGCTGGAACACGAAGCCGATGTCGCGCTTCTGCGGCGGCACCCGGGTGACGTCGCGCCCCGCGATGCTGACCACGCCGGTGTCCAGCGACTCCAGCCCGGCGATCGAGCGCAGCAGCGTCGACTTGCCCGAACCCGACGGGCCGAGCAGCGCGGTGAGTTCGCCCGAGGGGATGTCCAGACTGACGTCGTCGAGGGCTGCGAACGTGCCGTAGTTCTTGTTCGCGTTGGTCACGGTGATCACTTTGTGCCCCGCTTACGTTCGAGGAGGGTCATCAGCAGAAGGGTGACGAGGGCGATGCCCATCAGCAAGGTGGCGGCGGAGTACGCGCCGAAGGTGTTGTGGTCGTTGATGTACCGGCCGTGCACGAGCAACGTCAGCGTCTGCGACTTGCCCGGCAGCGCGGAGGACACCATGATCACGGCGCCGAACTCGCCGAGCGCGCGGGCCACGGTGAGCACCACGCCGTAGGTCAGGCCCCACCGGATCGCGGGAAGCGTGATCCGCCAAAAGGTCTGCCACTTGGACGCGCCCAGGGTGGCCGCGGCCTGCTCCTGGTCGTCGCCGATCTCGTGCAGCACCGGCTCGACCTCGCGCACCACGAACGGCAGCGTCACGAAGATGGTGGCGATCACCATGCCCGGTAGGTTGAAGATGACCTTGAAGCCCAGGTCTTCCAGACCGCCGAACCAGCCGCCCGCGCCCCAGAGCAGGATCAGCGAGACGCCGACCACCACGGGCGAGACCGCGAACGGCAAGTCCACGATGCCCTGAACCAGGTTGCGGCCCGGGAACTTTCCACGCACCAGCGCGAGCGCCGTCACGATGCCGAAGACCACGTTCACCGGGACGGTGATCGCGACGATCAGGAGGGAGAGCTGGAACGCCGAGATCGCCGCGGGCGTGGTGATCGAGTCGACGAACGCGCCGATCCCCCGCTCGAACGTGCGCCACAGGATGATGATCAGCGGCAGCACCAGCAGTACGAACAAGTAGCCGAGCGCCACCGTCCGCAACGAGATGCGGGTCAGCGGATGCAGTTTCATCGACCCTGCTCCGTCCCAGGGGAATGCCCGCGCCCCGGCGACACGGGGAGCGCTGCGCGATTGTTTGTCATCGGCTCGCCTGCTCCTTGCGCGCGCTGCGTTCGGCGAGCAGCCGCAGAACCAGCAGCGTCGCGAACGAGATGGCCAGCAGCGCGACCGACACGGCCGCCGCGTTCACCGGCCGATCGATCTCGATCTGCTTCTGGATGTACTGGGAGGCCATCTCGGTCTTGCGCGGGATCGCGCCGCCGATCAGCACCACCGAACCGTACTCGCCGATCGCGCGGGCGAAGGCCAGTCCGCCGCCGCTGATGATGGCGGGAGCCAGCGCGGGCAGCACGATCCTGCGGAAGGTGGTCCAGTTGTTCGCGCCCAGCGAGAGCGCCGCCTGTTCCACCTCGCGGTCGGCCTCGATCAGCACCGGCTGCACCGAACGCACCACGAACGGCAGCGTGACGAACGCCAGCGCGACCACCAGGCCCGGCTGGGTGGCGTTCAGGTGGATGTCGATCGGACTCTGCGGACCGTACAGCGAGAGCAGCACGATACTGGCGACGATGGTCGGCAGCGCGAACGGCAGGTCGATCAGCGCGTTGACCACACCCTTGCCGGGAAACCGGTCGCGGACCAGCACCCAGGCGATCAGCGTGCCCATGACCACGTTGACCACCGCCACCACCACCGAGACCAGCACGGTGATGCGCAGCGAGTCCAGCGCGGCGGGCGCGGTGACGGCGTCCCAGAAACCGGACCACCCGTCCTCGAAGCTGGTCACGGTGAGCGCCGCCAGTGGCAGCAGCACGATGATGCTCAGCCACAGCACCGCGGTGGCGATGCCGAGCGGACCCACCGAGCCGGTCACGCGCAGCCACGACCAGTTCCAGCGGCGATCGGGACGCACGGGTTCGGAGACGCCGGGACCAGCTGCCTGCGCGGTCCCGGCGTTACTGCTCGTAGTCACGATCGTCCAGTATCCCGTGTAACGGGGGTCACCCGGTCACTTGGTGGCGTTGTCATAGATCACCGCTACCGAACCCGTGTTCGGGGTGAACAGTTCCTTGTCCACGGTCTTCCAGCCGCCGAGGTCGGCGATCGTCCACAGCTTCTGCGGGGTCGGGAAGTCCTTGGCGTAGTCGGCGGCGACCTTCGGGTCGACCGGGCGGAAACCGGCGGCGGCCCAGGCCTTCTGGCCCGCGGTGGTGAACAGGAAGTCGCGGAAGGCGACGGCCTTCTGCTGGTTCTTGCTGTTCTTCAGCACCGCGACCGGGTTCTCGATCTTGAACGTGACCGGCGGGACGAAGTGCTCGATCTGATCGCCGTTGCGCTCGGAGAAGATCGCCTCGTTCTCGTAACTCAGCAGAACGTCACCGGTGCCCTGCAGGAACGTCTCGGTCGCCTCGCGGCCGGACTTCGGCTGCACCTTCACGTGCTCCTTGGAGACCAGCTTGCTCAGGTAGTCCAGGCCCGCCTGCGGGTTCTTGCCGCCGTCGCTCTTGGCCGCGTACGGCGCGAGCAGGTTCCACTTGGCCGAACCGGAGCTGAACGGGTTCGGGGTGACCACCTCGACGCCCGGCTTCAGCAGGTCGTCCCAGTCCTTGATGCCCTTCGGGTTGCCCTTGCGCACGACGATCGCGACCACCGAGCCGAACGGGATGCCCTTGGTGGCGTCGGCGTTCCAGCTCGCGTCCACCAGGCCCGCGTCGACGAGGCGGGTGATGTCCGGCTCGACCGAGAAGTTCACGACGTCGGCCTCGGCGCCGTCCTTCACCTTGCGGGACTGGTCGCCGGAGGCGCCGTAGGACTGCTGGATCTGGACGTTCTTGCCCTGCTCGGTCTTGTTGAACTCGGGGATCACCTTGTCGAAACCGGGCTTCGGCACGGCGTAGGCGTAGAGGTTCAGGGTGCCGCCGCTGCCGTCGGAAGCGCCCGCCCCGACCGTGTCGCTGGCTCCGCCGCCGCACGCGGTCAGCGCGACCGCCGCTAGGGCGGCTAGGGCAACGGCGCTGTAGCGTCGGCGCGGCGAAAGCCAGGATTTGCGAGCCATCGGGGTGGACCTTTCGTGCGGACCGCCAGTTCTCCGGTAACACATCGGTGGCGGCGACAAACTTATCGATTCAGCAGACCCGCCGATCGAGCGATACGGCAGCGGCGCGACTACCGGCCCACAACGGGCCGTCGGGAAGCGAAAGCACATCTGCAAGAAGCGCGCCAGTCTGCTGACAAACGAGACGCGGATGTGCCCGGTCGCGATCAGCGACAGTAGACGTCCGCGACCGCGAGGTCACCGACAGCAATCAACGCCAATTCATGGCGGACCTGCGGGACTGCGCTCGAAGACACGGGCAGACTGTAGCAGAGCACAAGGCGGAGTTCGAATCGAAGAGCCCAGGAAGAGGGGGGTTTCATCCGATGACCACCAGTCCGGATCGCGTCCGCACGACATTCCCCGGCATCAGCACCCGCACGTGGGAGCACCCGGCCGACCGCACCGCCCTGGTTACCCTGCGGTCACTGGCGGGGTTCGACGTGGTGCTGCGCACATTGTCGGGTTTGCTGCAAGAACGCCAGCACCGGCTGCTGTATCTGGCCACCGCGGTACGGGTGGACGAGCGGCAATTCCGCACCCTGCACCACCTGCGCGAGGACTGTGTGCGAATCCTGGACGCCCCCACGACGCCCGAGCTGTTCGTGTTGCAGAGCCCACAGGTGAATGCCTTCACCATCGGAATGGACCGGCCGTTCACCGTGCTGACCACCGGGTTGCTCGAACTGATGGACACCGAGGAGCTGCGTTTCGTGGTGGGCCACGAACTCGGGCACGCGCTGTCCGGCCACGCGGTGTACCGCACGATGCTCATGCACCTACTGCGGGTCTCGGCGAGCGTCGGCTGGTTGCCGGTCGGTGGGTGGGCTCTGCGCGGCATCGTCGCGGCCCTGATGGAGTGGAGCCGCAAGTCCGAGCTGTCCGGCGACCGGGCCGGGCTGCTGTGCGGCCAGGATGTCGACGCTTCGGTCCGCGTGCACATGAAGACGGCCGGGGGCGCCTTGGTGAAGGAGATGAATCACGGGGCATTCCTGGCCCAAGCCGACGACTACGAGCGGTCCGGCGATCTGCGCGACGGCGTGCTGAAGCTGCTCAACCTGGAGTTACAGAGCCACCCGTTCTCCGTGCTGCGCGCGGCCGAACTGCGCCGCTGGATCCAGAGCGGCGACTACGACCGCGTGCTCTCGGGCGACTATCCGCGCCGTGACCAGGATCGCGCCACCCGGATCACCGACGAGATGAAGGCCGCCGCCCGCACCTATCGCACGAACTTCGACCAGTCCGACGATCCGCTCATCCGTACCGTGCGCACGCTGGGCCGGGATGTCGGCGCGGCGGCGAGCACGGTCGCCCACGAGGTCGGCGACACCGTCGCGAAGCTCGGCAAGCGGTTCGGCGACTGGCGCGGCGGCGGGAACTGACCGTCAGCGGGTGATCAACCAGGCGACGACGATCAGCACGAGCAGCGCGATGAGGGCGAGCTGAACCCGCGAACGAGGCATCAGCGCGCCCCGCTCTGCACGGGAGTGCGATCCGCGGCGGCCTGCCCGGGCTCGAGCACCGCCGCCGCAGCGGCCGGGGCGGGGCGGGCCGGTGCGGGATGGGCGCCGTAGCGGCGATCCAAGACGCGCAGCACAGCGCGCAGCACGCGATCGAGCCCGTAGGCGATGGCGAAGCTGATCGGGACCATGCCCACGAGCACCACGAGGAACTGCGGGATGAACGGCAGTCCCGCCACCCACAGCTCGAAGCCGTCCCACCAACCTGCGATGCGATGCACGGCTCCAGCCTAGTCGGTACGCCGGCCGGTTCCACGAGGCCGTCGGCCACATCGGCGGACGGAGGAATCGCGCAGTGGACGACGGGCGCACATCGGCCCGAAGATGGGGTATGGCGTCCTCCGATGACCTCACCCTCAACGACTCCGACGGCCTGCCGACGAACTTGGCCGAAACCCACCGCCACGGCGCCTACCCGCCGATCGATGACTACGCCTTCCTGTCCGACTGCGAGACGAGTTGCCTGGTCGCCAGCAACGGCGCGGTGGAATGGATGTGTGTTCCGCGGCCGGATTCGCCGAGCATCTTCGGGGCGCTCCTCGACCGCAGCGCGGGGCACTTCCGGGTCGGGCCGTACGGGGTCAACGTGCCCGCCGCCCGCCGCTACCTGCCCGGCGGGATGATCCTGGAGACCACCTGGCAGACCGGCACCGGCTGGCTGATCGTGCGCGACGCACTGGTGCTCGGCCCCTGGCACAACAACGATCAGCGCAGCAAGACCCACCGGCGCACCCCGATGGACTGGGATGCCGAGCATCTGCTGCTGCGCACGGTGAAATGCGTGAACGGCACCGTGGAGCTGGAGGTGAGCTGCGAGCCCGCGTTCGACTACCACCGGGCGAGCGCACGGTGGGAGTACACCGGCAAGGTGTACGAGGAAGCGACCGCGGTGCGCGGCGACGAGCCCAGCGCCGGGCCGAGCCTGGTGCTCACCACCGATCTGCGTCTCGGACTCGAGGGGCGCGAGGCGCGCGCCCGCACCAGGATGAAAGAGGGCGACGAGGTCTTCGTCGCGCTCACCTGGTCGGAACTGCCCGCGCCGCGCACCTTCGGCGAGGCCGCCGAGAAGATGTGGCAGACCACCGAATGCTGGCGCCAGTGGATCACGCTCGGCAAGTTCCCCGATCACCCGTGGCGCAACTACTTGCAGCGCAGCGCGCTCACCCTCAAAGGCCTCACCTACGCTCCGACCGGCGCCCTGATGGCCGCCGCCACCACCTCGCTGCCGGAAACCCCTGGCGGAGAACGCAATTGGGATTACCGCTACAGCTGGGTGCGGGATGCCAGCTTCGCGCTGTGGGGCCTGTACACGCTGGGCCTGGACCGGGAGGCCGACGACTTCTTCGCCTTTCTCAACGACGCGACGACCGGCGAGGACGGCGAGCCCGTCCCGCTGCAGGTGCTCTACGGCATCGGGGGCGAGCGGCAGCTCGACGAGATCATCCTCGATCACTTGGGCGGCTACGACCAGTCCCGTCCGGTGCGCATCGGCAACAATGCCTACAGCCAGGATCAGCACGACATCTGGGGCACCATGCTCGACGCGGTCTACCTGCACGTGAAGTCGCGCCAGCAGGTGCCGGAGACGCTGTGGCCGCTACTGGTCCGACAGGTGCACGCCGCCATCGAGCACTGGAAGGAGCCCGATCGGGGCATCTGGGAGGTGCGCGGCGAGCCGCAGCACTTCACCTCGTCCAAGGTGATGTGCTGGGTGGCGCTGGACCGCGGCGCGAAGCTCGCCGAGTTGCACGGCCAGTACGAGCACGCCGAAGAGTGGTACGCGATCGCGGAGGAGATCAAGGCCGACGTCCTGGCCAACGGCGTCACCTCAGAAGGCGTGTTCACCCAGGTCTACGGCGGCGACACGCTGGACGCCTCGCTGCTGCTGGTGGTGCTCACCCGCTTCCTGCCGCCCGAGGACGACCGCGTGCGCGCGACCGTGCTGGCCATCGCCGACCGGCTCACCGAGAACGGCTTGGTGCTGCGGTACCGGACCGAAACCACCGACGACGGCCTGAGCGGCACGGAAGGAGCGTTCACCATCTGCTCGTTCTGGCTGGTCTCCGCGCTGGTCGAGATCGGGGAGATCCAGCGGGCGCGGCACCTGTGCGAACGACTGCTCGGCTTCGCCAGCCCCCTGCGGTTGTACGCCGAGGAGATCGATCCGCGCAGTGGCCGCCACCTCGGTAACTTCCCCCAGGCGTTCACCCACCTCGCGCTGATCAACGCCGTGACCCACGTCATCCGTGCCGAGAGCTCCCGGCACGCGGGCCGCTTCCAGCCCGCGAACACCCCGCAGGGCCATCCGGTCTGACCGACGCCGGGAAACGGTCTACGCCGGAACCAGTCCGTCGGCCTCCTCGCGCAGCGCGTGCAGTTTGCCGAGCCGCGCCTCGAGGTCGGCGATCCGCTCCGGCCTGCGGTCGCCGTACTTCCCGTAGTTCTCCTCGGCCGAGCGCAGCGCGTCGTCCGCGGCGCGCGAAACCTCGGTCGCGATGTCGGTGAAGTGGTCGCGCAGCACTCGCTGCACGGCGCGCAAGCGGTTGCGCGACTCCTTGCCGACCTGGAAGATCACGTCGTCCATCAGGCGGGCCACCGCTACCTTGGCCTCGGCCCGGCGGCGCACCTTGCGGCTCTTGCGGTCGTCCCACAGCGCGTTCACGCCCAGCAGCACGCCCGCACCCGCCGAGTACCAGTTCACCAGCGACATGCCCAGGAGGCTGGTGGCCAGACCGACCATCAGGATGCCGCCGTAGGAACCGCGCAGACCGGTCAGGAATTGCTGGGTGACCCCGGCTTTCGCGCTCTCGAGGGGCTCCAGCGGCTGCACCGCCTCGAGCACCTCACCGGGGTTGGACAAGCGCAGGTCCGGCAGCGGCGGGGTCCGGTTGTCGGCCGGGAACTTGGCGGCCACCTGCTCGGACAACTCCATCGAGCGGTAGTGCGCCACGGCGAAGTTCTCCTCGACCGCCTCGCAGATGCGCGCGTCCAGATCCGCGGCGAAATCCTTCCAGCGGCGCGCCGGATCGGTCTGGGCGATCTCGGCCTCGGCGTCGCGGATCAGGCTGCGCAGCCGGTGGCGCAGATCGTGCTCGATGTCGGCCATCAGCTCAGTCGCGCCGTCGACCAGCGTGACCTGCCAGTTCGCGGTGCGCTGGCGCAGCTGATCGGCCTCGTCGCGCGCGCGGGCGAGCTGGTCGGTGATCTCGGCGCGGCGTCGCGGGTCGCGCAGCGCCTCGGCTTCGGTGCGCAGGGTCAGCGCGAGGTGATCGCAGACCAGGCGGATGTCCCCGACCGCGGCTTCCAGCGCCACCGCGTCCGCGCGGGCGACCACGTAGTCGCGCAGATGATCGATCAGCTGCGGCACGCCGGATTCGATGTCGCGCTGGTAGTCACCGGTCAACCCGGCCTGCCGGTGCAGTTCCGCGGAGACCGGGGCCACCGCGAAGCCGAGTCCCGCCGAGTCCAGCAGTTCCCGGTTGCGCTGCTGGGTGCGCGCCCAATGCGGGAACACGTCGATCTTGTTCAGCACGCAGATCACGGTCGGGCAGATCTGCTGGATGCGCTGCAACTCGGCGATCTGCTCCGCGGTCAGCTCGGTGCCGGCGTCGCCGACGTAGAGCACGGCGTCGGCCGCGGCGATCATCGACCAGGTGGTGCGGTTGTCGCCCAGCGCGCCCGGCGCGTCCATCACCACGACACCGTCGGCGAGCAGCGGACTGGGCTGGGTGAACTCGGCACGGACGACGCCCTGGGTGGCCAGCGCGGGACCGGGATCGAGCGGGTCGACCGACTGACGTTCGGTGCGGCCGTGCTCGGTCTGCCGCACCAGCGTCGCGGTCGGCTCCGGCCCGTACTCGACGATCACCGGGACGCTCAGATCGCTGTTCGTCGCACTGACCGAGGCACCGACCAGGCTGTTGACCAGCGTGCTCATGCCGTTCTTCGGACGACCGACGACCACGAGCCGCACCCGGGGATCGCTCACCCTGGCACGAACCATGCTCAGTCGGCTGCCGAGGTCGTCGCGTCCCGCGGATCGGGCCGTCTCCCGCAGCTCGTCGAGTATCCGAATGAGCGGGGCCATCGCGTCCGGATGTTTCACGGTCGCAGCCTTCAGCCCGGCAGCGGCAGACAACCCTCCTCCTTACTCTCGATGACTTTCGTTCAGGTGCCCCCTGCGACCACTCCGCAGTCGTCAGAACCCGCTACGCCCCTGCTAGATCAGGGAGATGTCCGACGCATCGGACACGTAATGGTGCGTTTCCACTATGCCCGACTCCGGCAGCAGTGCACCCGAGAGGCTGCCACCCGAGGACAGCGCCAGTGCGGAGTGGTCGTAGGTGTAGTCGGCGACCGGGTAGACGGTGTCGGCCGGGTGGTCGAGCGCCAGCGGCGCCGAGATGCCGTGCGGCTTCGGGTCGATCACCTGCGGCTTGATCGGCGCCTGGGTGGGTACGGGGGCGGTGTAGGTCGGCGCGGACGGGGCGTGCGGCTCGACGGTGGGCGCCTGTGCGGGTGCGCTGTAGGTCGGCTGGTCCGGCGCCTCGTACGTCGGCTGCGAAGGCCTGCTCACCGTCGGTACGTCGCCTGTGGGCAGTTCGTGGGTCGGCACGTCGTTGGTCGGGTGGGTGCTGTTGGAGGTGCCACCGGTGCTCGGGCGACCCGTGACGCCACCCGGCGAGGTCGCGTCGTCACCCGGGGTGGTCGGCGCATGCGTCGGCGCCGGGGTCTGGGTGACCGTCGCGCCAGGGACCTTGGCGGGCGGCACGTCCGGAGCGGTGGTGACGCCCCCGTGCGGCACCGTGGTGGCGCCCGGGAGCTTCGTGACGTCGTGGTCCGGCGTCTTCGGCGCGGAGGGGACGGTCACGTCGCCGGGAACGCTCGGCGTCGGCGTGGTCTTGACGATCGTCGTCGGCGCGGTGACGGTCGACGCGGGCGACTGGGCCGGGTGGGACGGATGCGGGTCGGTCCCGGGGGCCGGCTTCACCACGGGCGCCGGCCGTACCGCGTCGAACAGCGCGGGGACGGCCGCCGCGGGAGCGGTCAGCACGGACGGGCCCTCCGGAGCGGCGAACACATTCGCGATCGGGGTCGAGGCGGCGTCGGGCTGGATCGTGGTCTGCAGCGGGGTGGCCGCGACCACCGGTGCCGCGGCGACCGCCGCGGGTGCGGGCGCGGGCGCCGTGGCGGCAGGGGCCACCGGCGCGACCGCGCTCACGGGGGCGACGGACGCCGAGGCCGCCAGCGGCTGCGCGACGCTCGATGCCGTCGGCGCACCGGCCGCCGACGCGGACTGCGCGACGCCGGACGCCGCCGACGACTGCGTAGCGGACGCGCCCGATGACGTGAGCCCACCGAGCAGTCCGGAAGGGCCTTGGCTCAGCGCGTTCGGCTGGGCGGCCGCGCTGGCGGTGCCGTCCGGCAGATGGATGCCGTCGGCCAGATAGTCGGTGAATTCGTCGAGCTGATCGCCGACGTGCCCGACGGCGGCGTCGACCTTCATCTCGGAGGTGAAGTAGATCCCGTTCGGGCCGACCCCGAAGTCGACCGACCACTGGGTGCCGACGAACATTCCGAGATCGCCGCCCTGACCGACGCCGTCGAACGGATCGCCCGCCGCGTGCGCCGCACCGGCGCCGCTGTTGCCGGGCAGGTCGAAGACGGTGGAGCCGGGCGCGGTGAAGCCGTTCGCGCCGGGCAGGCCGAAGCCGTGCCCGGCTTGGCCGAGTCCGTGGCCGGGCAGGCCGAACCCGTGCCCGCCGGGCGCGTCGAGATCGTTCGCGGCGTCGGACCGGACGCCGGGCAGCGAGAAACCGTTGGACACGTGACCGTCGGTCCCCGGGATGGACAGTCCGCTCCCGGCATCCCCGTCCATGCCGGGGATCCCGCCGAGCCCGGGGACGCCGCCGCCGGAGTGTCCGGGCAGCTGCGTCCCGTGGCCGCCGGACTCGCCGGGCAGCGTCGGCAGCTGCATCCCCTGCGCGCCGGACTCGCCGGCCAGCGTCGGCAGTGGCATGCCGGCGTCGGTGCCGCTGTACTCGCCGGGGAGCGTGGGCAGCGCCCCGGCGGGGCCCGCGCCGGGGCCGGGCAGGGCGAACCCGGGCGCGGGATTGCCCGGTCCTGGCACCGGGTTTCCGTGCGCCACCGGGACATTCGAGCCATGCGAGAACGGCGCGGGCTCGACGACCGGGTCCGGGAAGGTGATCACCGGGCTCGGCTGGTCGGGATCGGGATCGGTGCTGTGCGCCCAGCCGGTGTGCCAGCTGTCGAGACGGGATTCGCCGGGCTGTGCGGGGACGCCGCCGCCGTTGGCGGCCACCAGCGCGCCGCCGGTGACATAGGCGCCCGCCCGCGCGACCCTTGCGACGCCGGTGGCCACACGGTAGGCGGTGTCCCCCGCGCGGTCGGCCTCTTCGGTGTCGCCGTCGAAGGGCAGATCACGCGTCATGAAAGCTCCACTCTCGGTTGTTCAGCATCCTCACCACGCCGGTCCGACCGAGAGTGAAGATCACCCAACAGTATTTCGGGAATACTCCCCTGTCACATTCTCCAGGACTGGAGAGAATGCGACTGTGGCGGGCAACACAACCCTGCCATCCGATTTGCCGGATCGGAAGCCCCATTTCCGGCGGCCTCCCCGACCGCGCACAGTCTCGAATAGACACCGTCACCAGGCCTGATCGAAACGTGGCGAGTGCGCGGCGGCAAGAGTTGAAGGAACTCTGAGAGTTGCCGACGGAGTGCCGAGCATTTGCTCTCCATCGAGGAATTCGACGAATCAGCCGTTCGGCGGCATGGACGCCGAGTTGGCCGGGACGCGAACGTATCGACCGGACGACTATCGGCCCATATCGACTTCCACTCGGCAGCATCGCGACGATCCACGTCTGCACACCGTCCGACACGTCCGTTACAAGTTTGCGCCGTGGCCAATGCCTCACTTTCCAATCCCGCGCATCGCGCACCACGGGCGCAGCCGACACCACGATCTCAGACTGTGGGATTAGATTGACCTCATGGCCGGACATCGAATCTTGGTCGTGGACGACGAGGTTCGCGTCCTCGCGTCGCTGCGGCGGGGACTGGAGCTCTCCGATTTCGAGGTCGTCACCGCGACCGACGGCGCCGAGGCCCTGAGCATGGTCCGCGCCACCACGCCCGACGCGATGGTGCTCGACGTCAACATGCCCGAACTCGACGGTGTCGGCGTGGTCACCGCGCTGCGGGCGATGGGCGACGACATCCCGATCTGTGTGCTCAGCGCGCGCACCGCGGTCAGCGACCGGATCGCCTGCCTGGAACGCGGAGCCGACGACTACCTCACCAAGCCGTTCGATCTCGGCGAGCTGGTCGCGCGGTTGAACGCGCTGCTGCGACGCAGGCGTAAACCGCTGGACCGCCCCGACCGGGCGCGCACGGTCGGGCAGGTGCGGATCGACCCCGCCGGACGCCGCGTGCTGGCCGGGGGCAGGCCGGTGGAGTTGACGAAACGTGAATTCGAGGTGCTCGCCCTGCTCGCCGAGCACATCGGGATCGTGCTCGACCGCGAGCAGATCCTGTCCGCAGTGTGGGGTTACGACTTCCCCACCGACACCAATGTCGTCGACGTCTTCGTCTCCTACCTGCGGCGCAAGCTGGAGGCGGACGGCGTACCCCGGATACTCCACACCGTGCGCGGCGTCGGCTTCGTCCTCCGGGAGGAACCATGAGCGGATCGCCGTCGCTGCGCACCCGGGTAGCGGTCGTGTCGGGGGTGGTCGCGGCACTGGTCGCGCTCACCTTGACGATCACTTTCGCCACCCTGCTCGGCGCCACCGGTGAACGTCAGCTGGACGAGACCGTCTCGTCGATGGCGGTGCGGGTCGCCGCGCCGCGTGAAGCCGCGCCCGCGCAACCTGTTCCGCCGTCCGCGGCCACGCTGTCTCCCGAGCAGGGGCCCGCGGACGCGCGCGGACCCGTGGCGCCCGCGGACGCGGCGATCGCCCGGGTCGACGGGCTGCCCGGCGTGCTGGTCGCGCTCGATCCCGACCGCGACGTCGTGGAGGCGGCTATACATCGCAGCCAGCGCATCGGGCTCGGCATCGGCGTGGCGGGCGCGTTGCTGGCCGCCCTGCTCGGCTGGTTCCTCGCCGGGTTCGCCGCACGGCCGTTGCGTCGTCTCGCCGATGCCACCCACCGCATCGACACGTTGGAGAAACTGCCGCCGCTGTCCGGCCGCGGCGCGCGGGAAGCCGAGGAACTCTCCGACGCGATCACCCGCATGCTCGCCCGGCTGGAAGCCGCCCACCGCGCCACCCAACGGGCGCTGACCGGCGCACGCGACTTCGCCGCGGTCTGCGCGCACGAGTTGCGCACGCCGCTCACCGCGCTGCGCACCGACCTGCAAGTACTTGCCACCAAGGAGATTCCGGAACAGCAGCGCGGCGTGATCCTGTCCGAGATCCTCTTCGCCGAGCGGCAGATCGAGAACACGCTGACCGATCTGGAACGCCTCGCGGTCGGCGAACTCACCGAACCGGACGTCTTCGAGCCGTTCGACCTCTGCGACACCCTCGACCGCGCGGTGCACGACGCGCGGCGCGGGCATCCCGAGGTGCGGGTCGAACTCGCCGAATGCCCACCGATCACGGTGAACGGTCTACCGGGCGGCATCATGCTCATCGTCACGAATGCCGTCGCCAACGCCGTGCAACACGGCAAGGCCGGAACCGTCACCGTCAGCGCACGATCCGGCCCGGAGGACATCGTGGAGATCTACGTGGACGACGACGGTCGCGGCGTCCCCGAGGCGTTGCGCGGCGACGCCTTCGACCGCTTCGTCAAGGGCCCCGGTTCCCCCGGCTCGGGCCTCGGCCTGGCCCTGGTCCGTCAGCAAGCCGAATTGCATTCCGGCACGGCCGAACTCGACGAGAGCCCGATGGGCGGCGCCCGCCTGCGCGTACGGCTGCGCGCGGCGGGCTAGCCGCCTACTTCTTGTCCTTCGGCTTGTCCGAAGCGGCGTCCGAGGACAGCGCGGCCACGAAGGCTTCCTGCGGGACGTCGACGCGGCCGATCGTCTTCATCCGCTTCTTGCCTTCCTTCTGCTTCTCCAGCAGCTTGCGCTTGCGGCTGATGTCACCGCCGTAGCACTTGGCCAGCACGTCCTTGCGGATGGCGCGGATGTTCTCGCGGGCGATGATCTTCGACCCGATCGCGGCCTGGATGGGCACCTCGAACTGCTGGCGGGGGATCAGCTCGCGCAGCTTGGTGGTCATCTTGTGGCCGTAGGCCTGGGCGGCGTCGCGGTGCACGATCGCGCTGAACGCGTCCACCGCCTCGCCCTGCAACAGGATGTCCACCTTCACCAGCTGCGATTCCTGCTCGCCCGCCTCCTCGTAGTCGAGGCTCGCGTAACCGCGGGTGCGTGACTTCAGCGAATCGAAGAAGTCGAAGATGATCTCCGCCATCGGCATGGTGTAGCGCAGCTCGACGCGGGTCTCGGACAGGTAGTCCATGCCGCCGAGCTCGCCGCGGCGGGACTGGCACAGCTCCATGATCGAGCCGATGAACTCGCTCGGCGCGATGATGGTGCACTTCACCACCGGCTCGTAGACATTGCGAACCTTGCCTTCGGGCCAGTACGAGGGATTGGTGACGACGTGCTCGGCGCCGTCCTCCATCTCCACCCGGTACACCACGTTCGGGGCCGTCGAGATGAGGTCGAGGTCGAACTCGCGTTGCAGGCGTTCCCGCGTGATCTCCATGTGCAGCAGGCCGAGGAAGCCGCAGCGGAAGCCGAACCCGAGCGCGACCGAGGTCTCCGGCGTGTAGGTCAGGGCGGCGTCGTTGAGCTGCAACTTCTCCAACGCGTCGCGCAGGTCCGGGTAGTCGGAGCCGTCCACCGGATACAGACCGGAGTACACCATCGGGCGCGGCTCGCGATAGCCGGTGAGCGGTTCGGTCGCGCCGCCGCGCGCGCCGGTCACCGTGTCGCCGACCTTGGATTGGCGCACGTCCTTCACGCCGGTGATCAGGTAGCCGACCTCGCCGACGCCGAGCCCCTGGGTCGGTTTCGGCTCGGGCGAGACGATGCCGATCTCCAGCAGCTCGTGAGTCGCGCCGGTGGACATCATCTTGATCTTCTCGCGCGGAGTCAGCTTGCCGTCCACCACACGGACGTAGGTGACCACGCCGCGGTAGGTGTCGTAGACCGAGTCGAAGATCATCGCGCGGGCGGGCGCGTCCGCCTCGCCGACCGGCGGCGGCACCTGGGCGATCACCTCATCGAGCAGATCGGCCACGCCCTCGCCCGTCTTGCCGGAGACGCGCAGCACGTCCGACGGATCGCAGCCGACGATGTGCGCCAGCTCGGCGGCGTAGCGCTCCGGGTCCGCGGCGGGCAGGTCGATCTTGTTCAGCACCGGGATGATCGTCAGATCCTTCTCCAGCGCCAGGTACAGGTTGGCCAGCGTCTGCGCCTCGATGCCCTGCGCGGCGTCGACCAGCAGGATCGCACCCTCGCACGCCTCCAGGGCGCGCGACACCTCGTAGGTGAAGTCGACGTGGCCGGGTGTGTCGATGAGGTGCAGCACGAAATCGGTGCCCGCGTGCTCCCCCGTCCGGGGCGTCCAGGGCAGCCGCACGTTCTGGGCCTTGATGGTGATGCCGCGCTCGCGCTCGATGTCCATCCGGTCCAGATACTGCGCACGCATCTGCCGCTCTTCGACCACACCGGTCAGTTGCAGCATCCGGTCGGCCAGCGTCGACTTGCCGTGGTCGATGTGCGCGATGATGCAGAAGTTCCGGATCCGGGCGGGATCGGTGAACGTCGTGTCGGCGAAGCTGGCGGGCACTCCACTCCTCATGGGTATCGGCAAACTGCCGTCTATCGTCCCATGGTGCTGTGTCGGTTTTTGCAGCGCCTGCGGCGCTGCGTGTTCGCGGCCCCTCATGGCTCGCGTCCGAGCGGGCGAGTCTCGCGACTACGTCGCATGCGCTTCGCCCACTCGGACACGAGCCGGGCCGCGAACGGTGCTCGTAAGACTCGCACCCTGGCGGGTCGAGAGTGTGATCGAGCTGCGGATCCTTCCTTTACCCGGGGTGAATGGACGGACGCAGCTGAGCCGGTGACGGCTGGGTATGAGCCAGTGGATCCGTCGCAGACGCTTCGGGCAGTCAGACATGAAGTGCGCCGCGACGGTCGCGGTGCGATGCTGCGCCCTGCGCGACCGCTCATGGTCAGCGATTACTGTCTGCCTGCGCATTGCGCGAAGAATGCGCTGAGGCCACGCTTCGAAGATGTCACCGCCCGCACCGTCGCCACCGTCGGGCGCGCCGCGCCGTCCTCCGCTGCGTTCATCGCGCTCGGTCTCGGCGTACCTTGCCGACAGGCAGGGAGCCGGACATGTCCGATCGGTCCCGGATCGGCGGGCACATCCGCGTCCATAGCTCGCTCGCAGACGAATGGCCCCCGCGACACAACGCATCCCACGCGGGTGATATGCGGCGGGTGCGCCGTTATCCTCCTGAGATGGCCCGAAGTTGGAACACCCTCGGCAAGCAGATCGGTCTCATCGCTAAGCAACAGGGGCCCAAGATGGTCAAGCAGCAGGGTCCCCGGCTGGTCGACCGGCTGGTGGGGTCGCTGGCCCAGCGGCGCACGGCCGTGGGCGTCACGGTGCGGCCCGCCGCGTCGACGCCGGTCCCGACCGCCGAGCGGGCGCGGCAGATCGTCTACTCGCCGCAACTGGACGGCCGTGCCGATCCCGGGGAGATCGTCTGGACCTGGGTGCCTTTCGAAGAAGACCCGAGCAACGGCAAGGACCGGCCGGTGCTGGTGGTGGGCCGGGACCGTCGCACGCTGCTGGGGCTGATGCTGTCGTCGAACCCGGAGCGCGCCTACGACCGCAACTGGATCGGCATCGGCAGCGGGTCCTGGGACCACGACAACCGCCCCAGCTGGGTGCGGCTCGATCGGGTGCTCGACGTGCCGGAGGCGGGCATCCGCCGCGAAGGCGCGATCCTGCCCCGCAAGACCTTCGATCTGGTCGCCCACCGGCTCTGCGCCGAATACGCCTGGCACTGAGGCAGGCCATGGCACGCGTGCTCGGACCGACCAAGATCGCCATGCTGATCACCGACGTCGGTTTCCTGCTCTACTGGGCGATCGCGTTCGCCCAGGTGATTCCGCCCGAATGGGCATACAAGGATTACACCGACCCGATCCTCAGCGACTGGAACTACTCGTTCGTCGTACTCGACCTCGCCGCGAGCGCCACCGGCTTGGCGAGCCTGTGCCGCTCGCCCGGTTGGCGCACCCTGATGACCGTCTCGCTGACCCTGACCAGTGTGGCGGGGCTGCAAGCCATCGCGTTCTGGACACTGCGCGGCGATTTCAGTCCGCTGTGGTGGGTGCCCAACCTCTTCCTGCTGCTCTTCCCGATCCCGGCGCTGGTCACCTTGGTGTGCACCGCACCGCAGGAGCGCACCGCGAGCTGACCGCCCAGCCACAGTGATCGACCCCGGCCGAGTGACCGGGGCCGAACGCCTTCGTCAGGAGATCATTTCGCGGGAACGGCCGAACAGCAGGCCGTACAGCAGCGCGCCGAGTGCGCCGCCGATCAGCGGGAACACGATGAACGCCCAGACCTGCCCCATCGCGCCGTCCTGGTAGGGCGCCACGGCGAGGCTGCGTGCCGGGTTCACCGAGGCATAGTCCACCGGAATCGCCACCAGGTTGATCACCGCCAGCGTGGCGCCGATGGACAGGCCGGCCAGCGGCACGTCGGAGAGCTGATCGGTGGAGGACAGCACGACGAAGACCAGCAGCGCCGTGAGCATCACCTCGACGATGATCGTGGCGGCGATGCCGAACCCGTTCTGCACCACCACCTCGCCCAGCGGCCCCCGAATCGCCGATGGACTGTGCTTGCCCCACCCGTTCGCGGCGAGGCCGTCGACCGACCGGTCGTACGACGGCAGGTTCTTGGCCAGCGCGAACAACACGAGACCGGCGAGGAGCCCGCCGATCAGCTGCGAGATCACGTACCCCGCCGCGGACACGCCGCTGATCCGGCCGAGCAGCAGATGCCCCACGGTCACCGCCGGGTTCACGTGGCAGCCCGAAATCGGCCCGATCGAATAGACGAGAAACATCAGCGACAGGCCGAAGGCGAGCGCGATGCCCAGCGGACCGACCTTCTCCCCCGCCAGCACCGCGGTGCCGACACCGCCGATCACCAGGACGAAGGTGCCGAGCGCCTCCGCGCCCCATTTCTTGCTCTCGGGAACCGGTTTGTTCTCGACAGCCTCTTCGACTACTTCCTGGGCCGTTGGAGACATCTGTCCACCTTCCGCGTTCCAGACATGTACTCGGACGAGTCGTGGTACCGCTTCGGCAACGCCAGCCGCTCGAAAGCAACGGTTGCTAGGAGGACGCTACGCGAGTCGTGTGATCTCTACAACGACTTCGGGGCCGGTCGAACCGCCGCCCGAGAAGAGGCCCTTCAGCGGCGGCGTATCGCGTAGTGGCGGCCCACCCCGACGGACACGCGCTGCTCGGTGCCTGCGTGCGCCGGCCGGGCCGTGAGCCCGACCACGCGCCGGTCCACGCCTCGAGGCGGGCGTACTCTCGCCCGGAGACCGTCGTGCCGATCCCCGCAGCCGGATCGCGGGTGGAACTCGCCGGTCGCCAGGGAAGCCCAGCGCGGTGCCGTGTCCGGTATCGACCGGGCCGGGTCCGGTGTCGGATTTCGCGTGCCGAACGGTGACTGGTAACCTCGACCTTCGGCGCTGCGCTACCCGTTCCATTCGGGTATGTCGCGCGCTCGATGAACTTTCCCAGGACAGACCTACCAGACAGGAACACGAGGAACCGGCGTGGCCAACATCAAGTCCCAGCTGAAGCGGATCCGCACCAACGAGGAAGCGCGCAAGCGCAACCAGTCGGTCAAGTCCGCGCTGCGCACCGCCATCCGCAGCTTCCGCGAGGCCGCTGCCGCGGGTGACAAGGAAGCCGCCGCCGCGCGCCTGCAGTTCGCCAGCCGGAAGCTGGACAAGGCCGCCTCGAAGGGCGTCATCCACGCCAACCAGGCCGCCAACAAGAAGTCGGCCCTGTCGCTGGCTTACAACAAGCTCTGATTCACCCGGTACCGCGCGCCGGTACCGCACTCGTGGTGTGACGCAGCCGTCGTGGCCTCGATGACCACGGCGGCTTTTGTCGTGCCCGGACAGCAATCTGGCTCCCACGCCGTTTCAGCTGCTGTTTCGAGATTCGGCCCGCGCTGTGTCGGAGGTTCCAGCTACCATTCCGCGCATGGTAACCGTGTATGCCAATCAGACGGTCGTTCGCGCCGAGGACCTGCCGGACGTGATCCGCGCGGCCGAGGTGCTCGGATTCGGACTGAAGATCGAGAATGTGCTGGTTCCCGACGACGACGGCGGTTACTCGTTGGAGTGGATCGTCACGCGGGACGAGGACGTGCCCGCCTACGAGGAGTGGGAAGGCCGCTACGAAGACGCGGACGACGACGGCGAGCTGGTTCTGACCTCCACGGAATAGCCCCGATCACCGCGTATCAAGGTCGGCGGTGAGCCGGTCGAGCGCCGTCTGGGAGTCCGCGTCGGCGGCGCGGTAGATGACGATCCGCTGGTCGGGATCCTGCACGGGCATGAGCACCTCGTAGCTGACGACCAGCGGACCCACCACCGGATGCCGCAGCGGCTTGTTCCCCCGACCCTGCACGCGGACGTCGTGGCGGGCCCATGCCTGCTCGAACTCCGCGCTGTGGGCGGTGAACTCGGCGATCAGGTCGGCCAGCGCCCGGTCCTCCGGATGCGCGGCCCATGCCGCGCGCAGATCCGCGATGCCCTCCCGGATGATGCGCTCCCGCTCGACATAGAAATCTCGCATGCCCGGGTCGAGCAGGCACAACCACATGGAGTTGCGCTGCCGCTCCGGCAGCGCGCCGAAGTCCGTGATCAACGCCGCCATCTCCCGATTCCAGGCCAGGATGTCGTAGCGGTGGTTGACCAGCATCGCGGGCAGCGGGGACAGATCGCGCACCAGCATGGCCAGTGCGGGTGCGGGCACCGTGCTCGGCTTGCCGCTGTCCGGCTGTCGCTGTCGCGCCAGATCGAACAGGTAGGCGCGCTCGTCGTCGTTCAAGCACAGGGCCCGCGCCAGCGCGTTCAGCACGTCCACCGACGGCCGCAGGCCCCGCCCCTGCTCCAGCCGCACGATGTAGTCGGTGCTCACGCCTGCCAGTTCGGCCACCTCTTCCCGGCGCAGCCCCGGCGTCCGGCGCGCCTGCTTGCGCTGCGGCAAGCCGAGATCCTCCGGCGTCAGCCGCTCCCGGCGAGCCCGCAAGAAGGCGGCCATCTCCTGGACTCGATCCGCGCCGCTGCCGGACCACGCGCGCGTGCGCGAACTCCCGCCGCTGGACCCGAGGTCGCGGCGCTGGGTCGAATCAGCGCCGCTCCCGGGTGCGGTGTGACTACGGGGGCTGCCGCTGCCAGGCCTGGGATCGCGGCGCTGGGCCGACTCTGCGCCGCTCCCGGGTCCGGCGTGGTTACGCGGGCTGCCGCCACCGGAGGTGAGGTCGCGGCGCTGTGTGGGGTGCACGGTGCTCATCACCGTCGATCCTACGGCTGCCTAGGACTGGCTTTCCCAGGATGAAGCTTCCCTTACTGGTCCTCGCGCGGCGCTGAAGACTGGCTTCCGGCAACGAGACATCGCGAAAACACAAGGAGCTGGACATGTCCGGAGCTCGCACCCTCGACACCTACCGGCTGCTCGGCCGCTCGGGCCTTCGGGTGTCACCCCTGTCCCTGGGAACCATGACCTTCGGCGCCGATTGGGGCTGGGGCGCGGACCGGGACGAGGCCCGCAAGATCTTCGACACCTATGTCGAGCGCGGCGGCAACTTCATCGATACGGCCAACCAGTACACCAACGGCACCTCCGAGCAACTGCTCGGCGAATTCACCGCGGACAACCGCGAAAGCTTGGTGCTGGCCACCAAATACACCATGCTGCGCCGTCCTGGCGACCCGAATTCCGGTGGCAACCACCGCAAGAGCATGGTCGGCTCGGTGGAGGCCAGCCTGCGCAGGCTGAACACCGACTACATCGACCTGCTCTACTTGCACGCCTGGGATTTCCTGACCCCCGTCGAGGAGATCCTGCGCGGTATGGACGATCTGGTGCGCTCGGGCAAAGTGCTCTACGTCGGCATCTCCGACGCGCCCGCCTGGCAGATCGCCCGGATGCAGACCATCGCGGACCTGCGCGGCTGGTCGCCGCTGATCGCGCTGCAGATCGAATACAGCCTGATCGAGCGGACCGTCGAGCGCGACCTCATCCCGATGGCGCGCGAACTGGGCCTCGGTGTGATTCCGTGGTCACCACTGGCCAGCGGTGTGCTCACCGGCAAGTACAGCCGCGCCGACCTCGACCACCAGGCGGACGGTTCGCCCGAAGGCAGCCGCAAGAACGTGGCCGCCGCCAACGGCTCGCTCACCGAACGCGGCCTCGCCATCGCCGACGTCGTGAAGCAGGTCGCGGACGAGATCGGCAAGACACCCTCGCAGGTCGCGCTGGCCTGGACGCTGCGCGAGCCCGGAGTCACCTCGCCGATCATCGGCGCGCGCACGGCGGCGCAACTGGAGGACAACCTCGGCGCCCTCGACGTGGAATTCGACGCCACCCAGCTCGCGAGGCTGGACCAGGCCAGTGCGGTGGATCTCGGATTCCCGCACGAATTCCTCAACCGCCCCATGACCCAGAGCGTCACCTTCGGTGACCTGAAGATCGAAGGGCGCGTCTGAGCGTCGATCCGATGCGGCGGTGCGAAGCGAGACCCGCACCGCCGCATCGGGTCGCACCTGATCGGCGGCGCGGCCGGTCTCCGGCGAGCTGCCGTCCGCCGTGCATGGGTACCTGCCGAGTTGGGTGGTGACCAGCCCCGCATGGCGTTGACCCAGCGGGAACCAGGACCGAGGCTGAACCCTCTGAAGCGTGTGCTCCGGCGAACGGGTTGGAACGGGTCGACCGGACCCGGATCAGCTCGCGCCGTGCAGATCGAGGATTCGGGTGAGGGCGTGTTCCAGCGCGTAGCCCGCGTCGGCGGCGCCGCCTTTCACGTCGGCGTTGAGGGTCGCGACCACCTGGAGGGCGGAGCCGATGGTCGCGGGAGTCCAGTTGCGGGCCTGGGCTTGCGCTTTCTTCACCTTCCACGGCGGCATGCCGAGCTGCTGGGCCAGCTTGAACGGGTCGCCGCGCCCGGCCGAACCGACGCGCGCGATGGTGTGCACCGAGTCGGCGAGCGCGTCGGCGAGCAGGACATGCGGAACGCCGCGGTCGTTCGCCCAGCGCAGCGCCTCCATCGCACCGGGGCGATCCCCGGCCACCGCGAGCTCGGCCACGTCGAACCCGGAGACCTCGGCCTTGCCCGAGTAGTAGCGGCGCACGGCCGCGACATCGATCTTCCCTCCGGTGTCCGCGGCCAGCTGCCCGCACGCCGCGGCCAGCTCACGCAGGTCCGAGCCCACCGATTCCAGCACCACTTGGACGACCTCGCCCGACACCCGCACTCCGGCGTTGCGGAACTCACCGCGCACGAACTCGACGCGCTCGGCGGCCTTGGTCAATTTGGCACAGTCGTGGGTGACGGCACCGGCTTTCTGCAGCGCGGCGGCCAGCGCCTTGGCCCGTCCGCCACCGGAGTGCACAACGACCAGCAACACACCCTCGGGCGGGCTCTGCGATGCCTCGGTGATCACCGCGACCGCGTCCTTACCCGCCTCGGCCGCCGCCTCGAGGATGATCACCCGGTCCTCGGCGAACAACGAGGGGCTCAGCAGTTCGGCCAGCTCGGCGGTACTCGCGTCCCCCGCGCGCAGGCGATCGACCGGCACCGCGGCCGGGTCCGGAGCCAACGCCCTCACCTGCGCGGTGAGCGCGCCCAGCGCCCGCTCGATCAGCAGTTCCTCTTCCCCGAGCACCAGATGCACGGGCGCAGGCCGCTCGCTCACGACGGCGCCTCCTCGTCGCCGGAGGGCGTCGTGCTCGATGGCTCTGCCGCCTTGCTCCATTCGCCGCGCTCGTCCACAGCCCGATCCTACGGTCAACGACCGACACCCCACCCCGGCCAGGGGCAGTCGCGGCACGCGTGATCCGCCGGTCATCGCGAACTCGTCATACGCAAGTGGCCGCCTCCGGCCGAGACCACGATGTCGCCGTCCAGGTCCGTGCGTACCACCGTCGCGCCGAGGGCCGACAAGTCCGCGAGGACGGTGGGGGCGGGATGCCCGAAGGCGTTGTCCGCGCCGACGCTCACCAGCACCAGACGCGGACGCACCGCGTCGAGGAATTCCTTTGTGGTGGTGCGTGATCCGTGGTGCGGAAGTTTGAGGATCTCCGCCTGGATGGGAATTCCGGCGTGCATCAGAGCCCGCTGCGCGGTGGCCTCGATGTCCCCGGTGAGCAGAATCCTGCCCGCGGGCGTGCGAGCGGTGACGACCACCGAACGGTCGTTGGCGCCCTCGGTTTCCGCGCCCCGGACCGGTCGCGGACCGTTCCTTGCCGGTGCTAGCACCTCCAGTTCGATCGACCCGAAACTCAGAACATGTCCGGCCGACAATTCCAGCAGCGGCACTCCCGCGCTCCTGGCGATGGCCGCGACCTGGGTGAGACCGGAGGCAGCGGCATGCGCGTCACCCGATGGACGCGCCTGGCTCCGCACCCCGTATCCGACTGGCCGACAGTCGATTTGCGCGTGTCCCAGCACGGAAGGGGCGCGATCGTGGCTGCCCGGCAACCGGCTTCGCGCATCTCGTCGGCCGAACGAAACGATTCGGTCTTCCCGGGCATGACCTTTCGCGAACCCGCTGAGCCGGTGCACCTCCGCGGCCGGTGCGGTGGCGGGCACGGAAGCGCACCCGAGCCCCGCTTCGGGCGTCGACCGATCGTGTGCGGGTGGCGCGAGCACGTCGAGCTCGTGGACGCCGACGGCGATCGCGTCGACCGTGCGGCCGTGCAGCGCGCCTGCGAGCCCGTCGATGTGATCCGCGTGCGGATGGGTGAGGATCAGCAGCGGGATGCGCGAGACGCGCAAACGATCCAGGCAGGTCCGGATCGGACGCGGATCCGGCCCGGCATCGATGACCACGGCGGCGCCGGGACCGACCGACAGCGCGAGGCCATCACCTTGGCCGACGTCGCACGCCGCGAGGACCCAGCCGGTCGGCGGCCAACCGGGGTGCCAGAGCCGCACCGGGACCAGGACCACCGCGACGCCGACCACGACCGCAGCGGCGATCCGCCGCACCGGGCGAGCGCGCAATGCCGCGACCACGCCCACCACGACGGCACTCGCGGTCAGACCTCCCGCCAGGCCACCCGGGACCGCGACGGACGCGCCGGGCAGCGCGGCCGCGTGGCGGGCCACCCACAACAGCCACCACAGCGGCGGTGCCGCGCAGCGCAGCGCCAACTCGGCCGGCGGCGACCACAGGCTCGACAGCGCGGCACCGGCTGCCCCCGCGACGGTGATCGGCGCGACGACCGGTGCGACCAGCACGTTCGCGAGGACGGCGACCAGGCTGAGCTGTCCGGTGAGCGCGATCATGATCGGCGTCGTGACCACGAACGCCCCGGCGGACACGGCCACTGTCTCGGCGGGCACCCGCCACCATCCCCTGGCGCGCAACCAGTCGGCCCAGCTCGGCGCCAACAGGATCAGGCCACCCGTCGCGACGACCGACAACGCGAACCCCGCGTCGACGGCGAGCCCCGGCCAAAGGGCTAGCAACGCGATGATCGCGGCGCACAACGCGGGCAGCGCCTGTTTACGACGGCCGGTGAGCACGGCGAGCAGGGTGATCGCGCCCATCGCACCGGCGCGCAGCACACTCGGGTCCGGCCTAGTGACGACGATGAACATCAGCAGCGCCAAGGCGGCGACGGCCGTAGCACCGCGCGGTCCGAGCGTCAGCAGGCGTACGACGAGCAACACCACCGAGAGCAAGATGGTGAAATTCGCGCCGCTGACCACTGTCAGGTGTTGCAGCCCAGCGATCTTGAAATCCTCGCGCACCTGTTCGGGCAACGCCGAGGTATCGCCGACGACCAGCGCTGGCAGCAGCCCTGCGGCGTCGGCCGGCAGGGCTCGCGTCGCCGACGCCGCGAAGTCGGCGCGCACCGTATCGGCGGCGCGCTGCCACCACGGCAGCGGTCCGGCGGTAGTGGGCGCGCCCTGCGCATGCAGCGTGACGACGGTGAGGTCGGATCGGCGCGGCATCTCCACCCTGGCGCGGAACTCGACCGGCCCGCCCGGTGACAAGTCACCCCACTCCGGACCGGAGGCCAGGACGACCACCGCGCCACCGGCACGTACCGTCACCCCGCCGCGGCCGTACTCGCGCAGATCCGCCCGGACCACCCAGTGACGATCCGCGCCGGAGACCTTGGCGCGCAGCGGTTTCGGATCGTCTGTCGGAATGACCACCACACGCACCGACTGCCCGGCCGAAGCCCGCAGCGGATGGGTCGCCACGCGATGTTCCCGCCATGCCGCCGCGGCCGCGAACCCCGCGCCGAGCACCACGGCGGCGAGGGCAACCACCGCCACCGCTCGTCGGCGTTCGCCGCGGTGCGCGGTCACCCACAACAGCAACACCCACAACCCGATGGCCGAGACCGTCAACGCGATCGCCAGCGCGATCCCGGCCCGCCACCCCGCCGCCACCGCCACGATGGTCGCACCCCAGCAGCACAAAGCGGCGGGCAGCAGGCGAGCGTCGAGTGCCTGAACGACGCCGGGCTCCTCCGACGCGACGCCCTCCCCCGAACCTCGAACGGCTCCGGCGCGCGGGCGGGCCATGGACGATTCCGTATCGGCACCCAGCTTCCGGCGAACCAGTTCGAGCAACCCGGCGGCGTTCATACCCGCACCAGATCACGCAGCCGCGCCAAGCGGGCGGGGCCGATGCCGTCGACTTCACCGAGCTGCTCGATCGTGCTGAAGCGACCGTTGGTGGTACGCCAGTTGACGATCGCGCGTGCGGTGACCGGCCCGACACCGGGGAGAGCATCGAGTTCGGCTTCGGAGGCCGTGTTGAGGTCGATCCGGCTCGCCGGGCTCGACGGACGGCTCGGCGCGGCGGCGGACCCGGTGGATGGGCGCCCGCCTGCGCCGATCGTGCCGCTGCCCTGCTGCGACGCGCCCGAACTCGGCGCGGCCGGACCGACCTGCACTTGATCGCCATCCGACAGCCGCTGCGCCAGATTCAGGCCGGTGGTGTCCGCGCCTTCACTCGGGCCGCCCGCCGCGGCGAGCGCGTCGGCGACACGCGAACCGTCGGGGAGACGAACCAAACCGCTGCGGTGGACCAGGCCGACCACGCTGACGACCAATTCCGTCGTCGGCGAGCCGGGATCGACTGCCCGCGGTGGCGCTCCGCCCGCGCTCATGGTGGCAGCACTGGTTGTCGCCAAGGCGACGCTCTGTCCGATCGGCAACGGCGGCACCGTGTGAGCGATCGGGCGTTCGCGGAACACGACCACCCCGGCGACGACCATCGCGGCAAGGCCGACAAGCGCGAGCGTGCGTACCCCGTAACGCCCCGGATCGAGCCGCAGACCCCGGAACCGTTCGGGCACGAGGCGGTGCAGCCGATTCGCGCCGGGCACCGGCTCCTCCAGCCAGCCGGGCGACCGAACTCGGCCGACATCGTCTTCGGACTCCCGGTCGGGCGCGGGATGGCCGGGCAGCCGCACGAGATCCCATTTCCCCGCGGCAGCAGGACGGCTCGCGGGCCGGGCCTCACCGGTTTGCGCTGCACTATCGGAGTGGTTTCTCACGGGTGCCGACCGGCGGTCGCCTTCGTCATCCTCGGATTCGGCGGGGCGGGCATCCGCCACCTTCTCGGCATCGGGTGCGGGCCGCGTCTCCCCAGCTGTGGGACCGGGGCGGACGACAGGCGGCGTCCGGCCCGTCTGCCACCCGAGACCCACTGGACGCGAGGCATTTTCGTCCGCAGTCGATGGGCGTGCGACCGTGCTCGATCGACCCCGGTATGGGACGGCCATGGCGGTGCGGCTCGGACGATCCGGCTGCCCCGTTTCCCCCACGGGCACGCTACGCGCAGACCGCGCCGTCTCCCATCCAGACGGTCCGTGCTCCGCATCGGGCCCGGCCCTCCCGGTGCCGACACCGGCCGTCATGCTCGCGCCGACCCGGGCGGTCAGCTCACCCAATCGCCGCCGTACCCGCTCGCGTTCGTCCTGTCGTGACATGGCCGCGACGGTAGTGCGGGCATACGCCGAAAAGACCCGTCCGACCAGCGGATTCGACGAACCTGTTGACAACCGCGGCCCTGTGCACAACTCGCCGGGGAACAGTGGCGGCTATGCCGGGACACGCCGTGGCTCTGTGCCTCCCTCAGCCCAGATCCTTGGCGAAGCAGTTCGACAGGGGAAGCACTTCGTACGGCGAGAAGATCGGAACTCGGTGGTAACCGCTGCGTTCGTAGAAGCGGACGGCCTCCGGTTGCAGGTGACCGGTTTGCAGGATCAGTCGGGGGCGTCCAGCGGCGCGGGCGGCATCCTCGGCGGCGGTGAGCAATAGCGCCGCCGCGCCCGAGCCGCGATGCGCGGGGCGGACGAACATCCGCTTGACCTCGAGTTCCTCCCCGTTCCACCGCAGCGCGGCGTGACCGACCGGACCATCGGAGTACGCCACGAAAGTGCTGTGCACAGTGGCGGAATCCACCGCGTTCGGGTTCGTGGGCAGTTGCCTGGCCAGATGCGCGTAGCGCGGCCCGACCTCGGCCGCCATCTCCGCGCGCAACGTCACCGCGTCCGGATGGTCCCAGTCCACGGCGGCCACGGTGAGCGGAGGACGGACCGGCGGCTTCGCGGAACTCATGCTCCGACGCTAGCCGTAGGCCGGGCGACGCGCTCGCATTCGGATCACCGAGATCGTTGTCCGCCCGAAGACCCGCACACGCTCAGCGACATCCGCCGGGGACGACGAGCACGCCGAGCGCCCCCAACCCGAGATGCACCGCCAGCGCGGGCCCGAACTCGGCGACGATGAGTTCTTCCAGGCCGGGAACGAGTTCCCGCAACTGGCCCGCGATGGTCTGGGCGGCGTCCTCGGCGCCCAGATGCTGCACGGCCACCGCGGCGCCGTCCTCGCCCGCCGCGTCGACTGCCGCGGCGACGAGTTTCGCGTACGCCTTGGAGCGCGTCCTGACCTTCTCCCGCAGCTCCAGCCGTCCCTCGACGATCTGCAGCAGCGGCTTGGTGACCAGCTCGCTGCCGAAGAACGTCGCCGCCGACGACAGCCTGCCGCCGCGCCGCAATTGCTCGGTGCGATTGACCAGGATGAACGTGCGGGCGCGCGCGGCGGCCGCCACCGCCGCGTCGTACACCACGTCCAGCGGCGCTCCCGACTCGGCACGCCGGGCGGCGGCCAGCACGGGCAGCCCGGTGGCCAACCCGGCTCCGAGCGAGTCGACCAGCCGGACGCGGTCGGCGGCGTCCATGTCGCGCACGGCCTGCCGACCGGCCTCCCATGTTCCCGACAGCCGCCGGGAAAGGTGCACCGCGACGACGCCGTCACCGCCGCTGCGCTCCAAGGCCCGCTCGTACACCTCCCGCAGCTCGCCGGGCGAGGCGGCCGAAGTGGTCACGGTGTCTGAGGCATAGTCGATCTCGACCGGGTCGACGCCTTCCCGCATCGCCCGGTCACCGACCAGGACGTGCAGCGGGACGACGGCGATATCCAGCTCGTCGACATGTTCGGCAGGGAGGCTGGCGGACGAATCGGTGACGACCACGACTGCCACGGACTACCGAACCTCCTGCAGGGTCTTGACCATCGCGTTGGCCACCGCCGTGTGACCGTCCCAGCCCCAGTGGATGCCGTCCGGATTCGCCTCGCCGGAGAAGATGTTGTCGCGCACCGCTTCCCCCAGGTCGACCAGCGGCACCGAAGTCCGGTTCGACCAAGAGCGCAGCGCCTCCACCGCCCGTGGCCGCCCGGAGTGCACGCGGCCGTAGGCCTCGCAGTCGTGCACCGAGGGCAGCACCGCGACGACCGGCAGGTCAGGGCGCAACTGCGCCAGCGCCGTGCGGCACTGTTCCAGATAGTCGACACTCACCTTCGGCGGAAGCGCCACGGGCCTGCCGAGTTTCGACAGCTTGGGCTGCAGCCAGTTGTAAGTGGCGCGGACGACGCGGCGCAGCGCGGGCGGGCGCACGTAGCGGATCAGTTCGCGCAGCGCGGTGGGCAATGGCGAGGGCAGCGTGTCCATGCCGCCGACGGCGAAGACCACCGCACCGGCGCGCGGCACCGCCGCCCACACCCGAGGATCGCCGATCAGGGCCCAATAGGCGTCGCGGCAGGTCCAGCCGATCCGGGCGACCAATTCGACGTCCCAATCCAGTTCGGCCGCAACGAGGTTCGGCCAGATACGCGGATGGTCGGCAGGCAGTCCGCCCTTGGGCCCGAAGTAGGACAGGGAGTCGGCGATCACCAGCAGCACCGGGCGCCCGGCTTCGCGCGTTTCGGCGGGTTCGTCGGCGCCCGCGGATTCCGGAGCGACAGCGGCGAACTCGGGCGCAGCGAGTTCAGGTTCTCCTGGCACAGCGGATCCGGGCGTCGCGGACTCGATCACGGCGTCTGTCGGCGCGGGCGATGCGGAAATCGCGTCGGCCGCGGACCCCTCTCTTGCCGGAGCAACAGGTTCGCCGAGCGCCGCAGCGGACCCATTACCCGCCGAGACAACCGGTTCGTCGAGCACCGCTGCGAACCCAGCCGCCACCGTGGCATCCGATTCGGCGATTGTGTCGGCCGCGGCCCCTTCCGTCACCGCGACCGATTTGCCGAGTCCTCCGGCGAATCCATCCGCCCGTGTGCCAACCGGTTCCGCGATCGCAGAGGCCGCGGAACCGTCCGCCGCCGGGCCAACCGGTTCGCCGAACGTTGCAGTGGACCCGTCCCCCATCGAGGAGACCGATTCGCCGAGCGTTTCCGCCGACTCGGCAATCAGTTCCGGAGCGTCGTCCGCGGCACCGACGGGCGAGGCATCGCCGCCGCCGACGTGCACCCGCGGCTCGGCGCTGGTGACGATGTCACCGGATCCGTCGTCCTCCGAGTCGGATTCCTCTCCGGACTCGGACCCGCCGCCGGAATCGCCTGCCGCGCCGGAAGCTTCGTCGGATGTAGCCCCGGATTCGCGGTAAGCCGGTGGCGGACCGCCGAACAAAGCGTCGGGCAACTGTCGTTCGGCCTTCGCCGAGACCTTACGGAACAGTTCGTCCGGGACTGATCTGATCGGCTCTTCAGAGGACATCCGGTGCTACCTTCGCCGCTGCGTTCCACACATCCAGACGCCAACCGGGCTGTTCGATGCTCGGGCCGTGACTGCTGAGCTGCACCCAGCTGGTATTGGCCAGTCCTCCCAGGATCGGCCAGTTCTGCGGCGGCAGGTCGAGCAGCGCAGCCGTGAGGGCGGCGATCAGCCCGCCGTGCGCCACCAGGATGATAGTCCGGCCCGGCCAGTCCTGCCGCTCGACCAGCAACTCCTGCACCACCGGCAGCGACCGCGCCCCGACCTCGAGTTTGCTCTCGCCGTTGGGCGGGGTGTAGCGCGCGTCCAGCCGCCACGCCATGCGCGCGCCCGGATAGTCGGCGTCGACCTCCAGGTGGGTCAATCCCTCCCAGTCGCCGAGATTGGTCTCCCGCAACCTGACGTCGGGCACGACGGTGAGCCCGGTGTGTTCGGCCAGAGCCGTCGCGGTGTCGAAGGCACGGCGCAGATCCGAAGCGTGGATAGCGATGGCGTTGCGCGAAACCAGTTCGCGTGCCGCCTCTTTGGCCTGTCTGCGACCGAGTTCGGTGAGATCGGTGTCGATCTGGCCTTGCATGCGGTCGGTGGCGTTCCATTCGGTCTGCCCGTGGCGCAACAGGATGAGGGTGCGCACGCCGGCATGTCTGCTCACGATCGCGCCTCGTCCTCCGTCGCCGCGGCGCGCGAATCCGGCGCGGCCCCGGTGAGACCGGCGACCGGCACCACGGGGCAGTCCTTCCACAGGCGTTCCAGCGCATAGAAATTGCGCTCGTCGTTGTGCTGGATGTGCACGACGACGTCGACGTAGTCCAGCAGCGCCCAGCGGCCTTCGCGGGTGCCCTCGCGCCGGACCGGCTTGTGCCCGGCCGCGCGGAGCTTCTCCTCCACGTTGTCGACGATGGCGTTGACCTGACGCTCGTTGGGCGCGGACGCGATCACGAAGCAGTCGGTGATCACCAGCTGCTCCGACACATCGAGCACCACCACGTCGGACGCCAGCTTCTCGTCGGCGGCCAGTGCGGCGACCTGCGCGATCTCCACCGACTCGGTCGACGCGGTCATGCCTGCACCCCCCAGGCGCTCGGCGGGACGGCACTCGCGGCCGTGGGGATCGTTCGCTCGCTCATGCCCGCACCTTCGCTGCGCTCGCTCACGCTCAGCTACCTTCCGCTGCTCCGGGCACATACAGGTGCCGCTTCGATATGTACTGCACCACGCCGTCGGGGACGAGGTACCACACCGGCCGATTCTCGGCGGCGCGGCGACGGCATTCGCTCGACGAGATCGCCAGCGCGGGGACCTCGACCATGGTCACCGCATCCGGCGGGAGATCCCGCAGATGCTCCTCGAGATGATCGATGTTCAGCTCGTACCCCGGACGGCTCACCCCGACGAACTTCGCCAGTTCGAACAGTTCTGCCCAATCCTGCCATGTGAGGATGCTGGCCAGCGCGTCCGCACCGGTGATGAAGTACAGCTCGGCGCCGGGATGGGCCGATCGCATCTCCCGCAGGGTGTCGACGGTATAGGTGACCTTGCCGCGCTCGATGTCCGCACGGCTCACCGAGAACCGTGGGTTGGACGCGGTCGCGATGACGGTCATCAGGTACCGATCCTCGGCCGGGCTGACCTGCTTGTGCGATTTCTGCCAGGGCTGCCCGGTCGGGACGAAGATCACTTCGTCCAGGTCGAACCGGTGCGCGACCTCGCTGGCGGCGACCAGATGCCCGTGGTGGATGGGGTCGAACGTGCCGCCCATCACCCCGAGCTTGCGGCCGCGCCGACCTGTCTCGTGCATGACTGCCGAGCTTAACGGGTCGCTCGCGGCCCGCACGGGGCCGGTAAGCGGGCGGGCAGCGAACTGGGGACACCCGCCCGCACTATGCCCCGCCACACGGCCCGGCGGCGCTTCAGGCGGTGGCGTCGCCGATCTCGCGCATCCGGGCCAGCTGCTCGCGGGTGCGCGCGAGTTCATCCGCCGCCTCGGCCGACCGGCCCGCCAGCGGTGCCAGCTCGGCGATCAGCGTCCGCATCGAGGTGAGCCCGGATTCGGGATCGGCTTCGCCGCACACGCGCAGCCAGGCCGCCGCCCGCAGGCAACGCGCCCGCTCCGCCACCGCGCCCAGCCCGGCCCACAGCCGCGCGGCGCGCTGGTAGGCGGCCACCGCCTCGTCGTCCTGCCCGCAGTACTCGAGCGCGGTGGCGGCCGACCACGCCAGCTCGGCGTGCAGCTTGGTCCGCTCCGGGTCGCGTTCGACGAGTCGTGCCGCCTCCAGGAACTGCCGCGCGGCCTCGCGGTGGCGGTTCAGTGCGTTCAGCGATCGGCCGAACTGCGCGCGCACCACCGCCAGTTCGCCGGACGGATACGGAATCGCGCCGCTGAGCAGCGCGTGTTCGAACAGGGCGACGGCCTCGCCGTGGCGCTCCGCGCGATGGAACGCGCGTGCGGCGACCACGGTGTGATGCAGTACATCCGGTTCGGACAGCCCTTCCCAGCGTGCCGCGGCGCGCACCGCGGCATCGGCCAGATCGAGTTCGCGGTCCGGCTGGCTCGCGATGGCGATGACCAGCTGCGCGCCCAGCCGGGCGGCCTCCTCCCCGGCCAGCACCTGCGTACCGAGCGCCAGCGCTTCCCGCAGGTGCGCTTCCGCCTCCTCGGGCGTATCGGCGAGCCGGGCGGCACCGAGTTCGGCCAGCCTGCGGACCTCCGTCGCTCGGTCGCCGCAGAAGTCGTCGGCCGCCCGGACGCTGTCCGGCGCGCTCGCGGCGCGCGGCAGTGTGCTGCGCAAACCGAGCGGCAACCGGTCCAGTAGCGGTTCGGCCGCGAGCCGGGCGGCGGTGCGCAGGCTGACCGAGCTGTTGCCGTTACGGGCGTCGTAGCGGGCACACAACGCGCCGATCTCGACCTCCGACCGGGCGCGCACCGATTCCACCGTCCCCTCCGCCAGCGGAAGATCACCCAGCCGCAGCGCCACCAGCCTGCGCAGCAGCACACACACGCCGGTGGCGAAGGCCAGGCGCGCGCCCGCGTCGGCTCCGGAATCGGCCAGCCAGTTCGCGTGCTCGGTGAGAATTTCCAGCCCGCGTGCCTCGTTGCCGGTCAGCGCGCAGAATTCTATATGCGAGGCCACCGACGGACGCAGGTCCTCGGTGTGCCGGACCAGCGGATACCCGGTCAGGTGCGCGCCGCGTGCCGCCGCGACGCGGCCGGTGCGCACCAGCGGGAGCAGTGCCTGCGCCAGAACGCGGTGCGGCTCCTCGGCGCAGGTCAGTTCGCCGTCCAGCACGGGCTTCCAGTGCGCGAGTCCGCCCTCGTCGTCACCGAGAGACACGCTCGTCACGCCCCATTCGCCGCGCTCGCAGGCATCGCAGTCGGACATGCTGTCGCGCGGGGCGGCCATCGCCTGTTCCAGCCACGCGGCGGCGGCCGCGGTGTCACCGATCTCGCGGGCGAGTTCGGAGCGCAGGGCCAGCACCGGGCGCGGACTGTAGCCGCGCTGCCGGTAGCGGCGGTCCAGTTCGTCGAACCAGCGATCGATCGTGGACAGCGGCAGCGCGGGGTTGCCGACCATGCCCCAGGTCACCCATTTCAGATACCAGTGCACCGAGTGCGTCATCGAGCCCAGCTCGGCGGGGTGGTCGTCGTAGATCCGCAGCAACCTGCCGTAGGCGACGGGCACCAGATCGCGTTCGCCCGCGTAGGTGTACGACTGCGCGAGCTCCAGCAGCACCCTGCCTTCCAGCGCGCGATCCGATCCGGTTCGCGCGGCCGCGGCCAGGGTCTCCAGTCGCTCGGTGCGCGTCCGGCCGTGCGGTAGCGCGTAGACCTGCGCCAGCGCCGCGCCGATCTCGGCGGCGTCCATGCTCACTCCGTCTCTTCACCGCGGTCGGCGGCACGTTGGGTGGCCCAGCCGAGGAATTCGCCGAAGGCGCGATTGAGCAGCGCCGTGTCGGCCGCGCTCAGCGGACGATGGGTCATCAACAGGGCCTGCCCGTAGAGCGATTCCACCGCCGTCTTCCGGAAGCCGGGATCGTCGATGCGCGACAGCCTGCGCACGATCGGGCTGTGGTGGTTGAGCACGAGCCGAGCGCGCGGTGTCGCGACCGCCAGGGCGCCGAGGATCTCGGTCCACAGGTCGTCGGCGTCCCCGGCCGTCTGCGCTCTGGCGCGTTCGTTGCGTGCGGCGCGGCCGTCGAGATAGAGCGCGGGCACCGTGACCGGATGGAAGGCGCGCACGATGACGTCGCACGACAGCGGGTCGAGCACGGATCGCGCCAGTTCGAGCACCGGGGCCAGCGCCAGTTCGTCGCCGGGGTCGACCGGGTCGAGCGCCGCGGCGATCGCGTCTACGTCCAGGTCGACCACTTCGACGCCGGGCAGCAGCCGCGGCAACCGCGCGATCAACTCCCGGTCGTAGGCGTAGCCGCCGTTGACGACGCCGATGCCCTGCGCGGCGGCGGTGGCCGCCACCTGACGGAACTCCTCGACCGTCGCCGTCACCCGGACGGTGCGGTGGTCGCGGGCGAACTCGGTGAGCGGCACGCGCCCGTCGGTGGTCTCGAAGTGCAGATGGGGCAGCATGATGCGCAGCAGTTCGACGGAATGGCTCGCCATCGCCTTCACGCCGAGTGCGTGCACGGACAGGAACGCGGCCAGCCGCTGCGGCTGTTCGGCGGCGATCTCGGTGAGCCAGTCCCGGATCCGGTCTCCGAGCACCTCGCGCACGACGGCGAGCCGCTCGTCCTCGTAGAGGCCCTCCCGCGACGCGGTGGGGCGCAGCGTGTCGGTGTCGAGCACGCAGCGCACGAAGAACGCCCAATCCGGCAGCACGCCGCGCACCGCGTCGCCCAGGAGCATGCCCTTCAGGTACACCCGATGCGCACTGCTGTCGGACGGGTTGCCCGGCTGGGACAGGACATAGGCCACACCGCTGACGCCTGCCGCACCGGCATCGAGCTCGATGGCGTCGAGCGGGGCGAAGCCCAGCGTCCGGTGACCGTAGTCGAGCAGGGCGGCCCTGCGCCGCTGCGCCGACGGATACGCGCGGCGCCAGACCGGAACGCCTTCGGTGACCGTCGTCACAGCACCGTCCGACTCCACCGTCACCTCGTAGGGCAGCAGCGACCCGAATTCGCGTGCCAGGTCGGTCACCCGCTGCGGGCGGAACCACCCCCCGGCTCCGCCGCGCGGGGTGAGCCACACCGTCGTGCCCGGTTCCGCGTACTCGCCTCGATCGAGTGAGCGCACCGAGTAGGTGCCGTCGGCGCGGGCCAGCCACTCGACCGGCGAGGCGGTCGGGTCGGCGGCCGATCGGGTGACGACCCGGATGGTCTCGGCGACCGTGAAACAGGCCAGCAGCCCGATCCCGAACTGTCCGAGGAACTCCCGTCGTGCGCCTTCGATGTCGTCGCGCTTGGACGAGCGGCCGATGGTGGCGAGGAACCGGTGCACCTCGGCCTCGGTCAGGCCGACACCGGGATCGCTGATCCGCAGCCCGGACTCGTCCACGGAGAGCCGAATTCCGGTGGGAGCCAGCGGATCGAGCCGAACACGTGCGGTGACCGCGTCGACGGCGTTCTGCAACAGCTCGCGCAGATAGACCCGCGGACTCGAATAGAGGTGATGAGAGAGCAGATCGACTATCCCGCGCAAATCGACCTGAAACGAATAGTTGTTGTGCACCGCCGCCGGATCGTCCGGCGTTCTGTTCCCCATGGCCGCCGATCTTGTCGGCGCAAGCCAAAGATCCCCTTAACGAACCCTTTCAGGCGGTCGGGCGCTTACTCTTCGGCAGCTTGCGCACGACGGCCTCGTAGGAGAGATCGACCAGCTCGTAGAGTTCGTTATCCGAGACCGCGCCGCCGAACTGGATGACGTTCCAGCCGTACCGCCCGATGTAGGCCGACGCCGCCACGTCCCCCGGGTACACCCGGACCAGTTCGTCGGCCTCCTCGCGGGTCCGCCCGCATTTGAGGCCGACCGATGTCGCGCCGAGGAAGGCGAAGATCTTGTCGCCGACCTTGGCGACGACGTCGCCCTCCCACGGTTCGTCCTGCCAGGCGCCCGGCTTGGCCAGGCAATAGCTCAGCAGCGCGGCGTCGTCCATGCCGTCTCCTACACCGGTAGCAGCCGCGAAACCACCGCGGTGAGCTGTTTGGCCGAACGACATTCGTGCATCTCGATCACGTCGCGGTACTTGTCCGCCGCGGAATCGCCGGAACCCCATTGGTTGCGCGGTTCGGGATTGAGCCAGTGCGCGTGCTTGGCCACCTCGACCAGCGACCGCAGGGTGCTCAGCTCCGGGTCACGGTAGTTCGTGCGGGCATCGCCGAGGATCAGCAGCGAGCTGCGGCTGGTGACGGCGTCCGGGAAGTCCCTGGCGAACCCGGCCAGCGCGTTGCCGTAGTCGGAGTGCCCGTCCAGGCCGACGACGTTCGCCTCACCGAAGATCCGGGTCATCGACCGGTCCAGCTGGGTGTGCGGATCGAAGAACCGGGTCACCTCGTCGATCTGGTCGACGAACGCGAAGATGCGCACCCGGGAGAACTGTTCGCGCAGCGCGCTCACCAGCAGCAGCGTGAAGTTGCTGAAGCCGGCCACCGAGCCCGAGACATCGCACAGCAGAACCAGTTCGGGGCGGCCCGGTCGCGGCTTGCGGTTCACCAGGTCGATGGGCACGCCGCCCGTGGACATGGACGCGCGCAGAGTGCGGCGAAGGTCGATGGCTCCGCGGTGGGCGTGCCTGCGACGCGCGGCCAGACGCGAAGCCAGGATGCGGGCCAACCGCTGGGTACTGCGCTTGAGTTCGGAGAGTTCGGCCTCGGAGGCGCGCAGGAAGTCGACCTCCTCGGCTTGCCGGGCGACGCCGTAGCTCGCCACGCGTTCGCGTCCGATCCGTTCGGCGACCCGCCGCCTGGTCTCGGCCTCGACCGTCGCGCGGAAGCCCGCGATGCGCTGCCGGGCGGCGCGACGGGCGATCTCGGAGTCGAACTCGCTCGTGTCCGGCCCGAGGGCCATGCCCGCGAGGATCTTCGCCAGCAACGTCTGCGGCTGCACCTCTTTCAGCGCCTGGTACGACGAGAAAGACGGACCGCGGGCAGACTGGTACTGGCCGAGTTGCTCGACCAACTGCGCGGCCAGCGCCTCCAGTTGCGGGGTCGCCGACTCCTGCGCCAGCAACTCCGCGAGCAGTTCGCGCAGCGCCGGGATGTCCACGTCTCCCGAGGGCGTGTGCGGAATCTCCAGCTCGTCCTGGCTCGCGGCGCGCTGCCCGACGGCGACAGGGAACCACAGGTCGAACAGCCCGTCGAAGGTCGCGCGGTGGGTGGTGCGCCGCAACAACGCGCACGCCAGCCCCTCCCGCAGGACCTCACGGTCCATCAGGTCGAGCACGGTCACCACGCGGCCCGCGTCCACCGTCTCCGACGGTCCGACCGGTATCCCGCGCGCCCGTAGCGCCTCCACGAAGCCGACCAGATGTCCCGGGATACCGTGTGGCGCGCTCAGTGCCGCGACATCGGCGGGGACCGGACCGGTCGCCATGGCTCAGGCCAGCTTCAGTTCGGCCAGCGCGCGCTGGTGGTCGCTCTGGTGTTTGAGGACCACACCGAGCGTCGCTCGGACGGTGGTGTCGTCCAGATCCCGCAGGCCGAGCGCCAGCAGCGTGCGACCCCAGTCGATCGATTCCGCGACCGAGGGCAGCTTCTTCAACTGCATGCCGCGCAGCACGTGCACGATCCGCACCAGCTGCGCGGCGACGGCCGCCGACAGTTCGGGCACCCGGCTGGCCAGGATGCGCCGCTCCAGCTCCTCGTCCGGGAAATCCAGATGCAGGTACAGGCAGCGACGCTTGAGCGCCTCGGACAGCTCGCGGGTGGCGTTCGAGGTGAGCACCACGAACGGTTTGCGGCTGGCGGTGATCGTGCCCAGTTCCGGTACCGTCACCGCGAAGTCGCTGAGCACCTCGAGCAGCAGGCCCTCGATCTCGACGTCGGCCTTGTCGGTCTCGTCGATCAGCAGCACCGTGGGATCGGTGCGCCGGATCGCGGTCAGCAGCGGGCGCGAGAGCAGGAACTCCTCGGTGAAGACGTCGGCCTTCGTCTCTTCCCAGTCGTTCTCGCTGGAGGCCTGGATGCGCAGGATCTGCTTGGCGTGGTTCCACTCGTACAGCGCGCGGGCCTCGTCGACGCCCTCGTAGCACTGCAATCGCACCAGCTCGGCGCCCGAGGTCTGCGCGACCGCGCGCGCCAGCTCGGTCTTGCCGACACCCGCCGGTCCTTCGATCAGCAACGGCTTGCCCAACCGATCGGCGAGAAACACCGAGGTGGCGGTGGCCTTGTCCGCCAGGTAGCCCGTGCTGGCCAACCGTTCGATCACGTCGTCCACCGACGTGAAGATCGGCTCCTGTACTGCGCTCTGCGACACCACCCGGCACCTTCCTTCCGAACCGTCCCCCACGCTACGGCAGCGCGTCGCCGATGCCGACTCGGCATCGGCCGTGGCCGCCGCGCACGCGGGTCAGACGGGCCGGATCTGTCCTTCGCCCCAGACGATCCACTTCGTGGAGGTCAGCTCCGGCAGCGCCATCGGGCCGCGAGCGTGCAACTTCTGGGTGGAGATGCCGATCTCGGCGCCGAAGCCGAACTGCTCGCCGTCGGTGAACGCGGTGGAGGCGTTCACCATCACGGCGGCGGCGTCGACCCGGCTGGTGAACTCGCGGGCCGCGGCGAGGTCGCCGGTGACGATGGCCTCGGTGTGGCCGGTGCCCCAGGTGTTGATGTGCTCCACCGCCGCGTCCAGGCCGTCGACCACTTTGAGCGCGATGTCCAGGGTGAGGTATTCCTCGCCCCAGTCGGCCTCGGTGGCCGGAACCTGGCCGGGCAGGTCGCCGTGGATGGTGACGCCGGAACGCTCCAGCGCTTCGGTGAGCCGGGGCAGCGCCGTGTCCGCGATCCCGGCGTCGATCAGCACGGTCTCGGCGGCGTTGCACACGCTGGGACGGCGGGTCTTGGCGTTGATCAGGATCCGCTCGGCCATGTCCAGGTCGGCGGCGGCGTGCACGTAGACGTGGCAGTTGCCGGTACCGGTCTCGATGGTCGGCACCTGCGCGTCACGCACGACGGCGTTGATCAACCCGGCGCCGCCGCGCGGAATGACCACGTCGACCAGGCCGCGGGCCTGGATCAGATGCGTGACGCTGGAACGGTCCTCGCTCGGCAGCAACTGCACGGCGTCGGCCGGGATATCTTGCGCGGCAAGCGATTCGCGCAGCACCGCGACGAGCGCGGCATTGGAGCGGGCCGCCGAGGACGAGCCGCGCAGCAGGGCGGCGTTACCGGACTTGAGCGCGAGCCCGAACGCGTCGACGGTGACGTTCGGCCTGGCCTCGTACACCATGCCGACCACGCCGAGCGGCACTCGCACCTGCCGGATCTCCAAGCCGTTCGGCAGCGTCGAGCCGCGCACCACCACACCCACCGGATCGGGCAGTCCCGCCACCTGACGCAACCCGGAGGCGATGCCGTCGATGCGGGGCTTGGTCAGCCGCAGCCGGTCCAGCAGTGACTCCTCGGTGCCCGCGGCCCGCGCCGCGGCGATGTCCTCGGCATTGGCGGCCAGCACCCGATCGGCGGCGGCCAGCAGCGCGTCGGCGGCGGCGTGCAGGGCGTCGTTCTTCCGCGCCGTCGTCAGCTGGGCGAGGGCTCGCGACGCGACCCTGGCCTTGCGCGCGGCCTCGTGCACCACCTCGCGAACATCAGGCTGGGTGGTCGTTCCTACCGTCATGGGTACAGCCTACGCACCGGTTACACCGCCGATCCCACCCGCTGCGACGCGGGCGCGGTCACGTGCGCGACCCGGGCCGGGCGACTACCGTCCGGCGATATGACGGTCGAATCGGACGCTCCCGCGATCGTGGTGCTCGGCAGCGTCAACATGGACCTGATCACTACGACCGCACGCAGGCCGGTCCCCGGTGAGACGGTCCTCGGCAACGGCTTCGCCATGGTGCCCGGCGGGAAAGGCGCGAATCAGGCGATCGCTGCGCGGCGGGCGGGCGGCGAGGTCCGCTTCCTCGGGGCGGTCGGCGACGACGTCTTCGCCGGTGAACTGCGCGCGGCGCTCACGAACGCCGCGGTGTTCACCGACCGGCTGCGCACGGTCGCCGGGCCGAGCGGCATCGCCACGATCGTGGTGGACGACGACGGCGAGAACAGCATCATCGTCGTCGGAGGCGCCAACACGCGGATGACCGAGCTGACCGAGGACGACCTGGCGGCGATCGCGGCCGCCGATATCTTGTTGTGCCAGCTGGAGATTCCGGTCGAAACGATCGCCGCCGCGGCCCGCCACGCCCGCGCGCACGACACCACCGTGCTGGTGAACCCCTCGCCCGCCCGTCCGCTGCCGACCGATCTCTGGACGAATATCGATGTCGCCGTGGTGAATTCCGGCGAGGCCGAGCAACTGGGCGCGGACCTGGACACCGTCGCGCACGTGGTCGTCACCCGCGGGGCGGCGGGCGCGGACTATCGCGGACCGGACGGCGCCCGCCTGTCCCGGCCCAGCCCGCGGGTCGAAGTCGTCGACACCACCGGCGCGGGCGACGCCTTCACCGGTGCGCTGGCCGCAGCCTGGCATCGGGGGCCGGAATGGGCGCTGACCTGGGCTTGCGCGGCCGGGGCGCTGGCGACGACCCGGTTGGGCGCGAGCAGTTCGATCCCGGCCCGCGAGGAGATCACCGCAGCCCTCGCCGCGGAGTGACGACTCGCGCCGCGGCGGCTCCCGCTGCGCCCGAGCCGATATCGTGATGGGCATGGCCACCACGCCGGATCGCATCCCCGCCGAGGGCGACACCGCGCCGATCGAGCGGCTGGACGCGGCCATGGTCGCGCTGAGCTTCGTGGACAACGCGGGCATCGCGCGCGTGAAAACCGTCCCCAGCCAGCGGCTGGACCGAGCGTCCCGGTACGGCGTCGGAGTGTCGCCGTGCTTCGAGACCTTCGCCTTCGACGACCTGATGGCGATCGGGCGCTATCTCGGCGGGCCCGACGGCGATCTGCGACTCGTCCCCGATCTGAGCATGCTCACCGAACTGGCCTGCCAGCCCGGCTGGGCGTGGGCGCCCACGGACAAATACACCCAGGACGGCACCCGCTTCGCCGCTTGCCAGCGCCACTTCGCGGCACGCCAGACGGCTGCGGCGCAGGCCGCCGGACTGCGGTTGTCCATGGCGTTCGAGACCGAATGGGCGGTGGGCCGCGCCGACGACACCGACGACTTCACACCCGCGATCCACGGCCCCGCCTACGGACTGGTGCGGCTCGGGCAGGTGGCCGACTACGCCGCCGACCTGGTCGCCGCGCTCGAGCGCCAAGGCGTCACCGTCGCCCAGTTCCATCCCGAATACGCGCTCGCGCAACTGGAGTTGTCGGTCGAACCGTCCGAGCCGGTCACCGCCGCCGACGAGGCCGTGCTGGTCCGGCACACGATCCGGCAGGTGAGCGCGCGGCACGGCCGTCGCGCGCTGCTCGCCCCGTGCATCGAACCGGGCGGCGCCGGTTCCGGAGCGCACCTGCACCTGTCGGTGACCGACGAGGACGGACCGCTGTTCGCGGGCGGCGACGGCCCGCACGGCATGCGGCGGACCGGCGAGGCGTTCCTGGCGGGAGTGCTGCGCGAACTGCCCGCGCTGGTCGCGGTCGGCGCGGGCAATCCGGCGAGCTTCCTGCGGTCGGAGCCGTCGCGCTGGGCGGGAGTCTGGCAGTGCTGGGGCCACGAGACGAGAGAGGCCGCGCTGCGGTTCGTCACCGGGGTGCGCGGCACCGAGGCGTGGGCGGCCAACGCCGAGATCAAATGTTTCGACGCGACCGGCAATCCGTACCTGATCGTCGGGTCGGTGATCGCCGCCGGGCTCGCCGGTGTCGCCGAACAGTTGCGCCTTCCGGTCGAAATCACCGGTGATCCAGCGACTTTCGACGCCGAGGCACGCATGGTATCGAATGTGCGCCGCCTGCCGACCACCCCGTCCGAAGCCGCCGATCACCTCGCCGCGTCCACGGTGCTCGCCGACGCCATGGGCGTCGAATTACACGACGCGCTGCTCACCGTGCGCCGCGCGGAGGCCGAGCGGTACGCCGCCGCGAGCGCCGAAGAGCTGGTCGCCCTGACCCGCTGGCGGTTCTGACATGCTCACCGACGGTGTCCGGCTCACCGACCACCACTGCCACGGGGTGTACACCGAGAACCTGGATCGGCCCGGTTTCGAGCGCTTGCTCGGGGAAGGCGCGCACGGCAGTTTCGATTCCGCGATCGGGCTCGCCGTGCGCCGCTGGTGTGCCCCCGCGCTCGATCTGCCCGCCCACGTCGGCCCGGACGTCTACCTGCGTCATCGCGCCCGGCTCGGCGCGCGCGAGGTGTCCGCCCGGCTGCTGCGCGCCACCGGGGTGACCCGATGGTTTCTGGACACCGGAATCGGTGGTGGAACAGCGGATTTCATCGAGCTGGCCGGCGGGGAGGTGCGTGAGGTGGTGCGGCTGGAGCAAGTGGCCGAGCAAGTCGTCGCGCAGGTCGGCGCGGTGTCCGGGGTGTACGAGCGGATCGAGGAGGAGCTGCGCGCTCGGGCGGTCGGCGCCGTCGGGTTGAAGACGATCGTGGCGTACCGGTGCGGTCTGGACTTCCCGCCGCGGGATCACCCGCCGACCAGTTTCGCGCCCGAGCACCGGCTCACCGATCCGGACGTCCTCGGCTGGCTGGTCGGCCTCGGCGCGCGCATCGGCGCCGAACTCGGTCTTCCGCTGCAATTCCACACCGGATTCGGTGACCCGGACCTGCGCCTGCGGCACGGCGACCCGCTGCTGCTCACCGACTTCCTGCGCCGGACCGCGGGCACCGGGCTGTCGGTGATGCTGCTGCACTGCTGGCCCTTCCACCGCCATGCCGCCTACCTCGCGCACGTCTTCGAGCACGTCCATCTGGATCTGGGCCTGACCATCCCTTATGTGGGACAGCGGGCCGGGGCCGTGCTGGCCGAGACGCTGGAGCTGGCTCCGTTCCGGGCGCTGTGTTACTCCTCCGACGGCTACGGGCTCCCAGAGCTGCACTACCTGGGCGCCCTGCTCTGGCGGCGCGGTCTCGGCAAGCTCGTCGACGAGTGGCTCGCCGACGACGCGATCACCACCGCCGACGCCGAAGCCCTGGTCAGCGCCATCGCCCACGGGAACGCCGAGCGCGTCTATCGCGCACGGTTCGAGCAAGCGGCCGGCTGACCGCCACCATTCCGGGCGGTCGAATATTCGAGTGCGCCGGGTGTCCTCGGTACCTACCGTTGATGGCATAACCAACGGAAGGATCGACACCATGTTTCCCGTCGAGCTGCGCGGCACCAAGGCGCAGACGCTGATGTGGGCCGACGAGCACGAGGTCGAGCAGGCCGCGCTCCAGCAGCTGCGCAACATCGCCGCGCTGAAATGGGTCCACGGCGTCCGCGTGATGCCGGACGTGCACCTCGGCAAGGGGGCCACGGTCGGCTCCGTGATCGCGATGAAGGACGCGGTGGCCCCCGCCGCGGTCGGCGTGGACATCGGGTGCGGCATGGAGAGCGTGCGCACCGACCTCACCGCGGCGGATCTGCCCGACAACCTGCGTTCGCTGCGGTCGCGCATCGAGGCGGCGGTGCCGGTCGGCTTCCAGGCGCATCACGACGCCGTCGACGTCACCCGGCTCGGCGGCCAGGTCGCGGGCCTCGGCGCGAGCACGGCGACGCTGCGCGCGGGCTGGGACCGGTTCTGGGGTTCGTTCGGCGCGCTGGACAGCCGGGTTCAGGCACGAGAGTCCAAGGCGCACAAGCAGATGGGCACGCTCGGCGGTGGCAACCACTTCATCGAGGTCTGCCTGGACCAGGACGACCGGGTGTGGATCCTGTTGCACTCCGGCAGCCGCAACATCGGCAAGGAACTCGCCGAGCGGCACATCTCGATCGCGCGCACGCTGCCGCACAACGTCGATCTGCCCGACCGCGACCTGGCGGTCTTCGTCTCCGGCACGCCGGAGATGCGGGCGTACCGGCGCGACCTCACCTGGGCGCAGGAGTACGCGGCGCGCAACCGCGCGGTGATGCTCGCCCTGGTCTGCCGTGCGGTCGCCGCCGAATTCGCCGATCGCGGAGTGCGTTTCGAGCAGCCGATAAGCTGCTTCGCCGGGGAGACCTCGGTGATGACGGAACAAGGTTGCCGCCCTATCTCGGAGCTCGCGGGTGGCATGCATACCTTGCTCACGGAGGGCGGCGAGTGGGTGAAGGCGCCCATCATGTCCTTCGGTCATCAACCACTCTGGGAGCTGGTCGTTGGGCGCTACGGACAAGAGCGCACCATTCGCGCGACAGCTGAGCATCGCTGGCTTCTTCGACCGAAGGTCGCACATAACCGCACCGAGGCAATCACTTCGGGACTCCGCGTCGGAGATCGCCTGGCCTACGTCTTCCCGAAGCGCCCGGATGACCTCCAACCGTCTCGGGAAGGCATCGCCCGCGGCTTCGTGTTCGGCGATGGCAGCATCGCTGGTGACGCGCTGGCTAATGCCATCTTCTATGGGTCGAAAGACATGGCACTACTGCCCTACTACGACAACCTCGAGCGCGTACGAACCTACTATTACCTGTACTCGGACGACCCATCGCGGAAGACCTACGTGAAGTTGAACGAGGTCGCGCAACTTCGAAAGCAGGGCTACAACGTAAAAGCGTACAAGCGGTTAGGCGGACTTCCGCGCGAGTGGAAGCGCGAGTATCCGCCACTCGACGGATCACGTTCCGATCTGTACGGCTGGCTCGCGGGCTACTTCGCGGCAGACGGAGAGGTCGGTAAGACCGGCCGCCCGGCCATCTGGTCCGCGAATCGCGAGCATCTCGAATTCTTCAAGACTGCCTGCGATGTACTCGGCATCTGGACCCTCCCGATACGGAGGAAGACTCGCGAAGGGTTCGGCCGGTGCGAGTCCGACGTGTTCGTAATGGGCATCTCGCGCAGTGACGTCACGCCTGAGTTCTTTATCCATGCGAAGCACCGCTCGCGGTGGGCTGCTAATAGGAGCGCTGTCGAGCGACGCGGATGGACAGTTCGCTCGGTGAGGCCCACTACGGAGGTAGCAGAGGTCTTCTGCGCTGTTGTGGAAGAGACACACTCCTTCGCTCTCGAGGGAAACATCCTTACCGGAAACTGTCACCACAATTATGTGGCGGAGGAGATCATCGACGGCGTGCCCATGCTGGTCACCCGCAAGGGGGCCGTGCGCGCGGGGGAAGGCGATCTCGCGCTGATCCCCGGCTCGATGGGTACCCGCTCGTATGTCGTACGCGGCAAGGGGAATCCGGCTTCTTTCCAGTCCGCCTCGCACGGCGCGGGACGGCGGATGAGCCGCAACGCGGCCAAGAGGCAGTTCACCGTGGCCGACCTCATCGCCCAGACCGAGGGCGTCGAGTCGCGCAAGGACGCGGGCGTGGTGGACGAGATCCCGGCCGCGTACAAGGACATCGACGAGGTCATCGAGGCACAACGGGACCTGGTCGACGTGGTCGCGACGCTGCACCAGGTGCTCTGCGTCAAGGGCTGAACGTCGGCTGCGCGCGGGGCGGACCGACTCGCCCGGCGTGCGGCCGCGGTCAGCGCCGCCGCAAGGTGGCGGCGAGCCCGGCTCCGATGAGCAACAGGCCGAGCACCAGCCCCCATCCGTTCAGCACCCAGTTGTAGAGGGCCAGGCGCCATTCCTCCGACAGCCCCGGGGTCTGCTCGATCAGACGCCAGAGGTCGTGAGGGAAGAACAACTGCACCGCGCCCGGCAGCAGACCCCACACCAGGCCCGCTGTCACAGTGCCGACGGGTGAGTACGCGGCCAGCAGCGCCACCAGGAACAAACAGCAACGCACCACCGATCATCTGGGCGTTCGAGCTCCAGCGGTCGCCCTCGTCCCCGAGGATCACCCACTGCCGGGTGCCGAGCCCGCCATGAGCGGCCAGGCCGATCCCGATCGGCGTCACCGACAAGCCGACGAGCGTGCCCGTCACAGTGCGCGAGAAGTTGTTGCTGGTCCGGAACTCGGCGCCCGGCGGAGCCCACCCCGCGGGCGGCTGAATGTGGCTCGACACCGCTGCCTCCTCCCCGGTCCCCGCACCGGGGATTCAGGGCTTCATTGTCCATCGCCGGGAGCTGTTTCGCTCTGGATGTCTCGGCGGCGTACTGGATACCATCGGATATGCCCTGGCGGCCCTCGTTCTTCTCACCCGCTCCTGCGGACGCGGCGGCCGGCCCGCCGGAGATCCCCGGCGTGCGGCGTTCCTATGTCACCGCTCGCGGGGTGCGTTTCCACGTCACCGAGGCGGGGCCGGCGGATGGCCGCCCCGTGTTGGCCTTGCACGGCTGGCCCGAACATCATTACGCCTATCGTCACCTGCTCGCCGACCCGCCGGACGGACTGCGGATCATCGCGCCCGACCTGCCCGGCTACGGCTGGTCCGGTCCCGCGCCGCACCGGTGGGCCAAGGACGACGTCGCCTCCGACCTGCTCGCATTGCTGGACGCGCTCGGCCTGAAGCGCGTGCTGCTGGTCGGCCACGACTGGGGCGGTTACATCGCCCACCTGCTCGTGCTGCGCGAGCCGGAGCGATTCGACGCGCTGCTGGCGCTCAACATCGCCCACCCGTGGCAGACACCGCGCACTTTCCTCCCGCACGCGTGGCGGTTCCTGCTCTATCAACCCGCCGTCGCGGCGTTCGGCACCTACCTGCACCAGCGCACCCGCTTCCTGGACCTCGTCTTCGCCGGCGCCGTACGCGATCGCGAGAAGTTCGGACCCGAGGCGATTCGCGTCTACGCGGACCGTTTCCGCGACCCCGTCTGTGCCCGCACGGCGACCGACACCTACCGCACTTTCCTGCTGCGCGAGGTTCCGCGCTCGGCCGGACACGGTGAACGACGTCGAGCGAAGATTCCGATCCGCACCCTGTTCGGAGTCGAGGACGCGGCGGTCCATCCTTCGCTCGCCGCCGAGGAGACCGCGCGCGCCGACGACTACCGCCTGGAACCGGTGCGGGGCTGCGGCCACTTCATTCTCGAGGAACGTCCGGATCTGGTCCGTGCCCGGCTGGCCGAGTTGGCGGCCGCTACCGCGCGATCCGCCTGATCACGGCCGTCGTCGCGGCCTCACGCCGAGGATGCGCACCCGCCACGGCGAGATCGTGTGGCCGGAAGGCGCCGCGCGCGACTGACCGATCGCCACACCAGCGCCCCGACGCCGCCTGTCGGTGGCGTCGGGCACGATGGACCGCATGACCACGGCCACCGACGCGTCTCCGATCGACCTCACGGCCCGCGACCTGCGCGAGCACGCCGAACAGCTGCTGCGCGAGCTGGCCGGGGCGGACGCCGCGCTGCGGGAGGATCAGTGGACCGCGATCGAAGCGCTCGTCGTACGGCGGCGCAGGGCGCTGGTCGTGCAGCGCACCGGCTGGGGCAAGTCGGCGGTGTACTTCATCGCCGCCAAGCTGCTGCGCAGGGCTGGGCGCGGGCCCACGGTGATCGTGTCGCCGCTGCTCGCCCTGATGCGCAACCAGGTCGCGGCGGCGCAGCGCGCGGGAGTGGTCGCCGCGACCATCAACTCGGGCAATGTCACCGAGTGGGACGAGATCCACGCACAGGTCGCCGCCGGTGCGGTCGACGTGCTGCTGGTCAGCCCGGAGCGATTGAACAACCCGGATTTCCGGGATCAGGTGTTGCCCCGGCTCGCGGCCGACGCCGGGCTGGTGGTGATCGATGAAGCGCACTGCGTGTCGGACTGGGGCCACGACTTCCGGCCGGACTACCGGCGCATCCGGACGCTGATCGCCGACCTGGGCTCGGACGTCCCGGTGCTCGCCACCACCGCGACGGCCAACGACCGGGTGGTCACCGATGTCGCCACCCAGATCGGCACCGACACCCTGGTGCTGCGCGGCACGCTGGATCGCGAGTCGCTGCACCTGTCGGTGGTTCGCTTCGACGATGCCGTGGAGCGCACCGCCTGGCTCGGCGGGCACCTCGACCGGCTGCCCGGCTCCGGCATCGTCTACACGCTCACCGTCGCCGCCGCGCACGATCTGGCCGACGTGCTGAACTCACACGGCCACACCGTCGCCGCCTATACGGGCCAGACCGACCCGGCCGAACGCGAGGCGCTCGAAGCGGCGCTGCTGAACAACGAGGTGAAGGCGCTCATAGCCACCTCCGCGCTCGGCATGGGCTTCGACAAGCCCGATCTGGGATTCGTGGTGCACATCGGTGCGCCGTCCTCGCCCATCGCCTACTACCAGCAAGTGGGACGCGCGGGGCGCGGCACCGACCGGGCCGAGGTGATCCTGCTTCCCGGCCCCGAGGACGCGCGGATCTGGAGCTACTTCGCCTCCGTCGCCTTTCCCCGCGAGCACATCGTGCGTGCCGTTCTCGATGCGCTGGACTCCGACCGGGCGTTGTCCACCGCGGCGTTGGAACCGCTGGTGGAGTTGAACCGCTCCCGGCTGGAGATGGTGTTGAAGGTGCTCGACGTGGACGGCGCGGTGCGCCGCGTGCGCGGCGGCTGGATCGCCACGGGCCGGCCGTGGACCTATGACACCGAACGGTACGAGCGCCTGTCCATCGCCCGCGAGGCCGAGCAGCAGGCCATGATCGACTATCAATCGACCGCCGGTTGCCGCATGGAATTCCTGCGCCGCCAGCTCGACGACCCGGGTTTGTCCACGGATTCGCCCGGCTGCGGCCGCTGCGACAACTGCACCGGCCACCGCCCCGACCGCACTGTCGCCGCCGACGCGGTGGCCGCGACCAAGGCCCGGCTCGATCGTCCCGGCCTCGACCTCGCGCCGCGCAAGCAGTGGCCCACCGGTATGGCCAAGCTGGGAATCCCTTTGTCCGGCAAGATCTCCGGCGGAGCCGAGACCGGTCGCGTCCTCGGCAGGCTGACCGACCTCGGCTGGGGGCAGCGACTGCGCGCGCTGCTCGACGGCCCCGACGACCCGGTTCCCGACGCGGTCTTCGACGCCTGCGTCGCCGTTCTGCGCGAGTGGGATTGGGCCGCCCGCCCGACCTCGGTGCTCGCCCTGGAATCACCACGCCACCCCGTGCTCACCGCCACCCTCGCCGCCCGCCTCGCCGAAGTCGGCCGCCTGCACGACCTCGGCACGCTGCGCACCCGCCCGGACCGACCGCCCGTCTCGGCGGCGAACTCCGCGCATCGCGTCGCCGGACTCTTCGATTCCTGGGAGATCCCCGACCTGACCCGAGTACCGGGCCCGATCTTGCTGGTGGACGCCATCACCGACACCGGCTGGACCTTCACCGTCGCCGCCCACTCCCTCCGAGCAGCCGGCGCCGCCGCCATCCTCCCCTTCGCCTTGGCCACACCGACATAACGACGACACCCAGCGAACGCGTTCGGGTCTCCTGACCCACGAAGAAGCCGCACGCCGTCGAACACGCTCCACCGGCATCCATCGGGCACGCCCGCAACGCGGTTCGTAAGCGTCGCCTCGCTGAACGTCCAACGGGCCGTAGCGGCTAGTTGTTGCCGGGCAGATCGATCAGGAAATCTGTGATGCGGTTCCAGACCTCTTCGTGCGGTGCACCGTGTTCGGTCAAATCACCCAGGTCACGGACCTTGTCGATGACGATTCGTATGCGAGTGACCGCGACCGGGTCCCGCCGCCAATGTTCCTGGCCGACTCGCAGCGTCGCGACCAGCAGGTCACCAGGAAAAAGATCGCCTCCGGCCAGCGGATTCCATTGCAACTGGTGTAACACACGCGGCAGTAGGACATCGACGCCTTCGTTCTGCTGCAGAAGACAACGAACTTCCTCGGCGGTCAGACGCCCGATCGGCTTGCGCCGCAACTCATGCGCAGTACGCATCAGACCGCTCGCATCCGCAGGCAAGGTGGGCCACACGTCGTCCTCGAGCTGCTCCAACGACAGATCCTCATCAGCGTCCGCGCATACCGTCCATCTCCCGGTTTCGTACCGGAAAAAGAGAGTAGCGACGTTGTCCGGTGAATGAATGATTCGCGCGAAGGCGACATGTCCGAAGAGGCGGATGCCCGAAACCTCGAAAGTAAGCTCACCGATCGGCTCACCAGTAGGGTCGTCATAGTCGGGATCGGGCACATTGTCCAAGAACTGCTCGGCTTCCTCGGCGCACATCAAGGCGGCCATCTCACGAGGGCTCCCTCGCTCCACCGCCACCCAGAACTCGTTGATCAGCCTCAAGATCAGCGACTCGTCGTCACCCGAAGACCTCATCCCGGCATCCTGCCCGCACCGACGTCTCCGTGCCCACGAAAACGTCGCGACGAAGTCGCGGCCGAAGTCACAGACTCAACGTCGCCCGCAAGCGCGCGTCCAGGGATTCCGTTTCCTCCAAGGAGAGCACGCCGAGGTGTTCGGTGAGCCAGGGCCGGTAGGCGCGGTGCAGTTTCAGGGTGTCGGCCCAGCCGTGCTCGGTGTGGGTGGCCAGCACGTGGCCCGGGTCGGCGTCGCGCAGTGGAACGACTTGCAACCAGCGATAGCGCGAAGTGATCACCGCCGAATCGGACACCAGCACCACTGTCATGCGCCGCGGGAAGGGGGTGCCGTCGCTGAGGGTCGGGGCGTAGCGCCAGACCTCACCGCGTCTCATGCGGCGCCGTCGGCGTCGTCGTCGGCGGCGGCCTGGGTGATCGCCACGTCGTCGTAGGCGGCGGCCAGTTCGGCTTCCTCGTCGATGGTCAGCGCGGTCAGGCTGTCGTGCACGAGCGTGGTGCGCAGCGCGGCGTTGATCACCGCCGACAGGCTGCGGTTCTGGCGATCGGCGGCCGCTCTGGCCCACTCGGCCACCTGTGGATCCAGCGTGACGGTCACGCGCGTCGCCTTGCTCATACCCGTATGCATACCAGAGCGGTGCAGCGCCGCGGACCGGTACGGGACATCCGTCGCGGCGGCGCGCGATCGTGCGCGGATTTCCTTCGGCTCGGCCACTACAGTCGACCCGTGGCCAGCAAATCCACCGGGTCGGCGATCGAGCTAGAGGTCGGCGATCACACGCTCAAAGTCTCCAACCCCGACCGCGTCTACTTCCCGGAGTCCGGCGCGACCAAGCTCGACTTGGTGCGGTACTACCTGAGCGTCGGGGACGGCATCGTCAACGCGTTGCGCGGCAGGCCCTGCATGCTGCACCGGTTCCCCAAAGGACTCGCGGGCGAAAAGGTGCATCAGAAGCGGCTTCCCGCGGGCGCGCCGGAGTGGATTCCGACTGTGCGGGTGTACTTCCCGCGCTATGGACGGCACGCCGACGAGTTGTGCGTCGAGAAGCTCGCCGACGTCATCTGGGCGGTGCAGATGTCGACCGTCGAGTTCCATCCGTGGAATTCCCGCGCCGCCGATACCGAGCGTCCGGACGAGTGGCGCATCGACCTCGACCCGATGCCGGACTGCCCGTGGTCGCGGGTGCAGCGGGTCGCGACGGTGGTGCAAGAGATCCTCGACGAGATCGGCGCCGTCGGATGGCCGAAGACCTCCGGCGGCAAAGGCCTGCACGTGTACGTCCGGATCGCGCCGCACTGGGGTTTCCAGGAGGTGCGCCGGGCGGCGCTGGCGTTCGCCCGCGAGGTCGAGCGCCGCGCACCCGATGACGTGACCACCACGTGGTGGCGGCGCGATCGCGACCCGAAGCTGCTGTTCGTCGACTACAACCAGAACGCGCGCGATCACACCATCGCCGCCGCCTACTCGGTGCGCGGCGTCCCCGCCGCGACGGTCTCCACCCCGGTACGCTGGGACGAGATTCCCGACATCGATCCGCGCGACTTCACCATGTCCTCCGTCCCCGCTCGCTTCGCCGAACTCGGCGATCTGCACGCGGGCATGGATGACGCGGTGTTCCACCTGGATCCTCTCCTGGAGTGGGCCGAGCGGGACAAGGTGGACGTGGAGCTCGACGACGAGCAGAGCGAGGCCTAGCGCCGCGCCCGGCGGTGCTACGGTCGCAAGGTCCACCCGCTCGCGACCACGTCCTACTGCTCCGAAGGAGGTCCAACCATGAACCGGCCTGCAGTAACGATCGCGATCGCCCCCGCCGATCCTCCCCCCACGCTGGTGGAGAAGGCCGTGGTGGAGGCGGGCGCCGCCGTCTCCGATCTCGACGAGGCGCAAGGGTTGATCTGGGTCGGCGGCCCGGACGAGTTCCCGGAGCGACTGCCCGCAGGCGTGGAATGGGTGCAGCTCCCGGCCGCCGGTATCGAGGAATGGTTCACCGCGGGCGTCATCGCCAGGCATCCCGGTGTGCGATTCACCTCAGCCGCAGGCGCTTTCGCGGCGAGTGTGGCCGAGCACGCGCTCATGCTGCTGCTCGCGGGCGTCCGCTACCTGCCCGAGCACTTGCGCGCGGCGGACTGGCGGCAGCAGGACTTCTTTCCGCACGTCGGCACGCTGCGCGGCAAGACCGTCACGATCGTCGGCGCGGGCGGCATCGGCCGCGCGCTGATCCCGATGCTGGTGCCGCTCGGCGCGCACATCATCGCGGTGAACCGCAGCGGACGGCCGGTCACCGGCGCAGGCATCCCGCCGTCGGTCGAGACGATCTCCGCCGAGCATCTCGGCCGGGTCTGGCCGCACACCGATCACGTGGTGGTCGCCGCGCCCGCCACGCCCGCCACCAGGCATCTCATCGGCGCGGACGTACTCGCGCGGCTCAAACCGTCCTCCTGGATCGTCAACGTCGCGCGCGGCAGCCTCGTCGACACCGACGCACTGGTCGACGCGCTGCGCTCCGGCGCGATCGGCGGCGCCGGACTCGACGTCACCGACCCCGAGCCGCTCCCGGCGGGCCATCCGCTCTGGTCGCTGCCGAATGCCATTATCACCCCGCATGATTCGAATCCGCCCCAACTCCGCTTGGCGGCCTTCGCCGACCACGTCCAGGCGAACGTCGAGCGCTTCATCGGACGCCGCCCGCTGCTCGCACCGATCGATCCCGCGCTCGGGTACTGACGGAGGCACTTCGCGCGCAACAACATTCGAGTGTGTCAGCCGAACAACGCTCGACCGAGGATTTCCTCGATGACTCCGCTCTTGGCGTTGGCGTAGTGCTGCACGAACTTCCATTCGCGCTGCGCCAGCTCTCGTTTGGTCCGTTCGTAATACGCACGATCGTCCTCATGCGTGCGCAACCAGTCGCGGAAGGCCAGGATCCGCTTCATCTCGGGCCCTCCCGATTCCGGCGAGAGCACATGCAGATTCACGTTCCACCGCGCACCGCTGTCCACCCGACGAACGAAACAGCGATGCTGGTACCAGTCCGGTTGCCGGATACGCAGCTCATACCCGGCAGCCTCGAGGGCTGATAGATAGGCGACTTCGGCGGCGGCATCCGGAACAAGCAACAGGATGTCGATGACCGCCTTGGCCGCGAGACCGGGAACCGACGTGGACCCCGTGTGCTCTATTCGCAGCGCCACATCGCCGAGCGCCGCACGTATCGCGGCTTCTTCTTCCGCGTACCAGACCGGCCACGCCGGGTTGTACTCCTCGAGCACCACCCCGGCCGCGTAGGGCCGCAAGTCGCCGACCGTCGCCGCCGCTATGTCGTCGTCATCCAACGTCGCCATACGTCACGGTAACCGGCGCACACATCAGCCTTCTAAAAATGTGCCATTGACAACTGGCACATTCATCACTGATTCTTAGCGCATGACAAGGTCGACGAGGACCTCGGTCCCCGGTGTTCCCACCGCGCCCTCCGCACGCGCCACTGTGGCCGCGGCAGCTACCAGGCTCACCCTGCGTCCGCTGAACTGCTCGGTTCCGATGAATCCGCCGGGTGTCTGGTTCGCACGTAAGCTCATCGCCACCCTGATGGCCGTCGGCGGTCCGGTTCCGGCAGGCACTTCCGTCACTCAGGTCCGGTCGGGCGCGGTGCGCGGTGAATGGGTTCGGGCGGCGGGGGTGCCGTTCGGACCGCGGGCCGTCTACTACATCCACGGCAGCGGCTACGTGATCTGCTCGGCTCGCACCCATCGCGGGCTCGCGGCCCGGCTGTCGGCCGAGACGGGACTCCCGGTCTTCCTCTCCGACTACCGCCTGGCGCCCGAACACCGGTTCCCGGCCGCGGCCGACGACGTCGAAGCGGGCTACCGCTGGCTGCTCGGCCGTGGCATCGCCCCGGAAGACCTGGTGATCGCCTGCGACTCCGCGGGTGGGCATCTCGCACTGGACCTGCTGGTCGAGAACGGACGGCACCGACGGCCGCAGCCCGCGGCCGTGGCGATGTTCTCCCCGCTGCTCGACCTCACCCTGAGCCTGGCGGCCGAGCGGGAGCGCGTCCGGACCGATCCGCTGATCTCGGCCGCCGCCGCGAGCAAGCTGCCCGCGGCTTACACCAGCGGCCACGCCGCCGACGCGGCGCGCCTGCGGCTGGCCATCCCGCACGGTCTCGCGCTGCCGCCGATCCTGGTGCAGGTCGGCGGCACGGAGATGCTCGGCGCCGACGCACAGGCGCTGTGCGAAATGGTCCGGCGCGCGGGCGGCAGCTGCGAACTCGAGATCTGGCCGGGACAACTGCATGTCTTCCAGGCCCTTCCCATGGTGGTGCCCGAAGCCGACCAGGCTCTCGCCCGCGCCGCCGACTTCCTGCGCGCGGCGCTGGTCGCTACCTCCGGCACGGAAAAGGTGAGCTGAGATGTTCGGATTGGACAAGTTGATGGCACTGGGCCGCACCCGGCGCACGCACGGCGCGCGAGCCGTGGTCACCGGCGCGGGCAGCGGCATCGGCCGGGCGTTCGCGCTGGAGATCGCGGCCCGCGGCGGACGGGTGATCTGCGCCGACATCGATGAGGCGCGCGCCGACGAGACGGTCGCACTGATCGAACGCGATCACCCGGGCGCCGCGCACGCCTTCCGCTGCGACGTGGCGCAACGGGAAGACGTGGAGTTGCTGGCCCGCTTCGCCGAAACGATTTTCGACCGCCCGGTCAGCCTGGTGATCAACAACGCCGGCGTCGGCATCGGCGGAAAAGCCGTGGGAAACATCGGTTTCGACGACTGGCAGTGGGCCCTGGGCATCAACCTCTGGGGCGTCGTGCACGGCTGTGAAGTGTTCGCTCCGCGTCTGCGCACGGCCGGGCGCGGCGGCATTATCAACGTCGCCTCGGCCGCCGGATTCGCCGCCGCGCCCTCGATGGCCGCCTACAACGTGTCCAAGGCGGGCGTGATGTCGTTATCGGAGACCATGGCCGCCGAGCTGAGCGGCTCCGGAGTCGCGGTCACCGTCCTGTGCCCGACGTTCGTCCGCACGAACGTCGCGCGCGACGGCCGGATCACCAAGGAATCGGCGCAGCTGGCCGACTTCCTCATGCGCTGGACGGGATTCTCCCCCGAGCGCGTCGCGCGCACCGCCCTCGACGCGCACGACCGCGGGCAGCTCTACGTCCTGCCCCAGCTGGACGCGCACGTCGTCTGGCTGCTCAAGCGGTACTTCCCCGCGCAATACACCTTTGCCCTCGGGCTCCTGGAGCGGCTGCTGCCACAAGAGGACTCGACCACCACCGACCGCACGTCGGTCACCGACAAGACAGGAGTCTGACATGGCCGCCATCGCGATGGACTTCGACGACATGCTCCGCAAGATCAAGGACCGCCAGTGGGCACTGGCCGACATCGATTGGGACGCTCCGGGCGCCGAGACGATCACGCCGGAACTGCACGCCAAGCTCAAGCCGTTCATGGCCGATCTGATGTGGATCGAGAACGTCGGCGCGCGCGGCTTCGCGGCGATGACCAAGAAGGCGCCGAACGAGACGCTGCGCGAGATCTACCGCTATTTCCACGCCGAGGAGCAGAAGCACGCCAACGCCGAGCTGGCGCTGATGCGTCGGTGGGGCATGCTCGACGGCGACGAGATCCCGCAGCCGAACGTCAACGTCAAGCTGGTGATCGATTTCCTGGACAAGTACTCCGACGACATGTCGCTGTCGTTCCTCGGCACCGTCATCCCGATGCTCGAGGTCGCGCTCGACGGCGCGCTGATCAAGTTCATCATGGACGAGATCGAGGACCCGGTCTGCCAGGAGGTGTTCAAGAAGATCAACTCCGACGAATCCCGCCATCTGGCGGTCGATTTCGCCGTGATGGACCTGTTGGGTCACGCGGAGATGCGCAAGCTGTTCATCGACCTGGTCGGCGGCTGGGCCAAGCCCTCGCTGATCATCGGCGTGCTGAGCTACGTGCCGCTGCTGAACAAGATGCGCGACAACATCGTCGCGATGGGCGTGGACGAGGAGAAGCTCTACGGCGCGCTCAAGCGGTACGCGAACGTGGGCGAACGCAGTGAATTCGCCCGCAGGCTGCCGATGTACCAGATCGTGAAGACGCACGGCAGCTGGGTGATCGACCGCGGGCACCCGTACCATCTCGTGGCCGACGCGCTGGTGAAGATCACCGGGTTGGTGCCGAAGAAGCTGCTGCGCAACAACCCGACCTGGTCGAAGGAACTGACCTACGAGCCCGCGGCATGACAGGGAATTCGATGAGTACGCATACCCTCGACGTCGCCGTCATCGGCGGCGGATTCGCCGGAATCGGCACGGCCATCCGGCTGAAGCAACGCGGAATCCGTGATTTCGCGATTCTCGAGCGCGGCACCGCGATCGGCGGAACCTGGCGCGACAACACCTATCCCGGTGCGGCGTGCGATATTCCGTCGCGGCTGTACTCCTACAGTTTCGCGCCGAACCCGAACTGGTCGCGCACCTACTCCGGGAGCAACGAGATCCTCGGCTACATCGAGGCGATGGCCGCGGAGTTCCGGCTCGGTCCGCACATCCGGTTCGGCCACAACGTTTCCGGCATGGTGTTCGACGAGCAGGCCGGAGTGTGGGAGATCTCGATCGACGGCCACGCGGACCCGATCCTCGCCCGCACCGTCGTGCTGGCGTCCGGCCCGCTGGCCAATGCCAGTCTTCCGGACATCCGCGGCATCGAGACCTATCGAGGTCACAAGATCCACAGCGCCCGTTGGGATCACGATTACGACTTCACGGGCAAACGGGTCGCGGTCGTCGGCACGGGCGCCAGCGCGGTCCAGATCATCCCGGAACTGGTCGACAAGGCCGCCTCGGTGAAGGTGTTCCAGCGCACGCCCGGCTGGGTGCTGCCGCGGATCAATCGGCAGACCAACGGCTTGACCAAGGAGCTCTACCGTCGGCTGCCCGCCGCCGAGCAACTGGCGCGACGCGCCTGGTTCTACGGCCACGAGTCGGTAGCGCTGGGCGTGGTCTGGAACACGCCGCTGACCAGGGTGGTCGAGCTGGTCGGCAAGGCGCAGCTGCGCAGGCAGGTCAAGGATCCATGGCTGCGCCGCCAGCTCACTCCGGACTTCCGGGCCGGCTGCAAACGCCTGCTGATGACCGACGACTACTACCCCGCCCTGCAGCGGGACAACTGCAAGTTGATCACCTGGCCGATCGCCCGGATCTCCGAGCACGGCATCCGCACCGCGGAAGGCATCGAGCACCAAGCGGATTGCATCGTCTTCGCGACGGGATTCGACGTCTCCAAAACCGGGACGCCCGTTCCGGTGGTCGGACGCGGTGGCCGGGTTCTCGCGGACGAGTGGTCGCGCGGGGCCTACGCCTACAAGAGCGTCGCGGTTTCCGGATATCCCAACCTGTATCTCACGTTCGGCCCCAATTCCGGCCCGGGACACAACTCGGCGCTGGTCTACATGGAAGCCCAGATCGACTACCTCGTCGGCGCGATCGGCGTCATCCTGGACCGGGACCTGCGCATGCTGGACGTGCGGCGCGACCGGCAGGACCGCTACAACGCCGCCATCCAGAGCAGACTGTCGGCCACCACCTGGAACTCGGGATGCCACAGCTGGTATCTCACCGAGGATGGCTTCAACGCGACCATGTATCCGGGCTTCGCCACCCAGTACGTCCATCAATTGCGCAAGGTCGATCTGGACGACTACCTCGTGGTCGAATCGAACGCCGACCAGCGGCGACAGCGAGTGGCACGGGTTTCCTGAGTGCCGGAGGTACCGGCGGCGCGGACGATAGACTCGGTCCGCAGGGAGTTCTACAGCGCGCCGCCGGTCCTTCGGCGCCGTGGGCAGCGAGGGAGGTGAGGTCGACGCCGGAGTACCGGATCGATGACCTCGCGCGCGCCGCGGGCACCACCACCCGCAACGTGCGCGCCTACCAGGAACGCGGGCTGCTGCCGCCGCCGGTCGGCAAGGACGGCCGGGCCAGCATCTACGACGACGCGCACCTCGAGCGGCTGCGCTTGATCGACGCGCTGCTACAGCGCGGCTTCACCACCGCGCACATCGCCGACTTCATCACCAGCTGGGAGACCGGCAAGGACCTGACCGAGGTACTCGGCCTGCAACACGCCGTGACGGCGTCCTGGGCCAAGGACGAGACCTTCGAGGTGCCCCGTGAGCTGATCGGCACCATCCTCGGCGCCGACGCCGACGAGCTGGTCGACCGGCTGCGCGAGATGCGGCTGGTCCGGCTGGAGGGCGACACGGTGGTGTTCACCGAGACCCAGTTGCTCACCTCGTTCGCCGAACTGCACGAGTACGGTCTGGAACTGCGCACGCTCATCGAGATCTACGCCAAGGTGGCCGACCGGATCGATGACATCACGCACATCATGATCACCGCCGCCAAACAGCACATCATCGACGAGCACGGTCCCGGCTGGATGCCCGACACCAGCGGCGAAATCGCCGAGACCACAACGATGCTCAACAAGATGAGGGAGCTGGCGGTCGCCTCGGTGCACGCCACGCTCGCCCGCTCGCTGGACGTCACGCTGCGCCGCGAACTCGGCGACTATCTCGCCTCCGCCGCCGAGCGAGAGAAACAGCGCAGCGAATCCGGACGCGACGTACCCTCCTAGACAAGCGCAGAGTGCCGACCTTCGACGGATGGAGTCGCCGTGGCGTCCGACCGACCGAGAATTCCGCCGCTGCCGCTGGTACGGGCCGTCGAATCGGTGCGCGCCGCCCTGGCCTTCGCGTTCCGCAAGCTGGTGCCCGGGCACCTCGCGCTGATGGAGCTGATCGCCGCCGGATGGATCACGCAGGCCATCCACGCCGCCGCGGCGCTCGGCGTGGCCGACGCACTCGCGGCGGGGCCGCGGTCGGGCGCGGACCTCGCGGCGGCGGTCGGCGCCGACGAGGACGCGCTGCGGCGGTTGCTGCGCCTGCTGATCAGCCACGGCATCTTCACCCAGCGGCGCGACGGACGGTACGCGCTGACGCCGATGGCGCGAGCCCTGTGCCGCGACTCGGACGTGTCGTTGCGCGACGCGGTGCTGTTCTTCGGTTCGCCCGGCCACCGCAACCACTGGTCGCACTTGGTCGACGCCGTGCGCACCGGCGAACCGGTCGGCGTGAAGCTCGACGGGATGCCGTTCTTCGAATACGTCCAGCACGACCGGGAACTCGGCGCACTGTTCGACCGCGCGATGACCAGCATCGGCACCCTGTCGATGGAGCCGCTGTTCGCCGCCTACGATTTCGGCCGCTACGCGACCCTGGTCGACGTCGGCGGCGGCGAAGGGACGATGCTCACCGAGATCCTGCGCCGCGCACCACGATCGCGTGGCATTCTGTTCGACGTGCCCGAAGTGGTGGCCACGGCCCCCGCTCGGCTCGCCGCGCTCGGTCTCGCCGATCGCTGCGCGGTGGAGAGCGGATCCTTCTTCGACAGCGTCCCCAGGGGCGGCGACGCCTACATCCTCAAGCACATCCTGCACGACTGGGCCGAACCGGACGCCGGTCGCATCCTCCGCACCGTGCGCGCGGCCATGGAACCCGACGCCCGGTTGCTGATCGTCGAACTGGTCGTCCCCGAACACACCGCACCGCACCCGAGCAAGTACATCGACTTGGAGATGCTGGTCAACGCGGGCGGACGGGAACGCACCGAGGCCGAGTACCGCGACTTCCTCGGCAGGAACGGATTCACGCTGACCCGGCGCGTACCGACGGCTTCCCCGGACAACGTGCTCGAGGCCAGGCCGAGCTGATGAAAAACCCGCTCGTCGAAAGCGTTGCCGATCGACGGCGCTACGACGTGGCCGGTACGACGAACGCCAGCGTGGCGATCCCCACGGCGCCGTCGGCCACACAGGTGGCCCGCATCGGCTTGCCAACCGGCGTCTGCCGCGACTCGAAGCCGCTGTAGTAGCCGAACACCGGCCCGGAGCGCTCCGACGGCAGGAAGAAACCGAGGCATTCGGCTTCCAGCACCGATGCTCCCTCACCGCTGTGGCACAAGGCGGCCGCGTCCGTGACGCCACGGTCGACATAGCAGCCCGCGGGCTCCGCTCCGGCGGACCCGGCTCCGACCCAGGCGAGGCCACCCGCGAGGAACAACAGAACGGTTCCCGCGCCCACTCGCCGCATCATGGTGTGCACCGCAATACCTCCTCGGCAGATCTCAGCCCTACCCGGTCGCTGCCGTGCTCTTCCACTATTTCAGCAGAATCGAAGGGGACGGTCGAGCACGACACCGCCGCGCGAATACTGTTTCTCCAGGGCGGATACCGAACCCATCCGGCGAGGCCGTGGCGTCTCCCCGCGGGAGTTCCCCCGTCCGGCGTCGAGACCGCTAGGCTACGAACAGCATTGGCTGGTTCGGTGAGGATGTGATTCGGCCGTGGAATGGACCTTCACTCCGGACGAGTTCGCCCATATCTGGCGCGAGACCGACCTGGATCGCCACCCCTACCCGCTGCGCATCCTGGAGACGCCCAGAACCGAGGACGACGCCGAGAAGTTGCGCATCGCCCTCGCCGAACGGCTGCCGCTGGGCTCCGACCCCGACCTTTCGGCCTGCCTGCGCATTCTGGCCAGGCCGCATACCAGGATCGTTGCCATCGGTGGTACACACCAGCCGGGCGGCGAACTGCGGTTGCTGGCCGCCGCCATCTACGATCGCGCCGTGCTCGCGGTGCAGGAACCAGGCGCGATTCCGGATTTCGGTGGTCGCGTGCGCATTTCGATCGGGCACAGCGCCAAACTGGGCCGGCGGATCGCGGCCCTGCTGCCGAAGACCCCCGCGGGCCGCGAACCCGCTCGCGTCGCGTCCGGGGCCGCCGTGCGCGACCGAGAGACCGTGACCGCGCGGCAGCAAGCAGCGCCGCGGATTCGCAAGTTGCTGCTGGAGCCGCATACCGCCGAGGGCCACATCAGGATCGAATCGCGGCTCGATCGACCGACCCAGCCCCCGCCGATCCATTACACCTGGATCGATGTGCGCGACGACGGAAGATACCTGATCAAAGCGGGCGACGAGGTGCGCATCGCGCCCGCCTCCGCCGATCAGATCGCCACCCAATTGCAAAAGCGCATACCGATATAGCCCGCTTTGGTGACCGCTGCCGCCGACTATTGCTGACCCGGCGCTGGGCTTCCGGTTAGTCTGGGGCAGACCGACCGATCTCAGGGGTGAGCGATGACGATCGATACCAGCCGAGCCGATATCGCCCGATTCAAGGAGGCCGCGCAGGCCGGGACCGTCCAGTTCGATCCGGCGGCGGCTCGGCAATGCGCCGAAATGTACGAACGGCAGGCCGATCGGCTGATCCACCTACAGCAGAGTCTCGAATCCGCGGCGGATCTAGGCGGTTTCGGTGGATTCGTCTCCGCCCAGCAGTTGCAGGCGGGATTCAGCCACAAAGCGCGTGACGCGGCGGCGCTGCTCGACCACTACATCGAAGCGGCCTACCGCATGAAGGAAGCGTTCTTGATCAGCGGAGGACTGTTCGAAGAGGCCGACGCCGCGAGCGCCGCCGCCCTGCGCGCGGTCCGGACGAGGTTGCCCCGATGACCGGTTCCGATCCCACCTACATCAACTCGATGGAGCATTTCGAGTCGATGCGGCACGACGAGATCTACGCGAAGGCACAGCAGATCGATCCCGCGCAGGTGCTGCACGCGTCGACCATCTGGCTCGACGCGGCGGGCACGCTCACCACGTCGTTCCCACTCACCCACGGCGGCGTTGATCGCGTGATGGACGCGGCGGACTGGAAAGGCGCCGCCGCTGACGCCGCTCAGGCTTGCGCACGCAGCTTCGCGGCGTCGGCCGACGAGCTGGCGGCGGTGCTCGGTCAAGTGGGCGCCCGCCTCGGCGGGGTCGCCGCGGCCGCCGAGGCGGTGAAACTCGCCGTGGTGCCGCCCGGCGCTTCCGGACCGGTCGGCGCGATCGCGCAGTTGCTGGAGGCGGCACACGTCATCGACGCGCAAATGGCGCAGGAGGCGCTGCGCCAAGAGGCCGTGCTAGCGATGAACATGGTCTACAAACCCGCCTATTCCACGGCGGGATCCGCGGTGCCCGCGCTGCCGGCACCACCACCCGCCGCCACGGCGCCGTCCGCGCCGCAGGCGGTCTCACCCGGCACGCCGCGACACTCGGCGCCCGAGCAGACATCGCCGGACAACCAATGGTCGCCGGGGACAACGCAACCCGCGCCCGCCGCACCGGAATCGCCCGCGCCGTCGCATAATTCGACACCGCCCGCGCCGAAGCCGGATCCGCAGCAGACGCCTTCGGCGCCGCCCACCCAGCAGGCTCCGCCGCCGCAGCAAGCGCCGTCCACGCAGACGCCACAGCCCACGCCGACACCCGAGCCGACACAGCAGGCGCCGTCCACGACCGCGCCGCCGAGTCCCGCTCCGTCGCCACAGACCCCGGCGCCCACGCAACCGCCGAGTTCGTCGGCCCCTCCCCCGCCGACTGCCGAACCGACGCAACCGCCGAATTCATCCGCGCCACCCCCGCCGCCGAGCCCACCACCTCCGGCCCCGGAACCAACGCAGCCGCCGAGTTCGTCCGCGCCGCCACCCGCAACCCCGGCCCCAGCCCCTGTGCTGCCGCCGAGCCCGCCGCAGGCACCGGCGCCGGCTCCCGTTCCAGCCGTACCGATGCCCGACCCGAACGGCCAGCCAGGCGTCACCGGGCCGGTGGACGGCAGCCAGCAGCAGATTCCGACGACCAACCAACCTGGCGTCGTCCCGTCCTGACGGCCCGTCACCGGAGTCTCCGCAACACGAGCCACACCCCGGTACCTCGGAAACCGTCGACAGCGCTCCTTGTGGCGGTCGGGCACCTCGACCGCCACAAGGCACCACGGTTTCTCGTCCGGATCCGCCCGAGCCGCGTCCCGTCGGCGGCTACTCAGAACTGAACCCCGAGCTGCCACTCCCGAGCAGCGTGAGCCCCGACGATGCACCCAGCGGACGCCGAGTCGATACGCGTCCACGCACGACCACACGCACCGATGGCAACGCGCTCGCGCACGATCACGAACGAACCGGGATAACTTCGCAGACGTGACCGAGCTCCTCGCATTCCGCCAAGTCTGCTACGAGGTTGCTCACCGCACCGGCGGCACCGTGATCGAAAGTTCCGTCTGGCAGGGAATACGACCCCGAACTTCCACCAAGGAGTCATCGCCTACCACGACCATCACGTCGCGGTGGTCGCGCTGCGCGATTCCGCGGTGCTGGCGGTCGCCGCCCCCCTGGCTCCCGGGTCAGTCGCTCGGTCGTACCGGTGACCTGTCGAACGGTGCCTGATCAGACCTTTACGAGGTCGTCGGCGTGGATGACGGGACGCTGCATCGTGTCGGGGAGTTCGGCGGTGGAGCGGCCGAGCATGCCCGCCAGTTCGGTGCTGTCGTATTCGACGACGCCCCGGGCGACAACGCGACTGTCCGGAGCCACCAGATCGACCACGTCGCCGCCGTAGAAGCGGCCACGGACGCCCACGATCCCGGCCGCGAGCAGCGACCTGCGGCGGTGCGCCACCGCTTGGACCGCGCCGTCATCGATGAGCAGCGTGCCGCGGCTGTCCGCGGCGTGCCGGACCCAGAACTTGCGGGCGGACAACCGCACCGGCCGCGCGGCGAACGCGGTGCCGACGGTGCCGGTGGACAACGCGGTATCCGCCGAAGAAGCGGCGGCGAGCAGAACCGGTACGCCCGCGTCCGCGGCCAGGCGCGCCGCCGACAACTTGGACGCCATGCCGCCGGTGCCGAGCGCGCCGCCGCTGCCCGCGATGACGCCGTCCAGGTCGGCACTGCTGCGCACCTCGGGAATCAGCGTGGCCGCACCCTTGCGCGGGTCACCGTCGTAGAGGCCCGCCACGTCCGAGAGCAGCACAAGTGCGTCGGCGCCGACGAGGTGGGCGACCAGCGCGGCGAGCCGGTCGTTGTCGCCGAAGCGGATCTCCTCCGTCGCGACCGTGTCGTTCTCGTTCACCACCGCCACCGCCCCCAGCGAGCGCAGGCGATCGAGGGTGCGCTGCGCGTTGCGGTGGTGCTCACGCCGGGAAAAGTCGTCGGCGCTCAGGAGCACCTGCCCGACCGTACGGTCGTAACGGGCGAACGACGTGCCCCAGGCGTGCGCTAGGGCCAGCTGCCCGACGCTCGCCGCGGCCTGCTTGGTCGCCAAGTCACGCGGACGGCTGGTCAAGCCCAGCGGCGCGATGCCGGCGCCGATGGCGCCCGAGGATACGACCACCACATCGGATCCGGCGCGCATCCGCGCCTCCACCGCGTCGGCCAGCCGATCCAGCCGCGCGGTATCAAGGCCGCCTTTCAAGCTGGTCAGCGCGGACGAACCGATCTTCACCACGACCCGGCGCGCCGCCGCGATCGCCAACCGCGCCTCGCTCAGGCCCGAGGAATCCGCCTCGGCGCTGATAGACCTCACCTGCATCCCCACCGAACTCCCTGCACCACAATCGAATCCACGGTAGTCGGGACCCAGCCGCGAACGATCGAGTCCGCCGGACACGGCGCCCACCGAGGGCGCACGGCGACTCGACCGTGGTCCACGTCTACTCCTCGTCTTCCTGTACCAGACCGCGTCGCACCCGGGACGCGTGCTTGCGCTCGGCCGCGCTGACCCGGTCGGTCTGTTCCAGCCGGATGTCGGTGCCGCGCCCGGTGGGCACCATGTCGATGCCCGCCGAGATCTGCGGCTCCCAGTCGAACGTCACGTCGCCGATGGTCACCGGCGCTCCCGGCTCCGCGCCCAGCCGCACCAGTTCGTCTTCCACGCCCAGGCGCGCCAGACGGTCGGCCAGGTAGCCGACGGCCTCGTCGTTGTCGAATTGGGTCTGCCGCACCCAGCGCTCCGGCCGGGTACCGCGCACGATGAAGCCGCCCGGCTCCTCCGGGTCGGCGAGCACGCTGAATCCGGTCTCGTCGACCGCGATCGGGCGGATGACCGGGCGCTTCGGCGCTGCCTGCGGATGCTCCTCGCGGTACCGGCGCACCAGATCCGCGAGGGCGAAGGTCAACGGACGCAGGCCCACGTGGCTCACGGCGGAGATCTCGAACACCGGCCAGCCGCGTTCGGTGAACTCCGCGGTCACCATCTCGGCCAGTTCGGCCGCGTCGGGTACATCGATCTTGTTCAAGATCACCACGCGTGGGCGGTCGGCCAGATCGCCGAGCCCGGCGTCCGCGCTCAGCGCCGGCTGGTAGGCGGCGAGTTCGGCTTCGAGCGCGTCGACATCGGACACGGGGTCGCGGCCCGGCTCCAGCGTGGCGCAGTCCACCACATGGGCGAGCACCGCGCAGCGCTCCAGGTGCCGTAGGAAGTCCAGCCCGAGTCCGCGGCCCTCGCTCGCGCCCGGGATCAGTCCGGGCACATCGGCGATCGTGAAGGTGGTCTCACCGCTGGCGACGACGCCGAGATTGGGTACCAGCGTGGTGAACGGATAGTCGGCGATCTTCGGCTTGGCCGCCGAGAGCACCGAGACCAGCGAGGACTTGCCCGCCGAAGGGAAGCCGACGAGCCCGACGTCGGCGACCGACTTCAGTTCGAGCACCAAGTCGAGTTCTTCGCCGTCCTCGCCGAGCAGCGCGAAACCCGGCGCTTTGCGGGCCTTCGACGCCAGCGAGGCGTTGCCGAGTCCGCCGCGGCCGCCGCGGGCGACGATGAAGCGGTTGCCAGCTCCGACCAGGTCGACGAGCACTTTGCCGTCGTCGTCGAGCACCACGGTGCCGTCGGGCACCTTCAGCACCAAGTCGACGCCCTGCTTGCCGTCGCGGTTGCCGCCTTCGCCCGGCTTGCCGTTGCCCGCCTTCGCGTGCGGGTGGAAGTGGAAGTCCAGCAGGGTGTGCACGTTGGAGTCGACCTCGAGGATGACGTCTCCGCCGTTGCCGCCGTTACCGCCGTCCGGCCCGCCGAGCGGCTTGAACTTCTCGCGGTGCACCGAGGCGCATCCGTGGCCGCCTTTACCCGCACGCACATGCAGTACGACACGGTCGATGAACTTGGACATACGCCGAATCATCCTCCTTCGGGACTGGTCGTACTGAGGGCTGTTCGTTCGCGAACACGAAAAACGGGCCAGGGTTCCGAGACCCTGACCCGCTCGCTGTATATCCGGAGGTGGTTCGGCGGTCAGGCCTGAACCGGCTCCGGGGTCACGATGTTGACGGTCTTGCGTCCACGCTTGCTGCCGAACTCCACCGCGCCCGCCGCCAGGGCGAACAGGGTGTCGTCACCGCCACGGCCGACGTTCACGCCGGGGTGGAAGTGGGTGCCGCGCTGACGCACCAGGATCTCGCCCGCCTTGACCGACTGGCCGCCGAAGCGCTTGACGCCGAGTCGCTGGGCGTTGGAATCGCGTCCGTTCCGGGAGCTGGACGCACCCTTCTTGTGTGCCATAGCTGGTTCTCCTCGGGATGTCTTACTTGATGCCGGTGACCTTCAGGACCGTCAGCGGCTGACGGTGTCCCTGGCGCTTGTGGTAGCCGGTCTTGTTCTTGAACTTGTGGATGCGGATCTTCGGGCCCTTGGTCTGCTCGACCACCTCGGCGGCCACGGAAACCTTGGCCAGCTTGTCGGCGTCGGTGGTCAGCTCGGCGCCATCGACGACGAGAACCGGATCCAGCGCCACGGCGGTACCCGGCGCACCCTCGATCTTCTCGACCTTCACCAGGTCACCGACCGCGACCTTGTACTGCTTTCCGCCGGTCTTGACGATCGCGTACGTTGCCATCGGTCGGCTGCCCTTCTTCCTATAGTGCTCGGCACTCGTTCACGCGGCGACACCTCCGGTCTGAATCCACCGGAAACCGCCACACGACTGGTCTGGTAATCGCCACCGCCTCGGCACCTGGTGGCTCTCGGTATCGAACTGTCGAGAACCGGGCCACGAAGACAAAACATGTTGTCACCGGGCAGCGACTGTCCAAGATTACAGGACGGCTACCGCGACGACCAAACCGGCGTTCACCCGCGCACCGCGGCCCTGCCGCGCGTTCGCTGCCGGAACGCCTGTGGCCCCCGACCGGAAGGACCGGCGGGGGCCACAGTGGTGTCGGCGAGAACTCAGTTCGCGGCGTCCGGCGCGCCTGCCGGGCGGCCGACCGACCGCCTGCGCGGCCGGTTGCGCTGCGGCACCTCGACCGGCTCGGGCTGGGAGTAGTCGACCGCGGGTGCGGGCGCCTGGTCTCCGGTGGGCAGCACGAACACCGCTCCGGAGCTGTCCGCGGCGGGCGCGGCGGCCGAACGGGCAACCCGCCGGCGACGAGCCGGACGGCTCGGGCCCGGCTCGGCGACCCCGTTGGCGGCGGCACCGTTCTCGGTCGTCGCGACGGGCTCGGCAGCCGCGACGGTGTCGGCGACCGGCTGCGGCGCGGCATCCGAGACGGACGCACCGACGGGCTCGGAGACCGGCTCTTCCGCCGGTACCGACTCGACCTTTTCGACTTGCTCGACGACCTCGACCACTTCGGCGGGCTCGGTCTCCGGCTCCTCGGCGGGCACCGCGACCGCGGCCTCGACGGTCTCCGTGCCGACGCGCTCTTCGGCGGCCTCGTCCGTGTCCGCGACCTGCGGCTCGGCGAACGTGTCCGCAGTCGCTTCCGGGCCCTCCTCGGACTGGTGCGCGGCCATCGCCAACGCCACCGGATGCGCCCGTTTGACGGCCGCGTCGTCCTCGGTGGGTTCGGCCACGGGACCGGACCCGTTGGCAGGCTGGGGAGCCGCCGCGGCACCCTTGTCCCGGCCTCGACGCCTGCGCGAACCGCTCTCGCGGGTGCGCGCGGCGGGCTCTTCACCGGAGCCGGGCTCCACCGGGTAGCTGTGCACGAGGATGCCGCGTCCGTGGCAGTGCTCGCAGGTGGTGGAGAACGCCTCGACCAGGCCGGTGCCCAGCTTCTTGCGGGTCATCTGGACCAGGCCCAGCGAGGTGACCTCGGAGACCTGGTGGCGGGTGCGGTCCCGGCCCAGCGCCTCGGTCAGGCGGCGCAGCACCAGATCGCGGTTGGACTCCAGCACCATGTCGATGAAGTCGACGACGATCATGCCGCCGATGTCACGCAGCCGCATCTGGCGCACGATCTCCTCGGCCGCCTCCAGGTTGTTCCTGGTGACCGTCTCCTCCAGGTTGCTGCCGCCCGCGCCGGTGAACTTGCCGGTGTTCACGTCGATCACCGTCATGGCCTCGGTGCGGTCGATCACCAGGGTGCCGCCCGACGGCAGCCACACCTTGCGATCGAGCGCCTTGGACAGCTGTTCGTCGATCCGGTAGGTCTCGAACACGTCGACGCCGTTGTTCTCGTGCCGGGAGACCCTGGCGAGCAGGTCCGGCGCGACGGTGCCGATGTACTTCTCCACCGTGCTCCAGGCCCGGTCACCCTCGATGACCAGCTTGGAGAAGTCCTCGTTGAACAGGTCGCGGATGACCTTGACCAACAGGTCGGGCTCTTCGTAGAGCGTCTTGGGCGCGTTGCCGTCCTTGCCGGTCTGCTCCTGGATGGTGCGCCAGGTCGCCTGCAGCCGCTCCACGTCGCGGGCCAGTTCGGTCTCGCTGACGCCTTCGGAGGCGGTGCGGATGATGACACCGGCGTCGGCGGGCACGATGTCGCGCAGGATCTCCTTGAGGCGCTTGCGCTCGGTGTCCGGCAGCTTGCGGCTGATCCCGGTGGAGGTGCCGCCGGGCACGTACACCAGGAAGCGCCCGGCCAGGCTGATCTGCGTGGTCAGCCGGGCGCCCTTGTGGCCGACCGGGTCCTTGCTCACCTGGACCAGCACCTGGTCGCCCGGCTTGAGCGCCTGCTCGATCTTGCGTTCCTTGCCGCCGAGCCCGGCGGCCTCCCAGTTGACCTCACCGGCGTACAGCACGCCGTTGCGGCCGCGGCCGATGTCGACGAACGCGGCCTCCATGCTGGGCAGCACGTTCTGCACCTTGCCCAGGTAGACGTTGCCCACCATGGACGCGGAACCTGTGCTCGTCACGAAGTGCTCGACCAGGACGTTGTCCTCGAGCACGGCCACCTGCGTCGCGGTGGGGTGATCCGGGAAGGACTTCTCGCGCACGACCATCACGCGGTCCACCGCTTCGCGCCGGGCCAGGAACTCCGACTCGGTCAGGATCGGCGGGCGGCGACGGCCCGCCTCGCGCCCGTCGCGACGGCGCTGCCGTTTGGCTTCCAGCCGGGTGGAGCCGGTGATGCCCTGGACCTCGTCGACCGCGACGCGGCCGCGGCTCTTGTTGCGCGGCTCGCGCTCGTGCACGACCGTGTTCGGCGGATCGTCGTCGGCGGGCTCGTTCTCGCCCGACTCACCGGCCACCTTGCGACGACGGCGGCGACGGCGACGGCGGCTCGAGCCTTCCGGCACGCCGTCCTCGTCCTCACCCTCGCCCTCGGCGGTCTCGGGGGATTCCGCCGCGTCGGTGGCTTCGGCGGACTCGGCGGTTGCGGGAGCCGACTCGTCGTCGGTCTCGGTGTCCTCGCCCTCGCCGTCGCCATCGGACTGCTGCTCGCCCCGGCCGCGACCGCGCCCCCGGCGGCCACGGCGACGGCGCCGCGGCTGGCCCTCGGCGTCGCCGTGCTGATCGGACGACTCGCGCTCGTCCTCGGTGACCTCGGTCTCGTCCTCGACGGGCTCAGGTGCCTGCTCGTCGGTGCGGCGGCCCGCACGCTCGGCGCGGCGCTGCTTGCGCGCCTCCTCGGCGGCCGCGGCGTCCGGCGACAGGAACAGCGGCGCCTGCACGACGGCGGCCGACTCGAACACCGCGGGAGCCACCGGCTCCGGTTCCGGCCGCACCGAGTGCGTGAACAGCTGCGTGTGGTTGGCCGGGGCGGTGAGCGGCGGCTGCGCGGTGGACACCGTGTCCGGCGCGGAGAAGATGACGCCCGCACCGGAGAACGGAACGTCACCGGCGGGTGCCGGTGGTTCCGTGGCAGGCGCGGGTCGTTCGGCCGCGGGCGCCGGCTGTTCCGGCGCCGGTTGCTCGGCCACGGGCGCCCGCGTGGGCGCGCCTTCCTCCGGCTGCGCCGGTACGGGGGCGTCTCCCGGCCCGGCGGCGGGCTGCTCGGCCGCGGCGTCCGCCTCGACCGTCACCAAGGCGTCGCGCACGGACTCCGCGACGGCTCGGTCGACGTTCGACTGGGCGCTGCGCGCGTCCGCCCCCATCTCGGTGAGCTTGGCCAGGATGCGCTTGCTCGTTACCCCCAGCAGCTTGGCGAGTGCGTGAACTCGGATTCGCTCCGGCAATTGTTCGGCATCCTGTGATGTTGTTTCCAGCGGCTCTTGATCGGCCACGAAGTCTCCTCGGGCCCCCGGGCGCGTCCCTCCCGGCGGGAGTGACGCGGCCGACGCGGGGGCGCTGTCCGTTCGACTCGCACCCTGTGGGCGCGAGATCAAGTGGTCTCGCCCCGCGTGCCCGGTTATCTCCTCGGTTGTGCGTCGGTCGGGCTAACTGGTCACGCGGCGCCTGGCTGTATGGCTGAACTCCGCGGCGCGAGCGCTCATCCAGCGTGCCTACACGAACAGCGGACCTGTGACCAGGCCGTTTGTCCATGGCAGCGATGATCGGCATCGAACCGTGGTGTCATCCGGCTGCCCTCGTCACGTTTCGTTCGCGCACCTGCACGAACAGTCGGCGTCGAAAGCAGCCGATGCCAGTATCCCATACCGCGCGCCGGGCGTTCGCCATCGGCGCTCGACTCGGTCCCGCCCGCGGCGCGAACGCGGGTGTCGCGGCGGCGCGGGCACGACGATCGAGACTCGGTCAGGCGGGCAGTTCGGGGAACCAGAGGGCGATCTCCCGCTTGGCCGATTCGGGTGAATCGGAGCCGTGGACCAGGTTCTCCTGGGTCTCCAGAGCGAAGTCTCCGCGAATGCTGCCGGGCACGGCCTTTTCGACCGGGTCGGTGCCGCCCGCGATCTGGCGGAACGCGGCGATGGCGCGCGGGCCCTCCAAGATGGCCGCGACGACCGGGCCCGAGGTGATGAACTCGATCAGGGACCCGAAGAACGGCTTCTCGGCGTGCTCGGCGTAGTGGCCCTTGGCCAGTTCCTCGGACACGTGCTTCAGCTCCAGGGCGGCGATCTTCAGGCCCTTGCGCTCGATCCGTGCCAGCACCTCGCCGACAAGGCCACGGGCCACACCGTCCGGCTTGATGAGTACCAACGTCTGCTCAGTCACGGCGCACAGCCTATCCGGCATACTTCCGGGCACCGCATCAGCGGTCGGGCTGATCGGCTTCCCGTGCACTCGGCAAGGGAGACCTCCGCCGGAAAAAGTGCGACCGGCAGCGTCCTGGGCGGCCCTGCGGCTACGACCGCTGGATGCGCTGGCTCGGCAGCAGCCCTTTCTCCATCCGGCCGCGCACGTCGGCGCGCAGCACCAGGATGAAGCCCCAGACCACGGCGAACACCACACCGATGACGCCGATGGACACATGGATGAACGCGCCGAGCAGCACCAGGACCTGCAACCCGAGGTTGAACGGCAGCGCCCAGGACCGCCGCTGCAACCCGGCCCCGAGGAACATCACCACCGCGAGCGCCACGAGATAGGTGCCGGACAACCAGGTCACGCCGCCGCCGACGTCGGCAACCACCGGCAACGCGAGCAACACCACGATCGCCTCGAGCACCAGCGTGCCCGCCATCACCCCGCGGAAGCCCTTCCACGGGTCGGTCGCGGGCGCGGGCACCGACTGCTCGTCTCGTTCGGCCGGTTCGCTCATGCTGTGCCCTCCTCGGCATCCGCCGGGCTCGTGCGGTGACCGGCGCTAATGCGGTGGTTCCCGGTCCCGCGATGGTCGAGGGGGCCGCGGTGCACGCACCCGGCGCTCACGCCGGGTCCTTTCCGAACAGCGCGCGAGCCGCGCCCGCCGTGACGACCGATCCCGTGATGATCACTCCCGCGCCGGACACCATCTCGCCCGCGTCGCCCACTTCCTCGGCGATCGCGATCGCGGTCTCCAGCGCGTCGGGCAGGGTGGCGGCGGAAACCACGCGCTCGTCGCCGAACCGCTGGACCGCGAGGTCGGCGAGGGTCTCCACGTCCAGCGCGCGGGGCGACCCGTTGCTGGTGACGACGATCTCGTCGAACACCGGCTCCAGCGCGGTGAGGATGCCGTCGGCGTCCTTGTCACCGAGCACCGCGACCACGCCGACCAACTTGCGGAAGTCGAATTCGTCGGTCACCGTCGCGGCCAGCGCCCGCGCGCCCGCCGGATTGTGCGCGGCGTCGATGAAGATGGTGGGCGCGCTGCGCATCCGCTCCATCCGCCCGGGACTGGTGACGCTCGCGAAGCCCGCGCGGACGGCGTCGATGTCGAGCCTGCGCTGCGCGCCGGCACCGAAGAAAGCCTCCACCGCCGCGAGCGCGAGCACCGCGTTGCGCGCTTGATGCTCGCCGTGCAACGGCAGGAAGATCTCGTCGTACACCCCGCCCAGGCCCTGCAACTCGAGTTGCTGCCCGCCCACCGCGATCTGCCGCGCGAGCACGCGGAACTCCGAGCCCTCGCGCGCGACCGCGGCGTCCACCTCGACGGCGCGGCGCAGCAGCACCTCCATCGCCTCGGGTTCCTGCTGCGCGATCACCGCGACGTTGTCGCGCGGCACCAGGCTCTCCGGGGCGCGCTTGATGATCCCCGCCTTCTCCCCCGCGATCGAGGCCAGGTCCGGACCCAGGTAATCGGTGTGGTCCAGGCCGATCGGCGTGATCACCGCCACCTGCCCGTCGATGACGTTGGTGGCGTCCCAGGTGCCGCCCATTCCCGTCTCGACGACCGCGACATCGACCGGCGCCTCGGCGAATGCGGCGTAGGCCATGCCGGTGAGCACCTCGAACTTGCTCATCGCGGGCCCGCCCGCGGCCGCCGACTGCTTGTCGATCATCTCGACGAAGGGCAGCAGTTCGCGATAGATCTCCACATACTTCGCCGGGGTGATCGGCGCGTTGTCGATGCTGATCCGCTCGGTGGCCAGCTGCAGATGCGGACTGGTGATCCGGCCGGTGCGCCGATGCAGTGCGGTGAGCAGCGCGTCGATTATCCTGGTCACCGAGGTCTTGCCGTTGGTGCCCGCGATGTGGATCGCCGGGTAGTTCTGCTGCGGCGAGCCGAGCAGGTCCATCAGCGTGGCGATCCTGGTGAGCGACGGCTCGATCTTGGTCTCCGGCCAGCGCTGGTCGAGTTCCGCCTCGACCAGCGCCATCTCGGCCAGTTCCACCGGCGAGGGACCGGAGCCGAGCCGCGCTCCGCCGCCACGGCCCTCGTCGTCGCCGTATTGCGGTTCCGGCTCGTGGTTCACTTGCCGCTCAACTCCGCCAGTCGGGCCCCGATGCGCGCGACCTCGTCCGCGGCGACCTGCTGCCTGCCGCGGATCTTCTCGACCACGTGGTCGGGCGCCTTGGCCAGGAACGCCTCGTTGCCGAGCTTGGCGGCGGTGCCATGGAGTTCCTTCTGCGCGGCGGCCAGATCCTTCTCCAGCCTGCGGCGCTCGGCGTCCAGGTCGACCGCGCCCGAGGTGTCCAACTCCACGGTGACCGTCCCGGCGCTCAGGCGGACCTCCACCGACGCGGTCGCGGCGAAGCCCGCGTCCGGCTCGGTGAGCCGCGCCAGGTTGGCGACCGACGCCGCCTGCTCGCCGAGCCCCGCCTCGCCGACCCCGATCAGTTTGGCCGCGACCTTCTGCTTGTCCGCCAAGCCCTGGTCGCTGCGGAACCGCCGGATCTCCGTGATCAACCGCTGGGTGTCGGAGATGCGTTGCGCCGCCTCCTGGTCCACGGGCACCCCGGAGGCCTGCGGCCACGCCGCGATCACGATCGACTCGCCGCCGGTCAGCGCCTGCCACAACGCCTCGGTGACGAACGGCACGACCGGGTGCAGCAGGCGCAGCACCGCGTCGAGCACGGTACCGAGCACCAACCGGGTCGCTTCCGCGCGCGCGCCGTCGGCGGCGAACTGCACCTTGGCCAGCTCGAGGTACCAGTCGCACAGCTCGTCCCAGGCGAAGTGGTAGAGCGCTTCACACGCCTTGCCGAACTCGTAGGCGTCGAACGCGGCGTCCGCTTCGGCGCGCACCGCGTCCAGCCGGTCCAGGATCCAGCGATCGGCGTCGGTGAGCTGTGCGCGATCAGGCAGGTCGCCCACCCGCGCGCCGTTCATCAGCGCGAACTTGGTCGCGTTGAACACCTTCGTCACGAAACTGCGCGAGGCGAGCACGTGCGGCTCGCCGACCGAGAGGTCGCCGCCGGGCTGCGCGCCGCGCGCGAGGGTGAAGCGCGTGGCGTCGGCGCCGAAGGCGTTGATCCAGTCCAGCGGGTCGATGCCGTTGCCACGCGACTTGGACATCTTCTTGCCGAACTGGTCGCGGATCAGGCCGTGCAGGAACACGTCCTTGAACGGCACCTGCCGCGCGCCGCCCTTGCCCGTGGTCAGCACGGCGTCCTCGGCGACGTAGGTGCCGAACATCATCATCCGCGCCACCCAGAAGAACAGGATGTCGTAGCCGGTGACGAGCACGCTTGTGGGATAGAACTTCTCGAGTTCGGCGGTGGCGTGCGGCCAGCCCATCGTGGAGAACGGCCACAGGCCGGAGGAGAACCAGGTGTCGAGGACGTCCGGGTCCTGCACCCAGCCCTCGGGCGCCTGCTCGTCGGGCCCGACGCACACCACTTCGCCCTCGGGGCCGTACCAGATCGGGATGCGGTGGCCCCACCACAGCTGACGCGAGATGCACCAGTCGTGCATGTCGTCGACCCAGCCGAACCAGCGCGGTTCCTGGCTCTTGGGGTGGATCACGGTGTCGCCGCTGCGCACGGCGTCGCCTGCGGCCTTGGCCAGCGACTCGACCTTCACCCACCACTGCATGGACAGGCGCGGCTCGATCGGCTCGCCGGTGCGCTCGGAGTGCCCCACGGAGTGCAGGTACGGCCGCTTCTCGGCGACCACGCGGCCTTCTCGCGCGAGCCGCTCGCGCACCTTGACGCGGGCCTCGAAGCGGTCCATGCCGTCGAATTCGGTTCCGGTGCCGGTGATCCGGCCGCGCTCGTCCATGATCGTCGGCATCGGCAACCCGTGCCGCAGACCCATCTCGAAGTCGTTGGGGTCGTGCGCCGGTGTGATCTTCACCGCGCCGGAGCCGAATTCGGGATCGACGTAGTCGTCGGCGATGATCGGGATCTGCCGTCCGGTGATCGGATGCTCCAGGGTCGTGCCGATCAGCGCCCGGTAGCGCGGGTCCTCCGGATGCACGGCCACCGCCGTGTCGCCGAGCATGGTCTCCACCCGGGTGGTGGCGACGACGACGTGCGGTTCGTCGTCGCGGAGCGAGCCGTAGCGCAGCGAGACCAGCTCGCCTTCCACGTCCTCGTACTTGACCTCGATGTCGGAGATCGCGGTGCGCAGTTCGGGCGACCAGTTCACCAGCCGCTCGGCGCGGTAGATCAGGCCCGCGTCGTAGAGCCGCTTGAACATCGTCTGCACGGCGCGCGACAGGCCTTCGTCCATCGTGAAGCGGTCCCGGCTCCAGTCGACGCCGTCACCGAGCGCGCGCATCTGCCACTGGATGGCGCCGCCGGATTCCCGCTTCCAATCCCAGACCTTCTGCACGAACAGTTCGCGGCCGAAGTCTTCCTTCGTCTTGCCGTCCACCGCGAGTTGCTTCTCCACCACGGTCTGGGTGGCGATGCCCGCGTGGTCCATGCCGGGCAGCCAGAGCACCTCGTACCCCTGCATCCGCTTGCGGCGCGACAGCGTGTCCATCAGGGTGTGGTCGAGCGCGTGGCCCATGTGCAGCGTGCCGGTGACGTTCGGCGGCGGCAGCACGATCGAGTAGGGCGGTTTGCCGCTGCCGGTGTCGGCGGTGAAATAGCCAGCGGCTACCCAGCGCTCGTACATCTCGGCCTCCACCTCGCTGGGAGTCCAGCTCTTGGGGAGGGCATCGGCACGATTACGCGTGTTGTCAGGGGCTGCGCTGGTCACCCCGCGATTCTAGAGCGCGTCGCCGCGCCGACTTCGGGTCGGTCGACCCGGCCCGCCGCTACCCGCGGATCCGCCGGGCGGCAGCGCTGTGGAAATCGGGCGGGATATCGGCCCGCGGGCGCTCCGGACGAATCGCGCGGAGCGGTATTTCACGACGGAGACAAAGAAAGGCGGAGTCTTCGGTGGATGAGGGACACCGAACACTCCGCCTATGCCAGTAGCTTACCGGCGATCCGAGGCCGGACTCGGAATCCATAAGCAATTCTCAGCTTCCGGCATTTTCTACCCCGGATATTCCCCTTATCGGGCCGGCACGGTGACGTCGGCCGACACCAAGTCGCCGTTGATCGCGATCGCGGCGGTCGAGCCCGCGCCCGCCGCGGAGATCACCTGCGCAGCCGGATCGCTCACATTACCGGCGGCCCATACGCCCGCCACGCTGGTGCGCCCGGTGGCGTCCGTCACCACCCAGCCGCTGTCGTCGAACGCACAGCCGAGCGCCACCAGTACGTCGTCGTTGGCGCGGAAGGTCGGCGCGACGAACATCGCCGTCCTCGGCACCGCTCGCCCGTCGGCCAGCTCCACACCGCACAGCCGGTCCTGCACCACGAACCGGGCGACCTCGCCGTCGAGCACCCGCACGCCGCGCGCGTCCAAGCGAGCGCGGTCGTCGTCGGACAGGGGCATCGTGTTCGGGAAGAAGATGACGTCGTCCGACCACTGCGGCAGCAGCAGGGCCAAGTGCACCGCCCGCGCCGATGCGCCGGGTTCCCGCCCACCGAGCACGCCGAGCGGCTGGTCACGCACCTCGTAGCCATGGCAATAAGGGCAGTGCAGCACGTCGCGCCCCCATCGTTCGCGCACTCCGGGCAGCCGCGGTAGTTCGTCGCGCAGCCCGGTCGCGACCAGCAGGCGGCGCGCCCGCAGCGTCGCACCGCCGCGCAGCCGCAGCACGAACTCCGACTCACCCACCCGTTCCGCGCCGACGACGACGTCGGAGATCACCTCCGCGCCGTAGCCCGCCGCCTCCTCGGCTCCGGCCGCCAGCAACTGCGCGGGCGGCATCCCGTCGCGGGACAGGAACCCGTGCATGTGCTCGGCGGGCGCGTTGCGCGGCGCGCCGCCGCCGACCACCGCGACCCGCCGCCGCGCCCGGGCCAGGACCAACGCCGCGGACAACCCCGCCGCACCGTCACCCACGATCACCACGTCATATGTCTCGCTCATCCGCGATCACCTCCACCGACACAGTGCCGCCGCTCGGCGCGTATCGGCAACTATTGTTGCCAAATCCGGGACGACGCGGTGCACTGGTGACATGTCCACACCACCGGGCGTCGCCCAAGCCCTCGCCGACATCGGTCCGCGACTCAAAGCGCTGCGGACTCGACGCAACGTCACGCTCACCGCGCTGGCGGAAAGCACCGGGATCTCCAAGAGCACGCTGTCGCGGCTCGAGTCCGGCCAGCGAAAAGCCAGCCTGGAGCTGCTGCTGCCGATCGCGATGGCCCACCAGGTGCCGTTGGACGAACTGGTGGCCGCACCGCGGATCGCCGACCCCCGGGTCCACACGACGGCACGGAAGATGAACGGGCTCAGCATTCTTCCGCTGACCCGGCAGCCGGGGCCGCTGCAAGCGTTCAAGATCATCATCCCGCCCGATCGTGGCGAGCCCGACCCCAAGGTGCACGAGGGTTTCGAGTGGCTCTACGTCCTGTCCGGACGGCTCCGGCTGGTGCTGGGTGAACACGATCTGGTGCTCGGCCCCGGCGAGGCCGCGGAATTCGACACCCGCCAACCGCATTGGTTCGGTAGCGCGGGCCGGGGACCGGTGGAAATTCTCAGCCTTTTCGGGTCCCAGGGTGAACGAATGCATCTTCGCGCGCGGTCGGCGGGCCGGAAACCCACATGAACCGATAATGTCCGAAATGTCCAGTATTGCCGAAAAGGCGAAACCTCGGGACTCTGGGAAGGGTGAACACTCCAGGCGCACCCCACTCGGCGAATCACCAAGAAAAACGGGGGTTTTCCCGGATGCCGAAGCCTTCTCGGCTGCGGACGCTGGGAGAGGTGAACCCCCCGCTGGAAGTCGCGCCTGGGCACGCCCCCGAACCGCGACCGCCGATCCTGGTCCCGGACGCGCTGCACGATCTACGCGGTCGCGTGGTCGCGGAGATTCGATACCCCGCCGCGGCGGCGCTGATCGTCGCGGGCGTCCCCGGCGCGGGTAAGAGCACCGCCTTGCGCAAATTCTTCGACGCCGACGCGGCGGCCACCGCACCATCGCACAGTCCCGCCGGGGTGCTGGTGCTCGACTCGATGCAGGCGCGCAATCGCTGGCGGCCCAAACTCTGGTGGCTGCCCTACCTGCTGTGGCGTCCGGTGGTGCACGTGGCGCACTTCGTCGCTGTTCGCGCCGCGTTGCGTGAGGTCGACGGCCCGGTCGTCATCCACGACTGCGCCACCTTCCGATGGGCGCGCGTTCTGATCGCGCGCTGGGCGGCGGGACGCGAATTGCACCTGCTCCTGCTCGATGTGCCCGCGCCGGTGGCCAGGGCGGGCCAGCACAGCCGCGGACGGCGGATCAATCACCTGGCCTTCCGGCTACACGTGCGCGGCTGGCGGCGATTGATGAGCGTGGTGGCGACGGAACCCACGGCCCGCGGTTCCCGGTCGGTCGTCATCGTCGACCGCGCGGCCGTCGACCGCCTTGGGTGCGTGACCTTCGCCTGACCGGTGAAAACCGCCGCCTCGGTGCGCCTCAGGGCACCAGAACGGTCAGTGCCGCCGGGACGGCCCTGATGGTGAGCGGCAGGGTGCCCGCCGGTTCGCCGTCGGCCGTGGCGGGCGCGCCCGCGGCGGTCAACGTGACGGCCGCGGCGCGGAACTGCTTGACCTCCGGGTGATTCTGGCGTTTCCCCGCCGACAGCGCGGGCAGCAAGCGCAGCATCTCCCGCCGCGACAGCGCGCCGACCACGGTCAAGTCGAGCAGTCCGTCGTCCATGATCGCGTCCGGGCAGATCAACATGCCGCCGCCGTAGGTGCGGGTGTTGCCGACCGCGACCATGACCGCCTCGGTCTCCAGCAGCGAGCCCGTGCCGGGGTTGGTGAGCCCGTCGGTCACCGCGTCCACCAACTCGACGCGGTAGGGAACGGTGAAGCGCCCGGAGATCTCGGCCAGCGCGGCGACGGTATAGCGCAGCCTGCCTTTCGGCCAGCGCATCTCATTGGCGCGCAGCGTGACTCGCGCGTCGAATCCGGTGCCGGTCACCGTGGCGAACCACATCGGCGCGCCGGGCGACTCGATCCGGCCGAGATCGATCGTCCTGGTCCGCCCGCGCAGCACGAGCGCGGCGGCGGCGAGCGGGTCGTCGGTCGGCACACCGAGTTCCCTGGCCAGGTCGTTGCCGGTGCCCGCGGGAACCATGCCGAGCGGGACGCCGGTCTCCGCCACGGCCTGAAGGGTCAGGTTGATCAGGCCGTCGCCGCCGACGCAGACCACGGCGTCGGGCGGCGCGTCGCCCGCGATGACATCTCGCACCTGCCGAACCGTTTCGACGGCCGAGGGCGCGCACACCTCGGCGACCTCGGCGCCGCCCGCGCGGAGACGGGCGACCGCGGCGCTCGCCGCCGCGCCGCTCTTGCCGTGCCCGGACCGCGGGTTGGTCACCACGGTGACCTTGCGTACCGGCGAATATTCGGTCACGGCACCAACTTTCCCGGATTGAGGATGCCGGCCGGATCGAGTTCGGCCTTCACCGCGCGCAGGACGCGCACGCCGAGGTCACCCACTTCGTCCGGCACCCAGGGGCGGTGGTCGATGCCCACCGCGTGGTGGTGGGTGATGGTGCCGCCCGCCGCGACGATGGCGTCGCCCGCGGCGCGTTTGGCGGCCTGCCACTGCGCCAGCGGGTCGTCCAACTGCTTGGCGACGACGGTGAAGTACAGCGACGCACCGGTCGGGTAGGTGTGCGAGATGTGGCACATGACCAGCGGGGGCGTCCCCTGCGCACTGAGCGAATCGGTCAGCGCCCCGGTCACCTTCTCCTTCAGCGCGCTCAGATTCGACCAAGTGGTGGCGGTTTCCAGCGTTTCACAGAGCACCCCGACATCCAGGAGCGCGTCGCGCAGGTACGGCGCGGCGAAACGACCGTGCTCCCATTCCCTGGCCGCTGCCTCGCCCAGGGCCGAGCCGCCCGCCGCGGCCAGCAGCGCACCCGCTTCGGCGCTGCGCGCGGCGACGTGCGCGGCACTGCCCTCGTAGGTGGTGACGGCCAGACATCCGGCCACCGGGTTGCCGCCGATATCGCCGGAGCGGGCGAGGTTGATCCCGGTCTCCGCCTCGTCGGACAGCCGGAGCACGGTCGGCGCCGCACCCTCCTGCACCACCGCGCGCAACGCTGCGGCGCCGGTCGCGAAATCGGGAAACGACCACGCCTGGTAGGCGACGGTTTCCGGGACCGGGTGCACGCGCAAGGTGACCGCGGTGATCACGCCGAGCGTGCCCTCCGATCCGACGAACAGCTCACGCAGATCCGGCCCCGCCGCCGAGGCGGGGGCGCGCCCGAGGACGAGCGTGCCACTGGGCGTCGCGATCTTCAGCCGCTGCACCATGTCGTCGAAACGGCCATAGCCCGCCGAAGCCTGGCCAGAGGATCGCGTCGCCGCGAAGCCGCCGATGGTGGCGAACTCGAAGCTCTGCGGGAAGTGCCCGAGGGACAAGCCGTGCCCGCCGAGCAGTTCCTCCGCGCGCGGGCCGGTGAGTCCCCCGCCCAGTGTGGCGGTGCCGCTGATCGGATCGATCGCGGTGATCGTGTCCAGCCTGCGCAGATCGAGGGCGATCACGGCGTCGAAGCGACCGCGCACGGGTTCGACGCCGCCGACCACGCTGGTGCCGCCGCCGAACGGCACCACCGCGACGGCGTTCGCCGCGCAGTAGGCGAGCACGGCGAGCACCTCGTCGTGGTCGGCGGGGAAGACGACGGCGTCCGGCGCGTCCTGCGGGCCCTCGGCCCGGCGGCGCAGCAGATCGGGTGTGCTCTTCCCCCCTGCGTGCCGCAACCGATCGCGGTGGTCGGCCGACACGTTCCCGGAACCGACCACCTCGACCAACCCGGCTCGCCGCGCGGGCGTCAACGCCGATTCGCGCAGTGGCACGTCGCCCTCATCGCGGCGCGCCACCGGATCGCCGGACACCCCGAACACCTGCGTCAGCAGACCACGGATTCGCTCCGAAAGTGGCTGGTGCCCAGCCGGGATTCCCCAGGCATCCCAGACCATACTCGCCGCCGACCCGCTCACGCCGGTCTTTGCCGCGGAAGCCGAATCGCCCTCGGCGTGCTGCCGTGTCTCCACCATGCGTTACAGTTTGACATAGACTGTCAAGCAGTAACGAAGGTTCGGACCATTCCCCTTGGTCGACGCCGGCCGTCGGCCGATCAACCCCCGGTGGTGACACCTTGACCGCTCCTGACGACTCCGCCGAGCGCCTCTCGGCGACCGACCTGGCGATCCTCGACGCCGCTCGCGCGTGCGTGGAGGAATTCGGCGTGCGCCGCACCACCCTCACCGAAGTGGCGCGGCGAGCGGGCGTCAGCAGGCCGACCGTCTACCGCCGCTGGCCGGACACCGGCGCGCTGGTGGCCGAGCTGCTGGTCCGCGAGCTGCGCGGGATCGTGGCGGCGACCATGCCGTCGGCGGGCAGCGCGCGCGTCAGGCTGGTCGAGGGCGTGGTCGCGGGAGCGGCGACGGTCCGGTCGAATCCTCTGTTCGGCAAGATCTTCCGTACCGACACCGATCTGATGCTCACCTACGTCTTCGGCAGGCTGGGACGCAACCAGCGCGCTCTGATCGAGCTGTTCGCGGCGGGTATCCGCGACGGCCACCGGGACGGCTCCATTCGCGGGGGCGACCCGGAACGGATGGCCACGATGCTGCTACTGATCGCCCAATCCGCGGTGCAGTCGGCGGGCACCGTCGCGCCGCTGCTGGCGGGCGAGCATCTCGACGCCGAACTCCGTCGCGCGATCGACGGGTACCTGGACGACCACGCCCGGGAGACCACTGAGGACACCGACCGGAGACAAGCGCGATGAGCCGTCTTCGACCCCTCTCGCCGTAACCGAAAGGCATTGTGATGAGCACTGATCCGGGGCACACCGGGGACTCCGCGTTGAACGCCGCCCGCCGTGCGGCGGATCTGTCGCGGCTCGGCGACGGCGCCGAGGTCGACGTGCTGGTGATCGGCGGTGGCGTCACCGGCGCGGGCGCGGCGCTGGACGCCGCGGCCCGCGGGCTGCGCACCGTGCTGGTGGAACGCCACGACCTGGCCTTCGGCACCAGCCGCTGGAGTTCCAAGCTGGTGCACGGCGGCCTGCGCTATCTCGCGAGCGGCCGCGTCGGCATCGCCCACGAAAGCGCCTCGGAGCGAGGCATTCTCATGCGCACCACGGCACCACATCTGGTGCGCCCGCTGCCCCAACTGGTCCCGCTGCTGCCGAATATCGGCACGACGCAAGCCGCACTGGTGCGCGCCGGTTTCCTGGCGGGTGATCTGTTGCGGCGTGGTGCGGGCACCCCCGCGGCGCTGCTGCCCCGGTCCAGGCACGTCGCCGCCGCGGAGGCGGTACGGCTCGCACCGACCGTGCGCCGCGCGGACCTGCGCGGCGGCCTGCAGGCATGGGACGGACAGCTGGTCGACGACGCGCGCTTGGTCGTCGCACTGGCGCGCACCGCGGCGGCCAACGGCGCGCGCATTCTGACCCGCGTCGAAGCGCTCGACGTGACCGGGAATTCGGCGACCCTGCGTGACACGCGCACCGGCGAGACCTTGGCGGTGCGGCCGCGCGCCGTGGTGAACGCCACCGGAGTCTGGGCCGATCAGGTGGATCCGAGTATCCGGCTGCGCCCGAGCCGCGGCACCCACCTGGTGTTCTCCGCCGCGTCCTTCGGCGGCCTGTCCGCGGCGCTCACCGTACCGGTGCCCGGCAGCATCGGCCGCTTCGTCTTCGCCTTCCCCGCCGCGCACGGCCGGGTCTACCTGGGGTTGACCGACGAGGACGCGCCGGGCCCGGTTCCCGACGAGCCGAAGGCCACCGACGGCGAGATCGATTTCCTGCTCGACACCATCAATCCCGCCCTGCGCGAGCCGCTGACCCGCGCCGATATTCGCGGCTCTTACGCCGGGTTGCGCCCACTGCTGGAGACCGCCGACGACAGCACCGCCGACATCTCGCGCAAACACGCGGTGCTGCGTTCCCCGAGCGGGATCGTCACCATCGTGGGAGGCAAACTCACCACCTACCGCAAGATGGCCGAGGACGTGATCGACGCCGCCGTCACGCACAACGGTCTCGCCGCGGCACCGTGCCGCACCCGGCGGCTACCACTGGTAGGCGCGGTCTCCGGAGCGGCGCGCGACCGCATCGACGCGCCGCCGGTGCTGATCGAACGTTACGGCGGTGAGGCGGACGCCGTGCTGGCCGCGGCGCGCCGTGATCCTGCCCTCGCCGAGCCGGTCGCGCCCGGAATCGACGTACTCGGAGCCGAATTCGCGTTCGCGGTGTCCCACGAGGGCGCGCTGGAGGCCGACGACCTGCTCGATCGGCGCACGCGCATCGGCCTGATCGCCGAAGATCGGGCCGCCGCGGCGCCCGCGGCCGTACGCGCCCTCGCCTGACGGCACGACGCGTCCGGGCGGCTCAGTCCATCGACCATGCGGACAGTTCCGCGCGCATGCACGCGCGCGGCCAGCGGTCGAGGCCGTGGGCCTGCTCGGCGGCGCGCAGCGCGACCAACCCCGGCGTCTCCTCCCCCGCCGACAGGTACCGGAAGCCGAGCCGCTCGTAATACGGCCCGTTCCACGGCACCTCGGTGAACGTCGTCAGCGTCATCGCGGGTAGGCCCGCGACGGCGGCCCATCGGGCGGCCTGGTCGAGCAAGCGCTTGCCGATCCGGCGCCGGGCATGATCCGGGCGCACCGAGACCTGCTCGATGTGGGCGTTCCCGTCGACCACTGCCGCGACGAGGTAGCCGATCGGCAGGTCGTCGTCGGTCCACACCCAGGCCCGCCCGGCCTGCTGGAACTGTCGCAGAGTCGCCAGCGAGGGCGGTTCGTCGTCGGCCACGGTCGTCATCCCGATTCGCGCGAACGGCTCACCCGCCGCGCGCTCGATGTCCTGGAGCACGGGGAGGTCTCGGGATGTCGCGGGTCGGATCACCGGCCCATTGTCAGTCCGCCCCCACGACATGAGCCAGCGAATTTCACTGCGCCCGCGTGGCGAGGATGCCGTTGAGCAGCACTTGCACGGCCCAGGCCGCGCGCGCCGCACCGCCGCCCGCCAGCAGAGCCTCTCGCATGGCCACGACGGTCGGATAGCGGTCGGCGGGCAGTTCGGCGAAGCGCCGCTCGATCGTGGCGAGGTACTCCTGCTCGCTGCCGCCCCCGACGCGGTGCGCACTCTGTTCGGACGCCGACGCGGTGATGTGCAGGAACAGCAGGTCCACCGCCCACGACGCGGTCAGCTCGTCCAGTCCCGCCTCGGTGAGCGCACCGAGCATCAGCTCCACCAGCCGCAGGGCGTTCGGACTGCTCGGAATCACACCGAGCGCGACGAGCGCCAGCCCTTCGTGCCTGCTCATCGCCGCCACCGTGGCATCGACCAGCTCGGTGAGCCGCTCCCGCCAGCTCGCCCCGGCGGGCTCGGGGACGGAACCGAGGACATGGTCGAGCATGGCGGCCATCAGATCGTCGCGATTGGCGACGTATACGTACAGCGACGCGGCGCCGGTGTCCAAGTCCTGTGCGACCCGGCGCATGGTCAGCGCCGCCGCTCCATCCCGGTCCAGGATGCGCAGGCCGGTCTCGACGATCACCTCGCGGCTCAGCGGAGCTTTGGCCGGGCGGGCCCTGCGGCTGACGGCTGCTGCGCTCATGAGCCGAGCATAACGAGGGACGAACGCCGTTCGGGTGAGCGGCGCAAGTCCATGCTCGTCCGGAGCTGCCGCGAAGAGGCCGATCCGGCGGGACGGAGCAGGCCGCCGAACGCCGCTTGTTGCGGAAAACACCACAACATGCAGCTCACAGCCTTTGCGAAGGTTGGCGGCGACCGCTCACGAGAACCCGCCCGACAGAGCGTGATTCGAGAATCCGATGACACGGCGAGACGTTCGCACTGTCCGCTTCGCGATGCGCGCAGACCCCGGTTCGGTGGTCGCCGACGCTCTATGCTGGCTTCGGTATGCCGGTAGTGCGCCGGGAAGGAGGGCGCGGGTGCGCAGAAAACCGTCCACCGTGGGTGTCGCACCGGGCGACGGACTCGTCGCCCGTTTCGGTGCGGTCGTCGCCTACCTCGGGGCCGAAACGACCTCCACGGACCGAATACTCGGCACCATCGAAGCCGTGGCCGAAGGCGAGCATCCCGGCGCCGCGCTGGCGCAACGCTTGGCCGCGGTGATCTTCGGCAGCACCGTTCAACCGCCGCCGTTCGGTGTGGTCGCCCCCACCGCGGACGGCGTGCTGATCCTGTTGCGCGGACCGGTGATCGCGGAGATCCAAGGCGCGGAGGGCACCCGCCGCCTCGACGGCGGGCGTGCGTTCACTTGGGTGGACGAGATCGTGCGCGAACCGGTGCGCCGCATCACGATCGGCGCGGACACCGGCGAGCCGCCGACCGCCCTGCCCCGCACCGACCTGCGCGCCGGCGTGGTCCCCGGCGGCGGCTTCGTGCTGCACGCCGCGGTACGACGCACCGGAAAAGCCGCCGAACCACGCACGTCCGAGCCTTCCGCGCAGGCCGAGCCCGAGGCGACGGCGGCGGCCGGTTTCGCGGCGATGCCGGAACCGACCGGCGCGTCCGACGCCGTCGCGCAAGCATCGCCCGCTCCGCGACCGACCGGCGCGTCCGACGCCGTCGCACAGGCAACGCCGATCCCTCGGCAGACCAGCGCCGCCGACGCCCTCGCACCAGCGACACCCAGGCCGACCGAGTCGGTCCGCCCCTTCGCCAAACCGCGTCCGCCCCGGCCGGTCCCGGACCGGCCGCCGGCGTGGTCCCAGGTGCAGCCCGCGCGCGAACCGGTCGCCCTGCGCAAAGCGCCCGAGAACGGCGGAACGCGAGCCGTGAGCCCGGCGGCGCTGTCCGGAGACGCCGTCGGTGCGCTGGTCACCGAAGAAGGGGCGGCCTACCCGTTGGACCGCGCCTACGTCATCGGGCGCGGACCGCAGGTGGACGAGGCGGTCCGCACCGCCGCCGCCACGCCGATCGTCATCCAGCGCGATCGGCATGTCTCGCGGGTCCACGCATATGTGTCGGTGGACGGCGGCAAGGTGTACATCCGGGACGCCGCCGCTACCTCCGGCACCTTCATCGCCGGTCCCGGCACCGACCAGTGGACCAGGATCAGCACGTCCCCGACCGAGCTCCCGCCCGGCTGGCGGGTCCGCATCAGCGAGCGGGTCCTCACCTACCGAGGCGACGAGCAGCGCACGGGCACGGCGGATATCGCGGGAGCGCGCCGCCGTTCGTAGCCGCCGAGGGCGCCTGGCAAAGTGGCCGCGGTGACGAGCTCGCCTGCCAGCACCGGCGCCCGCGTACTCGAACAGCGTCCCCGCGCCCGCACACGCCACGGCATCGGGCGCCCGGACCGGCGCCGACCACCGAGCCGCAGTGCGAGGTGGACTCCGTTCGAGCATGTCATGACGCTGGGCGCTCGCGGCTGCCTCGCACCAGGGCGCCGCACAGCGTGAACGGCTCGCCGAGCCGCCGCACCATGGCCGTGTACCGGACGGCTTCGCGCCCGGCTCACCGGCCTCGCGCCGGGGACGGCCGATCAACCGGTCGAGTCGAGCCCGGATCGCGCGGGGAGCACAATGGCGGCATGCACCGAAACGGACCGAGCCGCGACATCGACGAGTCCGAGCTGACGGTGACCCCGCCCGAAGAGCAGGCCGCGGGCGTCACCGCCGTGGCGGTGGCGTTGAAACGCTCGATCGAGGAGATGGGCGTCATCCGCACGGCGCGCACCCTGGCCCGGGTCAATCAGGTGCACGGCTTCGACTGCCCGGGCTGCGCCTGGCCGGAGCCGAGCAGCCATCGCAGGCCCGCCGAGTTCTGCGAGAACGGCGCGAAGGCCGTCGCCGAGGAAGCCACGCTGCGCACGGTTACTCCCGAGTTCTTCGCCACCCACTCGGTGGCGGACCTGAGCGACAAATCCGGCTATTGGCTCGGCCAGCAGGGCAGGCTGACCCACCCGATGGTGCTGCGTCCCGGAGACACCCACTACCGGCCGATCGCCTGGGACGACGCCTACCGTCTGATCGCCGACACGCTACGCGGGCTGGACTCCCCGGACGAGGCGGTGTTCTACACCTCCGGCCGCACCAGCAACGAGACCGCGTTCCTCTATCAGCTGCTGGTGCGCAGCTACGGCACCAACAATCTGCCGGACTGCTCCAACATGTGCCACGAGTCCTCCGGCGCGGCGCTGTCGAGCTCGATCGGGATCGGCAAGGGCTCGGTCTCCATCGATGACTTCGCCAAGGCCGACCTGATCATCGTCGCGGGACAGAATCCGGGCACCAATCATCCCCGGATGCTCAGCGCGCTGGCCGCGGCCAAGGCGAACGGCACCCGGATCGTCGCGGTGAACCCCCTGCCCGAGACCGGGCTGCTCGGCTTCCGCGACCCGCAGACGATCAAGGGCGTCACCACCGGCGTGCCGATCGCCGACGACTTCCTGCAGATCCGCCTCGGCGGTGACCTGGCCCTGTTCCAGGCGCTCGGCCGTCTGCTGCTGGAAGCGGAGGACCGCGCACCGGGCGCGGTGGTCGACCGGGCGTTCGTCGACGCCCACTGCGCGGGCTACGCCGAATACGAAAAGCACGCGCGCACGGTCGATCTCGACACCGTACTGGAAGCGACGGGTCTCACCGCGGCCGAACTCGAGCACACCGCCGAGCTGTTCGCCCGCTCGCGCAACATCATCCTGTGCTGGGCGATGGGCCTGACCCAGCAGGCCCATGCCGTGGCCACCATCGAGGAGGCCACCAATCTGCTGCTGTTGCGCGGCATGATCGGCAAACCGGGCGCGGGTGTGTGCCCCGTGCGCGGTCACTCGAATGTGCAGGGCGACCGCACCATGGGCATCTGGGAGAAGATGCCCGACGCCTTCCTCGACGCCCTCGACCGCGAATTCGGCATCAGCAGCCCGCGCGAGCACGGCCTCGACACCGTCGCCGCCATCCGCGCCATGCGCGACGGACAGGCGAAAGTCTTCATCGGCATGGGCGGCAACTTCGTCTCCGCCACCCCCGACACCGCCGTGACCGAAGCCGCGCTGCGCGACTGCGCGCTCACGGTGCAGGTCTCCACCAAACTCAACCGCAGCCACGTCGTGCACGGCCGTACCGCGCTCATCCTGCCGACGCTCGGGCGCACCGACCTCGACCTGGCCCCGGACGGCGCCAAGAATCAAGTCTCCGTGGAGGACTCGATGTCGATGGTGCACCTGTCCACCGGACGGTTGCGGCCGGTCAGCGACCAGCTGCGCAGTGAAGTCACCATCGTCTGCGAACTCGCCCAGGCAGTCCTTGGCCCCGACCACCCGGTGCCGTGGGCCCGCTTCGCCCGTGACTACGACAGCATCCGCGACGCCATCGCCCGCGTCGTGCCCGGCTGCGCGGACTACAACGCGAAAGTTCGCGGCCGGGGCGGCTTCCAGCTACCGCATCCGCCGCGCGACGCCCGCGAATTCCGCACCGCCACCGGCAAGGCCAACTTCGCGGTCAACGAGCTGACCTGGCTGCCGGTCCCCGCGGGCAGACTGATCCTGCAAACCCTGCGCAGTCACGACCAGTACAACACCACCATCTACGGCCTGGACGACCGCTACCGCGGCATCCACAACGGCCGCAAAGTGGTGCTGGTCCATCCCGAGGACATCACGGCGTTCGGTTTCCGCGACGGCGATCTGGTCGACATCGTCTCCGAGTGGACCGACGGCACCGAACGCCGCGTCGAAGGCTTCCGCCTGGTCTCCTACCCCACACCGCGCGGCAACGCCGCCGCCTACTACCCCGAGACCAATCCCCTGGTGCCACTGGACCACGTCGCGAAACGATCGAACACGCCAGTCTCCAAAGCGGTCACCATTCGTTTCGAGGCGAGCAAGGCATGACCAGCCGGGTCCGGCCGCAGGACAGTGCTCGCGCCGAAGGGAACACGGCATGAGCCGCGTCACCGCTCGCCGCCGGATGCGCCGGATCTCGCCCAGCGGGCAGATCCAGCGCCCGGACACCTTGGCCGTCGAAGAACCGCTCGAGATCCGCATCGACGGGCAGTCGCTGACGGTCACCATGCGCACCCCCGGCAGCGACATCGACCTGGTGCACGGATTCTTGCTGAGCGAAGACGTCATCGGTTCCGCCGAGGACATCGTGGCGGCCCGCTACTGCGCGGGCACCGACGACCAGGGCCGCAACACCTATAACGTCCTCGACGTCACCCTGCGCACCCCCGTGCCGGTATCGACCCGCTCGTTCCTCACCACCGGAGCCTGCGGACTGTGCGGAAAGACCGCCCTGGACGAGGTCCGCAAGCGCACCCGATTCCCCCTGTCCGCCGCAGGCCCGGTGGTGGACACCCGGGTACTGGCCGCGATGCCCGGCATGCTGCGCGACCGCCAATCGGTGTTCGAAGCCACCGGCGGCTTGCATGCGGCGGGCCTGTTCACCACCGACGGGCAGGCGCTGGCGGTGCGCGAGGACATCGGCAGGCACAACGCGGTGGACAAGGTGATCGGCTGGGCACTGCGCGAATCCAGGGTGCCTGCCCATGATCTGGTGCTGATCGTGAGCGGGCGCGCGTCGTTCGAACTGGTGCAGAAGGCCGTCATGGCCGGAATACCGATGCTCGGCGCGGTCTCGGCGCCGAGTTCGCTGGCGGTCGATCTCGCCGCCGACGCCGGACTGAGTCTGATCGGCTTCCTCCGCGGCGACACGATGAACGTCTACACCGTCCCCGAGCGGCTGCGCACCGATCCGGGCGCCGACTCGTTGTTGGCCTGACTCACTATTGCCCGCGCCGGACGCCCGTTCTACCGTGACTGCACGGAGCCGGAACGGATTCGGCGAGAACGGAGCGGCCGATGCGGATATCGGTGGAGGGGAACTCCGAGGGCCTGCGGGTGCGGATGCGGTTCGAGCAGTACCGCCGCCTGCTGCTGACGCGGATCGTGCTGGCCGTCTTGGCGGTACAAGGAGCGATCGTCGGCCTTTGGGCCACGTTCGCGCCGCACTCCTGGTACACCAGTTTTCCGGGGTTCGGCGCCCAGTGGGTGGCGGCGGACGGCCCGTACAACCACCATCTGGCGGCCGACGTGGGTGCCTTCTTCCTGGCGCTGACAGCGGTGACGATCGCCGCGCTCGTGGTCAACCGAACCACGGCGGCCCGGATCGCGGGCGTCGGCTGGCTCACCTTCGGTGTCCCCCATTCCCTTTACCACCTCTTCCACAAGCCCGCGGAGATGGGCGCGGCGAGCTTCACTGCCAGCCTGATCGCGGCGTTGCTGCTCGTGATCGGCGGAGCGGCCTGCCTCTTCCTGCCGCCGCGAGGCGAGTTGCCCCTCTCGGACCCGCAACCGGTGACGCTGCGTTTCCCGCGCCGCCGTCCGCGCGCCGTCCGCTGATCGGCGAACCCGGCAGCAGAGTCCGGGACGCCCGTGGGAGATCACCACGGGCGTGATCCGGTGGATCCGCGGATGACGCCGCGACTTGGCGAATTCCCCGACCGTCAGTCCTTCAGCGCTTCGAGCAGTGCCGCGCGCTGACGCGCACCGAGCCCGCCGATCCGGCGATCCTCCGGGATCTCCGCCTGGTCCATCAACTTCGCGGCCTTCACCGGCCCGACACCGGGCAGGGCCTTGATCACCGCGGCCACCTTGGTCTTCTTCACCAGCTCGTCGGAGTCTGCCTTCTTCAGCAGATCCGCGACCGAAACCTTGCCCGCCTTCACCTTGCCGATCAGTTCGGAGCGTGCCTTGCGGACCGCAGCCGCCTTGGCCAAGGCCTCGGTGCGCTGCTCTGCGGTCATGGTAGGCAGTGCCATGTCTCCTCCGCTTCCACTCGTCACTCGAACATCTGGTTGACCGGACCGAGTAAACAGCACGGCACCGGGAGCGCAAGCTCGACACACCGGGGCACGAACTGCGGAAATGACGATGAATTTCCCTGGTCCGCGCCGTCGGAATCAGTGGACGGCCGACGGGCTACAGACGAAAAGGACGAAAGGAACACCACGTCACGAAGCTGTCCCTCGCCCGGATCGTCGCGTCGGACGACGCGTACCGAGAACCCCGGAGCAGAAGCGGTGCGCCGCGACGGCGACTACTCCGAAGCGGCCGTCGCCGCGCGGTAACGCGGGATGAGCCGTTACCGACAGAGTCAGCAAATACCGAACGCGGGTCTGGTTCAACGGCGAACCAAGGGGGATCAACGGCGATCCCCCGAGCCCGCTCGGGTCACACCGAGCGGAGCCTTCACCCCCGGACAACAGAAAATATCGCGGTTCGCACGGCCCGTGACAGCATGACGGCATGGAGCCGAGCACTCCGCCGGGGACGACTGCGTCCGCGATTCTGTGGCTGTGGCCCGGGCAGGCGATCTATCGCGGACCGTCCCTGCGTCCGGACGCGCATTCCACCGCGGTGAACTGCCTGGCCGTCGGGTTGGACGCGCCGTTCACACTCGCGACCGATGCCGTCACGCACACCGTGCGCAGCGCGCTGATCCCGCCGCGCCGGGTGCACCGCGTCGTCGCGGGCGGCGACCAGATGATGTTCTGTTATCTGGATCCGGGGTCGCGGGGCGCCCGAGCCTGCCGGGACCGGATGATCCGGTGGCACGCCGAATTCGGACTCGGCCATCGGGCGGAAGCCGCCCTCGCCACGGCTGCGAGCGGCACGTGCCCCGATCCGCGCTCGCTGGCCGAACTCGTCGGCGCCAGGCCGGTCCCCACGCCGGACGACCGGGTAGCCGAGGCGATGGCGACCCTCCTCGCCCATCCCGCGCGGGAGTTCACCGCCGCCCGGTTCGCCGCGGCCGCGCACCTGTCGGAGTCGCGCTTCCTGCATCTGTTCGCCGCCCAGGCGGGCACCTCGTTCCGGCGGTACCGCCTGTGGGCCAGGATGCTCGGCGTCGGCCGCGCGCTCGCCGAGGGCGCGAACCTCACCGCCGCGTCGGCCGACGCGGGCTTCGCCAGCCCCTCACACTTCAGCGACGCTTTCCGCACCCTGTTCGGCTTGTCGGCCACAACACTGCTCGCCACCGGAGTACGGATCGTCGTGCTGGACGAAGCGGAAGGGATCGAATCGGGCGACCGAACGCGCTAGGCTACAAACTAGAACACGTTTCATTTCGGAGGAGGCTCGATGGCCAAACAGATTCGCGACGTGGTGGAGCAATACGTCAAGCTGGTCGGCTCGGGGCCGACCGAGGACATCGTCGCCCTGTACGCGCCCGACGCGATCGTGGAGGATCCCGTCGGCACTCCACCCAAGCGCGGCCACGAGGCCATCCGCGAGTTCTACGAGGTGATCGCCGCACTGGATCGGGAGACCGAGCTGCGGCCGGAGGACGTGAGAATCGCGGGCAATCAGGCCGCGTTCCCGTTCACCATCGTCACCAAGGTCGGCGGGCAGCGCTTCGTCCTGTCACCGATCGATGTGATGGAGTTCGACGAAGAAGGCCGGATCACCGGGATGCGCGCCTACTGGAGCCAGGAGGACATGCGGGTCGAGCCCGAGTAGAGCGCGGCGGCCGGGTGCGCCAGGTCACATCGCGGCCCCATCACATTCCGGCACGGTCTCTCGTCCGAGAAGTAGGAACCACATCCGCTGATCGAAGGAGATCGACATGAGCGCCACCCGTATCGCCGCCGTCACCCCGCAACACGCGGGACCGACGACCAAGCTGCTCTACCGGCTGGCCAAGCGCCGCTTCCGCGAAGTGCCGGAGCCCTTCGCCGTCACCGCCAACCATCCGAAATTGCTGAGGGCCAGCGCGGTCCACGAGACCATGGTCGGCAAGGCCAGCACCGCCCTGCCCGCCGTCATCCGCGAGATCGCGGTGTATCGCACGGCGTGGACGATCGGCTGTTCGTGGTGCGTCGACTTCGGCGCCATGCTCATGCGCCTGGGCGAGCTGGACGTCGCGCGGCTGGAACACATCGCCGACTACGCGACCTCGCCGCTGTACTCCGACGACGAGCGCGCCGCCATCGCCTACGCCGACGCGATGACCGCAACGCCGACCACGGTCACCGACGAACAGGTCGCCGACCTGGAGCGGCGCTTCGGCCGAGCGGGTGTGGTGGAGCTCAGCTATCAGATCGCGCTGGAAAACTCACGCGCCCGGTTCAATTCGGCGCTCGGGATCACGGCGCAGGGTTTCAGCACCGATTCGTGCCGGGTGCCCTGGTCGTGAAAAGGGCCGCGGCGCTGCGGGAATGGCTCGATCCGACCTGGTACTTCGGCGCCGCGTTCACCCGGGACTGTCGTTACGGCCCGGAATGCACTAAGAATAAGAGGTGTTGACGTCGCCTGGCCGTGCCGCGGCCGGCGGGCTACCTTCGCGAGTTTCGGTGCGGGGTAACGGCGTCTTCGGTTTCTCGAGTTCCCCTCCGCCCGACCGTTTGGAGCCGCATGCTCGACGAACAGACCCCGGACGACGACGTCGCACGGCTGGCGAGACGAGTCGAGAAGGCCCGCGGCCGTCTCGCCTACCAGTTCGACCCGGCTCTGACCGGCGCGCTGTCGGAGGAGGAACTGCTCGCTGAACGCGAACTGGCCGAACGGATCCGGACCCAGGACCGCGAACAGCGCTGGAAGCACGCCGAGGCGGGCGCCGCGGCCTCCGACCGGGCGCGGCACACCGCGGAGGCCATCGAGAAGGCCGAGATCAGGGACCTGCTGTTGGCGCGCAAGGCGATTGCCGCGCAGCGGCGCGCGTCCAGCCCGCACGCCAGGTTGGCGTCGCTGTACCGGCACCGTTCCTGGTCGCTCGGCGCGCTGGCCGGCGTGGTCGCCGCCGGAATGCTGTGGTCGGCGGTCAACGTTCAGCACAACATCGCGCCGGGTGGCCCGGACGACCCGCTGTACTGGTTCAGCTACCTGCTCGAGGCGATGATCAGCGTGTCGCTGATCATCATCATGATCGGCACGAACAAGGTCACCGAATGGGGCGTGCTGGACAACCGGAGCCAAGTGGCGGCGGCGGAAATGGCCCTGCTCGCGCTCACCGTCGGACTGAACACCTATCCGTACGTGAGCGCCGGGCGATGGTTCGACGCCGCCGTGCACGGTGTCGCCCCGGTGATGATCGGCGTCGCCCTGCTCATCCACGATGCCGCGAGCGCGCGATACGGACGCGCGATCGGCTATGCCACCGAGCAGGTGCGGAGCTTGCCCGACCCGACCGGGCACGACCCCTTGCCGGAACGCTCCGCGGCGGACAGCCTGTCCAGCGCGGACGCTGACTTCCCAGTGGATCTGCACACCCCCGTGGTGCAGGGCGCACACAGCTAGACCTATCAGCCTGCGGTGCGGGGCAAGTCGTCGAAGAATGCCCGCTCCAGGTCCGCGCCGGCGCGTGAGCCGTCGAGCCCTGTGCTCGCGCCCCGGTGATCAGTACGGATACCGGCGTTCGACCGCTTCCTTGGCCTCTTTCAGGCCGCACCCGGTGAGTTCGCGATACCGCTTGATCGCGTGAATCTTCTTGCCCTGCGCCAGAAGCGCATCGATCTCGGCCATGCCGTCGCCGCGCGGGACCGCAGGCACGGCACGCGGCGACACGGCCGCTGCGTGCGCCTCGATGCCCAGATGGGTCATGATCAGGTCGAGCTTGGCGTGCAGGGCGTCGACCTTGCGCTCCAAGCGCCGGTTGGCGAACATGCCCCGATGGTATCGACCCCGGCCGCGTCAGGCCGCGTCGAGCACGGCGTCGGCGAGACTCGACATCGTCTCGAAGCGCGCCAGATCTCCCGCCAGCTCCAGCAGCCGGTCCACACACCGGGGTCCGGTCACCAGGCGCATCCTACGGCCGGTCTGGACCAGCATGGACCGCGCGTCGACCAGAACGTGCAACCCGGCGACGCCGAAAAACGTAACCTTCGACAGATCTACGACCACCAAAGGCGCCGCCGTGCCCAGCGAGCCGATCAGCCTGCGTCGAAACACTTCGACGGTGTAATGATCGACTTCGCCCGCGAGCGCGCACAGCGTGACCGAGTCGCTCGGCACTGTGACGGAGATCTTGAGCCGCTCGGCGGGGTGATCGGCATTGCGAGCGGCGGTGAGAACGTACGTGGGGTTGGCCAAGCCTGTCGACATGAGGACCTCGGTCCAGTCGCCCGCGAGCAATCTCGGAAACGGGCTTGCTCGCGGGTAATGATGCGCCCCGGAGAAAAGCGCCGGAACTAGGCTGTCTGCTCAACCCTCACGGAGGAGTACCCCTTACGACGGGTCGCCACACCCGAATTACGCCGACTTCTCCCGGCGCTCCGGCCGCTGCGCCTTGCGCGGCACGATGGTGGGCAGGACGTTGTCGTTGACCGTATCCGCGTTGACGACGACCTTGGCGACGTCGTCGCGGCTGGGGATGTCGTACATCGCGGGCTGCAGGACTTCCTCCATGATCGCCCGCAGGCCACGCGCGCCGGTGCCGCGCAGAATCGCCTGGTCGGCGACCGCCTCCAGCGCGTCGTCGGTGAACTCGAGGTCGACCCCGTCCATCTCGAACAGCCGGACGTACTGCTTGACCAGCGCGTTCTTCGGTTCGGAGAGGATCTTGACCAGCGATTCCTTGTCCAGGTTCGTCACCGAGGCGACCACGGGCAGGCGGCCGATGAACTCGGGGATCAGGCCGAACTTGATCAAGTCCTCTGGCATGACCTCCGCGAAGTGATCGGTGGTGTCGATCTCGGCCTTCGACCGCACCTCGGCGCCGAAACCGATGCCGCGGTGGCCGGTGCGGTCGGAGATGATCTTCTCCAGACCGGCGAAGGCGCCCGCCACGATGAACAGCACGTTGGTGGTGTCGATCTGGATGAACTCCTGGTGCGGGTGCTTGCGCCCGCCCTGCGGCGGCACGCTCGCCTGAGTGCCCTCCAGGATCTTCAGCAGGGCCTGCTGCACGCCCTCGCCGGACACGTCACGGGTGATCGACGGGTTCTCGCTCTTGCGGGCGATCTTGTCGACCTCGTCGATGTAGATGATGCCGGTCTCGGCGCGCTTGACGTCGTAGTCGGCCGCCTGGATCAGCTTCAGCAGGATGTTCTCGACGTCCTCGCCGACGTACCCGGCCTCGGTCAGCGCGGTGGCGTCGGCGATGGCGAACGGGACGTTCAGCATCTTCGCCAGGGTCTGGGCGAGGTAGGTCTTGCCGCAACCGGTAGGACCGAGCATCAGGATGTTGGACTTGGCCAGCTCGACGGTCTCGCCGCGGCTGTCCCGACCCTTGTCACCGGCCTGGATGCGCTTGTAGTGGTTGTAGACGGCCACCGCGAGAGTGCGCTTGGCGGTGTCCTGGCCGATCACGTAGTTCTCCAGGAAATCCCGGATCTCGGCGGGCTTGGGCAGCTCATCGAGCTTGACCTCGCTGGACTCGGCGAGTTCCTCCTCGATGATCTCGTTGCAGAGATCGATGCACTCGTCGCAGATGTACACCCCTGGTCCCGCAATGAGCTTCTTGACCTGCTTCTGGCTCTTTCCGCAGAACGAGCACTTCAGCAGATCGCCGCCATCTCCGATGCGCGCCATCTCGTGGGTCCCTACTTCCTTGTCCGCGTGCAACCGTCCGTCCAGGTTGCCAGCTGTCCACCACTTTCGCAGCCGCAAACGCATCGGCTGATTTCGTGGCCGGTGGGGCAGTGCCGTCAACCGGGAGCAAAGGTCCCTAGGTTGACCGTACCCGGTGTTCGGGATGGAGGTCGACAACTCGCGCATGTTTCTCGCGCGGGTTGTGCGAGTCGTCACGAGCCATACCTCCGCACCGCCCGCCGCGCGGCGCCGTCGGTTCGAACAAATTCTCGAACCGCGGCGGCGCGAGGGCGGCCCGGCCGGGCGGTATGCCCCATTGCGTACTTCCCGGCCGGAATTCCCTGTCACGAAGCAATTTAGAGCGAACAGCCCCGGGATCGGCAATTCGCCCCGCCGTCCCGGCCCCGGCCGGAAACGACGATTCGCGCCCTATTTCTGCGCGCTCAGCTTCCGGTAGTCGAACACCGTGTCGATGATCCCGTACTCCTTGGCCTCCTCGGCCGTCAGGATCTTGTCGCGGTCGGTGTCCTTGCGGATGGTGTCGGCGTCCTTGCCGGTGTGCCGCGCGAGCGTGCTCTCCATCAGGCGACGCATGCGCTCGATCTCGGCGGCCTGGATCTCCAGATCCGACACCTGGCCCTGGATGCCGCCCTCCAGCGAGGGCTGGTGGATCAGCACGCGCGCGTTGGGCAGGCAGGCGCGCTTGCCCGGGGTGCCCGCGGCCAGCAGCACGGCGGCGGCCGAGGCGGCCTGGCCCAGGCAGACGGTGGCGACGTCGGCGCGCACGTACTGCATGGTGTCGTAGATGGCCATCAGCGAGGTGAACGAGCCACCCGGCGAGTTGATGTACATGGTGATGTCGCGGTCGGGGTCCAGCGACTCCAGCACCAGCAGCTGCGCCATGATGTCGTTCGCCGAGGCGTCGTCCACCTGCACGCCGAGGAAGATGATGCGCTCTTCGAACAGCTTGTTGTACGGGTTGGACTCCTTGACGCCGAAGCTCGAGTGCTCGATGAACGACGGCAGGATGTAGCGCGCCTGCGGGCTCTGCGGTGCCATGCCGGACAGGCCGGCGCGCGGGTCGATCGAATTGGCCATCTTCGTCTCCAAAGTCGGTGCGGCGGCCGGACGTTCGAGGTGTCCGGGGGCCTGTGGGTGATCCGGTGCGTTACTTCTTGGCGCCGTTGGCCTGATTCGCGTGGCTGATCACGTGGTCGATGAAGCCGTATTCCAGGGCTTCGGCCGCGGTGAACCAGCGGTCGCGGTCGGCATCGGCGGTGACCTGCTCGACCGACTTGCCGGTGTGCTGCGCCTGCAGTTCGTTCAGCTCACGCTTCGTGTGCGCGAACTGCTCGGCCATGATCGCGATGTCGGCCGCCGAGCCGCCGATCCCCGCGGAGGGCTGGTGCATCATGATCCGCGCGTGCGGCAGCGCGTAGCGCTTGCCCTTGGTGCCCGCGGTGAGCAGGAACTGCCCCATGGACGCGGCCAGGCCCATGCCGTAGGTGGCGATGTCGCACTCGGCGAACTGCATCGTGTCGTAGATGGCCATGCCCGCGGTCACCGAGCCGCCCGGCGAGTTGATGTAGAGCGAGATGTCCTTGGTGGGATCCTCCGCCGAGAGCAGCAGGATCTGCGCGCACAGCTTGTTCGCGATGTCGTCGTCGACCTGTGTGCCGAGGAAGATGATGCGCTCACGCAGCAGGCGCTCGTACACCGAATCACTGAGGTTGAGACCAGCAGTCGCGGTTGTCATGACCCCTGCCTGGTTGATTGTCACGGATACCTGCCTTCTCTCGCCGGCTCGTTGCGGATTGCCGCATAGCCATCACTGGTTGGATATGCCGCACCCGGTCGGACATGGCCATCCAACTTGTCGTCACAAACATTAACGAAGCAGGGCGGCACCGAACTCCCGGTACCGCCCTTTCTTCGCTCACAGCGCAATCAGCGCACCTCGCGGGCGTCGATCACGCCGACATTCCATGGAATTATTCGGCGTCCGCCGGGGCCGTCTCGACGGCCGCGTCCTCGTCGGCGGAATCGGCGGGGGCACCGAACATTTCGGTGGTGTCCACCGAGTTGCCCGCGGAGTCGGTGACGGTCACCTGGCCGACCACGCCCGCCAGCGCCTTGCCGCGCCGCACGTCGGCGAAGATCGCGCCCAGCTGGCCCGCCTGCTGCACCTGCTGGATGAACTGCTCCGGCGACAGGCCGTAGCGCTGCGACTGGAACAGGATCCGCTCGGTGAGCTCCTCCTGGCCGACCTGGGTGCCCTCCGCCTCCGCGATCGCGTCCAGCAGCAGCTGGGTCTTGACCGACTTCTCCGCGGCCTGCTTGGTGTCGGCGTCGAACTCCTCGCGGGTGCTGCCCTGCGCCTCGAGCGCCTCGGCGAACTTGGCCTCGTCGTGGTCGAAGCCGTGCACCGCGTCGTGGGTCACCGCGTCGATCTCGGCCTTCACCACGGCCTCGGGCAGCGGCACCTCGACCTGCTCGAGCAGGGTGTCCAGCACCTTGTCGCGGATCTCGCCCGCCTGCTGCACCTTCTTGACCCGCTCGACGCGGCCGCGCAGATCGTCCTTCAGCTCCTCCAGCGTGTCGAATTCGCTGGCCAGCTGCGCGAACTCGTCGTCGGCCTCGGGCAGCTCACGTTCCTTGACGGTCTGCACGGTCACGGTGATGACCGCGTCCTTGCCCGCGTGCTCGCCCGCGACCAGCTTCGAGGTGAACTCCTTCGACTCGCCCGCCGACAATCCGACCAGCGCCTCGTCCAGGCCCTCGATGAGCTGACCGGAACCGACCTCATGGGACAGGCCGGTCGTGGCGGCCTCGGCCACCTCCTGGCCGTCCACGGTCGCCGACAGGTCGATCGAGACGAAGTCGCCGTCCTGCACCGGACGCTCCACCCCGGTCAGGGTGCCGAAGCGCTGGCGCAGCGACTGCAACTGCTCCTCGATGTCCTCGTCGCCGACGGTGAACGCGTCGACGGTGACCGCGATGCTCGCGTAGTCCGGCAGCGTGATCTCCGGCCGCACGTCGACCTCGGCGGTGAAGGCCAGCTCCTGGCCGTCCTCGATCTTGGTGATCTCGATCTCGGGCTGACCGATGACCTTCACCTCGGAGGTGGTGACGGCCTCGCTGTAGCGACCGGGCAGCGCGTCGTTGACGACCTGCTCCAGGATCGCGCCACGGCCGAGACGGGCCTCGAGCAGCTTCGCTGGCGCCTTACCGGGACGGAAGCCGGGGATGCGGACCTGCTTGGCCAGTGCCTTGTACGCGCGGTCGAAATCCGGCTTCAGCTCCTCGAAGGGCACCTCGACGTTGATCCGGACCCGGGTCGGGCTCAGCTGCTCGACGGTGCTCTTCACGGACATGCTCCTTGTTCGTTGTTCGTACTGGTTGACGTTCGTCTTGCGGCGCCCCGCCCCCGGCATTCCGGGATCGGAACGGCGGGCGAGGCGGCCCTACGCCGGCTGCCGCATTCCCCCACCGGCGCCGATCCGAACCGGAGTCCCGGCCTCGGCCGAGACGACGAGGGGTGCGGCGTACGCCACGCATCCCGACCAGGTTAGTTGACCGGCCGAGCGGACCTGCATCCGGCGGTGCCCGGCGGGCGACGCGAGCGGCCGGGCTACTTCCCCACCGAGACCGCGTCGGTGACGAAGACCAGCGTCTCGTACGGGGCGATGCCACGCCCGCCCGCGCCGTAGCCCAGCTCCGGCGGCACGATCAGCAAGCGGCGCGCGCCCTCCTTGACGCCGACGAGTCCCTGATCCCAGCCGGGGATGACCTGTCCCCCGCCGAGGGTGAGCTGGAACGGCTTGCCGCGCTGGAACGAGCTGTCCAGCGTCTTCTTGTCCGACCAGGTGACCAGCGCGTAATTCATGGTCAGCTGCTGGCCGGGCGCGGCGCCGGGCCCGCTGCCCTCCTTCAGATCCTTGACGATCAGCTGCTTGGGCGGGTCGCAGTCGTCGGGGAGGGTGATCTTCGGCGCGGCGCCGAAATCTCCGGTGACGCGGATGTCGTCGGCGGTGCACTCGCGGCCCTTGCTCTGGGTAGCCGGGCGCTGCGCGGAAGGTCCCGCCGCCGCGGTGGTCCGCGTCGTCGAGACGGCGGGAGCGGACTCGTCGTCCGAGCCGCAGGCCGCCAGCGCGATGGTGGTCGCGGCGACGGCGCCGATACCGATGATCCTGCCGAGAATGTGCATGCCGCGGACCCTAGACCACGAACGGGCCCCGGGTGGGACGAGCTTCTCGCGACACGCTCGGACCGCCGCGCGGCCCGCTGCGGCTAGGCTGGCGGTGAATTCTCCATCCGGCGTTGTCGATTCCGATCGGCAACCTTCGCAGGACCTCGACGGCGGCCGGTCGTGGCGCCGCCGTCCCCGATGCCATGAGCGTGAGGAGAGTCGGCACATGACCCACATGGCGAGTGCGGGTGGCGATACTTCGGCGGACAACGTCGGCAGCACCGGCGGCCGGACCGTCGCACCGCGTCCCTACCGGCTGGCGGACGTGCCGGGGCCACTGGCACGCGACGAGCTGGCGGCGATCGACGCGTGGTGGCGCGCCGCGAACTATCTCGCGGTCGGCCAGATCTACCTGACGGCTAATCCGCTGCTGCGCGAACCGCTGCGCGCCGAGCACGTCAAACCCAGGCTGCTCGGGCACTTCGGCACGGTGCCCGGCCTGAATCTCGTGTGGGTGCATGCCAATCGCGCGATCCGGCAACGCGGCCTGAACGCCGTCTTCGTCGCGGGCCCCGGGCACGGCGGTCCGGGCCCGAACGCGTGCGGCTGGCTGGAGGGGACGTACTCCGAGGTCTACAGCCACATTCCGCAGGACGCCGCGGGCATGGGCGCGCTGTTCCGCCAGTTCTCCTTTCCCGGCGGGGTGCCGAGTCACTGCGCACCGGAGACGCCGGGCTCCTTCCACGAGGGCGGCGAACTCGGTTATTCGCTGCTGCACGCGTTCGGCGCCGCCCTGGACAACCCCGATCTCACCGTGTTCTGCGTGGTCGGCGACGGCGAGGCGGAAACGGGTCCGCTGGCCACGAGCTGGCATGCGAACAAGTTCCTCAATCCGGCGCGCGACGGCGCGGTGCTGCCGATCCTGGCCCTGAACGAGTACAAGATCGCCAATCCGACCATCCTGGCGCGCATCCCGGAGCCGGAGTTGCTGTCGCTGCTGCGTGGCTACGGCTACGAGCCGATCGTCGTCGCCGGCGACGATCCCGCGACCGTCCACCAGGCGATGGCCACGGCGGTGGACACGAGCATGGAACGCATCGGGCGGATCCAGGGCGCCGCACGCGACGGCGCCGATGGGTCACGGCCCAGCTGGCCGATGATCGTGCTGCGCACCCCCAAGGGCTGGACCTGTCCGCCGGTGGTGGACGGCGACCAGGTCGAGGGCACCTTCCGCGCGCACCAGGTGCCGTTGCCGGGCGCGCGCACCGACGCCGACCACCGCGCGGTGCTGGAACAGTGGCTGCGTTCCTACCGTCCGGAGGAACTGTTCGACGACGACGGCAAGCCGGTGCCGGAGCTGACCGCTCAGGTACCCGTCGGCGAACGGCGGATGAGCGCCAACCCGGTCGCCAACGGCGGTACGCTGCTGCGCGACCTGGACCTGCCGGACTGGCGCGACTTCGGCGTCGAGGTCACCGCGCCGGGCGCGACCCGGCACGAGGCCACCAGGGTGCTCGGTGGCTGGCTGCGTGAGGTCACCAGGCGCAATCCGGACAACTTCCTCACCTTCGCGCCGGACGAACTGGCCAGCAACCGCTTGCAGGACATCCTCGAGGTCACCGGCCGCAACTGGCAGGCGGAGATCGACCGCCGCGACCAGAAACTCGACCGCGGCGGCCGGGTGATCGAGGTGCTGTCCGAGCACATGTGCCAGGGACTGCTGGAGGGCTATCTGCTGACCGGCAGGCACGGCGTGTTCACCTGCTACGAGGCGTTCATCCACATCGTGGACGCCATGTTCAACCAGCACGCCAAATGGCTCGACGCCAGTTCGGCGGTGCCGTGGCGGCGTCCGATCCCCAGCCTGAACTACCTGTTGTCCTCGCACGTGTGGCGCCAGGACCACAACGGCTTCACCCACCAGGACCCCGGATTCCTGGACGTGGTGCTGAACAAGAAGGCCTCGATCGTGCGGGTGTACCTGCCGCCGGACGCGAACACGCTGCTGTCCACCTACGACCACTGCCTGCGCTCCCGCCACTACGTGAACGTGGTGGTCGCGGGCAAGCAGCCGCAGGCCGACTGGTTGTCGGTGACCGAGGCCGCCGAGCACTGCGCACGCGGGATCGGGATCTGGCCGTGGGCGGGCCACGGCGACGAGGTGGGCGCCATGCCGGACGTGGTGCTCGCCTGCGCGGGCGACATACCGACGCTGGAGACCCTCGCCGCGGCCGCGATCCTGCGCGAACGTCTGCCCGACCTGCGCGTCCGGGTGGTGAACGTAGTCGACCTGATGCGGCTGCAAACGCAGGACGAGCACCCGCACGGCCTGCCGGACAGTGAGTTCGACACGCTCTTCACCCAGGACCGGCCGGTGATCTTCGCTTTCCACGGCTATCCGTGGCTGATCCACCGGCTGACCTATCGGCGCACCAACCACGACGAACTGCACGTCCGCGGCTATCGGGAGCGCGGCACCACGACCACGCCGTTCGACATGGTGATGCTGAACGATCTGGACCGCTACCACTTGGTGATGGACGTGATCGATCGGGTGCCGTCCCTGCGCGAGCGGGCCGCGGGGCTGCGGCAAGAGATGGTCGACGCGCGGTGGACGGCCCGTGCGTGGACCAGGGAACACGGCGAGGACCTCCCCGAGGTCGCCGACTGGAACTGGCCTTACCAGCGGAGCTGAGCCCCCACGAACTCGGCGGCAGAAAGTACGATCGACCGTATGGAAAGTGGTCAGCGAACCGCCGAGATCACCGACAAGCGCCTGCTGCGCGGTGCGAAGACGCGTGCCACGGTGCTGCGGCATGCGGTCGACATCGCCTCGCTCGACGGATTGGACGGCCTGAGTTTCGGCAGGCTGGCCGAAGACACCGGTCTGAGCAAGGCCGGAATCCAGACCCTCTTCCGCACCAAGGAAGCACTCCAACTGGCCACCATCGATCACGCACGCGACCGCTTCGTGGAAGCGGTCGTCGACCCCGCACGGTCCGCGCCGCACGGCGTCGCCCGTCTGCGGGCCTTGGTGGAGCACTGGATGGTCTATGCCACGACGCCGCTGTTCGCGGGCGGATGCTTCCGCGTCGCGACCATGGCCGAGCACGACAGCAAGCCGGGCCCGGTGCGCGACGCCCTGCTCCGCGATCAGGGAGCGTGGGTTCGGCTGCTGGCGCGGGAGCTGCGCGCGGCGGCGTCCGCCGGTGAGATCCCCGAACTGGACGCCGATCTGGTCGCCTTCCAGATCGATGCGGTGCTCTGCGCGACGAATACCGCGCTGCGGATCGGTGATCCGGAGGCCGCCGACCGCGCCCACCGCATCGTCGAAGGCTTTCTGCGACCATCGTGAACACGCGCTATACGCGTTGGGTATGACTCGAATCGAATTGTCGGGGATACCAGGACATTCGGAAATCTCGGACACGAGCCCGCACGACCTTGTATCTTGCGAACAACGCGTTCCGCGCGTTTCCGAAGCAACTCCCCCCATCCGTCGCCGTTGCCGGAGGGCGCGCAGAAGGGCGGTTCCCCATGAACCACACAGCCGAGGCGACCGGGTTCGAAATCCTAGGTGCGATCTTGATGGTGGCCTGGATGGTCGTCATGTGGGCGGCCGTCGGCGTGCTCGCCATCGCGATGCGCAAACCGTTGCGACCATGGATGTTCCGCACCGCGCTCGGTGTGATCGCGTTGGGCGTCATCGCCCAGATAGGTCACTTCCAGGAGCACGTGGCACAGGTCGGATACTGGGTCCAGCACCCGAACTCACCGGCGTGGATGACGCCGTGGGGCACCGGCTTGGCCAAGGGATTCGGCCAGGTCAACCATATGAAGCCGTCGCTCGGGATGGAAATCCTGCACCTGGTCGGCAATTTCCACTTCCTCGCCGGACTGGTCGGTGTCGCACTGGTCACCCACCACGCCCTGGAGAGCAAGGCGCGCAAGTGGGGCCGCATGGGCGTACTGATGCAGGGCATCCACGGACTCGAGCATCTCGCGCTCACCCTGACGGTCGCGTTCGGCACCAAAGCGATCGGCCTGTCGACCTTCTTCGGCCTGCTCGACCCGGGAGCCGGTGCGTCGACCTACCGCATCTGGTGGCATTTCCTGGCCAACGTGATCGGCACGAGCATCTTCGCCATGGCGCTGTACTACCTGTGGCAGGAGCGCGCCGTGATCGAAGCCCCGTTCCGCGACCCCGCCGCTGCGAAGCCGAGCCGCGCACCCGCGGCGGCCACGGGTTCAGGGGCCCCGGCATACGCGGCGGTCACCGAAGCCTGATCCAGCAACCCTAAAGGGCGTCTGCCATCGCGGCAGGCGCCCTTTTCGCGTATGCGCGAAGGGCTTTCCGTCGCAGCCCGTTCATCAGCCCACAGCGGCGAGCCGCGCGGCACTGCCGCCGCCCTTCATTCGCCCCAACCCGCGCGCACGCCGGCTCGACCTCCGCGGTCAGCACGGCCCTGGCGTGGTGAGTGCAACGAAGACACAGCCCCCGTACCCCCGGCCGGTCGTGCTACCCACGCCACTTTCGGCGAGAGCGCCGCATCACTGCCGCGCCCCCTACCGGGCCGCCTGAAGGCCGCACCGTCCCGAAAAAGCATCGCGCCGAGCAGGTTTCGCAAAGCCCCCGGGTTACAGGCGGTCGGCATCGCCCCTGGTCACGGCGCCGACCCACGCCGGAAACTCCGCAATTCTTCCCAAGTATGGGAAAGCACTCGACAAGGTATCGACCCGTCGATTAATGTGACGTTATCCAACGGCACGATAGATAGGGACCCGCCGATCGGACCACACCGGGCCGATCTCCGATCCCGAGGTGGCGAGATGAACGGACGCGAACGATGACCGGCATCACGCCGCACCAGCGACGGACACAGACCTGGCTCGTCCGCCCGCTGATCGTGAGCGCGATAGCGGCCACGCCGGAAACCCCGGCGCCGGCCGAAGCGCTGGCCGGGCCCGACGCGATCGTCGCGGCACCGCGCCCCGCAGACCCGGGCCGCCACGGAGACGACAGGCCGGGCTCTTCCCATCCCGACAACCGGGACCGAGCCGACCGGCACCGGCCCGCGGACCAGACGTCCGCGACGGATGCCGCCCCGATCCCTTCCCCGCCCCCACCTCGCGCGGCAACCCCGACCATCGACGTTCGCCGCACCGCCGCCGCTCGAACCGTGTCGCCGCGCACGGCTCGAATTCCGAACGGAGACTTACGATGACCGCCACGACCCACTCCGCCGCACGGCGACTGCTCGCCTGTACCGCGATCGTCGGCATCCTCACCGCCGGCGCCGTCGGCATCGCGGGCGCCGAGTCCCACTCGGGCCCCTCCGACCCGCGCAACGGCACCGGCGACACCAACGGCTGGCACCAGATCGACCCGATGGGCTACAACCACCGCGACAACGACCCGCTCCGCGCGGACGAGCACGACGACGCCATCCGCGACTACCACCAGCGCCAGAGCACCCCTGCGCCGGCCGACACCACCACGGGCAACAATTCCGTCAGCCCCAGCTGGTCGCGCGTCGCCCGCCCGGACGGCAGCGGCTACACCGTGTGCCGCCCGCAGGCCCGCTGGTGCCAGTGATCGCCGGACCGGCTCACTCACTCGCACCCACAACCTTCCGCGACGTCCTTCTGGACTGATCGTACCGCTGTCTAGCGGCACATTACTTGAAGTATCACCAATCCCGGAAATCCACTCCGGCCGGGATAGCGCACGAAAGAGAAACACCAATGATCAAGATTAACGGGCTTCGCCGGACGACCGCGTGTAACGACAAGCGCGGCACGGCACGGACGCTCACCCTGCTGGCGGCGGCAGCGGTGGCGGCGGGCGGCCTGAGCCTCGGCGCGGGCACCGCCGAGGCTCAGGGCGCTGCCTGCCTCTGGGCCGGTGGCGCCTACGGCCAGGGCACCACCGTCGTCGCGGGAGGCTCGACCTTCACCTGCGGCACCGATGCGGTCGGCGCGCCCTACTGGCATCGCGGACACAACGTGCGGCAGGCCAGCACCGTGCCCAACCCGGGCGCGTACACCCACCCCGCGGGCCTGTTCAGCCCCGGCGCCCGCCAGTACGGCACGGAATACAACGACTACTGCGTCGGAAGCCAGCTCATCGAGGGTTCCGAGGACGTCTACCAGGTCGTCTCGGACGGACGCGGCTCCGTGTGGTGGAAGGCCGCGGGATCGATCGACCAGTGGGCCTTCGATCCCGGCACCGGGCCGCAGCATTCCTGGCGGTCGTCGAGCCTCTGCTACGACGGCTCCCTGACCTGACCCCTGACCGACCTTCCTACCGGCACGCCCGTGACCGCCGCCGCGGTTACGGGCGTGTTCGCGTTCGCGCGGGCCTTCGCTCCGATTCCAGCCGGATCCGCTCCTCGAGGTGATCCGGTACGTGCCAGCTGATGTCGGCTCTGGTAGCCGCCATCAGCTTTCTGCGTACGGTCGCCACCTGTGCATCGACCGTCCGGATCGAGCTGCCCCTGCGCGCGGCGATGGCGCTGTTGGCCCAGCCCGCGGCGGCCAGCACGGCGACCTCGCGTTCCGCGGGCGTCAACTCGTCCCAGCGCGAGGCCGTCGACCTGGTCTGCGACCGCCGCGCAGGCAGCAGCCGATCGGCGGGCAACCTGCCCAGCAGCAGTAATTGCAGTTCGTCGCGTTCGGGACGCAGGCGGGCGCCGCGCTGGACCGCCGCCTCGTGCGCCTCGGCGCCGAGGACCGCGGTGACCGCCGCGACCGCCTGAGCGGTGCCCCTGGCCACCAGGGTCACCCGGTCGGCGACGATGCCCATGGAGCGGTGCAGCGTGGCGATCCCACCTTGCAGATGGGCGATCTCGGTGGCGGCGGCGATCGCTTCGGAGCTGTCGGTGTCCCCCGCCTCGATCCGGGCGGACAGCAGGTAGGTCAGCGCCATCATCATGAAATGCGCGACCCAACCCGCCGTCCAGGTGTCCCCCGTGATCAGCAGGCGTTCCAGGGTGGACCGCCCGAGCGTGACAGCCTCTCGCGGATCGCCGTGCCGGGACACCGCGATCATCCAGGCCAGCTCCGCCCATGAGGTCGCCCAGCCCGCGTCGGAAGCGACGGCCCGGTCCAGATGCCTGCGCGCGGCCCCGAGCGCGACGTCCGCGTCACCGAGGTTCGCGTACGTGAGCGCCTCGAACAATTCGCTGCGCTGCTCTCCGGCCCGGTCGCCCAAGGTGGCGAATTTCCTGCGCGCCCTGGCCAGCACGTCCACCGCCCGGATGTCGAGATGGATCAGCAGCAGTTCGAGTCCCCAGGTGAACTCCACCGCGGCGGGCAGGCCGACATCGGTCGCCGTCGTCTCCCGCCAGCCGCGCCGCAGTTCCGCGTCGGACAGGCACTCCGCGGCGCATTCGTCCAACAACTGCGCGGTATAGGCGTGTCTGCCCTGCCAGATGGCGATCCAGCCCACCAGCGCGGTCGCGTTGATCCGCAGCCGGGTCGGCGGCGGCTCCACCTGCGCGGTGACTTCCAGCGCCTGTTCGGTCAGGCTGGTGATGGCGCGGTTGGACCCGGTGATGAACGGCACCCGCAACGCCATCAGCGTCGCGGCGGTCTCCAGCCCGACCACGGCCTCCTCCGGATCGGCGAGACTGGTCTCGACGGCGATGAGGATGTTGTCCCAGGCCGCCCGGGCCCAGGCGATCCACTCCTGCTCCCGCGGGCCGTACCAGGTGGCCGGGCCCGCGGCGACGCGGTCGCGATAGTGCCGCCGATGCCGGGCGAACAGCCGCGCCTCGTCCAGGTGATCGCCGCGGGCCGACAGCCGGTCGCGCACGAACACCCGAACGCTTTCCAACAGGTAGTAGCGCACCGTCGAGGTGGTGATACGGGCCGACAGCAGCGAGCGTTCCACCAGGCGCTCGAGCAGCCCCTCGATTCGCTCCGCGGGCAACGTCGCGTCCGCGCACACCGCGACGATCGCGTCCACGTCGGCCCCGCCGCACGGCGTCTCGTCGTCCTCGGCGTCGCAACCGGTGGCGAACACGGACAAGCGGTCCAGCAGCAACTGCTCGGACGCGGTACACAGGCCGTAGGACCAGGCGATCACGTCACGCACGCTGCGGTGCCGTTCGCCGATGCCGCCCCTGGCCCCGTGCGTCCACTGCAGGCGGCGATCGTCGGTGTCGCCGGACAACTCGCGCAACAGGATCGCCGGTGGCCGGTGCAGCAGCCGCGCCGCGGCCAGGCGAATGAACAGCGGGTTGTTGTCGACGTGCCCGCAGATGCGGGTGGCGATGGCGAGCTGGCCCGGATCCTCGGAGATCGGCCGCCCGGTGCGCTCGGCTCGCCGCCGGAACAGTTCGAGGGCGTGCACGCTGGACAGCGGGGGCACGGCCACCAGCTGCTCGTCGATCCAGCCGATCGGCTCCCGGCTGGTCGCGACGATGGTCAAGCCGGGGGCCGCCTGGAGCAGACCGATGATCAGCGGGCCGACTCCGGCCAGCACGTGTTCGCAGTTGTCCAGCACCAGGATGGTCCGGTGCGTCTCGCCATCGGCGAGACCGTCGGCGAAGATCTCCACCAAACCGTCCCAGGCGGAGCGGCCCGCGATGCCGTTCTTCGCGACGGACAGCAGCACCTCCTCGGCGACCGCCCCGGTCTCCGCGCCGGGCACCAGCCGGGCCAGGCGCGTCCAATACACCGGGTGCCGCGCCGCGCCGCGATAGCGCCGTACGGCTTCCACCGCCAACGTCGTCTTGCCGATGCCGCCGGGCCCGACCAGGGTGATCAACCGGGCGCTGGACGAGCTCAGCAGGGCTTCTATCCGCCGCAGTTCGGCATGCCTGCCCACGAACTCGACGGGCGCGGCGGGACCGTTGTCACCACCGCTGTTCACCTCCGACATGCCGACGCACCTACCGATCCAGACAATCACCGCTCGAGCAGCCTAATGGGCGCGGCCGGGGGAAGGGTTTCGCACGCCTCCGGCCCGGTCGCCGGGGAGGCAGTCGTCTATCGATCCCGGCTCCCCCCTCGACGGCGACGGCTGGGCCGCCGCTCGGATTCGTAGCGCACCCGATCGGCGAGTTCATCGGGGATGTGGGCCGCGATGTCGGCGCGCGAGGCGATCTCCAGCTTCTGCCGGATGGCGGCGACCTGCGCGTCGACCGTGCGGATGGAGCTGCGCCGCCGCCCGGCGATGGCGCTGTTGGGCCAGCCGGCCGCCGCGAAGACGGCGACATCGCGTTCGGCGTCCGACAGATCGTTCCAGCGGGAAGCGGGCCGCCGCGATACCGGCCGGGAGGCCGCCGGGCGATCCGGGCGCCGGGAGGCCGGGACCGGATCCGCGGTGGAACACCACAGTGCGTCCAGTTCGGGCCGCAGTCGCGTTCTGCGCTCGGCGGCGGCATAGGCCCGGTCGCCGAGCACCGCGCGGGCGGCCTCCGCCGCGCCGCGGAGTTCGGCGGCGATCAGCGGAACGCGTTCGACGGAGATGCCCATCGAACGCTGCCGCGTCTTGAAACTGCCGACCAGATACGCGATCTCCGTCGCGGTGTCGGTGCACGCGGCACGATCGCGGCCCTCGGCGCGCTGCGCGAGCAGGACCTGGGCCAGCGCGACGATGTGCGCGCCCACCGCCCAGCTCGCCGTCCAAGTGTCCTGCTCACCGCGGTGCCGCGTGAGCACACCATGGGTCAGCGTCAGCGCCTCGGCGGCGGACCCGTGCTTGGCCAGCGCCACCGCGCGCGCGATCTCGGCCCAGGCCCGCGACAACGTCGAGCCCGACGATGCCGACCGCGCCAGGAACCGCGCGGTGTGCTCCAGCGCCTGCGTCCGGTCGCCGACGAGAGCGGCGCAGAACACCACGAACACGTCACTGCGCTCCGCGCCGATGCGATCGCCCTGTTCGGCGAACTTGTGGCGGGCCCGGGTGAGGACGGTGATCGCGCGCCGGTCGCCGCGCACGAGCATCAGTTCGAGGCCCCACATCCACTCGACCGGCGCGGGCAGCCCGAAATCTGTGTCGGTGTATCGCGGGCCCGCATCCGACGGCAGGGCCGCGCGGTCGGCGAGCAGTTGCGGGATGTGATCGGTCCGCCCCTGCCACAGCGAGTTCCAGCCGAGCAGAGCGGTGGCCAGGTCGGCGAGCCCGGAGGTGCCGGGGCCGGAGCCGCGGGTGGCCTCCAGCGCGCGTTCGGTCAACCGGGTCAGCGCGCCGGCGCCGGACTTGACGTACGGCACCTTCATCGAGAGCAGGACGGTGGCGATCTCGAGGGCGACCACGGCTTCGGCCGGGTCCGCCAACCCGGATTCGATGCCGAGCACGATGTCGTTCCACGCCGACCGCGCCCATGCCAGCCAGGTCTGATCCTGCGGACCGAGCCAGAGGGCCTGTCCGGCGACCACCTTGTCCCGCAGATACCGGCGGTGCCGTCCGGCGAGCCGGTCGAGCTCGGCGCGGCCCCGGCGGCACAGCCGCTCCCTGGCGAACACCCGGACGCTGCCCACCAGGTACCAGCTGACCGTGGTCGCGGTGAGGTGCGCGGACAACAGCGACTGTTCGGTGAGCCGCTCCAGCAGATGTTCGATCTCACCGGCGGGCAGGTCGTCATCGGCGCATACCGCGATCGCGGCGTCGAGGTCGATGCCCCCGCGCAGCGACTCGTCGTCGGTCTCGTACCCGGCGGCGAAGACCGACAGCCGCTCGAGCAGCAACTGCTCGGAGGGCCCGCACAGCGCGAACGACCACGCGATCACGTCGTAGACGCCGCGGTGGCGCCGCTCGGCGCCCGCACGCGCTCCGTGGGTCCAGTGCAACCGCTTGTCATCCGCGTCGCCGGTGAGTTCGTGCAGCACCATGATCGGCGGTTGATGCCGCAGGCGCGCCGCGGCAAGTCGGATGAACAGCGGGTTGTGGTCGACCCGGCGGCAGATCCGCGCGGCAACGGCCGTCGCCTCGCGCTCGTCCGGGATCGCGCGTCCGATGAGTTCGGCCCGCTGCCGGAACAATTCGAGCGACTGCCGCGGCGACAGCGGCGGTACGGGCAGGATGTACTCGTCGGCCCAGCCGATCGGTTCGCGGCTGGTGGCCAGGATGGTCAGTCCCGGTGTGCCTTCCAGCAATTCGGCGATCATCGCCGCCACCGCGCCGAGCAGGTGTTCGCAGTTGTCCAGGACGAGCACGGCACGCTCGGTGCGACGGTCTCCGCTGGTGAAGGTGCGCACCAGCGCGTCGCGGGCCGGTGGCGAACCGGCATCGGCGCACACGGCCGACTGCATCACGTCCTGCGCGGTGGCGGTGCTGTCGGCCTCCAGCCCCGCCAGTCGCGCCCAGTACACCGGCCTGCCCCGCACGCGGACGCCACGGCGTAGCGCCTCCGCAGCTAATCGGGTTTTGCCGATTCCGCCCGGGCCGACCAGGGTGATCAGGCGGGCGCCGCCGTCCAGCAGCGTGCCCAGCCGGTCCAATTCCGTTTCCCGGCCGACGAATTCACTGGTGGATGCAGGCAGCACGTCGCCACGTGCCTGAACCAGGGACATAAAACGAAAGTTAGCCGACGACGCGGCAAAGCGCTCGACAATCAGAGGTTACGTCGACGGTGAAGCCGTCCGCTCGCGCGGTCGCCGGTCCGGTACGCGCTTCCCGCGCCGGTTCCTACCTGGCGGAGGCCATCTGCTGGTAGTGCATCTGGACCACCGCGCTGTCGAAGGTCATCACGTCCACCAGTTGCAAGCCCGACACCACCGCGGGCGTCGGGAACAGCGGAATCCCGCCACCGAGCAGGATGGGATGCACGAACAACCGGTACTCGTCGATCAGGTCGTGCTTCATGAACGCCGACGCCGTCTCCGCGCCGCCGAACAGGACCATGTCGCATCCCGGCTGCGCGCGCAACGCCGTGACCTCCTCGACGAGGTCCTCCCTGACCACGCGGGTGTTCCACCCCGCGCAGGCCATGGTGCGCGAGAAGACCAGTTTCGGCGTCTCTTTCCAGCACCGCGCGAAGTCCACGTAGAACTCCGAGATCGCCGGATCCACGTCGGCGGTCGGCCAGAACGACGCCATGATCTCGTAGGTCTTGCGGCCGTAGAGGAACAAGTCGGCCGAGCGCAATTCGTCCAGGAACGACTCGCACAGTTCCTCGTCCACCACCGGCCAGTGGACCTCCTGATCCGGCCCTTCCGCGAAGCCGTCGAGCGACATCTGCATCCACAGTGTCACGCTTCCCATGTGCCCACACCCATCTGCTGCCCTTGTGCGACATTCAGATTGTCGGGGGGAGCGACACTTCGGCGCATCGGTAGGTTGCCCGCAGACATACCTAAGTAGGGGATGTCAGGCGACTGGGCGCCGCGATCGCGCGCCGGATGGTGCCAATATACCGTTGATCAACGGCACGTTACCGCCACGTATCGCCAATGATGGGAATCTGAAACAGAAATTCTTCGGTCGGCGACGCCAGGCAGTCGGATCAGGCTTCCGGCAGCGCCTCGGCCAGCTCGGCGTCCTGGTCGAGATACCTTGCGACGAGCCGGTTCACGAGTTCGGCGGTGGTCTCCGCCGGGACCGGCCTGGTCGCCGCCAGGCGCTGGGCGAGCTCGGCGACCTGCGCCGGACCGCGTTCGGAGTCCTGGAACGACGCCCACGCCGTGCGCCGGAACAGGTCCACGTAGCGGCGGGCGATCCGCTCCGCATCGGCGCGCAGCTTCTCCAACTCGCCGAGGACCTCGTCGGCCGGGATGCCCGCGGCCGCCATCTGGTCGAGGCTCTGGGTCAGACGGCGGTCCGCGATCCGGTAGGTCGCGGCGTCGACGGGCTCGTACAGACCCGCGGCGACGACCCGGGCCAGACCGTTGGGCACGTCGCGATAGCGCTCCGCCAGTTCGGTCGCCGCGATCGTTTCCCCGGCGTCCACGACGAGCGGCTCGGTCGCGCCGGGCTCGCCGACACCGAGAATGTCCCCCAGGTCGTCGCCACGGTCCCAGGCGTTGAGCAATTCCTTGATGCCGTTGAGCTTGATCCCACGATCGAGCAACCTGCTGATGGTGCGCACCCGATTGAGGTGGTCGGCACCGTAGAACCCGGTACGCCCCTTGACCTGCGGGGGCGGCAGCACACCGCGTTCGTGGTAAACGCGCAGGCTGCGCACGGTCGTACCGGCCTCCCGCGCCAGCTCGTCGATCGTGTATTCCACACCCGCAGTCATACCTCAAGGAAACCACATCGCAACACGTGACGACCGCCGGTGCGCGGCCATTGCCGGGACGACCGACCGGTCTCTAGCGACATTTCAGCAAACATCACTGGAGTGCGGCGACGCGGCCTCCCGAGGGCGCGCCCACCAGCCGTCCTTCCCGCCTCTGGAAATCCATCCGACGCCCGGTTCCGCCGCCGCGCCTATCCTTCCGGCATGGGTGAATCCGCGGGTCCTCCGGCCAGTCTCGCCGACCGCGAGCGTGCGATGCGCGAGCTGACCCACCACCTGGGCACCGGACGGTTGAGCCTGGCCGAGTTCGACGAACTCAGCGCGGCCGTCGCGGCCGCGACCAGCAAGAGTCAACTGGCTGAACTGTTCGCCGACCTGCCGGGCAGCACACCGCCCCCGGCCGAGGTCACCCCGGTCAACCCGCTGCCGCGCCTGGTGGTGCTGGCCGGCGCGGCCGTGGTCTTCTCGGTGGTGCTCGCGGTGACCACGGGCAACTGGCTGTGGCTGCTGATGATATTGGCCGCGCCAGCGCTTTTCATGCTCACCGCGCGCACCACCTGAGACCGCTCACCACCTCGACTTCGGCCGCACGTAGTTGGCCAGGTCGACCAGGCGGTAACGGTGCAGCCGGTGCGGGGCGATCCGGGCCAGCGCCCGGAGGCTCGACTCGAGCCCGCGTTGCAGACCCAGCGGGGTGAACGGGAAACCGAGCAGGGTGGCCTCCGCAGTGGCGGCCTGACCGCCCGCGCGCACCCACTCCAGCGCCGCGCCCACCACGATCACCTGCAGTTGCAGTGCCCGCGGTTCGTCCGGCGCGGCGTCCAGCCGCGCGGCCGCCTCCAGCAGGTCGGCCTCGGTGGTCTCCGGGATCGGTTGCGAGACCAGCAGCAGACACCCGGTCATGCGCGCCACGTTCTGATACCGCGACGCCTCCGGCACCTGATCGAGCACCTCGACGGCTTCCAGCAGGCCGCCGTCGGCGGCGAGCCTGCGGGCCAGGCCGAACGCCGCGCTCACCACGCCGTGATTGGTCCGCCAGACCGTGCGGTAGTACTCCTCGGCGAGCCGATGCCAGTGGTCGCCCGCGGCATCCCCGAGATGCTGGAGGGTGAGCTCGGCGGTGGCCGCCAGCGCCAGCGCGGGGGCGATCTCACCGGGCAGCATGCCGTGCACCAGGTCGAAGTACTCGTAGGCGCGCTCGTACTGCCCGTCCAGCAGGGCGGCGACGGCCGAGTACCACTCGATGCGCCAGTCGGTGCCGTAGTCGGGCCGCAGATCGGCGAGCCGGTCGCAGGCGGGCACCACCTCGCCCAGGTCCAGGTGCGCGCGCACCGCGGTGAGCGTGCCCTCCAGTTCGAACGTCTCCGGCTCCGGGATGGTCCCGGAGACGATCCGGTCGGCGGTGCGGCGCAACGCGTCCAGGGCGTGCCTCGGATCGCCGTGCAGCAGCGTGGACAGCAGATCGGCGCTGGGATCCTCGCTGTCGATCAGCGGCACCGGCAGGGCGGCGACGACGCTCGGCGCGTCCAGCGCGGGCAGGCGATGCCGCCCGTCGGTCATGCCGTCGGTCTGGCCGATCAACGTCTCGATCCCGAAATCGCCGCGCATCGCGCCGAATTCCAGCGACGCCTGCGGATGTTCCTTGCCGGTGTCGTAGGCCAGCACCATCCGCAGCACGCCGGCGAGCTGGCCGTACATCGCGTAGGCGGTCGGGAAGCGGCGCCGCGGATCCGGATCGGTCGCCCGGCACAGCAGCCTGCGCAACGCCGGATATTCCCGCAGCAGTGGCTGATCGTCCGGCGAAGGGACGCCGGGCAGTTGGTGTCCGTCGGCGTTCTTGGGCATGTCCAGCACCAGCGCGGCCAGCGTCCGCCCCACGGTGTAGATGTCCGAGGCGACCGTCGGGCCGGTCTCGGTGATCTCGGGCGCCTGATAGCCCGGGGTGCCGTAGATGCTGCCGTAGGACTCCATCGCGGCCACCGCGCCGAGGTCGATCAGCTTGACCTCGTCCTCGCTGACCATGATGTTGTCGGGCTTGAGATCGTTGTAGGCCAGGCCGAACGAGTGCAGATAGTCCAGCGCGGGCAGGATCTCCATCATGAAGGCGATCGCCTCGGACGCCGGAATACGTTCCGGCGCACGAAGATCCAGCATCTTCTTCAGCGAGCGTCCGCCGACGTACTCCATGACGATGTAGCCGTCGGCCACGTCGCGCCCGGAACGATGCTTGACGAAGTTGTGGATCTTGACGATGCCGGGATAGGCAACCTCGGAAAGGAATTGGCGTTCGGCGAGGGCCACCACGTGCGCCTCGAAGTCGAGCGGGTTCTGCAACCCTTTCAACACCACCCAGCGGTCGCTCACATTGCGATCGATCGCCAGGTAGATCCATCCGAGCCCGCCGTGGGCCAGGCAGCCCTGCACCTCGTACTGGTCGGCGACCATCTCCCCCGGCTGGAGCAGGGGCCGGAAGTTGAACGGCGAAGCGCATCTTCCGCATTCGCCCTCGACGGCGCCGGGCCGCGCTTCGGTGGTACGGCCGACCGGCTGCTGACATTTCCAGCAAAACCGTTTGTGCTCGGGTACTTCCGGGTTCTGCATCACCGCGGTGCGCGGGTCGAGCGGGCTCACCTTGGGCATGGACACCAGGCCGCCGCCCAGTCTGCGCCCGCTCGGCCGCGAGCGCGCGCTGCGCCCGGAACCGGGGTCGGACTCGAGTGCGCCGAGCAACAACTCGGCGGTCCCGATGGTGTGCTCGTCGCCGTCTCGGTCGGCCGGTTCGACGGCGCTCGGAACCGAGTCGACTGCCACGGCACGTGGTTTCTCGACATACCGTGGAGTCGACCACGGATTGGGTGGTAGAGGAGGCACTTCGGTCTTGAGCAGGTGCCGAGTTGCCCAGGGGTGAGCAGTTCGCCGGGGCACGTCGGTACCGCGCATGCGCCGATTCGCCCAAGGGTGCGCAAGTGGACGGTCGGATGCGCTGGGGTGCTCCGGCATACGAACCTCTCAGACCCGCCGTGTGATCGCGGTTTCATTCTGGTCCGTCGCCTGTCGATGCGCGCTGGTTTTGTTCCCGACATTGGGAATAGATCCGCCCCGGACGAACGGCCCGGGGCGGATACTGCCTTACTCTTCGTCGGGCTTGTCGAGGATCACCACCGGATCGCCCGATTCGCGGCGCGGGCGCTCGGCCAGGACCGGGAACTGACCGGTGATGCCCTGGCGGATCTCCGCGATCTGCAGCACCCGCTTTCGGGCGAGGAACCAGCCGCCCACCAGCGCGGGGGCCATGATGACGACCATCGCGATCACCGCACCGCGCTGCACGTGGTCGTCGCTGAAGGCCATCAGCCCGACCACGACGGCGAGGAATACCAGCGTCGCGAAGCTCGTGTACGGCGCGCCGATCAGCCGGAACGACGGACGCTGCGCGCGGCCGGTGCGCGACCAGCGCCACAGCTGCAGCTGGCAGACCACGATGGCGGTCCACGCGAAGATGGTGCCCAGCGCCGACATGTTCAGCACGATCTCGAAGGCCTGATCCGGCACCACCGCGTTCAGGCCGACGCCGATGAGCGCGACCGCGCCGGTGGCGAGGATGCCGACGTAGGGCACGCCGCCGCTGGACATCCGCGCCGCGATGGTGGGCGCGCTGCCGTTCATCGACATCGAGCGCAGGATGCGGCCGGTCGAGTAGAGACCGGCGTTCAGGCTGGAGAACGCCGCGGTCAGCACGACCAGGTTCATCACGGAGCCCGCGCCCTCCACGCCGAGCCGCGAGAAGAAGGTGACGAAGGGGCTCTCGCCGTTCTTGAACGCGGTGTAGGGCAGCAGCAGCGCGAGCAGGACCAGCGAACCCACGTAGAACAGCGCGATCCGGGCGATCACCGAGTTGATCGCGCGCGGCATGATCTTCTCCGGGTTCTCCGCCTCACCGGCCGCGGTGCCGACCAGTTCCACTGCGGCGTAGGCGAATACGACACCGGTGGTGACCAGGACCAGCGGGAGGAGCCCGGTCGGGAACAGCCCGCCGTGGTCGGCGATCACGCTCGGACCGGTGGTCTGGCCGTCGATCTTGAAGCGGCCCGCGAGGAACACCGTGCCGACGATCAGGAAGGTCACCAGCGCGACCACCTTGATCAGCGCGGCCCAGAACTCGAGCTCGCCGAACCACTTCACCGAGACGAGATTGATGCTGACCACGATCGCGAGCGAGACCAGGGCGATCGTCCACTGCGGTATCGCCTCGAACGCTCCCCAGTAATGGACATACGTCGCGATCGCGGTGATGTCTACGATCCCGGTCATGCACCAGTGGAAGAAGTACATCCACCCGACCGCGAACGCCAGTTTCTCGCCGTAGAACTCGCGGGCGTAGGAGACGAACGATCCCGAGGAGGGGCGATGCAGCACCAGCTCACCGAGCGCCCGCAGGATGAAGAACACGAACACGCCACAGATGGCGTACACGAGGAACAGGCCGGGGCCCGCGCTGGCCAGCCGGCCACCCGCGCCGAGGAACAGGCCGGTGCCGATCGCCCCACCGATCGCGATCATCTGCAGCTGACGCGGGCGCAGCGACTTGTGATAGCCCGAGTCCTCGTCTTCGAGCGCGGCAGCCTGCGCGGGCGCATCCGCGGGTGGTCGAACTGTGGTCATGGCGGTGGCCTTTCACGTGACGGCGATCATAACTTCGCTCAATGTACCGTTATGTAGCGGCACGTTCAATAGCGAGTCGCGACTTGTAACACGCTGGACATCAAAGACTTTGAAAAAACGGCGTCCGAGCAGCGACGATCGCCGTGACATTCGTTGATCGTGCCACCGCGTATCGGTACGCTAGATGAGACAAATCGGATGAGGGAGCGCAGATGGCCTGGTTCGAGCGGGAATTCATCGCGGTCCCCGAGGACCGCAAGAACCAACTGGTCTACAAGTGGCCGGACGTCAACATCCGCCGGTACAGCCGCGCGATGGTCAACGCCGACCAGATCGCCCTCTTCCTGAAGTCCGGGCGCGTGGTCGGCGCGATGGGCCCGGGACGCCACCGCATCGACGCCGACGAGCTACCGGTGCTCGGCGCGCTCGTCGACACCCTCACCGGCGGCAACTACTATCGCGCCGAACTGTATTTCGTCTCCACGCGCGAGTTTCCGGGGATTCGCTTCGGCGGCCGACTGGACGACATCCTCGACCCGGTCAGCGAGCAGGTGGTGACGCTGCGCGTCTTCGGCGAATTCGCACTGAGCGTCCGCGATCCGGCCGAACTGCTCACCGCGCTCGCGGGCACGGCCGATCTCACCGACCAGGAACGAGTGCAGAACTGGTGCGCCGACCTGCTGCTCAAATCCATGAAGATGGCGGTGACCAGAGGGGTCGCAGGCGGCGACTGGCCGGTGCTGGGCCTCTCGGCACAGCTGCAACCCATCGAGCAGGCCGTGTTGCGCCAGACCAACACCGCGCTCTACGAATACGGGCTGCGCATCCCGCGGATGGGTAACTTCGACATCAGCCTCGCGCCGGAGGACGCCGACCGGCTGAAGCGGCTGGCCAAAGACGTCAAGTACATCAACCTCACCGGCGATTTCCAGCGCTATGCCGCGGGCGAGCTCGCACTCGGCGCGAGCCAAGGCTTCGCGCGCGGGCACCACCACGGCGTCGAAGGCGGATTCCTCGGCGCGGCGCTGAGTTTGAACGCGATCGGCCATCACGTCGGCAGCCCCTCCCCCGCGCCGCAATTGCCCGCCGCCGCGCCCGAGACGGCCCAGACATCGTGCGCCGCTTGCCAGTCCGCGAATCCCGCGGACGCGAAGTTCTGCATGAACTGCGGGGCGCGTCTCGCCCCGCAACCGCGGCACTGCCCGAACTGCGGTTCGGAAGCGACGCCCGGCGCCAAGTTCTGCGGCAACTGCGGAACGCCGATGCCCGGAGGCTGACGCCGAGCGCCTGCCTCCGGGCATCGGGTGGAAGATCAGCCCGCGACCGTCGGTGCGACGGTGGACTCACCGCCGCTCACCATGCCGCGCACCTGCCGCGCCGCCACCGAGAGCGCCGCGAGATCGTGCGTCTCGGACGCGAAGATCTGCGCCAGCGCCGCGCCGGCACGGGCCAGCCGAGACCGGTTGGTCGATTCCCAGTACGCGATCTTCTCCGCGGTGCTGTCCTGCGGTTCGGTCGCGGTCAGTACGTCGCGGGTCAGCGACCGCAGCGAATCGTAGAGATCCTCGCGGACCGCCAGCCGGGCCAGCGCCCGCCAGCGCCCGCCACGCTCCAGCTCGCCCACCGCGGTCACCAGCCGTTCGATCTGGAAGTGCTCGTTGAGCGCGTAGTACAGCGCCGCGACCTCGGCGGGATCGCGATCGGCGATATCGGCCAGGTCGATCACGTCCAGCAGCGGGAAGCGGTGGATCAAGCCGAACGCTTCCTCGGCCAGTTCCCGCGGCGCGCCGCGGGTGATCGACCGCCGCGAACGCTCGGCGAGGTCGTCGCTGAGGTAGCCGGTCAGCCACCCGGGCACCTGGCCGGAGAGGGCGCGCACGCCGTCGCGGTACCTGGCGATGTCCGCGCCGATCGCGATCGGCTGCGGCCGGTTGGACAGCAGCCAGCGCGCGGCCCGATCCAGCGTGCGCTTGGTCTCCAGCTCCAGCTCGTTGCGCGCCGCCGTGGACATCGGTGTCTGCCTGATCCGCTCCCACAGCGCGTGCAGATCGAAGATCTCCACCGCCGCCTTGTACGCGCGCACCGCGTCGTCGGTGGTCGCCCCGGCCTCTTCCGCGAGCCGGAAGGCGTAGGTGATGCCGCCGTAGTCCACCATCTCGTTGATCACGACGGTGGCCACGATCTCGCGCCGCAGCGGGTGCCTGCCGATCGCCGTGGCGAACCGCTCCCGCAGAGGCGCGGGGAAGTAGGCGGGCAGCACCGACGCGAACGCCGCGCTGTCGAGCAGATCGCCGGCCAGCAAGTCGGCCTTGAGCGAGAGTTTGACGTGCGCCATCAGATTCGCCAGCTCGGGCGAGCTGAGCCCGAACCCCTCGGCGGCGCGGCGGGCCAGTTCCGCCTCGGTCGGCAGTGCCTCGAGTTCGCGGTCCAGACCGCGGCGCTGCTCCAGGTCGTTGATCAGCCTGCCGTGCACCCCGGACATGCCCGCCGCGTCGGCCCGCGACATCCCGAGCCGGAAGTTCTGCGAGATGTTGTCGCGCAGCACGAGTTCGGAGACCTCGTCGGTCATCGAGGCCAGCAACGGGTTGCGCTCGTCGACGGCGAGTTCACCGCTGGAGACCACGGCGTCGAGCAGGATCTTGATGTTGACCTCGTGGTCGGAGCAGTCTACGCCCGCCGAGTTGTCCAGCGCGTCGGTGTTCATCCGTCCGCCGTTGCGCGAGAACTCGATCCGGCCCAGCGCCGTCGCGCCCAGGTTGCCGCCCTCGCCGATCACTTTGACCCGGAGCTGGTCGGCATTCACCCGGACCGCGTCGTTGGACTTGTCGCCCACCTCGGCGTTGGTCTCGGTGCTCGCCTTGACGTAGGTGCCGATACCGCCGTTCCAGAGCAGGTCGACCGGAGCCAGGAGAATGGCCTTGATCATCTCCGGCGGCGACAGGGTGGTCACGCTCGCGGGCAGGTCGAGTGCCGCGCGCACCTCGGGCGTGACCGGGATCGCCTTGGCGGAGCGGTCGTAGACGCCGCCGCCGGGGCTGATCAGTGACGTGTCGTAGTCCGCCCACGACGACCTGGGCAACGCGAACATCCGCTGCCGTTCCCGGTACGACCGCGCCGCGTCGGGAATCGGGTCGAGGAAGATGTGGCGGTGGTCGAAAGCGGCCACCAGACGAATGTGCTCGGACAACAACATGCCATTGCCGAACACGTCACCACTCATGTCACCGACACCGACCACCGTGAAATCCTGGGTCTGGGTATCGATCTCCATCTCACGGAAATGCCGCTTGACGCTTTCCCACGCACCCTTGGCGGTGATGCCCATCGCCTTGTGGTCATAACCGGCCGAACCACCGGAAGCGAACGCGTCACCGAGCCAGAAACCGTAGCTCTGGGCCACGTCGTTGGCGATATCGGAGAACGTCGCGGTGCCCTTGTCGGCCGCAACGACCAGGTAGGTGTCGTCACCGTCACGCCGTACCACTTGTGCAGGCGGAAGGACTTCGCCCGTCGCGCGGTCCACGTTGTCGGTGATGTCCAGCAGACCCGAGATGAACGTGCGATAGCAGGCGACACCCTCCGCTCCGAACGCCTGCCGGTCGGCAGCGGGATCGCCGGTGGCCGCGGGCGGTTGCTTGACCACGAAACCGCCCTTCGCGCCGACGGGCACGATGACCGCGTTCTTCACCGCCTGCGCCTTGACCAGGCCCAAGATTTCGGTGCGGAAGTCCTCCAAACGATCCGACCACCGCAAACCGCCACGCGCGACCGAGCCGAAGCGCAGGTGCACGCCTTCCACCCGCGGCGAGTACACGAAGATCTCGAACTGCGGCTTCGGCTTGGGCAATTCGGCGATCGCGTGCGGATTCAGCTTGACCGACAGGTAGTCCAGCGCGGCTCCGGCCTCGTCACGCCGGTAGTAGTTGGTGCGCAGGGTCGCCTCGATCAGGCCGAAGAGGGCGCGCAGGATGCGGTCGGTGTCCAGACTGACCACCGCGTCGATCTCGGCCTGCACCCGCGCGGCGATCTCCGCGGCGCGGTCGTCCGCCTCCGTCCCGACGCCGTCCGGGTCGAAGTACGCGGCGAACAGGTCGATGCACGACCGCGCCGTCGCCGGATGGGTCAGCAGCACGCGGGTGATGTTGCCGAAGGTGTAGGCGAATCCGGCTTGCTGCAGGTACTTCGCGTAGGCCCGCAGCAAGGCCACCTCACGCCAGTGCAAGCCGGCGCGCAGGACCAGTTCGTTGAGGCCGTCGACTTCGGCGCGACCGAACCACATCGCGGTCACGGCGTCCGGAAAACGCCGCCGCGCACTGGTTTCCGGCAGCGAGGCGGCATCGACGGAATGCGCCAGCTGCGCGGGCGGCTCGGCGGCGAGCGCTTCCCGCAGCGGCGCCGCGCTCACCCGCAGCCCGAAGTCGTAGATCCAGCGGTCCGGCCGGTCCGACAGCACGACGCGGTAGGGCCGCTCGTCGACCACCTCCACGCCGAGGCTGTGCAGCACCGGCAGCACCCGGCTCAACGAGACGCCTTCGCCAGCGACGTAGAGCGTGAAACGCCATTCCGGCGCGGCGGAGTCGCCTTGGCGGTAGAGGTCGGTATCGATCTCCCCGTCGGACAGCCGCTCGAGGCGGCGCAGATCGGTGAGCGCGTGCGCGGGCTCGTGCTCCTGCTGGTAGCCGGTAGGGAAGGCCGCCGCGTAGTCGGTGGCCAGCGCCTGCGACACGTCGGACGCGCCCGCGGCCTCGGCGACCAGCCGGTCACCCCAGGTCCACGTCGTCGCCAGCAGCAGCTCCTGGATCCGCTCGCGATTCTCCTCGGAGATGTCGGCGGCGTCGGCGCCCGGCTTGCGGTGCACCGTGAAGTAGACGACGGCCAGCTCCGATTCGGTGGCCCGCGCCGAGTACGCGATCTGTTCGGCGTCGAACTGCTCGCGCAGGATCTCGCCCATGCGCACGCGAACCTCGGTGGAGTAGCGGTCGCGCGGCATGTAGACCAGGCAGTAGATGGTGTCGCTGCGCGAATCGCGCCGGATGAACAACCGTACCTGCCGCCGCAGACCGAGATTCATGACCGCGGAGACGGTTTCGAACAGCCTGCGCGCGTCGGTGGAGAACAGCTCCACCCGCGGGAACGACTGCATCATCTCGAGCATGGCCTGCCCGGAGAACGAGTCGAGACCGAAGCCCGCCCATTCGATGACCTGCAGCACGCGCCGGGAGATGACGGGGATGTCGAGGATGTTCTCGTGCAGACCCGCGACGGTGAAGGTGCCGACGAAGACATGTTCGCCCTTGACCATCTTGACGGTGTCGCCCCAAGCCGCGCGGCCGCTCGGGTCGCTGGAGCCGTAGTCGGCCACGCTGATGAAGTACAGGTCCCTGGAACCGGGCAGCAGCGAGTCCACCGAGCCGTTGGCCATCCGCAGGACCGTGCGCTTCGCGCCGACGACGGGCACGCTGATGTCCGCGGTGGCGCCGTTGCCGAGGATGCCGAGCCCGGTGCCGGGCAGCTGCCACGGTTCGAAGTCGGCGTTCGCGCTCGGCGCGGAGCGGCGGAAGTGGTAGTAGCCGTAGCCGAGCGGGGTGAAGTGGCCATCCGAGAGCCAGCGCAACAGGCCTGCGGTCTGCGGGATCTCCGCGTCGCCCGCCCACTGCGCCGCCTGATCGAGCTGATCGGCAACGGTATTGAGCACCTCGACCATGGTCGGCGTGTCGTCGGCAACGCGGCGCAGGTCGGCCAGCAGTGGCGGCAGGGCTTGCTCGATCCGGTCCACCAGTTCGTCGGAAAGGCCCGCGCCCAGCTGCACGTGGATCCACGACTCGCGCAGCGTCCGCCCGTCGGCCTCGCCCGCCGGTTCGGCCACGCCGTCGCGGGGCGCGATGGACAGCACCCGGCCGTCGGCGTCGCGCGACACGTCGAATACCGGATGCACGACCTCGGTGACCGTGGCGCCCAGGCGGCGCAGCGCGGCGGTCACCGAGTCGACCAGCAGCGGCATGTCGTCGTTGACGATCTGGATCGCGGCGCCGACCCCGGCGCTGTCGTCCGGCCGGTAGACGTGGGTGGTCGCCGAACCGGGCGCGCGCGTGGCCGCCAGTTCCAGATGCTGACGGAAGATCCGCTCGGCCCGATCCGTGATCGCCGAGGTCGAGGACCCCGGCTGGATCCACCGGAAGTACGCCGCTTCCAGGTCGGTCGGATCATCGCGGAACCGCTTCGGTGAAATCGTCTGCTGGGTGGTTGCCACCATCGATCCGTTGCCTTCCCGAGAACTGCGCTCGTACGTGTTTCGTACTTCACATAACGTACCGCTGGATAACGGCACAATCAACAGTGTAACAATAATTTTCTCTCGCCGACATGGGTTGCGGCGTCCGGGATCAGGTACTTTCCGTGCCCGGCGTAGGCGTGCGCTGCTACCTCAGCGGAGCAGTCCCGCACGCGACAGGAAGGTCTGCGCGCCCGTTCGACCGGCGAAGTTGCCCGTCTCCAACCGAAGACCGGTCCGGGTATCCGCGTACCAGACGGTTGCCGAGGGGCCGATCGCCGCGTAGACAGGACCGTCCACGAGGGCCGTACCGCCCGCGCCGCGCCATCGAGAGATGCTGTCCGCCAAACGATCCTGCGGTAGCAGTTCGGCGTAGAAGGTCAGATCCCGGCCGCCCGCGATATTGCCGAACAGCATCGGGTCGGTGGCGGCGACGACGCACTTCTCCCGCTGCCCACCGGAATCCAGCGGTTGACAGCTCGCGGCCGTGCGGAGCAGATCCGGGATGGCCCGGACCGGCGCGCTCCCCTGCGCGCTCCCCTGCGCGATCGACGGCAGGGACGGCGAACAGGACCATAGGCCCCAGACGACGGCCACGACCATCAGCAGCGCGAGCACCCCCACCGCTTGCCACTGCCAGCGCGGATATGCCTTGTCCACAAACCTTTTCGCTTCACCGCCGACCTTCTCGGCGACTTCGGCGACCTGACCGGGCAGGTGCTCCGCGACGGACTTCACCGTGTCCACGGCCGAGCGCAGCGGCGCTCCGCAATGGGTGCAGCGGGCATCGGCACCGGTGTTGCGGTGGCCGCAGTACTGGCAGACGAGTTCGGGCAGTGTGGACACCTCAGTGCCCCGTGATGACGATGGAAGAGATCGCGGTGGTGTTGATCGTCGAATCGCCCTTGGACTCGAGCACGGTCAGCACGATCTTCGAGGCGCTCACCGCGGGCGCCATCTTGGTCACCACCAGGGTCCGCTGGTCGAGCGTCGGCTGGGTGTAGACGGTCTTGGTGCCGTCGTCGAACATGTATGAAACCCGGCTGACGGTGCGGTATTTCGCCCATTGATCGGTGCCGTCCGCGCTGATGTGGTCCCAGCCGGGCACGATCCCGATCGAATCGATCTGGTAGGTCTTGCCCAGATCGATGGTGATGACCTGACCGTCGACCTTGTAGGCCCGCACGCACGACCACGCCTTGCCTGCCTGCCCACCGAACGCGTCCATGCCCGGGGTACTGCCGGGCGGGCACTTCGACTCCGCGGACTTCGGCTGGATGATCGAGCTCGACGGCGGAGCGGGCGAGGTCGAGGGCGCGGCGGAGGTCGGCGGCGGCGTGACCACCAGAACCTGGTCCTGCGCTGTGTTCTTCGCACCGCCGCCGGTGGTGATCAACAGCAGCAACAGCAGCACGGCGAGCACCGCGGCCACGATCAACGCGACTTTGGGTTTGCGCAACTGGACGAGCGCGTCCTTGGCGACCTGCTGCGCGGGGGCGAGCCGGTTGGCCGAGGCCGTGGACGGGCGTTCCGGCTCCGGCTCCGCCTCGGCCTGCGCAGTGGATCGCGCGGCGACCGAGGAGAAGTCGTTCCCGAACTCCATAGCCGGACTGGAATCCTGCGCCTGCCCGTTCAGCAGCGCGAGAATCCGCTCACTGGCCTTGGGGCCGTCACCGGTGCGGCGCCGCGGCGCGACGTCCATCGGCTGCGAGTCGAGATCGGGCAACCCGAGCGACGGGACGCTGATAGCCGCGCTGTCACCCGACTCGGCGCTACCGCCGAAATCCGCGCCGACCGTGGACGACGTCGTGGAGGGCCCGAACGAAGGATCAGCGAGCAGTGCGTCGAGGACCGCACCTCGATGACGGAGAAACACATCTCCCGGGTCCTCGGCGGGCATGTCCGGATCGTATCCGGCCCGCGACGCTCGCCGAGGCGGCCGCTATTCCCGCTGGAGAGAACAGCCGACCGGCCGGGTCAGCGCTTCTTCTCCTCGGTCACGAAGTACTCCGGCGGCACGTCGAAGACACGAGCCAGCGCGATCACCAAGTCCAGGCGCGGGATCGCGTCACCGTGGATCAGCCGGTACAGGCCGGACTGCGACACCGGCACGTCCGGGTAGGCCAGTTCCAGGTGCTGCGCCAGCGAGTAGAGCGTCAGCGACCGCGTCGATCCGTCCTCGGTCGAGACTACGGATTCCGCGATCAGCTCCGACAACCGGCTGGAGAAGATCGCCGCGGCTGCCTGTCTCGGGGTTAGCGCGTCCCCGGCGTCCTGATGAGGGAGTTCGCCGCCATCGGAATGGGTGTCCGCTACCACGGTGATAGACATTAACCGACCGCTCCCATCAGCTCACGCGACGGCCACCGGGTTGCGGAGGTGCAACCACGGGTCCGGATGCCCCCGCGGGATGCGCGGGCGGGCCGTCGACAGTATCGAAATATCGTGTTTCGCCTCTCGGCTCGATCAGGTCGACCCGCACCGTGCGCATCGGAATGCTCACGTCCACCGCGGTCGCGCTGACCTGGTTGATCGCGAGATCGACAGCGCGCCTGCGCGGACCGCCGGGCTCGCTGATGGTGACCGTCGTGTGCGCGTTGGACGCACGCGGCGGCAGATGGTCGAAGACCGCGATGGTGGCCGGAGTCTCCGCTTCCCCGTTTGCTGCGCCGTGCCCGTCGCCCGGGTCGGCCAAGCGCATCGAGCGCGGGTCGCCGACCGCGGTAACCAGTTGACGCCAGCTGTCCGGCCGCGCCGAATGGATCTCCACGTCCGCGCCGACCACCATCGCCCGCAGGATGATCTGCTGGGCGACGGGCAGCTTGGCATGGACGTCGATGGTGCGTCTGCGCGGGTTGAACCGGGCCGGGTCGAACAGCGGCAACGCCAGGGTGTGACGTGGCTGGCCGCTGATCGCACCGAGGATCTGACCGTTCGGGCCGATCGCGATGGCCAGCTCGGCGGCGAGGTCCTCCGGCGCGATGTCGGCGCCGGACTCGAAGCCGCGCAGGGCTCGGATCGAGTCGCCGGCTGGCAACGATGCCAGCAAGGCCGTGGACTGGTCGCCACCCAGTAGTCGCAGGTAGTCCGGCGGTTCGGTGGTGACAGCCGGACCGATGAACCGGACCAGCGCGCGTGGCCCCTCGGTGTCGGAGGTCAGGCTCACCACCAGCGTGGTGCGGCCGCGGTTCCAGGTCCAGCAGTCGTCCAGACCCACCCCGCCCAACCGGGACCAGTCGATCAGGAAGCTGGTCACACACCGGCCCGGCACCGACGTCTGTAGATTGCTCCAGGTTTCCTGGAGGTCGGAGAGTTCGATTCCCGCGTGCAGCAGGCGCGTCGCGTCCCGCAGGGCGGCGGCAGGCAGCGCGTGCGCTGCGATACCCCGCTCGCGCAGGCGGCCCGCGATCCGATGCGTGGCGCTGGCCAGCGCTTGCGGAGCGACCACCGCGCACGGCCCGCGCTTGCTCAGCGCCGCCAGATTGCGTTCCTGATCGAGCCGGACCACCAACCAGGTCAGCCGGTCTCCCACCACGGGGTGCGAGCCGATCAGCTGGTCGTAGAGCATGCTGTAGCTACCGCTGGAGCGGACCCGCTGACCGGTCGTGACGATGTCGATGTCGACCGCGATACCGAAGTGGTCCAACATCGGAAGCAGCAGGTCGACCGGGATCGTGTCCTCGGTGTAGAGGGTTCGCTCGGCGATGACGGTGGGCAGATCCAGGTTCGGCGCGAGCTGGATCATCGCGATCAGCGTGTCACCCGCCTGGTTGACGCCGCACACACCCGCGGCGACCTGCACGTCGCGAATGCGCGCGGTCTGCGTGCGTTCGCGCGCCCGCGCGGTCCGGCCGGTGCGGTAAGCCACCCAGTCCAGCAACCAGCGCATACCGGTCCGCCCGTTCACCCGGACGGTCACCGTCACGACCAGGACGGTGACCACCACCGCGCTCACCCACCACGGCGTCTTGGCCGACAGCCCGACCAGCAGCGGGCTGCCGACGACGACGAAGGCGGCGAACGGACCCCGCTCGACGCCGGCGACCCGTACGCTCGGAAAACTCACCGGCGCCTCCGCATCGCGGAATTCAGGTGGCTGCCGGCCAGGCCGAGCAGTACGGCGGCGAGGATGACGACGGTCGCGGTGATCGCGGGACGCAGGTCCTTCGCGCGCGGCGGAGGAGGCATCGGCAGTTCCGAGGACTGGAACAGGCCCGCGGGTTGCTGCGGCGGTGTGCGGTAGCTCAGGGCGGCGAGCGGATCGACCATGCCCGCGCCCACCATGTTGTCGATTCCGCGTGCCGGGGCGTGCGCGCTGGCTTGCAGGCGGGAGGCGATCTCGCGTGGGGTCTCATTGGGGAAGCGCGAGCGCAACAGGGCGGCCACACCGCTGACGTAGGCCGCGGCGAACGACGCGCCGCCGACGGGCACGAGCTTGTCCGGTTCGCCGACGCCGTTGATCAGGCCACCGCCGCCGGGGCCGAGCGATTCGATGCCGGTGCCCGGCGCGGCGACCGAAACCCACGGTCCGGTGAGCGAATCCGGCACGGGCGCGCCGGTCGCGGTGGTGAAACCGACCGTGAGCACGTCGGCGCCGAACCATCCTGGTGTGGAGATCGTCTTCACGTCGCGCCAGTTGCGCGCGTCAGCGGGGCGTGTCGGGTCGACGTCCGGGTTCTGCGTGCAACCGGCGCCGCCGCCTGCGTTGCCCGCGCCGGTCACGATGAGCGCGCCGCGCACGTGGACGGCATAGCCGATGGCCGCCGACAGCATGGACTGATCCGGCTGCGCGTCCACCGGCAGGCAGATCGGCAGTGACACGGTGATCACACCGGCGCCCTGGTTGGCGGCGCGAGTGATCGCCCGCGCCAGCGTCCGGATCTCGACGGCGGTCCGCTGGCTCGGATCAGAACTCGGGTGTTCGGGACTGAACGCGCCGGAACGGGTGCGGATGGAGATGATCCGCGCGTCCGGCGCCACACCGGAGAATCCGTCCGCGGGATCGGAGGTGGCTCCGATGATTCCGGCGACCAGCGTGCCGTGTGCGTCGCAGTCGGACAGCCCGTCGCCACCCGCGGCGAGATAGTCGCCACCGCCCACCAGGTTGGGCAGGCGCGGGTGCGGCTGCACACCTGTGTCGATGACGGCGACGGTCACGCCTGCGCCCCGGCTGAGCGCCTTGGCGCGGCGCAGATCCAGCGCCAGTTCCGCCGGCGGAGTACGGCTGAGGTCGCTATCGGGCAGCGCGCCCGCGGCCAGGCAGCCCTTCTGCTGCTTCATCGGCTCTTCGGGTCCCGGCGGGTCGTCCGCGGGCGGCGCGCCGACCACGACCTGCGGCGGCTCCAGCGCGACGGCGGGGGCGGCGGTGATCGCCAGCAGCACCCCGGCGAGAACCGCGACCGCGGCACTGCCGACCTTCATCAGATCCCTCGCATAGCGGTGTAGACGCCCATGATCCAGAAGGCGAGCACCGGAACCACCAGGATCAGCGCGTACTCCACCAGATCGATGACACGACGGGTGACCGGGGACAGCCGCTTGCCCGGCAGCCGGAGCGCGGCCATACACGCCGCGCACGCCGCCAACGCCACCACGAGTCCTACCACGAGACGCGCGACCGGGGTCTCGTAGGCGCCCACCTCGACGAAACCGACACCGCAGACGGTGACCACGGAGCCTGCGATCAGCGCGATCGCCTGGACGCGGTCGGGGTGCCAGCGAGCGCGCATCGCCAGCAGGCCGCCGATCGCGGTGCCCATGACGATTTCCCGGATCCCACCCGGGCTGGCCGCGGCCGAGATCACCGCGGAAGACGCGAGCACTGTGGAGATCGCGGCGATCAGGCCACGCAGGCTGGTCACCGCGAGCCGGGCTCGGCCCTCGATACCGGCCTCCTCGGCAGTGCGCTGCCGCTCGCCGACCGCGGTGTGCTCGTCCCCTTCGCGCACCGTCTCCGCGTCGAAGATGTCGGTCAGTGTCGTCGGGGAGACCTCGTTGCCCGGGTCGGGCAGATCCGGCGGCCGGATGCGCGCGATGACCACGGCCAACCGTGGCGCCGTGGTCAGCAACACGATCCCGACGAACGCCACGCCGCCGGCGACCTGCCCGACGGACAGATCCACGTAGGTCAACGGCAGGGCCGCGATGGTCAGCGCGATGCCGAGCACCGTGACCGCCATCAGGGTCGCGATGCCGATCCTGCTCAATCGCATCATGGTGGCGGCGGCCACCGCGGCGACCACGGCCCCGGCCGCCAGATTGGCCGCGGCGAACGGCCCCGGCTGGTCGTAGGCGGGCGGCACCAGCATCGCCCCTCCGGCGAACAGCAGCGGCGTCGCCGCCAGCGTCAAGCCGAGGGTGATCGTCGCCGCAGTGTTACGCCTGCGCGACAGCGCGGCGCCCGCCCAGCACAGCCCACCGAGCAGCAGGGCGGGCAGGCCGCACCACAGGGTCGAACCGGTCATGGTCCACGACCAAGCGAGCATGGCGGCCACCGCCGAGGCCCCGATGCCGAGCACGGCCAGGCCGACGATCGCGGCGGTGTTCGCGTCGAATTCGGCGAACTCGCGCTCGTTGATCAGGGCGAGCGCGTCGGTGATGTCCTCGACCACCGGCGTGAACACCTCGGCCGACTCGACGACCGACAGCATCAACACCGTGCCGTCGTCGATGTCGTGGTCGGCAAGGCTGCGCCAGCGTGGAATCGGCGGCTCGCCCGGGCGGGCCAGGCTCCACTGACCTTGCGGCGGCGTGAAATCGACGTTCTCGTCATCGATCGCCGAAGCCAGTACGACCAGCAGGTCGTCGATGAAGGTCTCGATGGTGAACTTGGTCGGCACCACGACGTCGACCTGATACGTGGAGATCATCACGGCGATCCGGGCCCGTGCGACCTCCGCCGACGGCTGCGTCCCGGCAGGCGCGGGCGCGACGGCAGTGCTCATGCCTCCGCCTCGCTGATTCGCTCGCTACGCCCGCTCATCGCCACCCTCCGCGGTCACCGGAGTTGTCGGCGCCGCTGGAGAGGTATCCAGGGAATCCATCGGCCAGCCATGCGGCCAACTCTTCGAACGCGAGCACGGTCTCCTTCTCCAACAGCCGCAGGTCGATCTCGCCGCCCTCGGCCAAGTGCGCGTCGTAGGGCAGCACGCAGGTTGGGCGCTGCGCGGTCTCGAACAGTTTCTCGATCGCGTCCACGTCGACGGTCGGCTTCAGCGGCTGATGGTGCACGATGCCGACGATCGACTTCGCGATCAAATGTTGCAGGCCATGGGAACTAAGCCAGTTCAGGGTGGCCACCGCGCCGGTCACGCCGCCGACGGTGGCCGGAGTGACGACCACGACGGCGTCGCTGGTCTGCAACACCGTCGACGTGACCGAATCCAGCACGCCGGTCCCGCAGTCGACCACCAGCAGATTGAAGTGCTTGCGCAGCACTTCCACGGCGGTGCTGTACTCGCGGCCGGACAACGCCTCGGTGGCCTCGGTGCTCCATGGCGACGCGATCACCGCGAGATCGGAGGAGTTGATCGAGGTGAACGACTGCACCGCGGAGAACGCGTCGAGGTTCTGGGACTGCGCCAGATCGCGCAGCGTCAGGCCGTACGGGTGCCTGCAGGTACGGGTGGAGAGATCGCCGAAGTCCGGGTTCGCGTCGATCGCGACCACCCGGTCCGGGCGCAGGCCCGCGAAGGTCGAGCCGAGCGTCGCCGCGGTGGTGGTGCGGCCGACGCCGCCCTTCACGCTGATCACCGCGATCTGATAGGTCGTGGTCAGCTGGGTCCGGATTCGCGCTTTGCGATCCTCGGCACGCTGTTCGGCGGGCGAGAGCCCGAGGTTGAAACCGACTTTGTTGAGCGCGCCCCGCATTCCCGAGGAGGAGCGCAGCTGCGCGCGTTTCGCGGCGGAGATGTCGGCGAGCAGTTCGATCGAACTGAGCGCGGCGGGCAGCACCTCGATCCGCGGCGTCGGCTCATAAGCGGTGCGGTCGACGCGCTCGGGAACCCAGGGGGTCGCCGAGCCGGACGACCACTCCTCATTCGCGGATGCGGCGTCGGTGCGCGCGATCGCTTGAGACTGCGTGGCGGACTGCTGCTCGGCTCGGTACTGCTCGGCGGACCGCTGCTGTGCCGAATACTGTTGCGCTGCTCTCGGCGCTGCCGCGGGCGGCGCCGAGTAATCCGGCGAAGGCGTGCCCGCCTGCGGCGGAGCGGAATTGAACTGAGGTGGTGGCGTACTCGTCTGCGCGGGCGGGACATTCGTCTGGGGCGGCGGCGTGCTTGCCTGCGCATTCATTTGCGGAGGCAGCGTGCTCGCGCCAGTCGGCGGCGTCACCATTGCCTGGGTCGAGCGTGGATCGGGTTCCCCGGCGGGCGGCCGTGGCTCACGCGGCGGGCCGATCACGGGGTCAGCGGGCGTGGGGTTGTCGGCGTCCTGCCGGGCCTCGGGGGCGGGGCCGGGTGCGACGGCCGCGTCGCTCAGCTCGTTCGTCGGTGCGAAGTACGCGTCGTAACCGCCGCGAGCGCGCGCGGACTCGGCCGAATGACCGTTGATGCTCGGTGCTCGGTTCATTTCCGTCGTCCTCTCGACAAACACGGTCCGACGTTCAGTTCAGTCTGCTGGTGTCGAACCAACTTCGACCGGGCAGCAGGTCGACCAACGCCCCGATACCCGACCGCAAGGCCGCGTCGTCGCCCGGCGCATATCTCGCCCACTTCTGTCCGTCCATCGCGACGCTCGGCGTCACGATGATTCGCCCCGACAGGGTATCCAGCACGTTCACGCTGAATTCGGGCTCCGCCGAGCTACCGTCATGGTGCTCGATCATCACCACCTCCGCCCGTCGTACCACCTCGTCCAGAACCCGGCTCAGCACCGCGGCGGCATGCGGTTCCGCACCGAGTTCCACCAGGGCACGCCGCCGTTCGTCCTGGTCGTCGGGAATCTCGCCGAATTGCTCGACCGGCGCGGCGATCGACTCGAACCGCAACGCCTGCGCCGGACCGAGCGCGGACGCGACTGCGGCCGACAAGGTGTCGAGCTGGCGGTCCTGCTGGAACACCGACTGAATGACGACGTGGTCATCGGAGCGCACCGCGAGCACATGGGTCTCGCCCGCGCGCACCAGCGACATCCGCAGCATTCCCTTCGACTCGCCATCCAACCCGGTATCCAGGATCCGGACATCCATTTCCACATCCGGGCGGTACAGACTGGTGAGCCAATGCTCGACCACCGGGTGCACGCGACCGTCCTCGAGCACACCCACTTCGGTGAGCTGCGCGGCGACTACGGCATGCACCCGATCCCGATCCTCGATGCGGTAGATATTCGGCAGCAGCGCCAATACCGGCGGATAGGAATCGATGCCGACCAGATGCTGTAACAGCAGGGCGGCATCGACATTCAGGTCGATTGCTACTGGATCGTCTTCCACACCTTCCCCGAATGCATTGTGATCATCTCCCTCGACTCGATATTCGACCTCGGCGCGCTTCACCGGGGAGGTTCTGCGGAGGCGAGCACCGCTTCGTCTTCGTCCGGCTCGATGACGCCGACCGCCAGTACCAGTTCGGGCGTCGGCTCGTCCCTGTCGTCGCGGTCCTCGTACTCGATGACCCCGATGACGGGAGCTTGCTCGAGGACCGGAACATCTTGAGCTTCGCCTGGTACGAACACCTTCGACGACTTCTTCTCGTCGTCACGGCGTCGTCGCATCCGCGCCTTGGGCGCGACCGCACCGCGTGGCGGGCCCTTCCGAGCCATCGGTCCGGAACCCGGTTGTTGCGGCATGGCGCCGAACGCCCTTCCGGCTCCGGGCGTCCAGTTGGCGGGCATCCGGAACCCGGTCGAGGCGCCCGGCATCGATCCGAGGCCACCGCGAGCCATATTCAGCGCGACGAGACTCCCGGCCCCACCACTCAATCCGGCCAACGTCGGCGAGTTCTGCGACGTGCCATAGAGCCAGGACTGGTCTGTGGCACCGTCTCCTACGCCGTTCGCTCCCGAATCACCGGACCAACCACTGGGATCCGCGTTCGCCAATTGCTCGGGATCGGTGCCCGGGTTCGCCGGATCCGTCGGCTGAGTCGGATCGGTCGGCTGTGTCGGATCCGTCGGCTGAGTCGTATCGGTGGGTTGGGTCGTGTCGGTAGGGGTCTTGTCGCCGACCGATTCGGAGCCGCCGTTATCCGATCCGGTCAACCTCTCGCCCGTCGACGAGGTCGACGTATGCGTCTGAGTTGGACCGCTTTCGGTATTGTTGGCCGGATTGTCGTACGACAGGTATTGCGTCTGCGGGTCCGGCCCTGCACCGCCGGTCACAATGGGCGGCGCCTCGATTGGTGGCGGCAGTGCGGCGAGCGTGGGCACCAGTGCCCCGGCGTAACCGGCCATCACCCCGAGGGCGGCGCCTCTGAGCGCGAGCAACTCGGCTTCGGCTTCCGCGACCGCAGGCCCGCTCAACGGGCCCATGCCGCCGGCGAGCGCGATCCCCTCCTGCAACCGCACCTGGGCAACCTTGGCGGCGACCGCCGCCATGGCGGCCTTCGCCGTGGAGCAGATGTCAGCCGCTCGGTCCAGCAACTCGCCGGTCGTCTCCGCCACTGTGGCCTGCTCACGCATCCATGCCGCGTGTTTACGGAACGCAGCCTGCGCCTGCTGAGAGGTGAGCGCTTGAAAGGTCCCGCTCATCTGGAGCATCGAGCCCTCGGTGTTGGCCGCGGCGGCATTCAATTGCATGGCCATAGCCCTGTAGGCATTCGCGGTCAACCGCGTCGTGGTGACCCCATCGCCGGCGAGCAGCGGGGCGATGATCGCCTCCGGTGCCAACGCGCCGAATACGACAGCAAGCATCTCATCAGCTTTCGCTCGGGCTATCCAGGCCTAGATGGCCGCTGACGCGATGTCCACCTGGGTACCACCGACCATGTCACCGGCGGCGAAGGCGACACCGACCTCCGGCAGGGCAACCGCGCCTTCGCTTCCCATGGCGACTCCGTTCGCCGTGGTGGGAAAGAACAACCCTGCTTGCTTGCCGCATGCGGCGGGAATGAGCGCGCTCACGTCGTCGAGACCCGGCGGAAACGGGACAGCGACGGGCGCGGCCGCACCGAGCATCAGCATCAAGTCCTCCGCGCTGACGCCGAGCTGGGAAGCGATAACCGGGAGATGATCCGGATCAACAGCGAGATACATGGAAGTCTCCTAACGACCGGCACCACTCTTGGCGAGTAGTACATCGAAAACGCTAAGGCATTCCCAGAAGTGGGAATGCCGTGAAAATGGGGCTGCACGTGGGATCTTGCGGGCCGCGGCGCCCACTCGGACCGCACCCGATCCGGCCCGAGGAGGTTCAGGGCTCAACCGGGGCCGCCCGGTCGGCGGCCGCTCTGTGCGACGACGTTCACGCACCTCATGTCGGCAGCGTCTACGCGACCGTTTGCCGGTACAGGCACTGCGGCCGACGCTCGGCAGCCGGATGCACACGGTAGCCCTCGGCAGTACCGGCTCCTCGTTTCATCCGGGTCACAACGGTATGCACCGGGCCCTGGTCGACGGCATCGGGATGTTCGGCACAAGAGCGAGGGCCGACAGAAAGAAGTCGATGCCATCCATGTTCCGGAGAACAAGGACGGCATCGACATTCATATCGATGGAGATCGGTTCGGCTTCCAACTCTCCCACCACGAGTGTCAGGCGACTCGCCCGTCGAGGCCATAGGTGGCGGACGGGACCGCGTCGGCCCGACGACTACGTGAACAGGCCCGAAAGCCGGTGATCCAGTGTCTGCACATCGCCACCACTGCCGGAAATCTTGGTCACCTTTCCGTTCAGGTGCGCCATGGCAGCCTCGAGCGCACCCAGCCTGGAGTGAAAATCCCGAGTGATGTCCGAGAAGGCGTTGGCGCCGTCACCTTGGAAGGTTGCCAGCGTCTCATCCCAGCGCTTCTTGACATCCGGAATGATCTGATCGCGAATGCGGCCGATGATTTGTTCGGTATCGGCGGTGAGTCCGTCCACCTGCCCGTAGACGTTCTTGATTCTGCCCATTGTCCTCAAACCTTTCTAGAGCTGTATCGGGTTTCGTGGCCGTCAGAAATTGAGGTCGATCTTCGACTGATCCTGGCCGATGGCGGAGGTGTTCTCCATATGATTGTTGGCCCATGCGCCAGAGGCGTTTCCGACGTCGGTCACGCCGTCGTTACCCAGCCGCGCGATCTCACCCGCCCGGTCCATACCCTCCGCATCGGCCTGGATCCTGGCCGCGTCCATCGGATCCATGATGCGGGTCTGCAACATGTTGCACAAGCTCTTGATGTGCTCGTACGTATTGCCGACCGCGTTGTAGATGGCAGTGCCGATCTCACCCTCGACGGCGGCAGGGAACTGATGCTGCACTCCGGACAATGCTTGCCCGGCCGACTCGAACTCGCCCAGAATAGTGGCGAACTGCACTCGGGCCTTACTCAAAGTATCGTGGTCGATTTCAGTGGTAAAACTCATGGCTCCTTGCCATTCCTTTCGAACAATGTGTTTTTTGCCGCTCGGCACGCCTACCGAGAAGCCTCATGGTCGGCGGTTCCCGCCTCGCGTATCGAAACTGTCGAGCACCCCCATGAGCACCGCTTTCGCCGTCGTGTCCTCCTAGGTGTCGTCCTCGTCGCATTCGATGACGCCGATCGCCGGCGGTCGCTCCAGCACCGGCACGTCGAGCTGTTCACCTGGTATGGAGTCCTTCCCAGGCCTGCCCTTGTCCTCCTTCCTGAGACACCGCGTCCGAGCGGCCGGGGCACTGACACCCCGGCAGGCGGCACGAGTACCGGACGCCATCGATTGTCGGCGCGTACGGTGCGGCTCCAGAGACGACGTCCTGGCCCAACGCATCCGGCCCGCGCTCAGCGACACCCGAATCGGCCGTTGAACCGGCCGACGACAGCGCACGCTCCACCATTACGCCCATGGCGAGAATCGATGCCTCGTCGATGCCAGCGCGGGCGGCCGACACGGCAACCAACGACGCTGCTCCGGGGCAGCTGGGGAGGATCCGATTCGCCTGCGGCCCCTCGGCGACGTACACGTCGAACGGCATGACTCGCCCTCTCTCTACCGGGCTACACGGTCGGTCAACTGCCGACAGCGGCGGCGCTACGGCTCACGAGAGCGTCGCAGACCGAATCGGCGGCCTCATAGTGAATTCCGACCGGGACAGAAGCGTTGTGGTACGGATTCGGTTCGGTGATACCGACATTGCTGTCGATGCGAGTCACCCACAGCGTCGGCTTCGCGGCACCGAGTCGGGCACTGATCACGGGAAGTTGTTCGGTAGGAACTGGCACTGGAACCATCGAAGCCTCCAATCGATCGGTGCCACTCACACTCGAGCGGTACACCAAGAACGCTAAGCTATTCCCAACCTTGGGGGACAAAGGAACCTCGGCCGTGCGGCGCGTTCACTCCGGCGTCCACGCGGCTTGGACCAAGTCCTTGCGGGAATGCAGCGGCTCCACGAAGATTCCCCTTCCCACCGGCTGTTTGGTGGGCTTCACGTCACCGATGAGCATGCCGTCCAGCCTCGACCCATCGAGGATGACGCCGGAACAGTTGAGGTTCTTGATCTGCCCGAGAACGCTGTCGTACATCGCGGAATCGGCTTGGGCGATATTCCGGGCCGCGACGACATGCAGCCCGGTATCGCGGCCATCGATCATGAGCTCTCGCAACGGATCGAGCGGATTGAGCTGTCCGCGTTGGACAACCATATGGTAGTCATCGATGACGACGAAGATCTCCGGCCCGCTCCACCACGAACGATCCCTGAGCTGTTGCGGTGTCACATTGTCCGGCGGACGCCTGCTTCGCATCTTGGCGACGAACGGCGGCAGATTCTCGCTGAGATCCCGAGCGCTGGTCAGATAGCCGACCAACTGGTCGTCGGGCAAAGCTTCCATATGCTGGCGTCGGTAATCGATCAGCAGCACCCGCGCCTGATCCTTGGTGAATCGGGTGCGGATGGACTCCAGCAGTGCCGATACCACCGTCGACTTTCCGGAGCCCGACGAGCCCAGCACGACCAGATGCGTAGATACGCCGAAGTCGTGCACAGCGGGACCGAGGTCGGATTCCCGGACACCGAACGGCACGACCAGTCGCTGCGCGAGATCGGTCGGCTCGGGGATACGCGCGAGGACCTCGCTCAGCGAGACCTGGCTCGGCAGCAACCTCACTTCCGGTGCCGTACGACCGTCGTGTGTCCGCCGCAATTGGTCGGCAATGGCGGTCAGTCCGGCAGCAACCGACTCCGCATCGCCATTCCCGTCCGCACGTGGCAGTGCGGTGAGCATGTGCAATCCTTCAGAGGAAATACACCGGCCCGGCCGATTCGGCGGGATGGCCGCCACGACACTCCGCTGCCCGGTGAAAACCGTATCGGTCAGGTCACCCAACCGCATTTCCAGGCGGGTCTGCACCATGTCTTTGATCTGTGGCCGGATCGCCGCCCACCGCGAACTGCTGATGACCAGATGGATGCCGTAATTGAGGCCCTGTACCGCAATGGATTCCATCGTGGGCATGTACTCGTCGTAGAAGGGCCCATTCGTTGCGAATCCGATGTCCCAACCGTCGACGACGATGAACACATCCCCGTGGACATCGCCGGCCGCGGTCAACCGCGCGGACTCGGCGGCTGAGCCGCGGCGACGCCGAAACTCACGCATCGTATCGATGCCGAGTTCGGTGAACAGCGTCTGTCGCATGGCGATCAAGTTGTTGATCAACGCGAAAGTCCGTCGAATACGGTCGGTGTCACGTGCGGAGGCCACGGAACCGACATGCGGCACGGTGCGAAGACCGGACAGGCCGCCCGAGAAGTCCAGGCAATAGAACTGCACCTGTTCGGGCGTGTGGGTCATGGCGGCCGATACGACCAGGGTCTGCAGCGCGGTCGACTTCCCCGACTGCGGGCCACCGACCACGGCCACGTGGCCGCCCGCGCTGGACAGATCGACCGACCACACGTCCTGGCGCTGCTGGCGTGGCTTGTCCACGATCGCCAGCGGAAGCTGCAGCGCGCCTCGGGGAACGGCACCGACGAGCTTGTCGAGGGTGGGCGGCGTGCCGAGCGGCGGCAGCCACATCTTGTGCGCGGGCCTGCCGTGGCCGGCGAATTGCTGCAGCACGGTCTCCATGATGGTCACCGGCTCGCCTTCCAACGCGGGCGTCGGCGCGACCGGCTGCGGCGCGGCGATCGAGGCCGGACGCGCGTCGGCGATATGCACCGCGGTGAAACGCTGTGGCGGCCGGTATCCGCCCCCGGCACGCCGCACCCGCTGTGCGTTGGCCGTGGAGTTCTGCACCGGCGCGGTGTAGGGCTCACCGACATACGCGGCTTGGAACCGTTGGAGATCGCCTGCGCCGACGCGGAGGTAACCGGCGCCGGGCTTCTTCGGCAAGTGATAGGCGTCGGCGGTGCCGATGGCGTCGCGCGAGTCGCTGGTCTGGTTGGTGCGCAGCGCCACTCGGTACGACAAGTGCGCCTCGAGTTCGCCCATCCGGTTGGCAGGCACCTTCTGCGAGGCGAGCAACAGGTGGATGCGCAGCGATCGACCGAGCCGGCCGATGGCCACGAACAGTTTGGAGAAGCCAGGATGCTGTTCGAGCAGTTCGGCGAACTCGTCGAGAATGATCAGCAGCGTGGGCATCGGGGGCAGGTCCGCGCCTTGCTCGCGCACTCGTTCGTAGTCCGCCACGCTGGCGAAGTTGCCCGCGTCGCGCAGAATACGTTGCCTGCGGGCCATTTCACCGTTGATCACGTCTTCCATACGAGTGACGAGATCGGCTTCCTCCTCCATGTTGGTCACGACGGCGGTGACATGGGAGAGGCGGTCGTAGCCGAGGAAGGTGGCGCCACCCTTGAAGTCGACCAGCAACAGGTTCAGTACGTCCGGCGAGTGCGTGGCGATTGCCGAGAGCACCAGCGTGCGCAGAAATTCCGATTTGCCGGAACCGGTCGCGCCGATGCACATGCCGTGCGGGCCCATGCCTTCCTCGGCGGACTCCTTGATGTCGAGATAGACCACACCGCCCGCCGGATCGTGCCCGAAGGGGATGTTCAACCGCGAGCGGTCCGCGTCTCGGCGCCGGGGCCACTGCAGATCGATGCGCACCGCGCCCGGATCGGGCAGACCGACCATTTCCTCCCAGGAGGTGCCGCCGCTGGCTTGCTCGGCGGCCACCGCCTCCACCACTGTGGACAGCCGGTACGGCGAGATACTGCGCGCCATCCTGGTCATCGCCGCCACCGACAGCGTGTCGGCAACGCCGACGCGACGCAGGCCGCGGACGGTCACTTCGTTGAGCGACCGGTCGTCACTCACGGTGAAACGCAGGGCCCGCGGCAGATTCTGTTCGGTGGCGCCCAGCCGCAACCAGGTGCAGCCGTCGATGCCGGAGATGTCACGGTCGCTCGCGGGCCCGGCGACGTCGACTAGCAGCAGGAAGTGCGTGCGATCCAAGGTGGGCTGCGAATTCGCCGAGAACGGACCGCGATTGAGTCCGGCGAGCACCTTGGTGCGCAGTTCGGCGACGGTGCGGTAGACCATCCGGCTGGAGCCGATGGCGTCGGTCTCGTTCGGATGCTGGGTGTGCGGCAGCCATTTCAGCCAGGACCATTCCGGCGCGTCCGGGTCGGACAGCACCGCCGCGACCGCCACCTGGTCCGGTCCGTGCAGCACTACCACCTCGGCGATCATTGCGCGGACCAACCCCGACACCAGGCGCGGGTCGCCGTCGATGCCCACCTGCGGCGCCGACAACAGATTGATCGCGACCGGCATGCCGCCGACCGTGGAATAGGCCTTGGCGAAGCGGGTCAGCTCGACGACGCCGACCGGGTCCAGATCGGACGTGGGCGCGGCTTCGGGGACGATCACGCGCACCTGGTTGGCGATGCGCCCGCGGCCGACCCGCACGCGCAGGAACTGCGGACTCGCGACCTGCACCTCCCACATCCGCTTGCCGCCGATCAACCGGGCGATCTCGTCGGGACCAGGGTGGGTGTAGCGGAGGAAGGTATGCAGCTCGGCTTCCGCCGCGTGCACCATCTTGCGGTTGTCGGTGATACTGCGCAGGTAGTCCTTGCGTTCCTCGTTCAGGCTCGCCGCACCGCCGGAATTGCCCCCGAAGGCGCCGCCCATCATGCCGAACATCGACACGACCATCATGGCCGGGAACATCAGCGTCATCGGGTTCATGGCACCGCCGCCGCGGAACATCATGACCATCATCCCTGCCATGGCCGCGACCATGACCACGGGCATGATCATCCGCAGCCGCGAAGGCGGAACCGGTTTGGGCAGCTCCGTCGGCGGTTGCAACCGCAACTCGGTCACGGCGGGTGCTTTGGGACCGCGCACCATCCGTGCGGGCCGGACGAATCGGCGAGTGCTGGTCACTGCGTTCCCCCGAGCCCGGCGACGATCTTGTTGTTCGGAATTCCGTCGTGTTGGATGCGAGCTTCCTTCTGGGACAGGGCGGGTCCGACCGCGAAGAGCGAGATGATGCTCCACGGCGCGGGGACCGGGGCGCGCAGGGCGAGCGAGGTCAAGGTGGGATCGCCGCCGCCGCCGCTGTTCGGCTCGGTGATGAGGCCGTAGCGCACGCCGCTGTCGGAGACCCAGTAGAGCGATTCCCGCAACGGCGATCCCGGCTCGGTGCCGGTCACCTGCACGAAACGGCCGGTGTCCCTTGGCAGGTAGGCAGCGTCCGCGGTGGTGCCGCGTGAGGCGGCGGAGGTCACCAAATCCACGGCGCGACCCTGTTCGTCCTTCGTCAGCGGCAACTGTCTCCCCACCAGCAGCTCGGTGGCCGCGTTCGGATCGTTTCCCGAGCGCGACCAGTGCAAGCAGGTCACGCCGGATCGCTCCGGGTCGACCAGGCGAATGGGACGCGTCGGGTAGGTGGCGGTGCCCGGCCACTGACCTGGACGCAGGTTCGCCGCGATCACGTCGGGCCCGACGGTGCGGGTCGACACCGCGCCTTGCGAGTCGGCGTTGCGCACCATCGCCGCCAGCACCGAGCTGACCCGCACCAACCCCGACTGTGAGACGAGGTAGTACGAAACTCCCTGGTCCGGTGTCGATACGGTGAGTACCGACCCGACCGGCGTGGTCAATCCATTGTTCAGCGTGACCGACTCGCCCTTACCCGGTACGTCGGGCACCCGCAACGGAGGAGCCTCGGGAATGGCGTTGACCAAGCCTTTGGACGCCGCCATCACCGGAGCGGTCGAATCGATGCCGAGCGCCATGGCCACCGCGGTGGTCGCGAGATCGATCGCGGCGCGCACCACGCCTTTCTCGGCGTCGCCGTACACCAACCAGGTCGTGTTGTCGTCGCGCAGCAGACGTGCCTCACCCTCCCCCAATGCGCGATTGGCGTCGCCGTCCACGGTGAGCGGGCCGCCGATCGCCGTCGTGCGCACCGCGGAGCGACTCACGGTCGGCAGACCGGTCGCGGGGTTGACCGGCGCCGCAGCACCGGTTCGCGCCGTGTCGCACACCGTCCACGACGAATCCCTCTCGCCGGTGTCGACGATGCTGCCAGGCGCACCGGGAATACCGACCCACGGCCCGCGGGGAAATTTCGACAGCTCGTCCCGGGAGACCTGCACCGGCTTGTCGGGGGACCCGACGATCAACCGGGCCGACGTCAGATTCAGCGCCGGGAACAGCCGGTTGTTCACGCGCACGAACAGCGCGCCGGTGTCCTTCTCCGCGATGATCTTCGAGTCCCCCACCTTCTTGGCGGGCTTGAAGAACGCCAGCACGGCGGCGCCCGCGATGATCACGCACGCGAGCGCGATGCCGACGGTCAGCGCGGTCGAGCGACCGCGCTGCGGGTCATCGATCATCGACGCGTCGCGACGGACCAGCGCGTGCTCGATCCGGCGCAGCAGAAAGCGCCAGCCGGAAATCTGGTGTTTGGTCACAACCCGGAAGCGCGCCACCGGTTCTCGTTCCTTCCGCCGCCCTGCCACCACACCGTAACCAGCGGTTACGGCATGAATACGACCACTATTCCCAACCTTGGGAACAGTGGATCAGCGGACGCCTCACACCCGCGTGCTCGGCGCCAAACCCTCCAGCGCCGCGGTGACATCGAACGCGTCGATCGTCATGAGCTCCTGGTCGGTCATCGCGGCGATATCGGCGTTCTCCCTGGTGAAGCGATAGTCGCGCTCGGCTTCGGCGGCCTCGACCACGTTGCGCACGAAACGACCGTTGCCGGCCAGATCGATCAATCGCCTGCCGTTCTTGGTCTGCCCCGCCAACTCCTCGCACCGCAGCCGCAGCACCTCGCGTGCCTGCTCGGAGAGGATCGAGTCCTTCTTCCGCGCGATGTGTTCGGCGATCTGCACCAGTTCGTCTGCGCCGTAGCTGGCGAAACGGATGCGCTTGGTGAAGCGGGACGCCAGACCGTCGTTGGACGCGAGGAACCGGTCGATCTGGTCCTCGTATCCCGCGATGATCACGACGAGCTTGTCGCGATCGTTCTCCATCCGGGCCAGCAACGTGTCGACCGCTTCCTTGCCGAACGCGTCGCCGCCGGAAAGACCTTCCTGGATCAGCGTGTACGCCTCGTCGATGAACAGCACACCGCCGAGCGCCGTGTCGATCAGCGCGTTGGTCTTGGGAGCCGTGTGGCCCAGGTGGGTGCCGACCATGTCGTTGCGGGACACCTCGATGACATCGGCGTTCTCCACGACACCCAGGCCTGCGAAGATCTTGGCGATCACACGGGCGATGGTCGTCTTGCCGGTGCCGGGCGGCCCCGAGAAGATCAAATGCTGCGACTTGGAATCCACCGCGAGCCCGCGCTTGGCGCGCACCTGGTCCATCAGCACGCCTGACTTGAGCCGGTCGACCTGTTCTTTGACCGAGTCCATGCCGATCTGCGCCTGCAGCAGATCAGAAGCCTCCGCGAGGAGACTCTCTCGCTCCGCACGCGCCGCGCTGGCGGCCGCCTCGCGCGGATCGTCACCCGTCTTCGGATCCCACTTGTTGGTGCGGGAGGCGATGAGTTCCGCGGTGGCGACCTCGAATCGGTACGCCTTGTCCCGAACCGCGCGCTGCCATTCCTCGCGCTCGGGCCACAGCGCCGAGCCCTGTAGTCCTTTGAGGACCTTGTCGGCGGCTTCGTGGTCGCCGTTGTGCCGCATCAGCATGCCGAGCAAGAAGTGCGCGTCGGCCCAGATGTAGGACAGACTGCCCGAGGAGCTGTCCTCCACGATCCGCTGCGCGCGCGGCATGGCCTCGCCGAAGCGACCCAGATGCGCCAACGATTGCGCGGTCATCAGCTCCGCGGCGATGTCCAGCAGACCGTCTTCCAGTACCGGCCGCGCGCTGCGCAGCGTGAGCACATCCGGCCATTGCTTCGTCCGGAAGTACAGCGACATACGCACGAAATCGGATACGTCGTCGCGCGGAACCTCGTCGAGAATCGCCGCGGCCTCCTGCCATTCACCGCCTTCGGCATACGAGCACGCCTGTGCGATGGCGATCTGGTCCCGGTCGGCCATCGCGACGCGCAGGCCGTACATGCCGATCTCGACCTGGCACCACAGGGCGCGATCGACCAGACCCGCCCGTTGTTGATCGCGGTAGAGGTTGTGCACCGAGCGATAGGCGCCATAGATCACCTCAGAGGTGACCTCCCCCGCCATGGCGCGCCCGAGCCAGGCATCGCACATGTCCGGGTCGAGATCGGTGGCAGCCCGAAACGCTGCCGCCGCGTGCTGTTCGTTGCGCACGCCACCGGCGACCAACCCAAGATTCTGAACACCCGTGTAGAACGCGTCCTCGGCCGCTGACACTCGGACTTCCCTTCCGCCGATCTAGCCTCATCGAACGATAGATTCCGGCGGTCACGCCCAGGACTCGACCACTTCCCAGCAATGGGAAGACCCCAGCATGCCAGCCGCCGAGCCAGGACATGCCAATTTTGAACGTGCCATCAGTTAACGGTATGTTTACCTCGGGGTCGGCAAACATCCGCCTGCAGACGACCCCTTAGGCGGCGGCTGGCCAGCCGCGATCCGGTCCCTCCAACCGCCGCGCAGCAGGTGAGAGGCTCTGGCGAAATTTCTTGCCGCTATTTAGGTGCACACTATTGAACGTTCCGACAGAAGAGGGTACTGTCTGAACACAGATCGTCAGTCCCTCATCCTGACGATCTGAACCCAAAGCAACGGCCGGTGGCACCGGCAGGCCACCGGCCGTTGCGGGGGTGCGACACCCAGGCCGGTACCACGGTGTGTTTACGTCTACCACTGCCACCACTTCGACTCAGCAACCCATTCCCGTGCTTGGGAATGGGTTTTCTTGTGCCATCGATCGTCCGCTCAGTCGCGCGCCCCCGGCGGATCCACGCGATCGGACGACGTCACCCGCGACGGAGCCGCCGCCGCGTCGGCGAGATGGACACTGTCGACGCCCGCTTCGGCCCCCTTCTCCCGGACCAAGCGCAGCGGCGGTCGCGCGGACGGAGCGTGCACCACGGCCGGAACGTCCCGAGTACGACGGGTCTTGGTCCACGGGGTCACCGCGGGCCGACGGGCTTTCGGAGTGGCCTTCACCGGAGGTTCGGGCTTCGGCGGTGCGGGATTCGACGGGCCCGACTGCGCCACGGCACGCCCCCAAGGGGTGGACGCCGCAGTGGAGCCCTGCTGGGTGATGGGCGGAATACTCGGCGAATCGCCCATGACGGGACTCTCTACCGCGGACCGGTCCGCTACGGACAGCTGGCCGGCGGGCGCAACCGCGTCGGATGCCGAGCCGGGCCGGTGCACATCGGCGTCGGGCGTCGAGCGCGCCGAAACCTCGGGCATCGCATCACGATTGGCGACCGGCGCGGCATCCGCTTGCGCGGAGATGGCACGGGGGGTCTCGAGCCCGGCGGGTCGCTGCGCCGCCTCGAAATCCCCACCGTTGCGCGCGACATCGGGTACCGGTGATTTCCTCGCGGGATCCGCGGCCGGATCACGTGGGTCCGCACCGGCAGGTGTGGCCGACCGGTCGCCGGCCTGGACCGGACCACCCGCGCGGCCTTCGGATCCATTCCGTTCGACCGGCCGGTCCCCGTTACCTATCGCGTTCGTGGCATCGCGCATCGCGACGGGGACTCGCACGTTGTCGGTGCGGTGTCCGTCGAGACCAATGTTCCCCTGTGCAGCCGGAGCGAAGCGTGACCCGGGCTGTGCGTCGCGCCCGACCGGGAATTCCCGCGCTGCGGGGGCAGGACCGTGCGGTGTGGGAGTGTCCGTCGCGGTGTGCTGCGCCACATCGTCGAACGGCGTCGATGTCGTGAAGTCGAGTTCCGCGACGTTCTCCGCGAATGTCGCCGCGTGCCGCATGATGTCGTCGGCGTGATCATCGAGCACCTTTGCGAAATGCTGCACCGCGTCGGGGTCGATGTCCAACCGGGTGGCTCCGCTCGACGAAGGGATGTCGAGGGCGTTGCGGGTGGCGTCGTACACGATCCCGTTGACCATGTCGTCGATGGCCTGCTCGAGCGGTTCGATGGCTTTGCCGACGACCTCGGCGACGATGTAGCCGACCAGGTACTGCACCATCTCCTCGCACAGGCGTCGTGCCGCTGCGGCGACCAGCGGCGCGGACGGAGCCAGCGGCGGCGTGACCATGATCGATGCGTAGGTCGCGGCCAGGGCGGCGAGTTCGGCCAATACGGCGATCTTCACCGCGGTGATCACTGTCGCCGCCACTTCGAGGGCCTGCCCCACGAGCTTGCAGGCGCTGTCGAGTTGTCGCATGTGGGTAGCGCTCATGCCCGCCCAGGTGGCGACCAGCTGCTGGTAGGACTCGCCAGAGTAGAAGGCGCCCATCTGGTTTATCACGCCGGTCGCCGAGTCGTGCGTATCCCGCACTTGCTCGGCGAAGGTCCGGACATGCCCCGCGAGGGCACGCACATCGTCCTCGTTGATGTCCGGGTAGGGGATGCCGCAGATGTTGAGGAACAGCGCGACCTCGCTGGGGATGTTTATGGCCACGCTGCGTTCTCCTCCGCGGTCACCGGCTCACAGCACCCGCACGACGACGGCTTCGCTCGGCATACGTGACCATTTCACCGTCGAACCCGTGTAGGGCGCCTCGATGACCATCCCGTTGCCCGCGGCCAGCTGCACGTGCTCGGGCCCTCTCGTGCTGAACGAGCTGGCAGGGAACACCAGGTCACCGGGACGCACATCCTCGGGATGCACCCGGACCCCGCTGTAGATCTGCTCGTATGTGGTGCGCGGCAACACCACTTCCCCGTGGCTGGCCTGGGCGACGGCGTACTGGGTAAGGCCCGAGCAGTCGAATCCGCCGCCGCTCGGACCACCCGCGCCGCCGCCACCCCAGACATACGGCGTGCCGAGCCAGTTACTGGCGGCCAGTACCGCGTTGCTGCCGACCGTCCCGTCTGAGGGCACCATGCCGCTGCGACGCAACCGAGACGAGGACCTGGCCCTGGAACGCGTCCGTCGCCGCCGCCGAGGAGCGCCGCCGTGCCCGGCCTGCCGGGTCACCGGCGTCGCGGGCGGCATGATCTGCGCGGCCTGCTGACGCGCGGCGGCGACATCGGCGTCGACCTGCTTGGTGGCATTCGAGATGGTGGTCTGCGCGGCATCCAGCAACGCGGGACCGCTGAAGCGGGTGTCGCCCACCGCGGCGATGGCCTGTATCCGGCTCTGGAGATCCGCGATCTGGTTGGTCAGACGACCGCGGCTGTTGACTGTTCCGTCACCGGATTCGCCCACGGCCTTCTGCACGATGCTGTCCTTGCCCGCATGCGATTCCGCGATCGACAACTGCATGCCCTGCGCCTCGCCGTACCGACGCGCCGCCACGCCGGAATGGGCACCCAGGTCGGCGGCGATCGCTTGGGTCGTGGTCGCCGCCTGGCCGGCGGGCTGGCCGTCGCCGTAGAGCGCAAGCAGCGATCGGAGCACTCCGTCCAGGTCGTTCGTCAGTGCCGGTGCCATTCGACCGACTCGCCATCGCTCATCACCGACCGCCTCTCACACGCTTCCAAATATTGTGTCGCCCGAACCGATTCGGCCGTATTCCCATTCCTGGGTGGGTAATCGAACTATGAACCACTTCCCAGAATCGGGAAGCCGGGAGAATGAGGGTGACTTCTGAGAGGCGGTGGCGGCTGCATGGTAACGACGGCGACGAATACCCAAGCCAAGAAGGCAACGACGTCGGCATCCGCCACCCTGGCGAGCTATGCCTCCGACGCCAAACATGTGGTGCCGATCCATTTGCACTGCCCGCCCGGTGCGTCGGAAGGGCTGCGCGCCTTCATCGCGATGGCGGAGACCGCCATCCAAACCGCCGTCGACCTGCTCGGCCGCGGCATGCCCAAGCCGCCGCCGGACGTGGAAGAGCTGCTGCAGCCCGACTTCTACAAAACCCTCGGCAAAGGCGAAGCGGACGAGGAATATCGCAAAAGCGTCGACAAGGTCGAGGCCAAGCAGTTTCAACTGCTGCAGATGGACGACAAGGTGATCAGGACCTCGCAGACCGTGGCCAGCGAGCAGGCGCGGGCTGTGAAATCCATCCAAGATATCGTCGCCAACCTCAACGAAACGCTGAAGCGCGCGGGCACGCGCAAACTCAAGCCCAAAGACGAGCTTCCCTATCTCGAAGCTGTCGCCACCGCGGTGGACCGGGTCTACGACAAGGTCACCGCGATCGCCGAACTCAACGATCACATGGCCAACGGCGGCGGAAGCGGCAGCGGCAACGGAAGTTCGGGCGGCGGCCAGGCCAACGGGGGAAGCACCTCCGGCGGCAGCAGTGGCGGCGGCGACGGCGGACTGTCGTCGCTGTTGCCGATGCTGGCGATGCTGCCGATGGCGGCCATGCCGCTGATCTCGCAGATACCCCAGATGATGCAGAAGGCCGAAGAGGACAAGGCGAAAAAGGCCGAGGAGAACCAGAAGAACGGCGCTCCCGGACAGCCGGGCCAAGCGCCGCAACCCGGCAACCAGGCCGCGCCTGCCGTCGCGCCGCCGCAGGGCGCCCCGAACGCGCAGCCGGCCGGAGCGCAACCGGCCACCGCGCCGCCCGGCGGCGTCACCGCGGCGCCGGCGGCGAATACCGCGCCGCCCGGCGAACAGAACGGGGCTCCGGCCACCGGATCACCCGGCGTCATCCCTGCTCGGCGGACCAGGGAGAGGTCCGCCGCCGACCGGCCCGACAGCCAGACCGCGCAGGATGCGGTGGAGGAGCGCGAACCGGATCGGGAAGAAAGCTCGGTCATCGACGCATAGTCGAGCGGCCGTTGGGTCGCCGCTCGAAGTGATCCCGCGTGTAGCTGGTTCGCACGCTCGATATCCCAGCTATCGGCCTGGCACGATCGGGGTCCGGCGAACGGGCGTCGGCGCGGGCCGTGGGGATCAACACAACCATCGGTGTCGGCCGCGTCGGTCACCATGAGCACGGCAGCGCAGCCTCCCCGTATAACCACCGGCGCTACTGTCTTCGACCGGTCCTTGACCCCCGGTGTGGGCCGTCGCCGCAACTCGGTCGGAATTGCCGGTGCCCTGCCCAGTGTGTGCCCTCGCCTCCCCTGCACAGCCCGGTTCGCGTAGCAAGGTGCTGGCGGGTACGCACGATCCGGGTCGCGGCGAGGTGGGTGTGAAACCCCACCGCACCGCGTCCGTACCTCCGAAAACTCTAGACGAGTTCAGCTTTCACGACTGCTCCGGCGGCGCCACCGGCGGCGGCGGCGTCGAAGGCGCGACGACGATGCTGGGCGGCGGCCCTCCGGCAGCTTCCGGTGCGGTGACCGAGGGAACCGTCGCGGGCCGAGCGGCCCGCTCGGGCTGCACGGCGGCGGAGACGGGCGCCGGCGTCGAGACGAATTGCGGATGCAACGTGATCTGTTCGTGCGCGTAGACAGCGTCGCGCAGAGTCTGCCGGCCCGGTTCGTCGGCCAGCAGCAGCACCAGCTCGTTGCATCGTCGCTCGAAAACCATGCTGCGCAACGGGGAAACCCCGGCATCCAGCCGCAGCTGGCCGATCTCCACGCGGCCCACGTCGACCCGCTGTCCGAGCATCGAGGCCGCCAGCAGATCGTCGGCGTCGCGCAGCTCGTCCCACAGTGCGCGCGGCACGGCCCTCCCGGCTTGCAACTCGGCGAGGATCCGTTCCCGCACCGTGCGCGACGTGGCGGCTTCGGCGGGCACCGGTCCGGAACGTCCGACCTGTGCGTGGGCATCCGCGGCCAGCTCCACACATCGAGATGCCACCTTCGCGTCGGGCACCGACGCGACATGCTCCAGGCCGGGGATCGAACCAGCAAGACCGAGGCGGTCAGCCGTGTCGGGGGTGAACGCGCGCAGGTCGACGTCGTAGACCGGACCGACGAGTCCTTCCATCGCCGCGTCACCGAATCGGGCACGCAAGCCGGGGTCGATCGGTCCGGACGAGACCAGGGCGGACAAGCTCGCGTTCGCTTTGCCGCCCCACGCCAGGCCGAATTCCGCCAGTACCCGAGCCGGATCCGTGACGCCCTCCCACGGTGAACCGGCACCGTCGTCGGCCGCGAGCAACTCGTCCCAGTTCCACGGCGTGGAAACCTCACGCGGCAGGAACAGTCCTGCGGGCAACCAACCACGTCCTTCGTTGGAAGTGATGAATACGCCGATTCCCCCTGGACCGCGCATCACCGCGACCGCCCAGGCCATACCCACCGGAGAGTCCACGGCGGCGAGCACGCTGCCGAGCAGCGTCTTGGCCAGCACCAGATCGTCGTTCACCGGGCTGCCCACCACGTAGGCGGGTTCGGCCTCCTTGTCCTTCGCCGAGGCGACGGCGGCGGCGAACGGGCTCGCGACCGGGACCGGCATGGGCGGCATGTCCGACCGGCCGGTCGCGCCGCTGGTCGGCTGCGTGGCGCCTCGGTCGTCCGGGCTCGCGTTGAGTGGCCCGACTCCACCGGGCGGCATGCCTGCGGTCGTCGGCGCGGTCACGCCGCTGCTCGACGGTCCCCCCGTTGTCGTCGGCGTCGCGCCGGCCGCGTTCGGCGTTCCAGCGCCGTTGATGCCGACCGATTCCGTCGGCGCGGCGGTCGCTCCGGGCACACCCGTACCAGTGGGCGACGCGCCGTTCGGGCCGCCGGGCGACGTACCGAGCGGGTAGTTCTGGGCGCCGTCGGGATCGGCCGATGCCGGGCCTGCCGATGCCGGGCCCGCCGAAACGGGGCCTGCCGAAGTAGGAGCGGCCGACACGGGGCTGTCGCCTGGCGCCACCGGCGTCCTCGTGCCGCCCGGACCGTACTGATCGGTCGGGCTTCCGCCGAGCCCGGTCGGGGACGTGTGACCGGAGTCGTCCATCAGCCGCCGGATCTCCGAGGCGGCTTCCGATTCATGCCGCTCATAGGCGGCCGCAGACGCCTGCAACGAGTCGGCGGTGCGGTCGTGTTCACTGGCCAGCGCCTCGCCCGCACGCTGGCGCGCATCGTAATAACGCTCCAGCGCTTCGTAGACCGGATAGGCGATCTTGCCGTAGGTGGGCAGGAAGTTCGCGAGCCAGTCAGCGGGCGGTTTGGCCCACTCCCTGGTGTCGGCCGCGACCCGGCGGTGTTGGTCGGCCAGCTGACGCAAAACCGCAGGGTCGATTTCCATGCTGTTCGGCATGCTCGATCAGATCCTTTCCCACCACACGTCCCACTATTGTCAATCCTTCCCAGCCATGGGTAGTGCGCGGCGTTTGCCCGGTTAACGCTTCGATTCGTGGGCATTGGGCCGTAGCGTTTTTCGTCTATTGCGGCGCCCGGCCCATCCTCACCGACCTGGACCCGCGGTGATGGTCGGGCGACGAGTCCGGGCGGCAGCGGGGCCCGGAGCCGGTGCGACGAAGTCCGGATGACCCACGATTTGGGCGTGCGCGTACACCGCGTCGCGCAGACGCCGGCGTGTCGCGTCCTCCGCCAGCAGCAGCACGAGTTCGTCGCAGCGGCGCTCGAAAACCATGGCGCGCAACGCGCTCATCTCCGATGTGTATCGGCCGTCGGCCTGATCGGCGCGCAACTCGCCCAGCGCGACCCTGGACACATCGGCACGCCGCGACAGCATCGTCGCGGTGAGCAGGTCGTCGGCATCCCGCAGCTCCTCCCACCACTCCTGCGATACCTCACGGCCCTGCCGGAGCGCGCCGAGGATGCGCTCCCGTGTCGCAGGCGCTGCCAGCGCGGCGGGGGAACCCAGACCCGCCTTGTGGACCCGGGCATGCGCGTCCCAGGCCAACTCCCAGCATCGCACTCCGATCTCCGACTCCGGCGTGGTCGCGGCGCGCTGCACCAGCGCGGGAGCTCCGATCAGTTCGAGGCGGTCGACCAGATTCGGCTTCGGCGCGCTGAAGTCCATCGCCGAAGCGGCGGGGACTTCACCTTCGATCGGCACGTCACCCAATTGCCGGCGCAACTCGGCACCGACTTCCTCCGAAGAGACGACGGCGGTCAGCCGAGCACCGGACTTGCGGCCCCAGGCGATTCCGAATTCGGCCAGAACACGCGCGGGATCGGCGACACCCTCCCACGCGCTCTGGGCCACCTCCCACACCCACGGCGTGGACATCTCACGCGGCAGGTACAGCCCGGCGGGCATCCAGCCGCGGCCCTCGTTCGAGGTGATGAACGCGGTGATGCCGCTCGAATGACGCATCACCGAGACTGCCCAGCCGAGCCCGAGGACCGCGTCGCCGCCCGCGGCAAGGACGCCGCCGAGCAGCGTGCGGGCCAGCACCAGGTCGCCATCCACTCGCTCGCCCAGCACGAATGCCGGTGCGGCCGCCGACGTCATGGCCGCGCCCACCACGGTGCGCATCGAGTCGTCGGTATCGTCCTTGTCCGCATCAGCACGCTGTTCGGTCCGTTCCGGCGGCTGCGCCCGGCCGGTGCCGCTCGCCCCGGGAGGTGGCGTCGCGCCAACCGCCGTGACTTTGGGCGCGGCGGCCGGTCCACGGGTTTCGCTCGGCGCGACCGTGGTCTGCTTCGGCTGGACTTGCGGCGGACCCGAGCCCGCCTGTGCCGCTGGAGCGGAGACCGATGATCCGGGAGGGGGGGCCGAGGCGGCGGGTGTGGCCGGTACAGACGATGCGGGCGGCGCGGCAGCAACAGGCGCCGCGACAGGCGGAGGAAGAATCAACGGCGGTGGCGCCGATGCGACCGGGTCGGCCCCGGGCACGGAGGAACCGGTGATCTGGTCGGGTGCGACGGTGTCGTGCGATTCCGCCGCGGAAACGGTAGTGGAACGGTCGGGACTCGCGGACTCGGTTCTATCGACCGAGACATCTTGGTCCCTTCCGTGTGAACCGTGTGCGTCCGCACCGGGCACACCTTGGTCGTGGCCGTCCTCCGGCACATCGTCATGCGAAGCCAGGGGCTCGCTGTCGGTGATGTGTGCGCGCGGCGCGCCACTCGCGGCAGGTAGACCGGGCCCGTTGTCGAGGACCCCACCGGGCGAATTGCTCACGGGGACGGTCGTCGTCCCACCGGGCGTGCGCTGGTCGGGCACAGGGTTCGTCGCCGAAGGGACGACCGGAGTGTCCTGCACCGGCTCCGGATTCGGTTGTTGCCCGAGTTCGTCACCGGGCAACAGCACCTCGCCCGGGTCCACAGTCGGTCGATGATCGACTTTTTCGGGGAACACCGCAACCGGCGAATCGTCCTTCGGCCCGTTCACCCGCGGTGATCCGTCTTGCCGTGGGCCGCCGGAGTGATCCGTGGCGGGACGGTTCTGTTGGTGGTCGCCACCGCTGTGGTCGTGCGCCCTGCGGTGTTCCGGCTCCCAAGGCCCCGGCTGGTTCAGCGCATCGCCGATCCGATTCAAACTGGGCAGGTCGTTCGGGCCGAGCGCGCCGAGCGCGGCTCGGACGATATCCTCGACGTCGTCCCGGGCGGCGTTGATTATTCCGGGAATCCGGTTCCGGATCGCCTGGGCGTCGGCTTCGTCTTCCTCTGCCGCGGCGGCCCGCTTCGTCGCGTTGATCCTCCGGGTAGCCTCATCGACCACGTCCAAAATCTTGTGGCGTGTCCGGTAGACGAGGTCGGAGAAGAAGCGAAAGGTGTCGGCTGCCGCCTCCAAGGCGTCGGCGAACGCCTGCGGATTCTTGCTCTGGCGCAGCATCTCGTCCTTGATCGGGTCCAGAGCGGCGCTGGCGCGAACCCGTTCGTCGAAATCGCGGCGCTTGCCGTCGGCCTCGAGCAGATCCAACCCCGCCGCGCCGTCGCGCGCGAGACGTTCGAGCGCATCCCAGTCCCCCGGCGAAATCGCCGGCCAGTTGTCTTTGACGATCTCGGTCCAGTACGGACTGCTGCGCTCCGGTTCCATCAGCGAGTCAGATGGGTTCGGCGCTACGCACCGCGGCGCCGCCTTCTCGATCGTGGTCACCGTGCGCGTGGGAGATCCGTGCCGCGAACTGCGTGGTCGCCTCCGCCCGGCGGCCGTTGGCACGCACCGCACGCTCGAAGGTGGTCCTGATCCACTCCGTTTTCGCCACGAGTTGGCGGTCGAGCTCCGATTCGGGTCGCCGCGGCGCGACGAAGCCGTCGACGGTCCCTTTCGCCCGACCGCCGGTCGTGGTCATCGCCGTCCCCCACTTGTAGGCGGTGGCGATCACCTCGTGCGGCGGGTCGGTGTCGAGTCTGTCGGTCATTGTCGCTGTCCTGTCTCGCCGTTGCGGCGGTCGGCACTCAGGTGTCGCGTCGGAACTCGGATTCCTCCATGGCGCGATACGACGCCTCGGTCGGAAGATCGAACGAGTCGATCGTGTAGGAACGGGTGCCCTTGTACTCCATCTCGGCCCGCAGGCCCACACGCGATTTCGCGTGCGCCAACCGCGCGAGCTTGACGATCTGGGACGCCAGCCACTCGTCGCCGTTGTCGCGGGCGTCATCGGTGATGTACAGGCCGATGATCTCCCCGTCCCGGTCGCACCCGACGCCGACGGTGTGATCGGGGTTGAACACCTCGTAGGTCAGGTTCCGCCAGTCCGGCGGGGCGGCTTCGCGCTCACCGTCGTCGTCGACATCGAAGTCATCGACCTGGAACGAGTGCATGTCGGTCATCGGCTGCTCTCCGAGATTCGTTCGCCGGGGCGAGGATCGATCAAGTAGTCGGCTTCGTCGGACACCGATTCCAGACGCGCTGCCAGCGCGGACCACGCGGAGTCCTCGATGCGCATGACTTGGCGCAACTGCCAGAACCGGGCGCCGAGATACATCTCACCGGTGCCGTCGGTGGCCACATCGAGATGGTCTGGACCATCGGTGGTCGCGTTCAAGGTGACGGCCGTGAGCGGCGGGCGGGTGTCGTCGACGTTGATCAAGGTCGCGCCGCCGCCGGGAATGAAGCTCTGCCGCAGCCGGGCGCTGGTTCCGATCGCGACGTCCGCGCTGTTGGTGGTGATGGTGACCTCGGGATTCAACAGCAGTTGCAGCACCCACGAGCGAGCCGCCTGCTCGGGATGGTCGGCGTTGATCGCGATGGTGAGGGTGGCCGCCAAGTCGACCACGAGAACCGAATCCGTATTCGTGACACCGGCGATCACCAGACGCCTGGCGGTGCCCACCGGGTACGGCAGATCGTCGGCGGCCAGGGACACCACGTCCGCGCCGACCGCGCCGCCGGTCGCCGGGTGCGCCGAGACGGTTCCGGTGGCGATATCGATCGTGTAGGCGACGATCGTCTCCGAAATGCCGTCCGCCACCCCGGCCAGACGGACCAGCCCCTCGTCGTGCAGCCACCGCACCGTATCCGCGACGGTGACGTCCGGGGCCGGCTCGGTCATCCTGCCTGCCCGGAAGCGGTGGCGACCGGCTCGGCCGCGTCGACGGGGTTCTCCATGACGCTTTGGTACTGCCGTGCCGCGTCGGCGGTGCTCTCCCGGATGGCGGCCATGATCTCGGTGACCAGTTCGGGGCAGGTCAGCCGAGCAGCGGTGCCCGGCGCGAGGTAGAGGTCGGTCAGCCTGCCCATCGCGTCGACTTCCGGGATGACCGCGCCGCTGGGCGACGGCCTGCGTGCCCTGATGTTGTCGATCTTCTCCCGCATCTCGGCGATCCGGTGCCGCAGATTGCGGGCGGCGTCCAAAGCCGCCTGCACGTCCGGGTGGATGGAACTCATGGCTCCACCTCGCTGCGCTCACTCATGCGTTACCTCCGGATTGGGTCGGTGTCTGGTTGCCCGGGCCGGGCGTCGGCGGTGTCACGGTCGGGGCTATGGTCGGCCGTTCGCCGATCACCGCTTCGGTGTGCGGTGTGTCATCGACATACATCAAGCGGTCCGGATGCCACGCCACGACTCGGTTGCGGTCGTTGCCATTGCCTCCCGCGTTGCCCATACCCGGCGCCATCGGCATGTACGGCATCATCGGCGATCCGCCACGCGCGGCGGTTGCCCCTGCGGCCGACGACGCGGCGAGTGGTTCGATGACCGACGTGCGGGGCATGCCCGAACCCAGACTGGCCGCCGCGGCCACCGGAAGAGCGGTCGCCGCGACGGTTTCGGCCTCGACATCCGGGATGCCGAGACCTGGACTGCCGGCGGGCATCCCGCTCGGGCTGCCCGTCCCGAGGCCGCTGGGAATGCCGAGATCGTCGTAACCGTAGTCATCGACGCCGTAGTCGTCGTAGGCCTCCGACGGATCCGACTTGCCGAGCTGACTCAGTGGCATTCCGGCCGAAGTCATCGCACTCATCAAAGCGGGCAGCATCTGGCTCAACGCGCTGCTGTCACCGTTACCGCTTTCCTTGCCATCGCCGGTGCCTTTGCCGGTGCCGACCTTCGAGCCGACCTCGGTGGAATATCCGGTGATCGTCTCCGCCGAACGAGCGTTCTGTTCGTTGAATTTCGCCAGCGCGGCTTGGATACCGACTTCGTTCTTGGAGCGCATCGCCGCGAGTAGCTCCTTGCGCGCGGCGATGATCTCCTCCGGCGTGGGGTGTTTCGCTTTCGCGGTGCGGAATGCGTCGCTGTAGGTGTCGATTCCGTCGGCCAGCAGACCGAGACCCGTGCCGAGCTGGTCGAGCCATCCGCGGCGCCGGCCGAGTTCCGACGCCGCCTTCGCGCCGACCGGTTCCCAGTGCTGCATCGACCTCGTCGCCGAGTCCACTCCGTCGACGACCGCGAGGTGCGGTCCTCCGGCGAACTTGCGCAACGCGTCCGCGAATCCCTTCGCCGCGCCCGGCCCGGGACCCGAGTGCAACTGCTGGGCGAAGGTCAACGGGTCGACGGCGCCCCCCGCGACGGGAAACCTCAGCGCGGGCGGGCGCCGCTGGCCGATTTCCTGGACATCGCCGACGGGATTGGCCAGGCGTTCACCGCCGCTGCCGTTGATGGCCCGTGCGCCCTCGTCATCGCCCGCGGTGTACTCGGCTGCCGCCGTGCCGATGTTGTACGCGGTGCGCTGGATATCGGTGAGAACACCCGCCATGCCATTGAGCAGAGACGCGGCTTGCGCGTTGAGCTGCGGCACCGCCGCGGCGGAAATCGGGTCAGCTCCCGCGGGTACCACCCATCCGCCGGGTATCGCCGCCCCGGTATCGCGCGCCACCCCGGCGAGTTTCGACGCCGCAGCGACGAGTTCCTGCGGATCCACATTCAGCGCCATCGCGACCTCCTATCCTCATCTGCCGCTGCCACATTGTTCGCGCGATCAGCCCGCGGGTACCGCGACAACCGGCATTGCCGCGTTCGCGGACTGATCGGCCGTGCCCGGCGTCGCCGAGGGCGCGCCCCCGTCCACCGGCGCGGTCACATCGGTGTCCTTCGGGTGCACGAACCCCTGGAAAGCACCGAATTCTCCTGCCTTGTCGGACATCTCAGCTGGATTGCACGGTTTCAGCTCGCCGTCGACGATGACTTCCATCGTGCCACCCGTGTCGGAAGGGAATACCACGAGAACCGCCGTGCGCTTCTCCCAGATACCGACGTCTCCGGTCATCGCCTGGAAAGGATCGATGGGAGCGCCGATCTGCTTCTTGTCCGACCACTTCGACGACGTCTTCTCGTACGCCTTCTGCGCGTCGGTGCCGCTCTTGTTGCCGAACGCCGCGTCGAGGACTTGGGCGCGCATCGCGGAAACCTTCTGCGTGCGTCCGTCGGGGAAGGTGTAGACCACGCTGCCGTCCGCACCCGGGGTACGACCGGGCGCCACCGCGGGCTGTGTGGAAGTCGTCGTCCCGGTCGGCGCGCCGGTGTGCTGCGTCGTGGGGGCCGTCGCGGCAGGCTGTACGGCCGCGGGCTGCGCGACGGTCGGCGACGCGACCTGCTGCGGGTACACCGAATCGAGTTCGTCGTCGTAGCGACGCGGATCCAACTCCGCGCGGCGGCTGTTCAGGTCCGTGTCGGCGCCGAAACGATTCCCGAGTGCCCCCATCATCAACGGCAGCATGGACATCGCGTCCAGGCCGGAACTCGCAGGCGACGTGGCGGCCGGCGACGGCACACTCGGAGTCTCGGGTGTCGTCACGCCCGGCGTGGTTCCGGTGGGGTCGATACCGTTGGGTGTCTGGTTGTTCAGACCGGTGCCGTCCGTACCGGTGCCGTCCAGATTTGTCGGCGTCGTGCCGGAACTCGGGTCGTCGAGACTGTCCAGGCCGGTGGGGAAGCCGCTGTCGTCCACGGCAGGCGGGGTGGTCTGGTCGTTGTTGCCGGTCGTGGGGTAGTTCGACGTGTCGACGTTCGGTGGATACCCCGTCGGATTGGCCGCGGCTGTCTCCAGCGCCTTCACTCGATCCGAGAGGTCCTTGGTCATCTTTTCGGTCTCGTCGGAATCACCTTTGATGTCTTTTGCGATGTCTTCCTGCTCGGATTTCGTCGTGTTCGTGATCTGCAGAGATTTCTCGCAACCTTCGGTGACGTACGTCATGACATGACGGTTTTCATCCAGATCCGGGGGCGGAGTCGCGGCCTGGGTGTTGAGATATGGAATGAGTTTGTTCTTATAGCCGTCTCTGGCGGTCTCTACGGATACCTTCGAATCGTGGACTTTTTTCGCGACCCCGACGTCCTTTTTCTCCATCTTCTCGAAAGTGTTCACCAGTTTGTCGTTTACTATGGCATAGTCCTCGAACACGGACGACCTGACTTTATAGTCCTTCAGATCGACCTGCGGCACCGGCGCCTTGATCGGCATTTTTTCCGCGTTACCTTTACCGAGATATTCCCAGCCCATCTGGAGCGTCGTATGCAGGCACTTGTCGTCGCCTTTGTCTACTTCCAGAAAGTCGTGCACCGCGATATACAGCTTGAGCCGCTCCGCCGGCCACCGTTTGGAATATAGATCCGGAACGTACAGCGTCGGCATGTCCTCGCTCATGGAGACACCAGCGCGGCGGAACTAGTGCCTCGATATTCCACACCCGCCGGACGCACCGGGAGCTTGTCGGGGATTGCCTGCTGAGGCTGCACAGGCTCCTTATGTGGATTGAAAGCGTCATACCCCCGGCTTGCCAGAGCGTTGCTGACACCCGCGGTCAGCGCGCCGGCACCCAACCTGGGCATGCCAGCTCTCGCGAACGCCAATCGATCGGCGAACCCGCCATAACCTCTCCGCGCCATGAGCTGACCGGCGTCCCTCAGACTGGCCCCCAATGCCCTCAACCCGCCACCTGCCAGGCCGCGCGTCGCGCCACCGACCACGCCACCGGGAATCGCGCTGACGGCAGCTCCGATCAGACCGGCCTCCAAGCCCTCCGAGAAAGAACCCCTTTCGATACCGGTCCAGATGCCGCTGACCGCACCGCCGACTATCGCTGAGCCGACTGGACCACCGAACGCGAATCCCACACCGCTCGCTACGCCCGCAGCGACGTCTTTCCATTCGAGACCGAAAATGCCCATGCGATCCACCTATTCGATGTACAGCGAGTATCGATCGAGCCAGCCGAACTTGTCGCCGCAGGCAGACGCGATGAGGCGACGTCGCCCTGCGGCTGGACTTCGACCACGCTCGGGGTCCTCTCGACACCACCATTGTCGAGGATTCCCATTATTGGGAACCGAGGCATCGACCGGAACAGCCAGGATGGGTGATCGCGGAACATACACTGAATGCCACGAATCATCATGGCTGCAATCACTTCTGAGTCGCTGATGACGATGGAGGACGTAGTAACCAATGCGCCGCCGTGAGTTGCTGTTGCCCGCCGCGGCCTCGCGCATCACACCAGGTACCGAGGGAAATGATGACCACCGCTGAGGTCTGGCCAGAAGAAGATGCCGAGGCGCCTTCGCCCGCCGTGACGCCCTGGTCGAGCCGACCGGACAACTCACGTACGCCGCCGGGGTCCGCAGCGCCCGCGCCCCGGGGCATTCCGTCGCCCGGACCTGCGCAGGCAAGCGCTCCTGTCCAGCCGGCCCAATCCGGGTCGACATCGTCGGGTGCTTCAAGTCAGTCCGGTCAGTCAGGTGTTCCGTCTCGAGCTGGTTTGCCGGGCACGGCGGTTGGCCCTGGGCAGGCGGCTCCGCCGGTTCAGCAGCCGGGTCAGTCGGTTGAGGGTGCGCCGGGTGGTGTGGTGGCTCCGCGGGTGGAGGCGGCGCCGCCGGGTGGGGGTGTGG
>NZ_JBHWFB010000014.1:0-214436 GCF_042733915.1 Nocardia sp. NPDC059691 | reverse complement strand
ACGCGAACACACGAATCGCCGAAGGCCTCCGAACCCCCCTTGACCAGGGAAATAGGTGGATATTAGCCGGATAAGGGGCAATCGCCGACCGAGCCCATCGATTGCGCGATCCCGTTGTCGGCCAGCCGATTAGCGAACCGAATCGCCGTGTAGGTCGAGCCCCTATCGCTGTGGTGTATCAGCTCACCGTCGCGGATGTCACGGCTCCAAACCGCGAACTCCAGCGCTCCGAGCACAAGCTCGGTGTCGCAGCGGTCCGAGGTTTTCCAGCCCACGATCCGGTTGGAGAACGCATCCCGCACCGCTGCCAGCCAGAACGCACCCTGACCGCACGGGATCCTGGTCGCGTCGGCCACCCACAACCGGTTCGGCCGGTCCGCGGTGAAGACCCGCTCGACCAGATCCGGTGCCGGCGCCGCCCGTGGATCGGTTCGTGTCGAGGCGATGCGCCACCGTTTCCGCAGGAACGCGCCCTGCAACCCGGCGCCACTCATCACCCGCTCCACCCGTTTGCGGCCGACGGAGATGCCGCGCCGGGCCAGCATTGCATGCACCCGAGGAGAGCCATAGGTGCCGCCGGAGCTGGTATGGATATCGACGATCTCAGCCAGCAACGCCTCGTCCGCGATCTGGCGAGCCGAGGGCTGTTCCAGGCGTTTGCACCACCAGTAATAGGTCGACGAGGCGATCCCGAGTACCCGCAATACGAGCTCGACCGGGTGCTGGCTGTCCTTGACGAACCGCACGATCACCTCCGGGTCTGGCCGAGCTCCGAGGCGAAATACGCACTCGCAGACCGCAGAATGTCGTTGACCCGCTCCAACTCGGCGACCTGCTTACGCAGCCGCTTGTTCTCCTCGGCCAAATCGGACGCCTCCGGCTCCGGTCGCTGACCGGTGTCGGCTTGTCGGATCCAGTTCCGCAAGGCCTCGTGATGGACCCCCAACTGCTGGGCGAGCTTGCGGATCGTCGGCTTCGGGTCCGATTCCAGATACAAGCGGACCGCTCGAGCCTTCAACTCGTCCGGGTATTTCTTCGGTGCTGCCACGCGGGGCTCCTTCCCGGTCCTATCGGACCATGCTCAGAGCCCTCCAAGGAAGCGGGGGAACCTCAGAGCATCACCGGACGCCTTCATGGTTTCACACCCGACGAAGTCCGCAGCGTGCCGATCCTGGGCCCCGACAGAAAGGTTGTCGGGGTGCACTTTCCGTCGCAGCTCACAGACTTGAAGACGCCAATGATTTTCTCTCCCGTCGAACTTGAATCCGCGAGACACACGTACACACAGTGGACCAGGGGCCGAGGATCCCAGCAGCCGAAGTGGGTCCTCCGAGGGACGTTCCCGGCCCCTTGGGGTGAAGAGACGGTATCCGCGTCGGCACACGCCGATGGGTCCGGATACGACGTTCAGGTCAAGAAGAAGATTCCGTTCACCAGATGGAGCAGATGGGTTCCCGTGTGGGTCGACGGAGGGACCTACGGGACGATCCTTGCCGCCGACAAGCACTTCAAACAGGCCGTCAAAGGCGCACCAACAGCCGAACTGATCCAGATGTCGTGTTCAGCCGCCGCAGGCTCAGCCGCACGCGAGTCCGCCGAATCGCTGCATTCAGCAGGAATAGGCTTCGACGTACACGCAACCGAAAAGAAATACGGCTACATAGAGCCGGGACCCAGCAGGGGGAAACAGGACCCCGGCACCTTCATCGGACACAGTTCCGAGGTGGAACTGAACGAATCCGGTGACACGAAGTCACCCTGGGTCAAATACGAGGCACCCAGACAACGACCGAACACACAAGACTGACGCCCGCACGACCCGGCCCCGCTGCACATGACTTCGAACATCAGCGCAGCCGACTTCGAACATCGAATACATCGAGGCGGACGTGGACACCGTGTGCGCCGCGTCCGCAGTCTGCTCGCCGCTGGCCTGAACACCGCCATCATCGCGACGATCCTGCCCTGCCTGCGTGACGAGGGCGAACGTCTGGTGCCGACCTGCTCCGATGTCGTCGCCGACCTGACCAAGGGGCGCGAGCGGATCACGAAGGCCATCACCGATTTGCAGACCTCCCGCGCCGCGCTCGACAAAGTCATCGCCGCAGCTCCCGCCGATGTCCAGGCCCGACGGGTGTCAGCATCATTTGCGGACCTGGTAGTGGTCGAGGCCGCATTGGCCTTTGGCGGCTCGGAAGCATTCCTCGATCGCCCACCTCGCGCCGGCGACGGCCACGTGTACGAATCCGGGCGGGATGTTATCGAAGACCGGCAGCGTGGCCCAGGCGAAGCGTATTCGGGTTCCGAACCAGCGCCGCTGCCGTGGCCGCCGAACACCTTGCGGCCTTGATTAGCGGCGCGTTGGTCTGGCCGTTGCGCGGCGATCCGCGCCGTGGCGGCGGCCTGGGCCGGGTCGGGCGCGACCAGGGTGGCGCGGACGGCGCGGCCGATGTTGGCGACGGTGGCCCCGATCGCGGACCCCAACCGCGAGTTGGTCACCGGGTCGTCGTGGGGGTCGGTGCCGACGATGTCGAGCCAGCGCTGCCTGAACTCGAGCATCGCGGCGGCGTCGGTATCGGCGACCGTGTGCGCTGCGCCGCCAGATCGCCGCAACTTCGCGTGAGTGTCGGTGCCGAGGATCGACTCGATCTCGAGCGCGGCAGGCGCCTCGCCGAGCAGTCGCACCCGAAACCAGCGCGCAAGAAGTATCTTGATAAGACTGGTCGGCGCCCACCAGCGCCATCGACGGCGGGGCGACTTAACCAGCTCAGTTGATGACCGCACAAAGAAGTCCACCCGTCTGCGGTTTTCGAGCGGCAGATAGTCTTCTGGCCAGGCCCGCTCGATGCCGCCATCGAGATGCCGGATTCTGGGGCCCGATGATTACAGGCCATGTCCGCGGCTGGAGTTCGGCGATCACTTGGCAGCAAAGCTTTCGGCACTTTGGGTCATGTGAACTGTGTAACGCACATACAACGCAGCGCCCGGACGGATCGGTACCAGCTGCCTCGCCCAGCATTCAGAATGCATGTGCCGCATCGCGGTGTCCACGCACCCGGTGAGATCTCCGGCCGCAAGGTCACCAACATGACCTCTCGTAACGGGGACACCTTCGCCAGGGCAGGTAGTCGCCGACCTCCCCGGGCGCATCCACAAGACGCAGCATATCCTCCACCTGACCGACGACGACCCTACCCGCGTCAGGGCAAATGCCCACGCCGACCTCACCGAACGCGCCATGAAGCCGTCGTGACACCATCCCCGCAAAGCCAACGGACCACCGATGTTCGCGACTGATCTAGCGGCCGAGCGTCTCATACGATCGAAGGCCGTGCGCCTGACCGTCACTATTCGAGCTCCTGTTGCCCCGAGCACGACGACCGCCAGCGGCAACAGCACGTCGAACAACACGACAACACCGCTCGGTGAAGGCGGTACTGGTCGAGGACGAGACCAGCGCCACCTCGCGACCCGCGCCCGGCGCCGCCCCCAGCGGCCGGGCGCTGGCGGTGCGTTGGTGCGGCATCGGTTACCGCCGAGCCCACCGTCCCCGGCCGCACGGCTCGTCTCGCCGATGGGGCCGATGCTGCTGTTAGCTAAACGTGTGACGAAGACGCTCGCCGTTCAGACTGCGGCCGAGCCTCGTGTTCGACAGCGTTGATGGTGCGGGGCACGGAAGGAAGGTCGTAACATCCCCGCCGACGCATGATTCGTCTAGAGCAAGGCAAACGGGTTGTCGTCGCTCTCCTGGAGTGGTTGGACGACCTCCCAGTGCTCGGCGATCAGGTCGTCCTGGATACGGAAGACGTCGGCCACGGCGATCAGCGCCCCGCCGGGCACCCACCTACGGGAGAGCATCGTGACGTAGTCACCTTCGGCGAACAGCCGACTGATCTCCATCCGCATCTCATGAAGTGGATAGTTCCTGAAGGCTGTGATCCAGTCGGCCCGGTTCGTGTGCGGCACATCCGCGGCGTGGTCGACGAAGTCCTCGCGCAGGAGCGACTCGACTACATCGAGGTTGCCGCGTCCAACGAACTGGGTGACCACTTCGTGGACCAACTTTTTGTTCTGATCGTTCTTGTTCTGATCGTTCATGCCTGAAGTTTCTCGGTGCCAGCGGCAACTGTCGATGAAATCGGATGTCATGGATCGGCTCCGTCCGGCTAGCTAGGCTGTCGCCATGAAGAGCGTCGGCGAACTGCTGCGGGAGTGGCGGACTTACCGTCGACTTAGCCAGCTCGACCTCGCGATCGCCGCCGAGGTCTCGGCGCGGCATGTCAGCCTGGTCGAGACCGGAAAGTCACACCCGAGCGCGGCGATGGTACTTCGTCTCGCCGATCACCTCGACGTGCCGCTGCGCGATCGCAACCGGCTGCTGCTCGCCGCGGGCTACGCGCCCCGCTACGGTCAACGCTCGCTCGACGGGCAGGAACTCAGATCGGCGCGCCACGCCGTGGAATCGGTCCTCCGCGCGCACGAGCCGTTTCCAGCGCTCGCGATCGACCAGCGCTGGAACATTGTGCTGAGTAATGGTGCGGTGGGGCCGTTCCTCGCCGAGTCCGACGCGGAACTGCTAGTTCCGCCGATCAACCTGGTCCGACTGGCTCTGCACCCGCGGGGACTGGGCGGACGGGTCGTCAATGTCGCACAGGTGCGTGCGGTCCTACGTGCTCGTCTGGCGCGGCAGCTCGCACGAACTCGCGACCCTGTCGTCGCCGAGCTCTACGATCGGCTTATCGAAGCCGGTCCCGGAGATGACGCAGATTTCGTGTCGATCGGAACGGAGATTGCGACTCCGATGACGTTTCGACATCGTGGCGAGGTCCTCTCTCTCTTCTCGACCACCGCCACTTTCGGCACGGCGCTGGACATCACCCTCGAAGAGATCTCGATCGAGCTGTACTACCCGGTGGATGCGCAGACGGAAGCCCACTTCCGCCGCCTCCAACCAGCGCCTGCCGCCACCGACTCGACGGCCCCGTGATCTGCATAGACGATTCCATCAGCCAGTGGTCGAGGAAGCAGACGAGCGAGTGGTGCCGATGCGGTCCCGCTGCGCGTGACCATAATCGAACGCCACCGCACGACTGCTTCCGCGTTGGTGCGTCACTGGCTATCGCGCCGAGCGCACCCTCCCGCGCCGGCGGTCGAGCCCTATGTAGCGACCCATGCCGAGGCGGGGGACTGTGCCGAGTTGATCGCGGCGCGTCTCGGAATCCTCTGCGACGATATGTATCTGGAGGTCGGACGAGGTGCGCGGTCGGCATTGAAGAGGGTGGGTAGGGTGGATACTGAGCGACCAGAGGAGGCAGATCGGGATTCTGCTGTTTCCCGGCGTCGAGGAGTTCCACGTTATTGGGCCGTGGGAAATCCTGTACTGCGGGACTGAGTGCTTTTTTGGCGACGGGTTCGAGGTGTTCACCTTCTCGTTTGATGACGAGCCGGTCGGCTGCGCGAAGGGCATGACGATCAGTCCGCAGCATGGACTCTGCAGTGCGCCCGCCCGGGACGTGCTGTGCGGGACGTCGTCGCCCGCCACGCCGCGTGGTGTGACGGCACATACTGGACGGTTTGATGAGGCTTCTCTGTGCCACCCAGACGCGCCGCACAACGACGTCCGTGGCCGTGATCTGGAGCTCTGTCAGGCTGCGGTGTGGCGTCGTTGGTGGTTATATCGGGCGCGGGACTGTCCCGTCGTTGTGAATGGAGAAGTGTGACCGAAATGCGAAAGGCGGTCCTAGCCGGTGGGTGTTTCTGGGGCATGCAAGACTTAATCCGGAGGCAGCCCGGGGTGGTGTCGACCAGGGTCGGTTATACCGGTGGGCGACCGAACAGTCGGCCAACGTGTCGCAATCATGCAGGTCATGCTGAGGCCGTTGAGGTCGTCTACGATCCCGCGCAGACCGATTACCGGACGCTGCTCGAGTTCTTCTTCCAGATCCACGATCCAACGACGAAAGATCGGCAGGGCGGGAACTACGGCGCGCAGTACCGTTCAGCAATCTTCTATGTCGACGATGATCAGAAGCGTGCCGCGCTGACTACGATCGTCGATGTCGAGGACTCCGGCCTGTGGCCCGGCAAGGTTGTTACCGAGTTGAATCCAGCGGGCGAGTTCTGGGAAGCAGATTCTGAGCAGCAGAACTATCTGCTGCGGAACATGGACGGCTACTCATGCCATTTTCCGCGTCCCAATTGGAAGCTGCCGAAGCGGTAATGGACTGGGAGTCTGCCGACATTTCTATCCGATCTGGGGTTCGAAAGGCGCATTCTCGCCTGATCGGCGAGAACACCAAGCTGTATGGCCTTCTTGCCGCGCTCAACGAGAACTTGACCAAGGCTAGGACCGAGAACCGAACGCTCCGGCGGTCTATGGACGGCCCACGCGCCAATCCAAACGCGAGCGAGAGCGCAACGTCACGCAGATTTTCTGCCAGTGATTTCGGTCTCGCGGGCACGTCGTTTATCTTCGCCGACCTGACGGCGGCCATGTTCACCGGAGCGGATCTGACCCTCGCAGGGTTTGATACGGCGGAATTGACGGACACTGTCTTCCTCAGCCCGAATCTCGACAGAGCGACCCTTAAATATGTGGACGCAGATCACGCCGATTTCTCGAATGCCCGTGACCGGCACAGACCTGACTCAGGCGACGCTGACCGGCGCAGACTTGACCGGCGCCAACCTTGCCGACGTGATCTGTAACGAGTCGACCATATGGCCTACGGGGTTCGAACCGCCCCGGCGATAGTTTCCGAAACGCCGACCCGCACCAAGTAACGGTGACCCGGCTCGAGTAATTAACCTCACCGTGCACGACGGCGAGACTGACGCCGACGCCGCGGTCGATCTCGCGCAGGGACTGGCCTTAGGCATGCCGGGCCAGGAAGGCGCGGCATTTGTCGTCGTCAACCACTGGGCGTCGGCCGCCTTGCGGCCGCGGCGGCGTCGGCAGCGACCAGATCGGAATTCTCCTCGGCGGTGGCCACCAGATGTAGCCGCGCCGAAGCCGCCGAGGTCAACGCCCAAGCTGCGATCCGGTCCGGCGCGCCGCCACCGGCCGCAGGGCCAGCGCGGCCGCCGGGTCATCTGGCAAATGCAGGTACGCCTGGTCCCGGGCTGGCTCAGGGAGGTCGGGCAACATCGGGACCGGCGCGCGGGTCGGCGTGGCCAGGTGCAGGTCCAGCCCGTCTGCCGCGATCACCGCGGGCCTTGCTCGGCCGCGCGGTCTAGGTCCTCGAGGGCTCGATAGATCTGGTCCTTGGCCTGGTCGATTGCTTTCTTCGCCGCGGATTTCACCGACCGCGTGGATGCGGCGCGGGCCCGCGCCGCTGGGCAGCGAGGTGCCCGGCCCAGCCCGATTGCAGCCAGTCCCGCGCGCCGGATTATCCCGAGCGGGCCGTGTCCAGCGAGGCCAGCGCCTTGGTGAGTATCTCCCGTTGGCTGGGCAGGCTAATCTACTGGTCTCCTTGTGTCGCAGTCAGTTGCGTGGCGGTCGCAGCGAACCAGGCAGCGGTGGCGGGAAAGCCGTTGCGGTGTCAGCGCGGGCCTCGCGACTGCCGTACAGGTCGTAGGCCCACCTGGCCAGCACACTGTCGCGGGTCTCATCGAAGTTGGTGAGCACCGGGTGATGGTCGAGCAGCAGCGCGACGGCGAGGACTTCGCCGGTGCTCCAGGTGTAGAGGTAGTCGTCCCAGCCATGCGCGCACACCAGCCGCGCCCGCCGGAACAGGTCCGTGCGCCGAGTCTTCCGGTCGTCGTCGGTCGGAACGGGGAACAGGTCGTCGAGTGCTGACATCGCTACGGATCCCTCTCGCGCAGAAGCTCGGCCAGTGCAGTGTCGTGCGCGCGGCGCCGGTCGAGATAGGCGGGATTTCGGTGATCTCGACGTCACCGGGCCAGGCCGGAGGCGCGCACCGTCGCGGTGACGACGGCGCTGGCGTGGGCGTGCCCGAGCCCGGGCAGGGTGCCGCGCAGGTCGACCGGGCGGCCGTGGGCGATGCTCACCGCCAGCCGCAGCAGCCCGTCCGCCGCGTCGCCGAGCGGGGCGATTGCGTCGGTGTTCCACATAGCCGATGCCGCAATTCGCGACCGCGCCAGCGATCCCCCACAGGGCGTACTGCCACATACTTCAACACGGTAGATGTTGCCGCAGGGTTCCAGCGCGGGTTAGCGCTCCTCCATTCCATAGATCTTGGGGTATCGAGAATCGATCGGTTCTGCGAGGCCTCGGCTTTTCATCCGCAAGAGCTGTCCATGCCTTGGGGGCGTTCATACCCTGTGTTTCGAACGGAGGGGAGGCCACCGTGCGGTCTGCGGCAGGCAATGCCTCGGCTGGCCACCGGCCATGACCATCGAGCAGATCCGCGAGGGCCGCGCCATCCTCACCCGGCCGGAGGAGACCGTCTTCTCGGTCGCCCGGCTGCTGGGCGTCTCATGCAGCACGATCTACAAGTACGTGCCCGAATTCGGCAAGCAGCTGGCGGCCGGTGAGGACCGCCCGATGCCGGACGTCACCGAGTAGGACCAGCTGCTGGGCTCGCGCCGCGAGGCGACGGCGTAGGTGCTGGTCGGTGCCCCTCCCGGTTCATTCGAAAGAGGTGAATCGGTCGCGCTGGGATGCTCCTACAGTCGACGGGTGTGGCCCTTGGCTGCTCTGCCGGGGGCTCCATCAGCAGACCGGGGCTTCGCTGAATCCGCGGCGGAGCCGATCCGCGTGACGCAATCGCTCATCTCATGGCATATCTGGCCAAGGAGGGTTCGACTATGACGACGTATGCACCGGTCACCATCCAGCAGGCACAGTTCCCGATCGTCGAATCGTTCACCCAGGACACCGTGACCAACCCGCACTGGCAGTTGCTGGGCAGCGCGCGGCTGCACGACGGCAGCCTGGAACTGACCCCCAACGCCAATTCCCAGGCCGGGACGGCGTTTCTCGATCAGCCGTTCTCCTCCACGCTCGGGGTCACCATCGACTTCGACTACTCCTGCGAGGGAGCAGCCAGCCTCGGCGACGGCTTCAGCGTCTACGTGATCGACGGCGCGCATACAACCCAGCCCGGCGGTATCGGCGCCGCACTCGGCTACTCCATCACTAAAACGGGGTCGGGGCAGATCGCCGCGCCGGGCGTCACCGCCGGATTCGTCGGCGTCGGCTTCGACAACTACGGCAACTTCGCCACACCGCTGGCCGGTACCGGCGGCGGTACGTCACGGCCCAACATCGTCGGAGTCCGCGGAGCAGGCAACCTGCGGGAAGGGTTCAGGTGGCTCACCGGCGTTGCGGTGCCAGGTGGTTTCCGCGCGGATTGGGAGCGCGGCGCCCACATCCAGATCTCCATCATCGCCGGCCGGCTGACCGTGCGCCACGCCGACAAAACCCATCCGAACGGCACCCTGCTGATCGACAACTTCGATCTCGCTGGCAGTGACGGTCAACCGCGTGTGCCCGAGACCTTCAAACTGGGCTTCGCAGCCGGAACCGGCGCCGCGACCGCCTCCCACCGCATCCGCAACCTGAAGGTGACCCTGCCCGCGGAGATGCCGCTGGAGATCCACGGGCCGCGGACAGCACAGTCCGGACAGCGGATCACTTACACCATCGGTGTGCAGAACCTCGGCCCCAACGACGCCCCCGACGCCGTGCTGGACGCCGCCGTCCCGACAGTGCTGACCGACTTGGAAGTCACCTGCCAGGCCGAGAACGGAGCCGTCTGTGGCACCGGTTCGGTCCGCGACGGCCTGCGCATGCCGATCGACCTGCCCAAGGGCAGCAAAGCGACCATCACCCTGACCGGTACCATCGACCCGCAGTACGAAGGCAGGCTCACCTGCACCAGCCTCATCACCTCACCCTCCCGCGCCAACACCGCTGAACGACACTCCGGCTCGGTCACCACCGACGTCGATCGACCACCGGTCACCGTGTCCCCCGTGATCGTCGGGCAGTGGCCCCAGACCTGGCCCGAGGACGCCAAGGGCTGGGTCATCAGCTACGAGCTCACTCTGGCCGCCCACCAGCAGCGGGTGGTGTGGTGGGAGATCGGTTTCGACGTCCCGCCCCGAACCCGCATCAATCCCCAGCAGAGCCAGTGGTACCAGGTGATCAAGGACGGCACCGACGGATCAGTCGTCATCACCACACCGGATGAGAACCACACCATCGAACCCGGCACACCCCTGACCGTCGCCGTGCAACTGCTCTACCCCTCCCAGCACGAGGCCGGAGACGGCACCCTGCGCAACCTCCACGCCACCGAGATCACCCGCCCATAAGCCGAACTCTCACCCAACCTGTTCGGAGCTGGTGCTGAACGAATCCGTCGAGACGCAGGAAATTGTCCAGACAGAGCCGAGCAGGGCTGAGCAGCCTGCGAGGAGGTGTTGTGCTCACGCTGGAAGTGTTGGGCCCGGAACGGTGCTGCGAGCGCAAGCCCTTCCGGGCCCAGCCTCTGTGCGCCACACCGCGACACGCGTGGACTGTAGTTTCAAGCACCTGCGCTGCACTGGATCTAGCATGCCTGTCGTTCCGGGCTCCGCTCCGAGGCCCGGGACAGCGCAGAGGACAACCGCACACCGGGGCCCGCTTGGCACCTCCCTCGCTGAGCGGGTCCTGGGGCGTCCGTCGATGCGAATCCCCCACGTGATCCTCACATTCACAGGTGATGGTCAGTCCCGCCCACATCCCACGGAACCCTTCTGGGGCGGGCCGTCCATCTTCCGAACGCTCGACGAGCACCGCGAGGGGTTGCGGCGATTGCCTCAGCGCGGCCAGTACTCGGGCTACTGGCCGGTGGCCATGAAGGTGGTGCGCCGGCCGACTTGTACCGCGTGGTCGGCGAACCGCTCGTAGTAGCGGCCCAACAGAGTGAGATCCACCGCGGCGGTGGTCCCGCCGTTCCAGTCGTCGGCCAGGATCGCCGCCAGCAGTTGCTGATGCAGATGATCCATGGTGTCGTCCCGCCCGTCGAGCTGGGCGGCGTCGTCGAGGTCGCGCGAACCCATTACCGCGGCGGCGCTGGTGGCCATCGCGATGGCAGCCGCGCCCATGCGGGCCACCAACGGACGCACCGTTTCCGGGACCGCGTGCTCGGGGTGGCGGCGGCGCGCAACGTTGGCGATGTGCTCGGCGAGTGTGGCCATCCGCACCAGATCACCCACGAGCTGGATGGCGGCGACCACCTGACGCAGTTCACCGGCGACCAGAGCCTGCAACGCCAGCAGGCTCACCGCCGCCTGCTCACACTCCTCGCGCAGGGTCTCGATCTCGCGGCAGGTGTCGATCGCCTGCTCCGGACAACTCAAGATCCGCGCTCATCAAGGCGTTGGTGGCGGTGGCGATGGCGTTGCGGTCACGCAGGCACATTGCCTGCAGCAGATCAGCAAGCTGATCGAGGTCCTCATGGAAGCGAGTCCGCATACCGGTCATCCTTCACCCCGCCGGAATATTCGGCGCAGCCACCGCCATGTCGGCGGGTCACCCCTGCGTGGCGGGCACGAGGGTTTCGTTGCGGACGCTGAACGAGTAGCGGCCGGGCGCCTCGAGCACGGCCTGCACGATCGCGTGCTCGTCGTCTTCCAGTTCCAGGACCTCGAACACCGAGACCCCGCCCGCGACCAGTAGCACTCTGTCACCGACCTGAACCATGCCGGTGAGCCTATCCCGCCAGGCCGACCAGTGCGCGACATGATCGAAAGCGTGTTCGAGAACCCTTGCGTGGTGTACCGGCTCAGCGACGGCCGAATCGTCGAACCCGGCCGCCTGTATCGGCTGCGCAACGGCAGGTGGGCCGAGCCCTGGCCTGGCGCCTGCCCGCAATGCGGCCAGCGATTCGGCCCGAGGAACATGCTCGTAGGGTCACAGGCCTGCTGGTGTGGTCACGTTGTCTACACCCCGCCGGTCGATGCGGACTGCGAGCACCCGACAACGCGGTCGACATGACCGCGGTCAGCTGGCCAGATCGAGAATATAGCTGGGCAGGTCCTCGTCTTCGGCGGCGCCGCGTAGCAGGTCCCGGCGCAGTCGGTGCACGTCGACCAGGCACCACGCCGACAGGTGATGGCCGCACTCGGCGTTCCATTCCGCGTCGAGGGTGCCGTGTACGGGAGGAGCGGCCCGCCCTGATGGTATGAGCGAAACTGCATGACTCGAGTCGCCACCCCGGCCACCGACACGAATTGAGCGCACGGGCGCGGGCGGGCCGAAGAAAGTCCCGCACCGCCCTCCCCGCGCGGCGAATAGAAGTAGACATCGCCCGATGAGGTGCTCAACGCCTCGGTCGGAGAGAGCACCGGGGCTGGTTTGTCGCGTCAGTCTTTCTTCGAGCGTGGGGGCGTCAACACGACAGGTATTACCGCCAGCGAGACACGTCGACCTTCCTCATCAGCGGTGAAAACGTAGTCGACCTGCTTCGCTGGATCGTCGGCTGTCTTGGTGAGCACGTGCCGCGGATGAGCTTCGACGGCATCGTGGAGCTTCTTGATGGTCGCGGCAGGGTCTGCGGTGTTGATGAACATGACGATGGCCGCCTTGCTGTCTCGCCACACCATGTAGCTCAAGATCTGATCGATGGTCTCGTTCACGACTTTGGGACCGCGCCAGATTTTGAGTTCGCCGATGAAGACGTTGCGCCCGTCTGCTCGAACGAGGATGTCAGTCTTGCCGTCGCCGTTGAAAAGCTCGCCGCCAGCACCACCTTGCCAATACCCGTTGAGTGCTCCGAGCAGCAGGTCGCGGAGTTCTTCCTCGTCGAGTTTGTTGCTCGTCTGCGGTACTCGCTCCATGCTCCTCGCCCACCCATGCACCTGTTGGAGCACATCCCTGTACATGGCCTCGTCCATCTCAGGCTCGGGAACGAAGGAGGCAGACTGATTGCGGCGCTGCGCCAGCGACACTTGCTTGCGGCGGGCCGGTATCGGTTGCCGTGGTGCGCCAGTAGACGCGACCGGAATTCCGAGTGCCTCCTCGACTTTCCGGTCATCCAGGGTTCGCTGTTTGCGGCTGACGTATCTGTTGCGAATCGCCTGTTCAGCGGTGGGGATGAAAGAGTTGAGATCGGTGTTGGCCCATCCCACTCGTTTGTCCAGGTCGGTCTTCAGGCTCGCGATACGCCCCTGGATTACCTCAGGTGTCAGGGTGCGCTCGACTATCTCCAGAACGAGAGAATCGTTCAGCACTTTGCCATCGGGGTCGTCGTACATGGTGAACTTCGAAGCCTGGTGGTCGAGCAAGGCCTTCGTACCGGTGAAGGGAAACCGCAGAGTCACCTTGCTCGCGGGAACCGTGTAGATCTCGTCATGATCAAATTGGTCCCGAACCTGAATCTTCACTTCCGAAAGCTGAGTTCGAGTCACTCCATCCCAATCGACTTCGATCGGTTGCGGCATGTGCTTCTGGATCAGTGCCGTCACCAGGACTTCTTCGTTCTCGCTCAGGAGGTAGTCGGCCTCCAGACTGTCCAGTTCCGCCAGGGCCGCCTGCAACCGCTGGTTGAGGTAGTCGGCAAGTCTGGGTTTGTTTCCCCACATCCGGATAACGCTACAGGCCATCGACACCGCCTAATGGCAAATCTGTAGCGGCTGCCTGCCGCATCACCACGCAGCCGTCGTGTCGGTTACAGTCCGTAGGCTCAGTAGCTATGCCGAACAAGCGTGCGGGTGGGCCAAGGAAGGGCCGGCCGCGGAGGTTCCGCCTCCCACTGGGTCTTTCATACAACGAGTACGTGGGCGAGTTGGGGCCTGCCAGCGGATCACTCTGTACCGAGCTGCACGTGCGGTACGGCGAGCGCGACGGACTCTATCTCGATTGGGCCATCACGGTGGTTCTGCGCCGCGGCGGATTGGGTGAGTATCTGACTTCGGGTGCTACGTCGCTGGAGAGGCGGCGGATGCGGCGGTACGAGGTATCCGAGGCCGGGATCCGACGGATCACCTACGACCCCATGAGATCTGCCACCGCGGAGATCCTGCGCACGCTGTACGCAGGCGATGAGGAGATCATCGACCAGGGATACGACGAGGTCATGACTCAGCTGAGTCAGTCCTGGAACGCGAGGTACCCCGAGCCTGATCCGCACACGGTGGCGACCTTCGGTTTCGCGTCGCTCAATCGGCGCCCGGAATTCCGTGCCAGCGTGCCCAACCTGACCAGCACTCTTGTTGCGATCGATCCCGATGTTGCCGAAGAGGTCTGGGTCGAGCGGGGCAACGCCTACTTCGATAGGCAGTCGCGCTCCGCAGCGGTTTGGATGCCAGACCGTGAGCAGTGGAGATTCCTCTTCACCGGAAGCCGCGCCAACGAGTCGGCAGATGGAGAAGGCAGCCAGCCTGAGAGCCTTGGTGTACCCGCACTTCAGTCCACGATGGGCATGCTCGCCGACTTGGTCAATCGCGGCTCGGATTGGCCCGAGGAGTCGCTCTGACCCTTCGAACCGCTTCCACTCTGCGACCTATTCGAGGTCGAGAGTCGTTTAGCGGGTTCGTGGCTTCAGCAGCCGCCACCACCGGGGACTCGCCGGGACCACGGCTGAATCGTTGCTCGGTTCGAGATGGGGTTCGGCGGCCGGCCGTTCGTCCCAAGCCCCGGTCTTGGTGGCGCGGATGGAGCCTTCGCCGAGGGAGCGGGTCGCGATCGTCCACTCCGCCGGCAGGTCCTCCAGTGTGGTCTCGTCGATCTCGCCGGAGGCTTGCGCGGTGGCGTCGATGTCGGTGTGCAGCGACAGGTGCAGCACCGCACCGGTCGCGGAGGTGATGACCTGGGCACCGACCGCGGTGTTGGCCTTGTCGCCCCCAGCCGGGCTTGGTATTCCAGGTTACCTCCGGGCTCGGCGCCGAGGCGGTGCTCGGGTTTCCACCCCTGCCAGTGGCGGGTGTTGCACGGCCCGCACAGCGGTGCGCGGACGTAGCCGTGGGTATGGCAGTGATCCCACACGCTGGCCTGGACGCTCACACAGCCCGCGCACATGAATTGCGAGGCGCCAGGCCAGCCCTCGTCATGACGTCCGGCGCGGTCTGCGCGGTAGGTGTATCCGGCGAGCTCACCCTGGTAGACAACGGCGTCGAGGTCGCTGCCTTGGGGTCCGAAAACTACTGCGGTACGAGTAAATTCGCCACGGTTGGAGAAGACGACATCACCGACGACACAGACCCAGTTATCGATTCTCGACGATCCGTGTGAGAGTCCCATGCACGCGCAATCACAGTCCATCCTGTCGCGTCCAGACATGACTGGGTGCAGCGCGACAGCTTCGACATGTCCCGAGCGACCACGACATGGCCGTAGCGGTCGACCGCGGCGACAACTGGTCGGCTCAGGCAGGTGCGGGGGAGGTGCCACCGGTCGTCGTCCAGGCGTGGGGAGCGGATACGCACAGACTCGTGCAGCCACCGCCGATTGCCTCTGCGCGGCGGGATCTTCGCGACAACCTCACCATCGAGCGGAAGCCACACCAGCGCCACACCCGGGGCGGTGATCACACGGCCGTCCTCGATGCGAACCTCGGGCATGCGGTCCTGCACTAGATAACGGTGGCATACGGATCCAACACGGAAGCACGGTTCGTACTGTTCGGCCGCCTGGCGTGGCAACTCGGGCGCGTTGGCCTTGTTCGCCGGCTACTTCTGGGATGTCGAGTCCGGGATGCTTGCCCCGCAGCTACGCAGCCTCGCACCGCGAGAGATGTATGACGCGCTTGCGGTGCCGCTTCCCAGGGACGGTGGACTGCAGGATCTTGTGGACCGGGCCGAGCAGCTGGGCGTCACCCATGTGCTGGCCGAGCGTTCTGACCGCGGGGCACGCGCCATGCTGACCAGTCTCACCGTCGAGCACGAGCTCGGGAAGGCCAGGGTGGAGGTGGTGTACGCCAACGAGCCGATCGGCGGCACCGAATCAGGACGGCTCCGCACCCGCCGCTACAGCCAGGTCGACGCGGAGATCTACCGGACCACGCTGATGGAGATGTCGATGGGCGGGCAGATCCAGCACGCCATCAACGGCTGGAACCACGGGCACGCGCCCTACCCCTACACCACGGTGGTCGACGAGACCGCCCCGGCACCGGCGAGGGGACGATTCGGCGCGATGCGGCCGAAGCGCAAACTCGCTCCCCATCCCGATCCCGCCGCTTCGACGCGGCCCGGGAGCTGTGCCGGCTGCGACGGGAGGAGCAGCTGACGTCGGCGCAGATCATCACCATCCTGGCCGCGGACCCCGACCGGTATCCGATCGAGGGCCGGTGGACACACAATCTGGTGGAGGGCCTGGTCGCGAATCCGAAACTTTCCGGCCATCAGGTGTATAACCGGCGCGCGACCCGAACCGGTCGACCCGGGTCTTCCCGGAAGAATCCGAATTCGGAATGGGTGTGGTCGCCGCAAATCGTGCACGAGCCGGTGATCAGCTTGCAGGAGTGGGAGCTGGCCCAGGAAGTCACCGCGGCACTGCGCGCGGGATCGCAGACGGACGGCTCGCTGTTGCGTATCCGCGCCGCGGCTCGACGGCTGGGGCTCACCGTCACCACGGTCAGTAGCAGTGCAACGCACACGGTGTGCCGCATCGGGGCGCGGAAGGTGGTGTTGCTCAACCCGATCCCGGACGTGGTGCTGCAACAGGTGATCGCCGACATGCAGGAGCCGACGTGACCGACAGCATCGAGTGCCGGGCCACCAGGCGCGGCCGGATGTGGGTGGCGCACGTAGCGGAGCGCGGAGTGTACGGGTACGGGCAGACGCTGAAAGCGGTGCGCGCCAGCATCGTCGACGGGCTCGCGCACATCGGCGTGACCGCAGAGGTCACCGTCATCGCGGTGACACCGGAGCTGGAGAACCTGCGGGCCGTCCAGCACACCTACACGACGGCCTTGCGTGAGGCGGTGGCTGCCCTGGCCTCGGCCTCTACACCACTGGGGGACATCGCCCTGGCAACAGGCGCGCCGACCAAACAAGTAAGACTGCTCCTTGCCGAACTTACTGCAGCTCCTGACATGTGATGCATTCGTTCGAACTCCCGACTGGGCAGACCCGCTCGACTCCATATCTACCACCGTCGAAACGGATTTCGTCACACAATCCGGCCGTCAGCAAATGCATCACAAATGCTGGCAGTTCGGGGATTGAGCGGCGGAAGCGGCCCTAATTGCCGGCGCTGCGCGTTGGGCCGCTGGCTGGGCCGGGAAGCTGCACACGCTCGGCGGAGTCTCTACAGCTCCGGCAGATCGTTCGTGCCGTAGACCCCGAAGTTCTCACCTCGCATGTACGCGGCATGTTGAGCGTCGGCGCGTGCCGCGACTTCAGCAGCGGCGGCGGCCCGCTCCCGCGCCACCTGCCACCGCAGCAACCCGGCGCACGCCGCCATGACAACGGCTCCTACGATCGAGGCGGGGAAGTTCTCGCTGGCGTTGTTGACGAGGCCTCCGATCAGCAAGCACAGACCGACCGCGATCCCGATGCTCGCCGACAGCTTCGGGTACGTGCGGACTAGTTTGATCAGTTCCCGCACCCACTGCGGCCGGGCGTCCAGGTTCGCCCACCAATACAGCACGAAGAACGGCCACCCGAACAGGAACAGCAGTACCTGCCCGCTGGTCGGCTCAAGTACGGCTGGCCTGCGGAACGCCGCGCACGGGGTCCGCTATTCGCCTGCGCGGCCTACCATTTCGCCGTCGACGGGACTTTCTGGACTGCACCATCGAATGCTATTCCCGACCGGCGTCGGACGCGCCGCGTTTCAACGGCCAGGGTTGTGCCGAACCGGTTCACAACAGGCAGGGAAGGGCGCCGCGTCACTTCATCGCCTCACCGATTCGGATGGACCGGACACGCGCGTCCAAGATGGTGAACGCCGAAGCAGCGATGCGGGAACGGTGGAAGCTACCTGCACACCAGTGGGGCGCTCGTAGACGACGGTCGAGTCCGTCGCGATCAGCCAACGCCCACCCGCGATCGGCGTAGCAGATGTCTCCACATAGATTTCGGCTACTGCGCGCGGGTAACCCGCGCGGGAGGTGATGCGCGCGCGTTCGGCGGTCGTTCGACTCCAGAATCGCGCGCGCTGGCGGGACGTTTCGAGCCATTCGCAACCTCTGTGATCCGCGGAGACAGCCAGGGCGCGCGTACTGCGCGCGGTCGGTCTCGGTGCGGCGGAGGCAACCGTCGGCGCGGGGGATAGCACCGGCGTCGCCGAGTCGATCACAACGAATTCGGCTGGCCGGGGACTGCGGGATGCCAGCGCGGTATCCCCGCTTGAGTTGAGTTGTTTTCCACTTCCCTGATTGCGGTGTTGCACACCTGGCGTGCGAATGGGATTCGTCTGTGTGGATGCGGTGGTGTGCGCTACATGCCTACCGGTGCGTCCGTCGTGTCGGGTGAGCCACTGCTTCCATGCCGTGCGGTCGCGTCGGTGGCAGGCCAGGCGTCGGATGCGCTGCTGGTGAAGGCCATGCGCGTGAGCGACGTCATCGAGACTGGTTGGTCCAGGTTGCAGGTGGCCGTGGGTGTGGTTGACGAGTCCGGCGGTGGTCAGGACTGCCAGTGCGTTGTAACCCGCGCTGGGACTCACCGATGCCGCGGCGAACACGTCGGCGGGAGTGGTGAGCTCGTCGTGGGTGATGAGTTCGTAGATGCGGCGGCAGTGCAGCCCCAGGACGCTCCAGGCGGGATGGACGGGTTCGACCCGCGCGCGCCTCAGCTGGGCCGGGTTCGGGCGGATAGGTTGATGGCCGTGGTGCGGGGTGACCAGGGCGTAGCGGTCGGCAGCGAGTCCGCGGCCGGTGCGGGTGCGCAGGATCGGTGCGCCGGGCATGTCGCGTAGTTCCCGCAGTACGCCCCACACGGTGGATTCCGGTAGGTCGCCCGCGGCCAGTGCTAGTGACCGGCCACCGAACTCGACGACCGGCGCCCCGCGTGCGACCTGCCCTCCGACGGCGGAAGCCCACGCCAACGCCTGCAGCACCGCCAGCACCGTCCACCGCCGCGGGGACCGCGGCCACTGCGCGTGCACCCACACCGTCGCGGCCGCCAGCCACCGCTGCTGCAGACGCGCCGCCGACCGGAGCCGTGGTGTACCCCCTGTGTCTTTTTGCTTGTGCGCCACGGACAGGAATTCGGGGACGACGCGGTCGGCCCACCGGCAGGCGGAGAGCCAGTCGCGGTGCATCGCGGCGTCGGCGCCGCGGCCGTAGCGTCGGTAGGCGTCGGCGAACCCGCGCCAGCTGCCGCCAGCGGCAGGCAGTTGCGCGCGCACGTCGAGGTAGGAGTAGCCGCGCACGACCGCGGCGGCGAGCACGGATTGACGTGCCGCGGAGCGATCCAACCGGCCCGCACGCGTCGCCCACCGGCCGTCGGCGGGGGCGGCGCCGTCGCGCGCGAAGCTGTGGATGGTGGGGGAGAGCGGGCTGCGGCGGCGGTATTGCGCGCGCAGCCGCGCACGCTCACCCTCGCCTTCCCAAATCTGCACCTCGCGCGTGATGTCGTCGGCCGCGCGCGCTGCGCGCGGGATCGCGCATGCCCCGCGCGTGGTGCTCACCGTGTGCACGGTCCCGGCCACCAGGTGCCGCAAACGGGCGACGAACCCCGGTGCGGATCGGGTGGTGAAGGCGTCGAGAGCGTCGTCGAGGCTGCCGTCGAGACGGCGGAATCCGCCTTGCTTGCAGCGCGATCCGGGTGGAGTGATGCAGCCGGTCGCGGGGTTGAGCATCGGTGTGATGTCCAAGCTGGGCAGCCGCGCGGCCAGTGCGCGCACAAGGGATTCGGCTTGTATGAGGTCGAGGGTGTCACCGAGGGGCAGCGGGATGAGGATGTGGCGGCCGCCGCTAGTGGAGCAGTCGGTGATCGCGCGGCCCCCGGCTGCCCGAACCCATCCCAGGCAACGCTCGACATCGCGAGCGACCGCCACGGTGCCGCCACGGGCGCTGTCGAAATCCAACGCGAGCAGACGGGTCCGGCCGTCCCGATAGATCGGCACCGCCGCGGGCTGATCAGGCAGTTTACGGGTCAGTGTTCGGGCGCGGTCGTTGTATCCGTCTCGGCTCGGATTCCGCAGGCGCATCGAGCGGCGGGCAGCCAGTAATGGTGCGAGTCGAGCGAACGCTTCTCGCGCGGCAGCGACCTCATCGACAGCCATCGGCGCGGCGGGGTTTTCGGTTCTTCGGGGTAGCTGCGCGGGTGGCCGGTACGGGATGGTCCCTGTGCCGTTGGCAGTGTTTGATGCCGTGGCAGGGTGTGCGCTACCCTCGGAGGTGCCTTTCATGAGCAACCTTCGGGTTGTGTTTCAGAAGTGCCCTCAGTTGCCGCTGGGGGCCTTCGTCATATCTGGAGTTGTAGTGAGCTGTGGCTCACGAGAGCGCGGGGGTGCGCGGCGTAGCGTGCGACTAACACGCGCACCCCGGCCGTCGCTTTAAGCGGAGGTGACCGCGGGCCCCACCCCCTGCCTGGATCCGATTCCGAAGCCCATCGACTCGGCGCGACCCACGATGCGATCGACCGTCGAGCGGGTCCACCTGACGCCCGTGATCCGACTCAGTTCGGTCGCGATCGCGTTGGCGTTCACCCCACGCTCAGCAAGCCGCAGGAGCTCCTCGATCTCCGTCTCTGGCTTCTGAGTCAATCTGCCGCGCACCAACTCCCGTGCGATGCGACAGCATTGGTCAGGCTCTGACACATCGATCAGCACCCGCTCCGGTTTCTCCACCTGCTGCCGCGGCAGCGCCTGATTGTGAGGCGGCGCTTGGACCGAACCCACGGAAGGTTCGGTGGTCGACGCCACCAGGCCGGTCGCATGCGCAGGGGATGCGGTGGTCTGCGCCATGACCGAAACGGGGTAGTCGTCCACATGCAGAAGATCCATGGTCCGATCCGTGCCATGATCACCGTCCGCACGATCTGTGGAGTCCGACGTATCGTCCAGGGTGTCGGTTGGGCTGACCATGTTGATGAGCCGGGCGTAGCGGGCAGCCAGCCAGGCGTGCAACCACATCAGGACAACCACCATCACCGGCGCGACCGCATACTCGGCGGCGACGCCGAGGTCTCCTGCCGCGAGATGAGGCCCACTGTTGAGGCCGACTGTTGCGGTCAACAGGCACGCCTCGAACAGCAGAATCCTGCGGCGCTCGACCGTCACACCCAGCCGTGCAGCGGTCGCGGCCTGTGCCATCACTTCTAGGATCGGCACCGAGATCATCGCCTCGATCCCGAACGACAGCAGCCACAACAGCCACCACGACGGGCCTGTCGGCCCGCCGTCGGGCGCGAGGTTGCGTCCGACGTTCACCGCCGACCACACCAGCCCGACCACGATGACCGCACGCAGCCGCAACGACGACCGGGTCGCGCGACGGTGCAGCATGCCCTCCAACGCATCCGCGCTGGTGGCACGACGACGCTCGGCCCGAGCGCGAGCATGCCACCGCAGCTCCCGCTGCTCACTCGCGCGAATCCGCTCCGCGGTGCGCCGCGAGCGATTCTTTGATGCGCGCTCCCGGCGAACCTGGCGTTGACGATCGCGGCGGTCCCGCGCCCGAATCCATCGATGCAGCCTTTGCTCGGCATCGAGCTCGCCTTCGGCGTACGCGTCGTACAGCGCAGGATCTTGCAGAGAAGGCAGACACGCCTTCGCCGCCGCTAGGCGGCGAGCAAGCTCATTCGGATCCAGTGCATCATCGCGGCGCCTACGCCGACGCAGCAGCCATGGCGTGTGTCGCCTTTTCCAAGCCGGCTGGGGCCCTGAGCTGGTAGTCGGGTCCGGATCGCGGGCGGAGATATTCACCTTGAAAGTTCCTCCGTGTAAGCAGTGGCGACCTGGGGAGCCACTGGGTGCGGTTCTCCGGTCAAGACCGACACGGCGTAAGCCACCTCTTCGCGAGTTGCGCGGGTATAGATCGAGGTGGCGCCGTCACTGTGGTTGTCGGCGTGTCCGGCAAAAGCCTTGGCGACAGCATGACCGAAATTCCGCTCTACCCATCTCAACGTGGTGTGACGCAGCCAGTGACACGTGATTCCTTGCTGCTTCACCCACGGTAGCTGCTCGCCGATCTGCCGCCACATGATGTCGAATCGCATCGCAGTGATCGGATCGCCGTTCTTGTAGCGGAACAGTCTTTCGTCAGCTTTCCTGCTGATCGGTCTGCCGTTTCCTGCTAGCCGACTTTCCCCGCTCCGCAAGTGAGCGCGGGATGCGTGGTGGTCCAGTAGCGCCCGCATCAGAGTCGGTGATACAGGTTGCCAGCGCTCGGTGTCGCCCTTCTCGCGAAGCCGAACGAGGCATTGGTCCGGATCCAAATCCTGCTTCCTCAAGGCCAGGATGCCGCCTCGTCGACAGGCGGTTTCGGTGCACATTCGCAGAATCAGTGTGGTCAATTCAGGTTCATCGCCATACTCGGCCGCGACACGGTTGATCTCCGAGAGTCGACCGGTCGGTATGGCTCCCCGGCTCGAAGAGCGCATCCTTGGCTTGACCAATCGGGTTGCGGGATTGTCCGCAGAACGGATCAGATTGTCCTCGACCGCGTGCCGGTATAGGTAACGGAGGGCGCTTATTGACATTCTTGCGATGCCATATCCGGCGCGATCGCTGCGCCGGATGTTGCGTTGCGCCTGAAAGTTGCCGATGAGTTGTTTGAATTCCGTGATGGATGGCTCATCGAGTCGGCGATCCGGCCACACCTCGACAACCTTCTTCCAGTAGGACATGTAGTTGTCGCGGGTGGCGCCGGGTGACATGGCCGCATGGACGACTGGCACATACTCGGCAAAAGTCGGTACGGTGCGTCTCGACTGAGCGGACACGAGGTCCTCGAGGCTGACTCCCAGTCGCTCGAGAAGCAATTGGGCGGTCTGCACTTCGACGCTGGACACTGACGATGTCATCGGCCGCCCCCCGAGGGAGTCGCTGTCCGCCGTTGCCGCGTGATCATCTCATCGACAGCGCCAGGGCCGAACATGAGAAGAATGCCTTCTGTGAGGTGCGCCGCCAAGAGGATCCGATCGGAGGTGTTGAAACCAGCCTTGCGACGGAATCGGGCTGGCAGCCGGAGGTCACCAGCGGCCGTAATCCACAGTTCGGGATCCCCGAAGCTCCCGACGATGACCATCGTGCCCTCGAGCTCATACCCGAGACGCCCGCCGGGGCGCCAACCAAGAGCAGGTAGAAGTCTCTTCTCGATCACCCTGCCTCCGGCGTCCACACGGCGAACGCTGCAAAGCCACTGCGGCTCTTGCCGAGGCGGGCGCTGATAGAGCGTCGTCAGCGGGCGATCATTCCGGTAATTCGTCAGTGCGGGAGCTGCGGCAAGCCGCGGACTTCCACCGGGCAAAATCGGCGGCAGGATGTCGCTCATGCCGACCACCTCCCGCCAGCGGACCGCCGACCGCGGGTGAACAGCCCTGGGTACGAGGTGCTAGATCGGTTGTAGAGCGCCTGCCAGGTTGCGAGTTCGCTACGGAAAGGTGTCCCAACTCCAGTTCGATCGGCGCGGTATCGACCCGTTCACCGACCGGTTCGAGGTGGATCTGCTCGCCGAGGGCACCGTGCGCGGCACCGGCGGCATCGATGTGGTCGACGACGACTGCGCCACCTCGGTCGCGGGCTTGTACGCGGCGGGTGACGCGGCGACCAGGGAACGGATCTGTGGCGGTTTCACCGGTGGCGGCAGCCACAATTCGGCGTGGGCGATGTCGTCGGGCAGTTGGGCGGGCCGCGGCGCGGCGTTGTTCGCGCTGAACTCCGGTGGGGCGCGCAGTGCCGATCTGCGCGGTGCCGGGCGCACCGGCTTGCGGCCGCAGAGCGCCGAGTCGGTCCGGGCGGCGGACGTGGTCGAAGCCGCGCAGCAAGAGCTGATCCCGTTCGAGAAGAACTACCTGCGCCACGGCGACCGGGTCGGGCCTGCGCTGGAGCGGCTGGACAACGTGTGGGAGCAGGCCACCCGCGGCTTGGGCGGCGGCACGGGGGACGAGCGGGTGCGCGCTCGGCAGGCCGCGGCCATCACCGCCGTGGGACGGTTGATGTACCGGTCGACGCTGGCGCGGACGGAGACGCGCGGGATGAGCAAACGCGCCGATCATCCGGATCTGGACCCGAAGCAGCACCATCACATCCTGTCCGGCGGGCTGGACGAGGTGTGGACGGCGACGTCCGCGGCGGCGACCACTTCGGCGGTGGCGTGATGATCGAGATCTTGCGCGCTGGTGACTGCATCGCCTGCGACAAATGCGTGGACGTGTGCCCCACGAATGTCTTCGACCGCACCGACAGCGGAATCCCGGTCATCGCACGGCAGTCCGATTGCCAGACCTGTTTCATGTGCGAGGCCTACTGCCCCACGGACGCGCTGTACGTCGACCCCGAGTCGACGCCGCTGGCCGATCACGACACCGTGCGCGGCGAGCACATCGGCCGCTACCGCAAAGAGCTGGGCTGGGGCCGCGGCCGCCGACCGGGCAGTCTGGTCGCGGTGGGGCCGCGTCTGCCGCACGGCACTCCGCCGCCGCGGTTGTCGGAACTCTGAACAACGAAAGCGAATCATGCGCATACTCCGGCTGATCGTGCCCGCTGTCGTGTCCGCCCTGCTGCTGGTTCTCACCGGCTGCGGGTCGGACGACGCGGGCTCGGCGACCCGCGCCGAGATCAAGACCCTCCGCATCGGCACCATTGGCACCGGCAACGTGCTGACCGGGCCGGTCGGCTTCGCCCATCAGCGCGGAGCCCTGTTGCCCGCGCTGAAGCCGCTGGGGGTGGACGCCATCGAGGTCTACAGCTTCCCCAACGGTCCCGACCTGAACCAGGCGCTGGTCGGCGGCCGCCTCGACGTCGCCACCTACGGTGACACGCCCGCTCTGGTCGCGCGTGGCAGCGGGTTGAAGACGCGGCTGCTGGCCATCGCGGCGGTGAATTACAACGCGGGCGTGGTGGCCAAGGATCCGGCGATCCGGACGCTGAAGGATCTGGCGGGCAAGAAGATCGGCGTGCAGTCGGGCTCCTACATCGATCGGTACCTGCAGGGTGCGTTGAAGGCCGAGGGCATCCAGGCGCAGCTGGTGCATCTGCTGGCCACCGACGCGGAGGCTCCGCTCAACGGCGGCGATATCGCGGCGGTCGCGCTGCCGGATGTGAACCCGTCGTCGTTCTTCCACGCGTTCCTGGCCAAGGGTTTCCACCAGGTCGACTCGATTCACGACAACCATCCCGATCTCGCGGGTACCAGTTCCTCGGTGAGCAGCCAGGACTTCCTCGACAGCCATCCGCAGTTCGGTCCCGCGTGGCAGTCGGTGATCGCCGAGGCCAACCGGTATGCGAAGGCGCATTGGGACGATTACGTGAACTACGAGGTGTCCCAGTCGAAATCGCCGGAAGCGGTGGTGCGCGCCACCGCGCGGGAGAGCTACATTCCCGACGAGATATTCGCGCCGCTGGGCATCCAATTGCTGACGGGAACCAAGCAGTTCCTCGTGGATCAGAAGAAGATCCGGGAGGATTTCGGTTTGGAGGAGTGGTTCTACCGGCCCGACCGGCCCAAGCAGGGCTGAGCCGAGCGTCGGTCGCCGAATGCGCGGGGCCGGGCGGCGGTGACCCGTTCATGTGGGGCGAGTACGCGTTCGCCCAGGTCCAGCGGCGGACAGCGTCATTCGTGGCAGACCTCGGCGGTGTCGATCGGGAGGGGAGTTCGTGGCGGAGATCGCGGAGTGGGCGCGGCAGCGGCCGTGGGGGGTGCGGCTGGAGTGGGGGCTGACCGGTGCGATGGCGCTGGGGCCGGGGAGCGCGTGTGTGGTGGTGGTCGACGTCCTGTCGTTCACGACGTCGGTGTCGGTCGCTGTCGAAGCCGGGACGCGAGTGCTGCCCTATCCGTGGCGGGACGGCGGTGCCGCGGAATTCGCCGCGCGGCACGGCGCGGAGCTGGCGGTGGGGCGGCGGGCGGTGTCCGAGCGGCAGCCGTGGTCGCTGTCTCCGGCGGCGTTGCGGTGCGCGCCGGTCGCCGAGCGGCTCGTGCTGCCCTCGCCCAATGGTTCGGCCATCTCCGCGGCCGTCAGCGGTGTGCCGGTGGTCGCGGCGTGCCTGCGCAACGCGAGCGCGGTCGCTCGCTGGATCGCCGGGCGAGGATGGGGAAGCGCGCGCCAGCCGGTCGCCGTGATCGCGGCAGGTGAGCATTGGCCCGGCCGCGACGGGCTGCGGCCCGCGGTGGAGGACTGGCTCGGTGCGGGGGCGGTCGCCGCGGCACTGGCGCGCAGCGCAGCCGGGCCGCTGTCTCCGGAAGCGCACGCCGCCGCGGTGGCGTACGGCGGGATCGCCGATGTGGCGGCGCTGATCCGGGACTGCGCATCCGGCCGCGAACTCGCCGAGGGCGGGTTCACGCAGGATGTCGCGGCGGCCACCGAACTCGACAGCAGCGGGGTGGTGCCGGTGCTGACCGATGGGGCGTTCGTCGACGCCGCGTGGTGAGCGCGGCCGGGCGCTAGCGGTGGGGGCCGATCAGCCCGATCGCGGATTCGACTGCCACGTCGATGATGTCCGCGATGTCGTCGCCGTCTTCCACGGTGGTGGCGATGAGTTCGCGGAAGCCGCCGAAGAGGATGGTCGCCACTTGGCGGGAGGGCGGCCGTAGTCCGGCGGCCGCGAATTCGGGTGTGTCGGCGAGCTTCTGGATGAGCGCCACGAACGACTCGCCGACCTCGCGCTGCAACTGGCGCGTGTCGTCACCGAGGGCGGGAACGACACGGATCCAGCTGAGAGTGAGGGATGGCTCTTGCTGGGCGGTGCGTATCCACGCTTCGATGGCTTGGCGCACCTGGGTGCGCCAAGCCATGTGCGGGTCGACCGCGGCATCGATCCGCTGGATCATGTCCTTGTGGTGCTCGCTCAGCAGGGCGATGAAGCAGTCCTGTTTGCTGGTGAAGTGCTCGTAGAAGGTGCGGCGCGAGGTGCGGGCATAACGAACCACGTCGGCGACGGTCGAGTCCTGGTAGCCGCGTTCGCGCACGGCGGCGGCCATGGCGTCGAGCAGGCGGCGGCGGAACCCCGAATCCGTGCCGTTGTCGGCGGAGGTGCGGGGTACGGGCGCGGCGCGGGTCACGAGAATCAGGTTAGTTACTCCTTTCGGTTCGTCGCGTCCGGCCCGAGTCCGCGGCCGGATGTCAGGCCGTGGATTGCCCGGAATCGTGTGCCGATGCCATCGCCTGGCCGTCGTCGGAGGGTGGGCCGCCTCGGGTGAAGCGGATGGTGCCGTCATCGATGCGGCCGTAGCGGAGGGTGAGCACGTCGTGGGCGTAGCTCATGCCCAGCCGCCACGGAGCCCGCGAACCCGCTTTGGGGAATCGGTCGATGTCGCGCAATACGTAACCGGCCTGGAAGTCCAGCAGCGGTGTGGGTGTCACGGCGGGGTCGGGCCACGGGGTGGTCTGCCGGTAGCCGCCTGCGTCCATGTGCCGCAGCAGTCGGCAGACGAATTCGCTGACCAGATCGGCTTTCAGCGTCCAGGACGCGTTGGTGTAGCCGATGGTGAACGCGAAATTCGGCACTCCGCTGAGCATCATGCCCTTGTAGGCCATGGTGTGCTGCAGTGCGACCTCGTGTCCGTCCACCGTGAGGCGCAGGCCGCCGAGCGCGAGCAGCCGCAGCCCGGTCGCGGTCACCACCACATCGGCGTCGAGCTCGCGGCCGGATGCCAGGCGCAGCCCGGTCGCGGTGAACCGGTCGATGCGATCGGTGACCACCGTGGCGCGGCCGTCGCGGATGGCGCGGAACAGGTCGCCGTCCGGCACCAGGCACAGCCGCTGATCCCACGGCTGGTAGACGGGTTTGAAATGGGTGTCGACGTCGTAGCCTGCGGGCAGTTGCTTGACGGTCAGGTTACGGATGAATCTGCGCATCTGCCGGGGCCGCCGTCGGCTCAGCTGGTAGATCAGTGTGCTGACCAGCACGTTCTTCCATCTGACCACGGTGTAGGCCCGTTTCGGTCCCAGTAGTGCGCGCAGCCGGTTGGCCAGGGCGTCGCGGGCGGGCACGGGCAGGATGTAGGTCGGGGAGCGTTGCAGCATCGTCACGTGCGCGGCGGTGTCGGTCAGCGCGGGTACCAGGGTGACCGCCGTGGCGCCGCTGCCGATGACGACCACCCGCTTGCCCGCGTGATCGAGGTCGGTGGGCCAGTGCTGCGGATGCACCAGCTGCCCGCGGAAGTCGCCGATGCCGGCGAACTGCGGGGTGTAGCCCTCGTCGTAGTGGTAGTAACCGCTGCACACGAGCAGGAAGTCGCAGGTGAATTCGCGGGTGCCGCCGTCGTGTTCGGCCGACACCTTCCAGCGTGACTCGGCGCTGGACCAGGATGCTTCGGTCACCCGGTGCCCGTACCGGATGAACCGGTCGATGCCGGCGTCGGCGGCCGTTTCGCGGATGTAGCGCAGGATCGCGGGACCGTCGGCGATGGCTTCGGCTTGCGTCCACGGGCGGAATCGATATCCGAGGGTGTGCATGTCGGAGTCCGAACGCACTCCGGGGTAGTGGAACAGGTCCCAGGTACCGCCGAGAGTGTCGCGTGCTTCGAGGATCGCGTAGGTGCGGTGCGGGAAGGCGGCCTGCAGGTGGTGGGCCGCGCCGATGCCGGACAGGCCCGCTCCGATGATGAGGACGTCGAGGTGTTCGCTCATGCCCGTGCTCCTTTCGGTTCCCGGGTGCGCAGGCTGCGCTCCAGCAGCGCGACCACACCGTAGTAGTGGGTGGGTGTCACCCGAGCCAGGGCGTCGAACAGGTAGGCGTCGGGGCCGACGAGGATGCGGGACTTGCCGTGTTCCACTCCGCGGCGGATGATTTCGGCCGCCTTCTGCGGCGTGGTCAGTGCTATGGTCTCGAATTCCGCCGCCATCTGCTCGTGCGTCCGGCCCCGGCCCTCGGGGTCCTTGCGGACGCGGGCGTTGCGGGCGATGTTGGTGCTGATGCCGCCAGGGTGGACGTTCACCGCGGATACACCGGTGCCGCGCAGTTCCTGGCGCAGGGCGTCGGTGAACCCGCGGACGGCGAATTTGGCCGCGCAGTAGGCGCTTTGGTTGGGCATGCCCAGCAGCCCGAACACGCTGGAGGTGTTGACGATCACGCCGTGGTCCTGCTCGACGAGAATGGGCAGGAAGGCGCGGGTGCCGTTGACGACTCCGTCGAAGTTGATGCGCCGCAGCCATTCGTCGTCTTCGGCGACGGCGTCGAGCACCGAGGAGGAGACCGCGACACCGGCGTTGTTGAACACCGCGGCCAGCGGCGCGGACAGCCAGTCGCGGACTTCGTCGGCGAAGGCGAGCTGATCGGCCGCGTCGCGCACGTCCAGGACACGGGTCAGCACCGGCCCGGTCAGCGACGCCGCCGTCTCCTTCAGCCCGGCCTGGTCGATATCGGCGATCGCGACGGGAGAGCCCGTGCGGGAAAGCAACTGGGCGAGGCTGCGCCCGATCCCGGAGGCCGCGCCGGTGATCATGACCGGGCGGCCGGATAACGGCCTACGGATGCGGGGCATCGATGCTCCTGCTTTCGGACGTGCGGATGTGTTCGTGGATGAGGTCGGCGAGTGTCGGCCACACCGCGGCGGGCAGGTCGTGGCCCATACCCGCGAGGGTGTGCAGGCGCGCGTGCGCGATCGCGCGAGCGGTGGCGCGGGCGCCGGTCGGGGCGACCATCCGGTCACGGTCGCCGTGCAGCACCAAGGTCGGGGCGGTGACCGCGCGCAGTTCGCGGGTCCGGTCACCGGATTTCACGATGCCCGCCAATTGCCGGCCGACGCCCGCTGCGGGCCCGGGGTCGCGATCCCAGGTGCGGGCGGCTCGCGCGCGCACGGCGGACTCGTCGAAAAGGTATCCGGCCGAGCGGATGTGCCGGTACATGCGCACGGTGCGATCGATGTGCTCGTCGCGGGTGCGTGCCGGTCGGGCGAACATCAACCGCCAGGTCGACCAGGCCGGGCGGCCGACCCGCGCGGCGCCGGTGGTGGACATGATCGAGGTCAGGGACGCGACCCGGGCGGGATGGCGGGCAGCGACGGTCTGGGCGATCATTCCGCCCATCGACATGCCGACCAGATGCGCCGAGGGCAGCTCGAGCGCGTCGAGCAATCCGACGGTGTCGGCGGCCAGATCGGCCAGCGTGTACTGCTCGCGATGCCAGCGCCGCCGCAGCATCTGCACCGGCGCCGGTGGCGGGAAATTCGCGTGCGTCGAGCGGCCGACGTCCCGGTTGTCGAAACGGACGACCTGGCAGCCGCGCGCGACCAAGAGCTCGCACAACCCGTCGGGCCACTCGTGTAACTGTTGACCCAATCCGGCGATCAACAGCAGTGGGACACCGCAGGAGCCGTGCTGCTGGTAGGCGAGGGTGACGCCGCCGCCGACTTCGGCGAACCGCTCGCTCATACCGCCGCCTCGGCAGTGCGGTCGAGCGCTCGCCCACTGGACGGCGGTGTGCGACGGCGCACCACGGCGCGGCCCTTCTCGGCCGGGACGAGCGCGACGCCGCGGAAGTGCGTTCGCTCGTCGCGGGCATCGGTGGGTTCGAGCGTGAAATCGCGCAGCAGCGTGCGCAGCACGACGTTCATCTCCATGGTGGCGAACGCGGCGCCGATGCAGCGGCGGCTGCCGCCGCCGAACGGGATCCAGCTGAATGTGCCCGGACGGACGCCGACGAACCGGTCGGGGTCGAAGGCGCGGGCGTTCGGGAAGAGTTCCTCGTTGTCGTGCATCAACCGGATGCTGGCCACGACCTTCTGGCCCTTGGGCAGGGTCCACCGGCCAAGCTGCAGGGTTTCGGCCCGGACCTGCCGGAACGTCGCGTCGATGACCGGCCGCACGCGCTGCACCTCCAGCAGCGTCGCCTCGCGCAGTTGCGATCCGCCCGCATCGGCTTCGGCGACCAAGCGGCGCAGGATATCCGGGTGCCTGCGCAGCCGCTCGATCGTCCACGACAGCGTCGTCGCCGTCGTCTCGTGTCCAGCGGTGAGCAGGGTCAGCAATTCGTCGGCGATCTCACTGTGTGACATGGCCGAGCCGTCCTCGTAGCGTGCTTGCAGCATCATCGCGAGCACGTCGTCGCGCTCCTCGATCCGGTCGCTCGCGGCGCGGTCGATGAGTTGTCCGACGATCTCGTCGTAGCGGCGGCGGTAGGCCGCGAAGCGGGCCCAGGGGCCGAACCGGCCCAGCGCCCGCTGGGGAACCGGGATCGCGGCGAGACCGGAGCCGATCAGCACGAGTCTGGGCAGCAGTCGGCGCAGTTCTTCGAAATCCGCGCCTTCGGCGCCGAAGACCGCGCGCAGGATCACGTTCAGCGTGATCCGCATCATCGAGTCCATCGTCGCGAACTCGCGGCCCGAGGGCCACGACGCCATCTCGCGGACGGCTTCCTCTTCGATGAGCGATTCGTACACTGTCAGCCTGCGGCCGTGGAAGGGTGGGGTGAGCAGTTTGCGCTGCTTGCGGTGTTCGTTTCCGCTGAGCGCGAACAGCGAACCGGGACCGAGGAATTGACCGAGGTTGATGTCGATGTTGTCGACGAGGTCGGCGCTCGCGGTGAACAGGGCTTTGATCTCGGCGGGGTCGGCGAGTACGACGGACCGCCCGAATCGGGGCATCTGGATGGTGAAGGCCGATCCGTAACGGTCGTGCATGCGCCGCCAGGTCCGGGTGCGCCCCGTCAGGATCTGCAGGTTCTGCACGATCGGCGGGGTGGATGGCCCGTCGGGAAGTCGCACAGCGGGCATACGCCCACCTCCTCGTGTGGTACTTCGATGTACCACCCGTACGGTACGCGCACGTACCACGTTGTGGCAAGGCTCACATCATGCCGACCCGGACCGCCGCCGCGATCCCGTCAGCAGTCGTCCCACAATGCCGCGCTGTGGGCGGCGAGCAGAGCGGCGATGCGGTCGAGCGCTTCGGCGGCGGGCAACGGGTCGAGGCGGCGGCCGTCACGCAGCCGCAACGCCACACGGTCGGCGGTGAGTTCCGCCGCGCCGATGATCGCCTGATACGGCGCGAGCCGGTGCTCGCGGATGCGAGCGGCGAGGCTGCCGCGATCCGGCGGCGCGACCGCCGCCCGCAGCCCGCTCTCGCGGCAACGGCGTTCGAATCGGGCGGCCGCGCAGTGCTGGGCCTCGGTCACCGGTAGCACGACCACCTGGGTCGGCGCCAGCCAGGCCGGGAACCGGCCGCCGTGGCATTCGATCAGATGGGCCACGGCCCGTTCGATGCTGCCGATGATGCTGCGGTGCACCATGACCGGACGGTGCGCGACGCCGTCGGCGCCGGTGTAGCGCAGATCGAACCGCTCCGGCTGATGGAAATCGACCTGCACGGTGGACAGGGTGGCCTCCCGTCCCGCGCTGTCGCGCACCTGCACGTCGATCTTCGGGCCGTAGAACGCGGCTTCGCCGTCCACCGCGTCGTAACGCAGGCCGCGCTCGTCCAAGGCGGCGGTGAGCACGGCGATCGACCGCTCCCACAAACCCGGAGCGGCAACGTATTTCCCGCCGGGACCGGGCAGCGACAACCGGTAGCGGGCGGCGCGGATGTCCAGTGCGGCATAGGCGTCGGCGATCATCGCCAGCGCTGCGGCGACCTCGTCGGCGGCTTGATCGAGGGTGCAGAAGATATGCGCGTCGTTGAGCTGGATCCCGCGCACCCGGGTCAATCCGCCCAGCGCGCCAGAGAGCTCGGAGCGATACATGCCGCCCAATTCGGCTATGCGCAGGGGTAATTCGCGATAGCTGTGCGCACGGGAGCGGAACAGCAGCGCGTGATGGGGGCACAGGCTCGGGCGCAGCACCACCTGCTCACCGCCGAGATCCATCGGCGGGAACATCTCGTCGCGGTAATGCTCCCAGTGTCCGGACAATTCGTAGAGTTCACGTTTGCCGAGCACCGGCGAATACACGTGGTGGTAGCCCGCGCGGCGTTCGGCGGCGCGGATGTAATCCTCGAGGGCGTGGCGCACGGCCGCGCCGTCCGGCAGCCAGAACGGCAGTCCCGCGCCGATGAGCGGGTCGGTATCGAACAGATTCAGCGCACGGCCGAGGCCGCGGTGGTCGGGCATGATGGTCTCCTCGTCGACACAGGGCGAGTGACCACGAGACGAAACCCCGGGGCACTCGCCCCGGAGCTGGAATGAACGTGGATCAGCGCGCCGGGACGAATTCCGGCGTCGTCGTCACAGCTGCGCGCTCCATGCCGGTGACGCTAGCAGAGGCGCCCGCGCCCGCGCACGAGAGTTCTCAAAGCGGCCACCGGCGCGACGGCTCTGACGCATAATCGAGTTCGACTGGCACGCAATGACATCGGGGGTCGATGGGGACGCGCAGAGCGGTGCTGCAAGCGGGAATGGTCCTCCCGCTGGCTGCCGCGTGCGCGCCGGAGGTGCTGCTGGGCAGCTCGGACGCGGTGCGCGTCGGCGTGTCCTGGAGCGGCCAGGAACTCGCCGCCTTCCACGCCGTCCTGGACGGGCTGGACCTCGGCTTCGAGGTCGAGGTCATCCCCCTCGGCGACAACACCGACACCGCGTTCACCGCAGGCGGCCGCTCCGCGCCGGACGTGGTGCTGCTTCCGCAAGCCGGGCGGGTGCGCGAACTCGCCGACGCGGGCAAACTGCGGCCCGTCGCCGAGACGGTGTGGGCCGATGAACTCGGCACCCGCTACGCCCAACCCTGGCAACTGTTGCTGCGCTACCAGAGTCGGCTCTACGGTGTGCCGTTCAAAGCCGCGGACAAATCGCTGGTGTGGTTCGACCGCCAACAGTTCGACACCCACGGCTTGGGTGAGCCGGCGGCATGGACGCTCGACGGCTGGGTCGACCGGATGGAGGTGCTCGCGCAGACGCCGACCCGCCTGCTGGCGCTGGCCGCCGCCGACGGCTGGGTGCTCACCGATTTCTTCGAGAACGTCCTGCTCGCCGAATCACCCCGCATCTACGACGAATTGGCCTCCAAGAACCACCGGGAACGGGAATGGGACAACCCGGCGGTGCGGGCCGCCTTCGGTCATCTGGGGATTCTGTGGGGACAGCGGCACGCGTTCCCTGGTGGCGTCGGCGTCGCGCTGACCAGGCAGTTCTCCGACGCCATCCGAGAGGTGTTCCAGCATCGCCGGGCCGTGGCGGTCGTGGCGCCGGACTTCGCCGAACCGATCGTGCGCAGCGCGGTCCGCGCGTCCGGGCGCGAGATCGACGACGCCGTCGGGGTGGTGTCCTTCCCGCCGGTGGACACCGCGCCGGGGCGGCCGAAGATCGTCGGCGGTGACGTGATCGTGGTGACGCGGCAGGCGACATCGCGCGCGGACGAACTGGTCGAGAAACTGGCCGCCGCTCGCGCCCCCCTGCCGTGGATCGAGCGCTACGGCGGCTTCCTCGCCCCGAACCTGCGCACCGAGGCGGACTACTCGCCGCTGCTGGCGCCCTCGGCGGGTGAGCTCGCCGCGCGCAGCACCTTCGATCTGTCCGACCGGATCGGGCCGGTGGGCGGACGGGAAGGATTGTGGCGGGTGCTGACGGAGTTCCTCATCGCGATCGGCGACGGCGGGCAGGCACGAACGACCGAGGCCACCGACCGTGCCATCGCCACGCTGGACGACGTCGATCGGCGGGGCCGATGACGATCCCTCCGGATTTCGACGTCAACGGTCTGCGCATCGAGCTGGCCACCCGCCGCATGCGCGGGCCGCTGGTCGCGGGCGGCAGGCCACGGCGCTGGCTGGGCTGGGTGGCCGGACTGCCGGCGACGCTGCTGACGGTGGCGCTGCTGGTGCTGCCGGCGGGATGGACCGTGCTGATCGCCGCCCGGGCCAGCCCGCTGTCGGTGCTCGCGTGCGCGGTCGCGGCGACCGGTGCGCTGCTGCCCGCCGCGCTGCGCAGGCGGCGGGGTGTGTCGTGGATCCGAATTCTGCTGTGGCCGTTGTCGATCGGTGCCACGATCGCCGGACTGTGGCTGCTGGGCGGCACGATGAACGCCGACGGTCGCGGCGCGTACCTGCGCACACTGTTGTGGGTGGCGTTCGGGATCGGGCTGCTGCTCGTGGCGCTGGCGATCGCCTGGTGGGGCCGGGCGGCGCGCTGGTTGTGGCTGCCGCTGATCGTGCCGTTCGGGGTGTCGGCGTTCGTGTCCGGGGTGGCGTTCCGGGTGATCTTCGGCAACGGCGCGCGGTGGCTGGACATCGAGGACGTCGGGCTCTACCGGTGGTGGCTGGCGGCGATGCTCGGGTCGGCGTTCCTGTGGACCTGGCTGGGTTTCCTCACCGCGCTGTTCCGCGCGGGAATCCATGCGATCGAAGCCGATCCGGCGCGCGCCGGGTACCTCTACCGCGACGACGGCAGACCGCTGGCGATCCGGCTGTACGAGTTGCTGCGGCCGGTGCTGCTGATCGCCGGACTGGCCGTCGGCGTCGCGGCCGCGCGGGTGTTCGACGTGGTGCTGATCGGGGTGCCGGGGGCGCTCGAATACCAGGTCGACAGCGCGACCGTGCACTGGTGGCGGCTGGCCGCCGACGCCGAACCCGGCGCCGCGGCGGCCTACGCGCTGCCGCTGGCTGTACTCGTGGGCGCGGTGGCCTGGCTGCTGCAAGTGGACGTACGCCATCACCGCGCGAGTTGGTCGGCGGTGCGCGCGATCTCGGTGGCGGGACGGCGGCGCATCGGTCCGGTGCGGGCGGCGGGCATCGTGCTGGTGTCGGTGCTGGTGCTGTACCCGATCGGCGTGCTCGCCTATACCGGGTTGCGTACGCACGACGGCTTCGGCTTCTCGGCCATCGCTCTGGTGTCGGGTGACGACGGACTGTGGCGTTCGCTGCAGACCACCGCCTGGGTCGCGGGGATCGTCACGGTGGTCGTGGTCACCGCCGCCGCGCCGGTGGCCTACCGGCTGGCCGCGCTGCGACCCAACGGCACCGCCGCACGACTGGCCGTCGTAGCGCTGGTGGTGCTAGCGGTGATACCCGCGCAGACCTACCTCGGACCGATCGACGGTCTCGTCGACACCTACGAACTGTCCGGAACCCGCATCCCGCTGATCCTCGTGCACGCCGCCGCCGGACTGCCGATCGCCATTCTCGTGCTGCGCGGCGCGATGCTCGCCCCGCCGGGCAGCACCGCCGCGGACGCACTGCACGGTCTGGCCAGTCCGGGGACCATCGCCCAGCGCGTGCTGGCCTCCTCCGGGCCCGCGCTGGGGGCGGTGGCGGTGCTGGAGTTCGTGCAGGTGTGGAACGACTTCTTCATCGGCCTCGTGGTCAGCGGAGCGGGCGCGAGCCCGTGGTCGCTGCTGCTGTGGGGCGAAGCACGGCAATTCGGCGAGAACAGCGCGCAACTGGCCGCGGGATCGCTGGTGTCGGCCGTGCTGCCGGTGGCGCTGCTGCTGGTGACCTGGCGGCGCTGGGTGGTGCCGGGCCTGACCGGTGGAGTGCTGCGATGACGCGAGCCGCTGGCGGCGAGGAAGGAATCGGGTGAGCACTTCGACCGAGCACACCGAACCGGTCGGGCAGACCGCCACACCCAGATCCTCGATCTGGATCGGGTTCCTTGGCACCGCGTCGCTGGTCGCCTACACGGTGTTGTTCGAGCTGGTGCGCACCCTGGTGGTGAATTCGTTCGGCGAGAACGCCGTCGTGCAGTTCTTCAACGGGCCGCTGCGCTGGTTGTCGGTGCTGTTCATCGCCGCGGCGGCGACCTACGCGCTGTACCGGTTCGCACGCGGGTATCGCACCAAGATGCGCACCGCTCGCGACATGGACCTCATCGCCGGTCTCATCGAGCCGGGCCCCGCGCTCGCGGACCGCAGGCCGCGGGAAGCCGCGCCGCCGCGCCGGACGGTCGCGGCGCTCGACGGGCATCTCATCGCCGCGGTACTGCGGGACCTGCCGGTGCACGACTACGAAACCGTCGCGCTGCTGGCGGTGCTCAACGCCATTCGGGACACGCCGGGACGGTTGCCGCTGGCACGGGAACCCTCGGCCCGCACCGCGGCGAGACTGCTGGACGGTCTGCACCGCCGCGGAATTCTCGCCGGGCACGGTGCCCAGCGGTGGTGCGTGCGACAAGTGCCCAGGCTGCCGGATCGAGCGACGGTCACCGCCGGACCGCAGTGGGCCGCGGCGCTCACCGCGCTGCTGCACCACTACGCCGACCGCGCGGGGCGCTGGGCCATCGCGCTGGAGTCACGGCGCTTCGCGGTGGGCGCTCGCCGCTGGTTCGAAACCGAGGAACCGTACCTGCGCGCCCTGGTGGACGCGTGCGCGGCTCGAGGCGTGGATTTCCCCCCGGCGGCCGTGGCGCACCTGGTCGACATCGGCAACGCGTTGGACGTGTGGTACGCGCGTATCGGCCTGGGGGAGAACGGGCGCGGAGTGGCCGACGATCTGTGCGCGCTTCCCGAAACCGACGAGCTGAACCGCGATCTGCTGTTGTTGCGGGCGGGACGGCTCACCGAGCGGCCGCGCGGCTACCGGCCGCGGCGGTTGTCGACGAGCTTGGCCGCCCGCTGGGAGCATCAGGCGGCGCTGCGGGAGCTGGACGCCGGCTCGCCGGTGCTGGACAAGGTGGCCGAGCAGCTGGAGACCGCGTGGTGGCTGCTGCCGCGTGACGACGTCGCCGGCGAGGTGTGCGCCCTGATCAATCTCGCCGTCGTGCACATCCGGCAAGGACGCCTCGACGCCGCGCAGGATCGTCTCGAACTCGCCGAGTCCCTCACCCGCGCCGGCCTCGATCCCGACGGACGCGCGCAGACCCACGAGACCATGGGCACGATGTGGTGGGCCCGCGGCGAACCCCGCCGAGCCCTGCGCTGCTGGCAGCTCGCCCTGACCGCCTACCGCGTCCTCGACGACGACCTCGGCATCGGCCGCTGCCTGCAACACCTCGGCTCCGCGATCGTCGTCGACCCCGACCACGCCACCCTGTTGCTGCCCACCGACCCGCCCCTTACCCGCACCGAAGCCCTCCGCCAAGCCACCGGATGGCTCGCCGAAGCCCGGCGCAGGCATCCCACCGCCCGCCACACCGAACACTATGCGGCACGGGCACATTCGCAACTGCGCGCCGATCGCGGCTTCCGCGACCTCCTCCGATCCCGCCGCCGCACCCCGCCGGTTCGGATCGATCAGTGGCCCGCGTCCGTCGAAGATCACGCCCACCGGCCGCAAGACCTTCGCTGACCTGCCTGTGGCCCGGCCGTTCGGGTTCGCAAGCCGGCAGCAGGAGAAGCGAGCCCGGCCGCTGCGCCCTTCGCGACGCCCAGCGTCGATGCACACCGACCATGGCGAGTTCGCTGTGCCGGACTACGAAGCCGTGCCGGAACTTCGTGTCGCGGTGATCGACTCCCATAACGGATCCGATCTGCGTGCGCTGCACCGAGCTTCCCTCGTCGCGGACGCGCGGTTCCGGATCGTGCTCGTCATCAGCGACAACAGCGACTCCGGTGCGCTGCGCTATGCCCGCGACAACGCGATTCCCGCCCGCCACCTGTCCGGACGCACCCACGACGACCCCGACGAAGCCATCCGCGCCGCGCTCGTCGAGCACTCGGCCGACTGGGTGGTCACCGCCGGATACCTGAAGAAGATCGGGCCGCGCACCAGAGCGGAGTTCTCCGGACGGATCATCAACGTCCACCCCGCACTGCTGCCCCGACACGGCGGCCCCGGTATGTACGGCGGGCACGTGCATCAAGCCGTTCTCGACGCCGGAGATCCCGTCAGCGGTGTATCCGTCCACTTCGTCTCGGACGAATACGACACCGGGCAGATCATCGCCCAGGTAGAGGTACCGGTCGAGCCGGGTGACACGGTCGAGACACTCGGCGCGCGGGTGCTGTACGCCGAACACACGTTGCTTCCCGATGTGGTGCGACGAATCGCTACCCGGCACACGGTCCGCTCCACTCTCGTCCTGGTCCGTCACGCTGAGCCGTTCACCCCTCGCGCGGGTGGGGCCGGGCGACTACGAGCGGTCACTGACCGCTGCGAGCGAACAACAAGCCGAGCTGCTGGTCACCGACCCGGCCGCCCTGTCGCCCACCGTGATCTTCTCCAGCCCCTACCTCCGCGCAGTCCGAACCATCCAACCGCTCGCACGTCGCACCGGCTTGCCCATCGAAACCGACCACGATCTGCGCGAGTGGGAGTCCGGGATCGGCCCGACACCCGGCTATGCGCGCTACTACTGTGAAAGCTGGGCCGAGCCGTCGCTCGCCAGGCCCGGTGGCGAGAGCCTGCGACAGTTGTCCGACCGGGCCGCGGCGATCCTGACGACGCTGGCGCACCGGCACCCGGTCGCGGCCGGCACGTGCGCGACGCCTCCGAGCAAGCTGGTTGGGGACCGCTACCGCTGGACACGACCGGTGCGCATGGCCGACCATGACCGACATGTTGCTCACGCGCGAGGCTGATCTGTTCGAACGCTCCAGGGGTCGCCTGGAAGCGATCGCCTACCGCTTGCTGGGCTCGGCCGGCGACGCCGAGGACGCGGTGCAGGAGACGTATCTGCGCTGGCAGGCCGCCGACCGCGAATATGTGGAGACGCCCGAGGCGTGGCTGACCAAGGTGCTCACCAATCTCTGCCTCAACCAGCTCACCTCCGCCCGTGCGCGCCGGGAAACCTATGTGGGGCAATGGCTTCCGGAGCCGCTGCTGGCCGGCGCCCCGATGCTGGGCCCGGCCGACACCGTCGAACAACGCGAATCGGTGTCGATCGCCATGCTCACGCTCATGGAACGGCTCACCGCCAAGGAACGCGTGGTGTATGTACTGCGCGAGGCCTTCGGCTACTCGCACCACGAGATCGCCGACCTGCTCGACATCACCGAATCCAATTGCCAGCAGGTCTATCGCCGCGCCAAACAGCACTTGGCCGTGGAACGGGCGCGTATCGAGGTGGACGAGACCGCCGCCCGCCGGATCGTGGAGGAATTCCTGGCCGCGGCGGTCAGCGGCCGAACCGACGAGCTGGTGCGGTTACTCACCGATGACGCCGCCATCATCGGTGACGGCGGCGCCTTCTTCGCCACCTTGAACAGGCCGCTCGTCGGCGCCGAGCGCATCGCGATGTTCGTGCGGCTGGCCATCAAACCTACGGGTGCCAAGTGGGACAAGCTCGGCGGCAAGCCCACACCCTTCGCCGCGATCGTCAATGGCAGGCCCGCGCTGATCCTGGTGGCCGAGGATCGCATCGTCGGCGTCGTGGTACTGGAGGTGACCGCCGACGGCATCGCCGCCGTGCACGCCCACGTCAACCCCGACAAGCTGGCATTCGCCAATCGCCAGTGGGCCACCTACGCACCGGGGGCACCCCTGCCCGATTTATGGTGACCCACATCACATACTGCTCCTGTCAGCATTCGTGTGGCTGTCCGGTTCAAGCTCCGAACCCACCGAGACAGGAGCAACACCATGAAGCACCGCATCGTCGTCCTCGGAGCCGGGTACGCCGGAGCCACCGCAGCCGGCCGCCTGGCCAAGCGACTGCACCGCGACGACGTCGAGATCACCCTGGTCAACGCCGATCCCGACTTCGTCGAACGGGTGCGCCTGCACCAGCTCGCCGCCGGGCAGGACCTGCCGGTTCGTCCACTGCGGAAGATGTTCGCGGGCACCGGCGTCCAGGTGCGCATCGCATGGGTCGATTCGGTCGACGCCGACCGCAAGACCGTCGAACTGATCGGCGATCAGGGGGCTGAGACCCTCGCCTACGACACACTCGTCTACGCCCTTGGCAGCACTGTCGCCGATTTCGGCGTGCCCGGCGTTGTCGAACACGCCCACCAGGTGGCGAGCAAGCAGGCGGCGCTGCGGCTGCGCGAACGTCTGAGCCGGCTGCGGGCGGGGGAGACCGTGCTGATCGTAGGTGGTGGCCTGACCAGTATCGAGGTCGCCACCGAGATCGCCGAGGCGCGCCCGGATCTGAAGGTCGCGATGGCCGCGCGCGGCGGCGTCGGCGACTGGCTCGACGAGAAGGCACAGAGCCACCTGCGCGGCGCGTTCGAACGCTTCGGTATCACCGTCCACGAGCACGCCGACGTCATAAGGGTCACCGAAGATGGCGTGGCCACCCGATCGGGAGCGCAGATCTCTTCGCAAATGACCGTCTGGACAGCGGGATTCGCCGTGCACCCGATCGCGGCCGCCAGCACTCTGACCGTCTCCGAGGCCGGGCGGATCGTCGTCGACGCTACCCAGCGCTCGGTCTCGCACCCGGATGTATACGCCGTCGGCGATGCCGCGCACGCCGCGGGAGTGGGTGGCAGGACGTTGCGCATGGGCTGCGCCACCGCCTCCCCGATGGCCTGGCTGGGCGCCGATGCCATTGCCGCTCGGCTGACCGGACGTGCGATTCCCGATGCCCCCATCGGCTACAACAGCCAGTGCATCAGCCTCGGCCGCCGCGATGCCATCGTGCAGAAGGTGACCAAGGAGGATCAGCCGACCTCCAAGGTCGACGTGGGCCGCAAGGCCGCCCGCGTGAAGGAGTTGATCTGCTCGATCGCGGCCTGGTGCGTGAAGCACCCGACCCTATTGGCGCCGAGCCGGCGTCGCCGCGTCGTCGCGACCGGCGCGGGGGCTCCTGTCGCGACCGTCTGAGCGCGCGGGCGCGGAACCGGTGCAGGTCCGCCCCGGCCGGACAGGCTGGGCCGGACCTGTATGTTATAGTGGCCATTTCGCGTCACGCGGAGACTTGTCGGGGCGCAGCCCGCGCCAGCTGGGGTGCCGCAGGCCCTCGGAGGTGGCTTCGCGATATTCGATGTCGCCGACGAGGACCGGCTCGACCCAGTGGGCGGATGCCGCCACCGCGCGCGGCGGAGGGACGTCGAAGGGCGTGTCGGAGCGGGACAGCTCGTTCAGGCGAACTTGCAGCGAGCGGCGGTCGCGCATGGTCCAGCCGGTGCCGACATTGCCGACGTGCACCAGCTGATCGTTGTCGTCGTAGGCACCCAGCGCCAATGAGCCGAACGTCGCGGAGAAACGGCCCGTACCGGGCAGCCAGCCCGCTACGACGACCTCGGTCGTCTTGCGCAGCGGCGTCTTGATCCACAACGGAGACCGCCGCCCGGGGTAGTAGGCCGAATCGAGACGCTTGGCGACTATTCCCTCCAAGCCGTGTTCGCGAGCGACGTCGAGCAGCGTGTCGGCGTCGATATCGCGGTAGTACGGCGGGGTCCGGACCAGAGGCCGGTCCAGCGCCAGTTCCGCCAAACGCTCGCGACGCTCGGTGTAGGGCAGGTTCATGATGGACGCACCCTCGACAGCCAGGAGATCGAACGCCAGATACTGCGCCGGGAATCCTCGCAGCAATTCCGCGCTGGGGGAGACGACATGCATCCGCCGTTGCAGGCGAGCGAACGACGGCGCCCCCGTCTTCGGATCCGGCGCCACGATCTCCCCGTCGAGGATCAGCTCACCCCCCTCGCCCAGTTCGGCGAGAACCGCCGTGAGCTCAGGAAATGACCCACTGAGATCCCGATTGTTGCGACTGTAGAACCGGCATTCCCCCGCCCGGCACCGCGCGAGGGCGCGAATGCCGTCCCATTTCATCTCCAACGCCCACCGGCCGTGCTCCCGCGGTGGCCGTCCGGAGACGGCCAGCATCGGCGCCTGGACTGACAGCACTCAGCCAGCATATCGTCAGCAAATATCAGGTACGGGCTCCTCTCCACGGCACTTACACAAGGCCACTGACACGCCGCCCAGTGGGGTCCGGCCAGTCAGCTGCACGCAGTGGCCTCGCCGCAGAGCAGAGGTTGCAGGAGCGGGACGTACAGGTCGGCGACTTCGTCGGGGTCCAGTTGGGTGAGCTGGTCGGCTTGGACGGTGGCATAGAGGGCGCCGAGGCCGAGCAGCACACCGATGGCCATCTCCGCTCGCAGCGGGGCGCCCGGGCCGGGGAGGCGGGCGGCGAGGGCGTCGATGACCTGCGTGCGGAAGTTGGCTCGTGCCTGCCCGCCGAGTTCCAAGTGGTGGCGGGAGAAGGCGATGCGCAGGATCGGGTCGCGGGTCTTTCCGCGTTGGGTGGCGATCAGATGCAGGACCATGTGCCGGGCGAGGCGGTCCAAGGGGGCGTCGAAGAGGGCGGTGGCGTCGGCGTCGAAGGTGAAGACCTGGGTGAACAGGTGTTCCTTGGTGCCGTAGTACTTCATCACGAGCGCCGGGCTCACGCCTGCGTCGTCGGCGATGGCGGCGATGGTGGTGTCGGCGTAGGCGTGGCGTGCGAAGGCGCGCCGGGCTGCGGCGAGGATGTCCGCACGGCGGGCGTCGGCATCACGCGGTCGTGCCGACCGGTCCTGGGCCGGGTCGGGCTTCGGCGGATCTATGGACCTCGATCGCAGGCGGGCACTGCGCGGAGAGGGGGAGTTCGGGTCGGACATGTTGTTCAGGCTCCTGGAGGAGGGACGGCGCGGATCGCGGCTGGCGCGGGACGAGGCAGGCGGCCGCGCAGGCCAGCAGAGCGACCGCGCCTGCGACGGCGAAGGCCATCCGGTACCCGTTCAGGGTCGGCGCCGCCACGGCCACGCCCGCCGTGTCGGCGAACGGGCGGGTGTGCTGGGCCAGCACGGTGGCGACCACCGCGCTGCACAAGGCTTGCCCGATGGTGCGCATGAGGACATTGAGGCCGTTCGCTGCGGCGGTCTGCTCCAGCGGCACCGCCCGCATGATCAGCAGGGGCAGGGCGGAGTAGGCGAGTGCCGTGCCGACCGAGACCACGGCCGCGCCCACGATGACCGCCCCCAATTGCCGACTGTCGGCGATGCGTAGGCCATAGCCGCCCGCGATGATCATCGTGCCCAGGATGAGGGTGGCCTTGGCCCCGCGAGCGGCGGACAGGCGGGCGGACAAGGAAGCACACAACACCATGATCACACCGCTGGGCAGCAGGCATACACCCGCCGCCACCACCGAGAGCCCCAGACCGTACCCGGTGGCCCGAGGCGCCTGGACCAGTTGCGCGGTGACGAGGGAGTTGGCATAGAAGGCGAACCCGGCCAACGACGCGGCCAGGTGGGGCAGCAGAACCGCCGGACGCATCGCGAGGCGCACGTCCACCAGTGGCCGCGACACGCGGCGCTGGTGGACAGTCCAGCCCGTCAGGATCAGCAGCGCCGCCCCCGACAGGCCCAGAACCCGCCAACTGCCCCAGCCCCACTCACCTGCCTTCGACAAAGCCAGCAGCAAGAACACTAGCCCCGCACTCAGCCCGCACGCCCCGAGTAGGTCGAAACGCCCCGGCGACCGGACCGGCTCTTTCCGCAGCAGCCGCCACGCCAGGGCGAGCACACCCGTCGAGAGCATGGTCATGGCCCAAAACATCGCGTGCCAGTCCGCGTACTGCACCAACAGCGCGGCCAGCGGCAGACCAAGAGCCGCGCCGATGCCCACCGTCGAACTCATCAGCGCCACCGAGGAACCCGTCCGCTGCGGCGGCAGCACACCCCGCAGGAAACTGATCGACAGCGGCACCACCGCCGCGCCCACACCCTGCAGCGCCCGCCCTACCAACAGCCACGGGAGGGTGGAGGCGAATGCGCACACCAGCGACCCGGCGGCGAGTGCCCCGAGCGCGAGCAGAAGCATCGGCCGCTTGCCGTACATGTCCCCGGCACGCCCGAGCAGCGGGGTGGCGACGGCGCCGGTCAGCAGCGTGAGTGTGACCACCCACCCGACATCGACCGGTGCCGCGCCGGTCAGCCGGGGCAGCTGCGGCAGCAGCGGCACGACCGCGGTCTGCACCAGCGTGGTGACGATGCCGCCAGCCGCCAGAACGGCCATGACGCCACGGTCGGCAGTCGGAGACGTCGACGGATGCGAATCAATGGGCACAGCGAAACCCTCTCGGAGGTGAATGGCGTTCACCACCATAGGTGAACGCCATTCACCTCACAAGGGCCGGCCATCGCCGCCTGCCGCGCCGGCCACCGGCGTTCGACCCGCTATCTACCGGCACGCAACATGCTCGCCGGGGTATCAACCGGCTCGAACAACCCCGCGCCGTCGCCGGCCGCTACGAGAGAACGCCAGCCGTCACCTTGTCGTCCCGCTCGATATGAGCGATCGCTTCGTCGGTCAGTTCCGCCGAGGTTACGTCACTGGCACGCAATGAAGGCCGCGCACTCTTCGGCCGACCGAAAATTCCCTCCGTGAATTCGACGGTATCGGCCTGTCGCAGCGGACATAAAATGCCGCTTCGCAGCGGTGGATGGTGGAGCGGCCGACGCTGTATTCCTCGGCGAGGTCTGCCAGGCTCGCGTCATCGGCGGGCTCGTGGTAGCGGCGGTGGATCGTTTTCCGCTCGGCGAGAGATGGTTTCGGCTGCTTGCCCTCGAGGCGGCCTTTCGCGCGGGCCTTGGCCATGCCCTCGCGGGTCCGCAGGTGATCGGGTTAGCCTCGAATTCGGCAACCATGGTAAGGGTTTGCAGGAACAGCATGCCGAACGGGTCGGCCCAGTCGTAGACCTGGCTGCCGAGCCCGGTGTTCCGGTGGCGGATCGGCATACGGAACACCACGACATCGTCCGGCCTTACCGGCTGATCCTGCGCGGGACCGTCACCGTGGCGAGTTTGTCCGGGTTGCGGATGGCGTAGAGGTTGGTGATCTGTCCGTCGGAGATCTCGATCAGGAAGACACCTTCGAGCAGGTCGCCGCGGTAGGCGACCATCGCGGGCGTGTTGTTGCAGGTGACCATCTCTATCCGCATGTCCGACGTCGGCTGCCTGGCGTGGAACAGTTTGATGAGGACTGCGGCCACCTTCTCCGCGCCCACCACCGGTCGCCGCGCCGCGGTGGCCTTGCCGCCGCTGTCGGCGGTCCAGGTGACCTCGGGAGCGAGGAGCGAGAGCAGCCCGGCCGTGTCACCAGTGGTCGCCGCTGTCATGAACTGTTCGGTGATGTGCGCGATCTCGGCTGCGTCGACGGGCTCGAAGCGTTTACGCCGCGCGTGTACGTGGGAGCGCGCACGGTGGGCCACCTGGCGCACCGTCATCACGGATTTGCCCACCGCTGCGGCGATCTCGTCATAGTCGAAGCCGAATACCTCGCGCAGCACGAATACCGCACGTTCGTGTGGAGTGAGTGTTTCCAGCAAAACGAGCATCGCCATCGATACCGACTCGGCGAGCACCATATCCGCCGATGCGTCGTGCTCGTCGACCAGCAGTGGTTCAGGCAGCCACGGGCCGATGTAGTCCTCACGACGGCGCGTGCCGGCGCGCACAGAGTTGAGCGCTTGACGGGTCACCAGCCGGGCCAGATACGACTTGGTGTCGCGCACCGTCGCAAGGTCCACCTCGGCCCATCGCAGATAGCTGTCCTGCAGCACGTCGTCGGATTCGGTCGCCGAGCCCAGGATTTCGTAGACGATCGTGAACAGCAACGGCCGCAGCAAGGTGAAACGCTCGGTGTGCTCGTCGGTCGTCATGCGGACCCGACCACCTGTCCGGTGGAGAACGACTGTTCAGGACGCGGGCCGCCCTTGAGCCAGGCCAGCGAACCCGGCTTGCGGGCCTCCCGGCGGATTTTGCTTACCCCGATCTTGCAGGTCATCTCCTTGATTCTCGCGCCTGCACGACCGCCGATGTAGAGGTTGATCGCGATGTCGTCTTTGCGCGCGAGCTGCCGGATACCGACATGGCGGCCGAGGCTGACGCAGGTTCCCAACAGGGCCAGGTCGATCGCCGCGGGTTCGGTGCCCGCGACGTGGCTCAGCACGGTATCGGCGGCCTGCGCCCCGAGCGGGCCCGCGCCCTGGCCACTCATCCGCAGCGGCTGCCCTGAGGGTGCGGCGGCGTCGCCGGTCGCCACGATGCGCTCGTCGTCGATGCTCGTCAGTGTCTCGTCGGTGAGCAACCGGCCGAGGGCATCGGTGCGAAGCCCGCTGTCTGCCGCCAGCTTCGGCACGCCGAATCCGGTCGTCCAGATGGTGAGCGTGCTCGGACGCACCCCCCCGTCGGCGAAAACGACCGCATCCGGCCGGACTTCGGTCACCTTGCTGGCCTCGAGCACGACGACATTGTGTCGCGACATCCACTTGGCGACGTAACGGCGACCCGGCGCACTCAGTGACGGCATCAGGCATCCACCACACACCAGAGTGACCATGCGTCCTTGTTCGGCGAGTTCAGCGGCCGTTTCGATACCCGTTGCCCCGCCGCCGACCACGGTGACCGGAGCATCGAGGGGCAACTCGTCCAGCCTGGCGCGCAGCCGCTGCGCAGCCTCGAATTCAGCGATGGGGAAAGCGAACTCGGCCGCACCAGGCACCGACGGTATGGCCGCCGTGCTGCCGACCGCGTAGATGACATGGTCGTAGTCCAGCGCGCCCCCCGACGCCAATCGCACCGTGCGGGCGGCGGTGTCGATGCGCGTGGCGCTGTCGACCACCAGCTCGATGCCTTCACCGAGCAGCGTGCCGTAATCGACCGTCGCATCGCCGGTACCGGCAACCAACTGGTGCAGCCGGACTCGATCGACAAACCTCGGGCGGGGATTCACAAGCGCGATATCGACGTCGGTGCGCAGCCGCAGATGATTGGCCGCGACTGTGCCGGCATAACCGCCGCCGATAACGACGACCTTGTGGTGTGTGTTGTGTTCGGTCATGCCCTCAAGACACCGCGGATCACCGAGACATGACACGATGCGATGTGATGTGCGCCACTCACACTCGATGGAGTGAGTCGGAGTCATCCGCCGAGAGCAAGGCGGGTAGTCATATTGAGTTCGACCTCGCCGTACGGCAGTACATGCGACCAGAACAGCGGGGTCAGGCCGCGCTCGTCCTCGGCGGTAAGTACGCCGTCCCAGTCCGGATCGGCGAGAACGTCTTGGATCATCAGGACACTCACGTAGACCAGGGCGGCCTGGCAGATGAGCAGGCGCAGCACACTCATCTCCTGCTCGTCGCGCCGGTTGGACGCGATCTCGCAGGTCTTGCCGTAGTAGATGACCGAGTTGGCACTGTTCCAGGACTCGATCACGTTCAGGCCGCTGTTGATCTCCCGCTGCAATTCACGACTTCGGTAGCGCGGCTCCAGCGCCTTGGGTAGCCCTAGCAGCTTGATGGCGCCCTGCCGGCGCTCCTTGATCTCCAACCAGGGACAGTGCGGCAGTGCGGTGTGCAGGGCGTCGAGTTCGGCGCGCATCTCCTCGCGCAGGTCATTGATGAATTTCGTCGGATCCAGGGCTTTGCCCAGCTTCTCGTAGTGCGAAATGCGGCGTTCCTCGAAGTCGGCCGGCAGATCCCCGGCGGGGCTTTTACGACAGCTTCATGTACCAGGTGACACGATCCTTACCGGCACGACTCCCGTGGGTTCACGCTGACTGACGGACTTTCAGCGGGAACTCACGGTATTTCCGCGGGAGGCACGGGGAATCGCGGCGAGTTCGGCGGAAGTCTAGCGGTTGCTGGTGGGCTCAGTCGGCTGGTGGATGTTCGAGTTCGTCGCTGAGCAGGTGCTCGGCGACGGCCGCGTAACGGGCGGCGGTGTTGTGGGCGATGCCGAAAACCAATGTGAGGTGCAGTGGGTCGGGGCCGGCGGTGAGGGCCTCGTGGAGGATGCGGTCGCGACGGATCTGGTCGACGGTGCAGCCGCTGGGCTGCATGCGCAGGCTCACGGACCTCTGGCTGATCGGTGCGGTGCTGTGGATGGTCTTCGGGCCGACCAGCAGGTGCGGGTTCACGGTGGTCGGCCAGGTGGTGCGGCGGTGGTCGAGCCAGCGGCGGATGGCGCGGTGACCGAGGTCGCCGAGACGTTGACGGCGTCCGGCGAGGGTGATGTGCCGGTTGGCCAGATCGACGTCGGTGAGTTTCAGGCTCCGGATAGCGCCTGTGCGGGCGGCGTTCTCGGCGGCCAGCGCGACGATGACTCGCCAGGCGGGGTCGGTGGCGAGTTGCTCGACGGCGTGGATCTGCTCGTCGGTCATCGGCAACAGGGCGAAGTCGGCGGGGCGGGTCTTGAGCCCGGTGGTCGGGTTGGCGAAGATCAGGCCGCGTTTCTTGGCGAACCGGAACAGTGATCGCAGAGCGCAGGTCGCGTTGAAGCGTTGCGAGCCGGTCAACGGCTTGAGCGCGGCGGTGATGTCGGCGCGGGTGACTTCCCGCAGGTGGTCGTAGCGAGTGGCCCATTGTTCGAGAAATGTTCGGGCGCAACCGAAGTAGACGTAGAGGGTGGAGGCCGAGCGGGGCCGGGCGCGAGCGTCTCCATCGAGCAATACCGTCAGCCAGTGCCGGACTGGTTCGGCGAACCCTGGCGTGAGATCGGTTGTCACGCAATGAATCCAGGATTGGATCGAGGGCGTCGAGTCGTCCTCGAGCAGTCCGAGATCGGCCAGGACTTCGATGAGGCGAGGACGTGACACCCGCCGATGAGGGCGGCGCCGGACCTCGCTGAGCAGCACTCGTTCGCCCGCAAGCTGCTCGGTCAGAACGGTGACCAGGCCGTCGAGAACGCAGAGCGTGGTGGACCGGCTCCAGCCTCGGGCCTGGCCGAGCCGACGGGCGTGCTGGGCAGCGGCCCGCAGAACGAGGTCATCAGCGGTCAGCGCCGGATGTTGCCAGCCGGGCGGGACTGGTTCCCCGTTCTTGCGCCTCCAGTAGGAGGCGAGTGCGGAACAGCCTTTGCTGCAATAGATTTTGTCTCTGCGCCGCTTCTCCGGCAGTGGCTTGCCGCAATGCGCGCAGTTCATCGGGGCGGCAGTGACCTACCGGTCCGGGCGCGCGGAACGACCGGCAGGGCCTCGCCGACCGCGGCCGCTGTGTCCTCGGTCGCCGGTTCCGTCGCGCTGACGGTCTCCGGCTCGGGAATCAGCAGCTCTTCGACCCCGCAGCTCAGGACCGCGCAGATGACGTCCAGGTCGCGGAGTTTGACCACGTTCGGGTCACCCGACCACAGCCCGGACATCTTGCCGGCGCTGATGACGAGGCCGCGGGCGGCGAGCATGCGTTGCAGCTCGCTGGCCTTCCAGATGCCGCGGTTGGCCGCGGCGAGACGCAGGTTCCATTTCATTGGGCCAGTCCTTTCCATCGGTCGGCGACTCGGCGTTGCCCGGTCACCCAGGCGTCTTCGACGTGAGTGGCGTGAACGTGGATATATCGGGCAGTTGTGGCTGTCCAGGAATGACCGCATAATTCCTGGATCGCGAATAGGTTCATCCCGGCCAGATAGAGCTGGCTGGCGCAAAAATGCCGCAGGACATGCGGAGTCAGCTTGCCCGACCAGGTAGGCAGGTGCCGGTCGGCGGCCTCGGCGAGGGACCGACGGAATACGTCGGCGGTCGCGCGCATGGCGGTGCCATCGGTGTTCTTGCGCTCGGACGGGAACAGCGGCATCCCGTGCCGGGACGGGTGGAGGTCGAACAGGCCGAGCACGTCCTCGATGAACCAGCGCAAGCTGCGGTCGGCGCCGTTGATCAACGGCACCAGCCGCGGTTTCGGGCCCTTGCGGCGAGATCCCTTGCCGTGACGGACATTCAGCTTCCCGAACCGGCCCAGCTCCCACCGCACGTCATCCAGATCCAGCATCCGGGCCTCGTTGATCCGCAGACCGACATCGGCCGCCAGCCGGGCGACCGCGTAGTTGCGGGCGGTCGGCGCGAACTTACGGCAGGTAGCCATCTCCTCGCGCCAACCGGCGAACAGCTGCTCGATCTCCTCGGCAGTCGGCGGGATCCGCAGTTGCGGATCAACCGAGGCCCGGGGCCGGTTGATCTCGTCCAGGGGGCATTCGACGACGCGGCCGGTGAGGTTGTGCAGCTCGATCTTGTGCCGCAGCTCGAGGAAGTGGAAGTAGACCGTCAGCGCGGCCGCGCGGCCAGTCCGCGTCGATGGCTTCGCCTCCCGCAGCACCTTGCCGAAGTATGTGTCGGCGTCGACGGGCTGCATCTCCCACAACGGCCGACCGAACCACTCCCGGATCAACTCCAGGTGATTGACGTCGTTGCGGATCGTGGAGTCGACCAGCCCGGCCGACGCCCGCGCCAGCACGAACCCCGATAGCACGTCGGTCTCGAAGTCGGCGAGCTCGTCATCGGTCGCCGGGACCCGCAGTTCCTGCAGATCGCGCACTGCCGCCAGGGCCAACCCACGCCTCCTTGTCTTCAGCCGCAGTGAGGAACCGTCGGCCCGACCACAATTCATTCGGCCGAGGCGACAACACTTCAGTGAGACATTCGGCGCAGAGGAGGCCTGGGATGGCCCAGGTCCAGGCCGGAGTGGGTGGGGTGAGAGAAGCTGGAGCAGTCAGGAACTCATCGACTGTTGGTTAGCCGAGGCAGGTGGACCCGTGCACGGCCGGAAAATGTAATCAAGGGCGCGATTTTCGCGGTGACCCGCGAGGGTGGCAATTGCTCTCGATGTGCGTCGCAGCCTTCATCGCGAGAATGCGGTGTTGCATTCAATGCGATTCATCCTGATTCCGGGCTCACAATCCGAGCTTGGTCACCGCGTTGTCTTCCAGGGGGTTGGCGGTGCGGATGTAGCCGTGAACGGTGCGCGGGTTGGTCCAGCGTCCCTGACGCATGATCTCGCGGTCGCTGGCGCCGCCGAGCGCGGCCTGTGTGGCGAAGCCGGCGCGCAGCGAATGTCCGGAGAACAGGTCGGGGTCCAGCCCGGCCCTGGCGGCATAACGCTTGACCAGTTCGGCGACCGCCCGCCCGGACATGGCGCGGTCGCCGATCGCGCCGTGCCGGTTGACGGTGGGGAAGAGAGGTAGGTCCGCGTCGGTGAGCGTGGTGCCGGTGAAGCCGTGGCAACGGTGGATGTCGGCCGATCTCGCGGGAAGGTCGGCGAGCCAGGACCGGACACCGATAGTCCCCGCGGCGGCGTGTGTTTCGCGTAGGCGCAGCCAGTCGGCGAGGGCGCAGACCGGGCAGGTCGCGGGACGGCGGCCACGGGGGAGCGCCACGCGCTGTTCGGCCGCGCCGGTAGGGTCGGTCTTCGTCGCGGGCAGCCGGATCAACAGAATCGGTTCGCCGGTCGTGTGGTCGAGACCGACTTCGACGTCCCCGATGCGCAGACCGGCCAGTTCACTGCGGCGAAGGGCGCCGGCGAAACCGACGAGCAGTACGAGCGAATCCCGGCGCCGGGCGGGTTCGGCGGGCCAGCCCGGTTCGGGTAGTCCGCCCAGCAGTTGATCGAGAGTGTGCAGCAGGACAGGGCGTTTGCGTCGGGGTTGCGCCCGCCGGGTGCGGCGGATGCCGCGCAGCGTCAGGCGCACCACATCGGATCGAGTCGGTGACGGCAGGCCGTTGGCCGCGTGCACCGCGGCGATCGCGGCCGACTTGCGTTCCAAAGTCGCGGGACTGAACGCCCATTCGCCGCCGGCGCGGCGCGCGTCGGCCGCCGCCGCGAGATAGACGGCCACGTCCAGCGCGTCGGCAGGCAATGCCTGACGCCCCTCGGTGGCACACCACGCCGACCACGCCACCCAATCGGCCCGATAAGCGCGCAGCGTGTTCGCCGACTGCGACGCTTCGAGATACCGCCGCAGCGATCCGGCTTGATCGTCATCGAAACGGTCACGCACCAGCCGCAGTGCCGCCGCGTCGACCAGCACGCTGCGCACCCCACGGCGCAACTCGGTGCGCACCGACTCCGGAACCGCGACCACACTGGATCGATCGTCCATGGTTCGGGCTCCCGCGTTCCTAACGATGACGGACTTGTTCGCGCCACGACTCGGCGCAGGAATGCCAGCCTACGGCACCGAAGCGGCAGCACTTGCGGAGTCTGTCGAGTGACAATTCGCCTGTGTTAGTGCCGTCCGATGCGCGTTGGCGCACGGAAACACCATGCGTCACAGTGACGTTATAGGTCCGTTCGATCAGGTGTTGTCACCGGCCGCGCCGACGCGGCCCATCGATCCGGTCATGCAGTGAAGAGTCGGGGCGTGCGAACTTTCGGCTGCGGAATCGGCCGGGCTTGCGATCCGCGATCGGTATGCAGGATGCCGCCGGACACCGGCTTGGTTCCCTCGTCGACGTCGGCCTGGCGCATCCATTTCGACAGCGTCACCGGGTGGATCCCGAAATCGGCGGCGATCTGCTCCAGGGTCACCTCGGCGTTGTGAGCGACACGGCCGACGTCCTCACGAAGCTCGCGGGGGGATACGGCTTTGGGCAGAGGACATTCTTTCAGCCCGTCCCGACAGCAAGCCACTTCGGTTATCACCTATCCCGGCAGATCAGATGAGAACTGACATTTGACGTCAGCAGAGGGGGTACCTAGTTTTTCTCTCTTTTCGTGGCGGTTTAGTTACGTCATGACCAACGCTACGAAACGTAATTATCACAACGGTAGCCGGACATGAAGCTTCGTCCTGACCCCCGATAAGGTTCATTTATCGGAGGTCAGAACTGGAGAGCTGATTTCGGAGATGACTGGACCTGGAGTGTTCCGTCTCGAGGAAACTGGCCAAGTCTCAGTGAATCTGGCCACCGTGTAGATGTGGACCTGGCCGATGTCTCGAAATTCCTGGCCACTGTGGCATGATCACCCGCGATCTGGCGTCGGCGAACGGCATGGACGGGGTGGTGGGTGTGACTGGCGGGGGTTCCGGTGTGCGCGTTGAAGGTTGGGGGAGTTTCGAACCAGAGATCCGAACGACTGCGGGGGTTGTGCGCGGCAGGTGGGAGAACGCAGTCGCGATCTTCCGGGGCATCCCCTTCGCCGAGTCACCATTCGGCGCGCGTCGGTTCGCGGCTCCCGTTGCAGTACAGCGGTGGGATGGTGTCCGCGACGCGCTGGAGTTCGGTCCACCGGTTCCCCAAGCGAGCCATCGAGGTTCGGTGATGTCGTCGGTGTCCGGCAGCACCGATGATGATTCCGCGGACTGTTTGACGCTCAACGTCTGGTCACCCGAGCTCGGTACCGTCCGGCTGCCGGTGATGGTGTGGATTCACGGGGGCCGATACTTCGAGGGCGCCGCCAGCAACCCGCACCAGGACGGTGCGACTCTCGCCGCGTGCGGTGTGGTGATGGTCAGCATGAACTATCGAGTGGGCGTGGAAGGTTTCGCCCACATCGCCGGGGCCCCGGACAACCGCGGCATTCTCGACCAGATCGCAGCCTTGCGGTGGGTACAGGACAATATCGCCGCGTTCGGCGGCGATCCCGGCAACGTCACTGTGTTCGGCCAGTCCGCAGGAGCTGGTTCTGTCGCGGCGCTGCTCGCTATGCCCATGGCAGCGGGGCTGTTTCGTCGTGCGATATCGCAGAGCCTGCCGGGCACGTACTTCTCCCCACGGCTCGCCGGCGCGATCTCCGCGACGATCGCCGCGGAACTTGGTGTGCGCGCCACCGTCGATGAGCTCGCCGGCATCCCGCCGCGTGCGCTGATCGAGGCGACCGACGCGGTGATTCGGAAGATGCCCGAATTCGTCGAATCGTGGGGACCCACGGCGCTGACGCCTACGCCGTTCTCACCGGTTGTCGATGGCGTCGTACTGCCTGCTTCGCCGTGGCATGCGCTCGCCAACGGTGCCGCGCGGGGTATCGATCTGCTCATCGGACACACCCGTGACGAGTACTCGCTGTTCAACGCCTGGCGCGGCACAGAGATGACCGATGAGCATGCGACCGCCGCACTCGAACGTCTCGCGCCCGTCTCGGACAGCAGCGGCGGATACCGCGCCGCCTACCCGGAGGCCGCCCCTGAACAGCTGTATGAGCTCGTCAACTCCGACTGGCTGCTTCGGATGCCGAGCCTGCATCTCGCCGATGCCCAATACGCCGGGCATGGACCCGTGTGGCTCTATGAACTGTGCTGGAGCTTCCGCCGGGATCAGGGTGCCTCGCACAGCCTCGACATGCTGCTTGTGTTCGGCACGCTCAGCGCCGACGAGGTGCGTGGCCACCCCTTGGCCTACCCGAACGCCGCGAATGAGGTCCTGGAGGTCTCCTATCAAATGCGCAGCGACTGGGTGCGTTTCGCGACCACCGGAAACCCTGGCTGGGCGTCCTACGATCCGGGAAGGCGATCCACTCGTGTCTACAGCGCCGAGCCGACTACCCAGCCTTATCCCGAGGAACGCTCACGCCTTATCTGGCATACACACCGGTTCGACTCCCTGGACCCATGTCAAAGCGTCGGAGCGGGAGGTGGTCGGTGACCAGCCAGGGGCATGATCTGCACCTGGCGCCCAACCGCAGCCGTGGGTCACCCCGACGCCGTCGTGCGTGAAGCCCGGTATCCGGTGGTGGACTACACCTGCTTGTCACGGGCCGAGGAACAATCGTTCGTACGGCAGGCGGGGCAGCGGTAGATGTTCTTCGATGGTGTCGCAGATCAATTCGATTGTGACCCAATGCTTTCGGCTCCAGTCATCGATCACATTGCGAGCCGCCACGGCGGTGGCCGCGTAGTCGAAGACCATGCCACCCAACCAGATCCGCAGGTGCACATCGCTTCCGGGCGCAAACCGTTCATCGGTTGTCATGGCCTGGCGGCCCGGTTCGATCTTTCCGGACGAGGCACTGGGAGCGAACTGCCAGGGGTTGTCGGCAGTCGATCTCTGGCTCGAAGGATCTCCGGCGCCTGGTGTCAGTTCCGCGCCGGCTCGCCTAGCCGGGAGCCGAACGCCACTTTGCCGAACGCTTGCGGTTGGCATCCGCCCGGCCCGGCGGCGCGTGGGCCATCCGCTTCGGGTCGGACGCCGGTGCGGAGGGGTCACAGCAGGGCGGCGACCTTCTTCGCCGTCTCCTTGGCTGATCCGGGATTCTGGCCGGTCACGAGGTTGCCGTCGACCACGGCGTAGGAGAGGAACGGCAGCTTGCCTTTCTCGTAGCGGGCGCCGCGCTTTTTCATCTCGTCCTCGGCGTTGTAGGGCACGAGCTTGTCTACGCGGATGAGGACTTCCTCCTGCCAGGCAAACCCGGTCACCCTGCGGCCGGCAACAAGGTGGGACCCGTCGGAGAGCTTGGTGTTGAGCAGGCCGCAGTAGCCGTGGCAGACCGAGGAGACGATGCCGCCGCGCTCGTAGATCTCCCGGGTGATGCGCTGCAGGCCCTCGCTGTCGGGGAAGTCGTACATCACCGCATGCCCGCCGGTGAAATAGATGGCGTCGTAGTCGGCCGAGTCGATCTGGTCGGGGCTGACGGTGTTCTCCAGCAGCGCCATCCGTGCCGGATCGGCACGCCAGGCTTTCGCGGTCTTGTCGTAGTTGGGGAACTTCAGTGACCGCGGTTCCAGGGGAGCGGGGCCGCCCGCCGGGCTGATGATGGTCTGCTCGAATCCGTGCTCTTCGAAGACCTGCCAGGCGTGGGTGAGCTCGGACAACCACAAACCGGTCGGGTGGGACGGGTCGTCGTAGTGGCCGACGTTGGTGACGACGTTCAAGATGCGTTTGCTCATGGTCGGTCATCCTCCTGAATGTTTACATTGCGCACATTGGCAAGGCTAGGTCGGGATGTGAGCACTGTCAACACCTGCGTCGGTGTGAGTGGGCACACTCTGGGCGGCGCCGGCCTGCTGTGTGCGCGCGGAAACGATCGCGGCGAACGCGGCGCGCACGTGATCGGCCACTTCGCGGCTCGACTCCGCCGGGAGCTTGCCGTCCAGGTGCAGGTATGCCATGCCATGGGCCAGCGCCCACCATGCCGAGGCCAGCGCCTGGGGGTCGCCGTCCGGGAAGACCTGCTTCATCGCGAGTTGTACGAGATCGTGGATTTCCTCTGCCGCCTGGACCCGCTCCTCGTTGCCCTCGTCGCAGGCGTTGCCGAACATCAGGCGAAACAACGCCGGCCGCCGCAGGGCGAACTCGACATAGGCGACCGCCAGCTCGCCGAGCCCCGCCGCCGATGCCGGGAGCTCGCGTCCGTCGCTCAGGTCCGCCTTCAGGTCACGTAAGCCCTGCACGGCCAGCGCGGACTCCAGGGCGTCGCGGTCGACGAAGTGTCGATAGGGCGCGGTCGGCGACACGCCTGCCTCGCGAGCGATGGCGCGCAGCGAGAACGGTTCGCCGACTTCGAGTAGGTGCATCGCCGCCGTCAGTAGCGACGCCCTGAGGTTGCCGTGATGGTAGCCACTCCTCTTCGCTGAAGTTGACATCGCTTACATCCCTTTCTAGGCTCATGTTAGCAATGTAAACTTACCGCATTCAGGAGCGGCGATGCCATCAACAGCCCCCATCCCCGCGAGGTCAGGCGGCGCGGAGCGAACTTCACCGGTCTTCGCGCCGTTCACCCTCCCGAACGGCTCCGTGGTCGCCAACCGGCTGGCCAAGGCCGCTATGGAGGAGAACATGGCCGCATCCGGTCAACTCCCCGACGAGTCCCTGTTCCGGCTCTATCGACGTTGGAGTCGAGGCGGGGTCGGACTGATCATCACCGGCAATGTCATGGTCCATGCCGAGGCGCTCACCGGGCCGGGCGGAGTCGTCCTGGACGCGCAGTCGCCGCTGGAACCGTTCCGTCGGTGGGCCGTCGCCGCGAAGAGCGGCGGCGCGCGGGTGTGGATGCAGATCAACCATCCCGGCCGGCAGGTGCGCGCGGACATGCCCGGCGTCGCCTGGGCGCCGTCGGCGATCCGTGTAGATGTCGGCAAGAACAGCAAGCGATTCGCCGACCCGGTCGAGATGACCCCGCGGCAGATCGAGGAAACTGTGCAGCGCTTCGCCGAGACGGCGCGTCGGGCCGAGGCGGCCGGGTTCGACGGTGTGGAGATCCACGCCGCCCACGGCTATCTGCTGTCGCAGTTTCTCTCGCCGCTGACCAACCGGCGCGCCGACCAGTGGGGCGGCAGCCTGGAGAACCGGGCCCGGCTGCTGCTCGATATCGTGCGTGCGGTGCGGGCCGCGGTCGCTTCCGGCTTCGCTGTCGCGGTCAAACTCAACTCCGCCGACTTCCAGCGCGGCGGCTTCGATGCTGACGACGCCGCGACCGTGCTCGCGATGCTGGCCCCGCTCGGCGTCGACCTCGTCGAGCTCTCCGGGGGCAGCTACGAGGCCCCTGCCATGACCGGCCAAGCCAGTGACCAGCGGACCCGAGCCCGCGAGGCCTACTTCCTCTCCCTCGCCGAAGAACTCGCGACAACCAGCCCGCTGCCACTGATGCTGACCGGAGGTGTCCTCCGGCGGCCGGTGGCCGAGGAGATCCTGGCCGGCGGCATCGATCTCGTCGGCATGGGCAGCGCGCTGGCCGTCGACCCTGACCTGCCGAACCGGTGGCGCCGCGACGCTGACGCCAAGGTCGAACTCACACCCGTGGAGATCAAGGACAAGGCTGTCGCGTCCGCCGCGAGCATGGCCCGAGTGCGACAACAGCTTCGCCGCCTCGGCGCCGGACGGCGCGCGCGTCCCGGGATCAACCCCAAGGTCGCTCTCCTCCACGAGACCGTGCTCCAGCGTCGCGCACTGCGCCGCTACCGCACCTGGCTGAACAACCGTGCCGCGTAAGGCCATCGGCCCCTTTCCCGGCAAATCGATCGCATCCCCATGCCTTCGGCAATCTCCTGTTCCACGCGCCGATCCGCCCCGTGTTGATCCTGCGCACCAGCTCGAACAGATCCACCAACGCGTCAGTGGCCACCGACGAACGTGAAATCGACTGTCGGACAGCCGCTTACCACGATTCAATCAGCGGGGCGGCATGCTCCTGCCGCTGCCATTCTTGGGTGAGGCGACCGAGTCGGTCCGGCGCGGCGATGCCGCGCATGCCTGCGATCTTGTCGTCACGGATCTCCAGGACCACCACGCCCACGACGCGGTCGTCGAGCGTGGCGAGCATGGCGGGGCAGCCGTTGACCACGGCGGCATGGATCGAGGGCGAGCCGCCGGCGAGTCTCCGCTTGGCCGGAGACGGCTTGAAGCCGGCCCGCACCACGCCGGCGATCCGCTGCGGGGTCGAGTACCGGATCAGCTTCTCGGCCAGCCCCAGCCCGGCGCCGTCGGAGATGCCGGTCGCGTCGTCGGTCAGCAGCGCCAGCAGCCGTTCGGTCCGGCCCGAGGAGGCGGCGTCGACGAACGCCTCGACGATTCGGCGCGCCGCGGCTCGATCGACGTCGGTGCCATTGCCCGCGGCGGCGATTCGGCGCCGGGCTCGGTGGGTGTGTTGCTGACTGCCGGCCTCGGTGATGCCGAGAATCTCGGCGATCTCGGCGTGGCTGTAGGCGAAGGCCTCGCGTAGCACGTAGACGGCCCGTTCGATCGGCGACAGACGCTCCATGAGCGTGAGCACCGCCAGGGTCACCGATTCGCGCTGCTCGACGGTGTCGGCCGGACCCAGCATCGGGTCGCCGTCGAGGAGCGGTTCGGGCATCCAGGCGCCGACCGCGCGTTCGCGGCGCACCTTCGCCGAACGGAGCCGGTCGAGCGCCAGATTGGTGACGATCTTGGTCAGCCATGCCTCGGGCACATCGACGTACTCCTGGTCGGCGGCCTGCCACCGCAGGAACGCGTCCTGCACCGTGTCCTCGGCATCGGCGGCCGAGCCGAGCAGACGGTAGGCGAGGGAGGCCAGCCGATTGCGGCTGGCCTCGAAACGCGCCACGGTGGCAGTGTCCATGAGCACGACCCTATGCGGCGACCACGTGGGGCGAGTGCTCTGCGGTGGTGGCCGAGCGATAGTGGCGACTCGGCTTTCCGAAGGTCGGGTGGCTCACGCTCCAGGCGGCAGTCCGAAGGATCGCCGACTTGACGCGCGCGGCCGTCCCGCCGCACAGAGCCCACGACTTCGCACGTGCGTCACCGTCCACCAGCTGGAAGATCCCATCCTTGCGGCCGAGACTGATGTGGTTGCCGACATACGCCAGCGAGGTCGTCGAGACCTTGCGCCCGGTCCGGTCCCCGATGATCGCGGCGGTCGCCTGCATGCTGGTGAATCCCGCGGAAGCGCAGGACATCGGCAACGGCCGACCGTTGTCACCGATGACGAAGACGCTGTCACCGGCGACGTAGACGTCCGGGTGGGAGACCGACCGCATCTGACGGTCGACCGTGATCTGGCCGTTGGCCACCACCTCGAGGCCGCTGGCGGCGGCGATCGGGTGGACGGCGAAGCCTGCGGCCCACACGGTCGCGTCGGAGGCGAAAGCGGTGCCGTCGGCGGCGACCGCTGCCGCCTCCTCGACGCGCTCGATGGCGGTGTGCTGGTGGACCGTGATATCGAACCTGTCGAAGGCGCGCAGCAGGTGACGGCGAGCCTTCGTGCCCAGCCAGCCGCCCAGTTCGCCGCTGGTGGCCAGGCCGACCCGAAGGCCTGGGCGTGATTCGGCGATCTCGGTGGCGGTCTCGATCGCGGTCAGATTGCCGCCGACTACCAGCACCTTCCCGTCCCCGCCCAGCTCGTCCAGGCGTGCGCGCAGGCGCAGCGCGGACGGCCGCGCGGCCACGGGGAAGGCGTGCTCGTGGACGCCCGGAACGCCGTGGTCGGCGGCAGCGCTGCCGAGCGCGTAGAGGAGGGTGTCGTATCCGAGCCGCTCGACGCCCTCGGCGTCGGCGACTGTGACACTCCGGTGCTCGACGTCGACGTCGGTTACCCGCGCCAGTCGCAGCTGGATGCCGGTACCCGCGAACATCTCCGCCAGCGGCCGGTGGCGGAGATCCTGCCCGGCGGCGAGTTGATGCAGGCGCAGCCGCTCGACGAAATCGGGTTCGGCGTTGACGACAGTGATCTCGAAGTCGTCGGAATGGAGTTGGCGCGCCAGGTATCCGGCGGAGAAGGCTCCGGCGTATCCGGCCCCGAGGACGACGATGCGGTGCTTCATGGTTCGCTCCTGTCTGGTTCGCGTGCTCCCTGAACGAGACAGCCCCCCAATCCCTGACAGCATCGATCAGTGACGTGAGTCACTCCCGAAACCCGCATGACCTCACGGCTGTCGGGCGGAGAAGGCGATCCATTCGCCGAAGGAAGCTGCTGATGCTGTCCGCGCCCCCGGTGGCCCCACCGGGGGCGGGCCGCGCCTGTCCGGCACTCCGGCCTCACCGATCACGGTTCCAGTCCGGCGGCAGTCAGGGTGAGGTGCCGGGCCAATGCGTCGGCTGCGGCGTCGGCGTCACGGGCCAGTGCCGCCTCTTCCAGTCGGCGGTGTTCTTCGACGCCGTCGCGGTCGGGGTTGCGGCGGGTCGACCAGCGGCGGGTCAGCTCGCTGGCGGTCCACAGCCTGTCGAAGGTCTCCAGTAGGACTGGGTTACCGCAGCCATCGACCAGGGCGCGATGAAAGAGCCGGTGTAATTCGGACCATGCCTCGCTGTAGTGTTCGCCGTCTCCCGCTAGGTACACCGGAGTGCCGGCCATGCGGTGGTGGGCGGCTCGCACGCGAGCCTCCCAGTCCAGGTCGCCGCGCTCGATGGACATACGCAATAGGACTGGCTCGATGGTCCGGCGGGCCTCCGCGATCTCCTGCCATCGGCGGTCGGAGAAGGCGGGAACGGCGAAGCCGCGGTTGGGCAGCCGGTCGGCGAGGCCCTCGCCGACCACCCGCACCAGCGCCTCGCGGACGACGGCAAGGCTCACGTCCATCTTCTTCGCCAGATCCTGCGGCTTGAGGGCCTGACCGGGAGCGTATTCCCCGCGCATGATCGCGCCCCGTAGGTGCGCGTAGACCTGCTCGGAGAGCATCTTCTTTCCGGGTGAGTCCGGAGTGCGCGATGTCCGATGCATACCCAGATAATAGATCATCTAGAGAATAATCGATTATTTTTGTACCGTGGATGTCGGTAGATGAACGGAAAGAAGACACGATGAGCGCCAACGACCCCTTCGCCCGCCTCCCCGAGGCGGCCTCCTTCACCGTCACCAGCACCACGGTCACCAACGGCGGCGCTTGGCCGCCCGCGCAGTTCTCCTCCGGCGTTCCCGGCGGGAAGGACGTCTCCCCGCAGCTGTCCTGGAGCGGCGCGCCGGAAGGCACGGCGAGCTACGCCGTCACCGTCTACGACCCCGACGCTCCGACGGGGTCGGGATTCTGGCACTGGGCGGTCGCCGACATCCCGGCCACCGTGACCGAGTTGCCCGAGGGCGCCGGCGACGACACGGGGGCGGGTCTGCCGACCGGCTCCTTCCAGTTGCCCAACGACGCCCGCGCGGCCAGGTTCAGCGGCGTGGCCCCTCCGCCAGGGCACGGCCCACACCGATACTTGGTCGTGGTGCATGCCCTCGACGTCGAATCCATCGGCGTGCCGGTCGACTCCACCCCGGCCCTGCTCGGCTTCGCCATGACCTCGCACATCCTCGGCAGGGCGGTTCTCATCGCCACTGCGGAAACGCCGCCTGCCGAAGGGAAACCGGCAGACGCCGAACGGGTCGAGGTGTCCCGGCTCATCCCCGCATCCCCCGATGCCGTCTTCGCGGTGCTGACCGACCCGAAAGGGCACGTGGACATCGACGCATCGGGAATGCTGATCGACGCCGAAGGGAAGCCGGTCGAGCGTCCCGGCGACCGATTCCTGGTCCACATGGATCGCGAGGCCCTCGGGGACGTTCCCCTGGGCAGGTACGAGGTCGAGGTCGTCATCACCAGGCTCGTTCCGGACGAGGAGATCGCCTGGACAGTCGAAACCGGTGGCCGCCGATTCGGCCACATCTACGGCTACCGGTTGGCACCTGCCGAGGGCGGCACCCTCGTCACGTCGTATTGCGACTGGTCACAGATCGATGAGAAATGGAAGCAGCGGCTCAGCTTCCCGGTGGTTCCCCGGTCCTCCCTCAAAGCCACCCTCGGGATCCTCGAGCGCACCGTCCGCCGCCGAGCCGGCCTCTGACCACCGGGACCGCCGGACCCGGCCGGTGTGGGGGACCGTCCTCGACCGCGGCAGGGCAAACATCCGGCGCAGAACTGGAAGTCGTTGTCCGCGAAGGCATGCTCTCCGGCGTGCTCGATTTCGGCGAGCTGGGCGCTGGCGATCCGGCGACGGATCCGGCTGCTGCATGGCTGATTCTGCCGGTGGGCAAGTCCACGCGGTTCTTCGATGCCTACTCCGCTACTGCGGCCAGCCGGTGCCGAAACGTGACGTGAGCGCGTGAGCGCCTCCAATCCTTTCGGCCGCGCGGCGGATAGGGTCGCTGGTCAGCTCACGCTGGTCGTTGACCTCGTATTTACTGAGCCAGGACGGCCGCCGCACTGCCTGAAGTGCGTGATACGTCCTCGGTGGGGAAGCGAGGTTGCGCAGAATCGAACGCTACGATCTGGCCGTGTCGAAGGTGTGCAACTATCCGGGCTGTACGCGCCCGATTCCGAGCGGAGCAGGACCCGGTCGTCCCTCGGAGTACTGCGACCGGCCCGATCACACGCGCTGGCGTGCGTGGCGCGAGCGGCAACGGCAACAGCAGGAGGCCGAGACTGCGGCCACTGCCGTCACTGTGACGCAGCCGGGGCCGGTGACCGTTGCGCGATTGCGGGCCGATGAACTGCTCACCCAATTCCGGGGACTCGCCGAGCAGTTGAACACCACGCTGAACGCCGCGGTCGCGGAGTTGTCCACGCTGGCCGACCCGGCGGTCGCGGAAGCCCAGGTGCAGGCGGTTCAGGTGGACGCGGCGCGGCGGATCGCCGAGGCGGAAGGCGCGGCGGTAGTGGCCGAGCAGGCGCGGCGGGAGGCGCAGGAGGCGAGGGAACTCGCCGAATCCGCCGCCGACGACGCGGCCGGCGCCGCCGAACACGCCGAAGGGCTGGTCGCCGAGGCGAATTCGGCCCGCGACGACGCGCTGCGTGAGGTCGAACGCGTCACCAAGCAGGCGGCCGATGACGTGTTCGCCGCACGCAGCGCAGCGGAAGCCGAAGTCCGCACCGTGCGCCGCGAGTCCGCCGAACAGATCGAACGCATCGAAAAGCAAGCCGCCGAACAAGTCGAGCGCGGCGAGCGTCGCGCGGAGACCGACATCGCACACGCCCGGCGTGAGGCGGAAGCCCTGGTCGCGGCCGCCCATTCCGAGCGCGATCTCGCCGTGCAGCGCGCGGCGGACGCCGAACGAGCGGCCGAACGAGCCGAGCGTGCCGCCTCGGAGCGCGCCGAAGCCGCCGACGAAGCGCGAGCCGAATGGCGCCGAGTACGCGCCGAACTCGACACCACCCGCGCCGAGCTCGCCGAAACCCGTCGCGCCGCGGCCGCCGAACTGGCCGCCGTCCGCGCAGAGGCCGCCGCGACTGTCGACAAGGCGCGCGCGGAAGCCGCTCAGCGGCTCGAAGCGCTGGACGAAGCTCGCGTGCAGACCCTCGCGCGCGCCGAACGCGCCGAGGCCCAGCTCGACGAACTCCTCGCCGAAGCTCGCCGCAAATCACCCGTTACCGAGCCCGACCGGCGCGACGACGCCTGAGCGGGCGTAGGGCTTCCGTACTAGGCTCTCGGTGCATCTCGGTGCATCTCGGTGCATCTCGGTGCATCTCGGTGCATCTCGGTGCATCTCGGTGTGCGACGTGGAGGAGGAGTCGAGCATGGCCGTCATCCATCGGACCACCATGGTTCCCACGAAGATGGAACTGCTGACCTCATGGCTGCCCGGCCGCGCGTGGTATCGCGGTGAAAAGCCACCGGATCTGCGCAAAGCCGGCGGTTTCCGGCTCGATGACCCGGACGGGGAAGTCGGGATCGAATTCGTGGTGATCACCGATCACTCCGGCGCGCAGCCGCACACCTACCACGTGCCGCTGACCTACCGGGGCGCACCGCTGCCGGACGCCGCCGAGGCACTTGTGGGCACTTCCGAACACGGTGTCCTCGGCACCCGGTGGGTGTACGACGCCACCCGTGACCCGGTCGCGGTGGCCCAGATCGTCTCCGCGCTCGTCGGGAACGCGCGGCCTCAGGCCCAAAGCGAGAGCGACACGCCGGATCCCTCGGTCACGGTGCACGTCGCGGATACGCTCTCTCTCGCAGGAGGTTTCGGTCCAGCTCGGGATGGATTGTTCTACACCGACATCCCGGTGGGCGATCGGATCCTTCGTATCCATCGCCTTCTGCAAGTGCCGGTCTCGCCTGTGGAGTCGGCGGTTGCCGGTCGGGTCGACGCGTGGTGGCGGCTCGACGACACCATTGCCACCGGCGTATTCATCAGCCTGGCTGCGTAGTTCGAACGGAGCGGTGTGTCCGCGCGTGCACGGCGAGGAGCGGGATGGGGCAAACGAGCCGCTAACCGCGGCTCTGGTCATATCATGTAGCTATGCCCGAAACCGGAGTCGAAGGGCGTACGGAACCACTGGCCGGGGCAGCCCGGCAGACGGTACTGGTAGCCGGTGCCTGCTCGATGATCATGGGTGTGGCCCTAGCGGTGTGGCCGCACAAATCGCTGCCGACAGCGGAACTGCTGTCCGGCGGCTACCTAGTGCTCAACAGCGCCCTACAACTGGTCGTGGCGCTCGGTGCCCGCTTCGTGACCCCGCTGCGGATGCTGGTGCTGGTCAGTGGGGCGCTGTCGGCCCTACTCGCGGTGCTCTGCTTCGCGGGTGGGAATTCGGCTCCGCTGCTGTCGTTCTGGATCGGATTGGCGTGGGCGATCCGTGGGATCTGTCACGCCACCGTGGCGGTCTGGGTCGATGATCTGCCCGGGCGCGGACGGCAGGAGTTGTTCGGGCTGATCACGCTGGCACTCGGTCTACTGGTCGGGTCGGTGTCGTTCGAGTCGCCGGACACGCTCGGCTGGGTGGCCGGATCGTGCATGATCGCGATCGGGACGCTGGAGGCCTTGTTCTCCGTGGGCTCCCGGCGCGACACGGTCGCGCTGCCGGGGATGGTGCCGACCTTGCGCTTGGATGGCTGACCTCGAGGTGGCGAGCGGGATGCTATCCAGGTTGACTGGGCGCCATGGCATCCCAGCAATCCGAGCTCCGGTCGCCCGCGGAACTCATCGTGGTCACCCATGGCGCCGGTACCGCGATCACGCCGATCGCTCTGAGCGACAGTCACAGCGCGCAAGCTCGTCTGACGGAACTACTTCCGGCCGGGAGCGAACTGGTGCGCATCTTCGGACCGGCCAACCGCTTGGAGCGCAGGCTCACCGGCACCTCACGCCTGGAGACCGGAGCGGAGTATCTCAACTACTTCTACGTCCGCGGTGCCACCGGCCGACTCGACGAACTGGCCGAGCGGTTGCGTACCGCGGACGACGTGGCGGCGGCATATGTGAAACCGCCCGCCGAGCCGCCGATAGCGCCGCAGGGCGCGCGAGCGATCACCGGCCGTTCCGCCGCCGAGGCCCCGCCGGTCACGCCGGATTTCGCGATGCGGCAAGGATATCTGGATGCCGCCCCGCAGGGGATCGACGCTCGGTGGGCATGGACGGTGCCGGGGGGCCGCGGGACCGGTGTGCGAGTGGTGGATGTCGAGGGCGCGTGGCGGTTCACCCATGAGGACTTGCAGGTCAACCAGGGTGGGGTGATCGGAGGCACCCCGTCACCGGAGCAGGGTTGGCGCGACCACGGCACGGCGGTCGCCGGAGTGATCAGCGGTGACGTGAATGCCTACGGCATCACCGGGATCGTGCCCGAAGCGTACATCCGCGCGGTGTCGATCTTCGGGTCCGGATCGGCGTCCGCGATCCGCTCGGCTGCGGATGCGCTCAACCCCGGCGATGTGATGCTGCTCGAACTGCACCGGCCTGGCCCGCGTTTCGCCTACGCCAACCGGCCGGATCAGCGCGGCTATATCGCGATCGAATGGTGGCCCGACGACTTCGCGGCGATCAGCTACGCGGTCGGTAAAGGCGTCGTCGTGGTGGAGGCGGGAGGCAATGGCGGCGAAGACCTCGACGCCGCGATCTACGACTCCCGCCCCGCGGAGTTTCCGAGCACGTGGCGCAATCCCTTTCGCGGCGGCGAAGCCGACTCCGGTGCGATCATCGTCGGAGCCGGCGCACCCCCACCCGGCTTCCATGGCCGCGACAACGGCACGGCCCGCTCCCGCTTGCCGTTCTCCAACTACGGAAAGCGGGTCGACGTGCAGGGCTGGGGCCTGGAAGTCACCACCACCGGATACGGCGACCTGCAAGGCGGTCCGGACGAGGACCTCTGGTACACCGACGTGTTCAGCGGAACCTCGAGCGCGTCCCCGATCGTGGTCGGCGCGGTCACCAGCTATCAGGGCATGAGTGCGGCCGCGGCCGGACGCAAGTCCCCTGCGGAAGTGCGCGCCCGGCTGCGGGAAACCGGCTCACCGCAAACCGATGCCGCTGATCGGCCCGCATCCCAGCGCATCGGCAACCTGCCGGATCTGAAATCGATGATCTTGCCCCGGTAAGCCGCCGGGGCTCGGGATACATCGACTCGATGTGCGCAGCCGACCGATTCCATATACCGGAATCCACTCATCACATAGTTGATGGACATGGAATCCGACCGAGTCGAGCGGCGACTCATCGCCCGCTGGCATCCGCCGCCGAATCGGCAGGTCCACGAGAAAGGTTCGAACCGCCGCGTTGACCGGGAGCGGCGGCGAGGTGGACAGCCCGTCTTACCCGCTGCCGGTTCTCCGCGCAGAGCCGCAATCGGTCGGTCGCGCCGCGCTGATCACTCCACGCGCGCGGCGAGCAGCAATTCGAGCAGCAGATCGGCGAATTCGGCAGGTGCGTCGGTGAATCCGCTGTGCCCGCCCGGGAACTCGGTGAGCGGAATGTTCAGCAGCTCGGCGAGCGCTTCCGCGGGACGGTGGGGGAGCTTGCCCTTGCTCTCTCGTCCTGCCCCGAGCACCAGGCGGTCGCTGACCGGCGCCAAGGCCGCGACGTCGGGGAGATGGGAGGTGATCGTGCGCAACTCGTGCGCCATATTGCGCGGCGCGTTGGCGTGCAGGCGTTCGATCATCGCCGCGGCGCGCGGGGAGAGTTCGGCGGGATCGGGCATCCGCACACCTCCGCCGATGCCTTCGAGGAAGCGGGCGCCCGCGGCGGCGAGACCGTCGGTGACGAACAGTTCGTACACCTCGTCGACGAACGCTTTGTGCTCGGCGGCATCGGGCAGCACCCCGAAAGAGGGCGGCTCGTGCGCGATCACCAGACGCAACCGATCGGGATGCCGGGCAAGCAGGTCGAGCGCGACCACCGCCCCGCCGCTGCCGCCGAACACGTAAGCGTTCTCGTCCTCAGGGGTGAGGTGTTCGAGGAGCAAGTGGGCGTCCTCGCTCTGCACCTCGACCTCGATGTCGGCCGGTGGGCCGGGGTCGAGCACACTGCGCGAGTAGCCGCGCGGGTCGATGGTGACCACGGTGAAGTGTTGTGCGAGTGGCTCGAGGATGGGATCGAACACCGCCGCGTCGCCGCCGCTGCCCGGCAGCAACAGCAGCACCGGCCCGGCGCCGCTGACCTCGTAGTACAGGGTGGCTCCCGGGACTCGCAGGGTGCCGGATCTCATGATTTCTCCTTGTCGGTCGGCCACTGCTCTAGGGTGACGTGCAGGGCGTCGATGATGCGTTCCCAGGACGCGGCGGTCGAGCGCGTGTGCCCGAAGCCGCCGGTCGCCTCCAGAACGCTGTATCCGTGGAAGGCGCTGCGCAGCAAGCGGACCGCGTCGGTCCGGTCGGGTTCGGCCAGACCGTAGGCGCGCAGCATGCCGTAGGTCAGCTCGATGGCGTGCAGCGCGCCGGTCGCGGTGGGCGTCATTTCGGGATCGAACGGAAGCTGGGTCGCGGCGTAGCGGCCGGGGTGACGCAGGGCGTAGTCCCGCCAGGCGTGGGCGTAGGCGGCGAGCGCATCACGTCCGGCGCGACCGGCCACGGCGGACGCGATCAGTTCGGTCTTCTCCGTGGCCGCCAGAACGGACACCCGCGCGCGGAGGTCTCGCAGATTCTTCACGTGCGAGTACAGGCTGGCGTCCTGGACGCCGAACTTCTTGGCCACCGCCGACATGGTGACGTTCTCCAAGCCGATCTCGTCGGCGAGGTCGGCCGCGGCCCGCGTGATCCGATCCGCGGTCAGTCCCGCTCGGGCCATCATGTGCACACCTCCTCGCTCTTGGGTTCCTAGTTTCTATCCTAGAACCCTTAGGTTTTGCAATCGGCGTCGTGGACTGGTGCCCTTCTCGTCGCGGCGGGCCATCTGGGTCAGTTGTGAGTGATTAATTGCTTAGCGCAAGTAAGCACGCTATAGTTGCGTAGCACAAGCAACTAATTCTCGTGCTGGGAGTAGGCATGGCAGTATCACCCGATGCGGCTCGGAGCCTGATAACCGAGCTCTATTTCATGGGCCGTGCGATGCGCGCTGTTCTGTCGCACCCGGAAGAAGGGCACCTGCTTCCGGGTGGCGTCGGCGTGCTGGGCTCCCTGGAGGCCAGGGGGCGATGCCGGCAAGTGGATCTGGCCGTGGACTTGTGCATCAGCCCATCGACACTGAGCAGGCATGTCGCCGAGTTGGTGGGTTCCGGCGACATCGCCCGCCATGCCGATCCCAGCGATGGCCGGGCCACCCTCATCGAAATCACGGACCAAGGACGCGATCTGCTGCGACGCATCCGAGTGTCGCGGGCGCGGGGATTGCAGGCCGCTCTCGCCGATTGGAGTGAGGACGAGGCCGAGCAGGCCGCCGTGGTTGTTCAGAAGCTCAGGAATTCACTGGCCGCAGTCGCGCACCACACCGCGGTGGGCGCGAGCGGGCCGGTTTCGACAGAGAGTCAGGAAGTGGATGTCTAGTTCAGTCGAGTCGGTGACGCGACGCGACCCCGCCGCGATGACCCACCGCGAGGTCCTGGAAGCGATGACCGGGCTGCTGGCGGCGCTGTTCACGGCGCTGCTCAGCACCACGATCGTCGCCACCGCACTGCCCACCATCATCGGCGACCTGGAGGGATCGCAAACCGCCTACGCCTGGGTCATCACCACAGCGCTGCTGGCCAACGCCGCCTCCACCCCGATCTGGGGCAAATTCGCCGACCTGTTCAACAAGAAACTGCTGGTCCAATCGGCCATCGTCATTTTCGTCACCGGCTCCATCATCGCCGGACTCGCCCACACCGTGCCGATACTGCTGGCCGCGCGCGTCGTGCAGGGCATCGGCATGGGCGGGCTGACCGCGCTCGTCGTCGCGATCATCGGCTCCATCGTCGCCCCACGCGAACGCGGACGCTACTCCGGCTACATGGGCGCGGTCATGGCGGTCTCGATGTCCGGCGGCCCCATCCTCGGCGGCGTCATCGTCGACAGCCCACTGGGTTGGCGCTGGTGCTTCTTCGTATGCGTGCCACTGGCCGTGATCGCACTGGCGCTGTTGCAGCGCACCCTGCGACTACCCACCGAACGCAAAGACGGCGTGAGGATCGACTGGCTCGGCGCCGCGCTGCTGACCGCCGGGGTCTCGGTACTGCTGATCTGGGTGTCCTTCGCCGGCAAAGCCGGATACTACGCGTGGATGTCGCGGGAAACGGCGATCTACGTCGCCGCCGGCGTGCTGCTGCTGCTCGCCACCGTATGGGTCGAGTCCCGCGCCGAATCGCCGATCATCCCGCTGCCGATCATCACCGAACCCACCACCGGCCTGGCGATCATCGCCTCCATCGCCGTCGGCGTCGGCATGTTCGGCGCGACCACCTTCCTGGGCCAATACTTCCAAACCGCACGCGGCTACTCCCCGACCATCGCCGGAGTCCTGACCATCCCGCTCGTCGCGGGCATGCTGACCGCCTCGGTCGGCTCCGGCCAACTCATCACCCGACGCGGCAAATGGAAAAGCTTCGTCGTCGCCGGCGCCGCGCTGCTGGTAACCGGATTCGCGCTGCTGTCCACCATCGACCACGCCACCAACCTGTGGCTGGTCGGCGCCTACATCACCATCGTCGGCCTCGGCGTCGGCATGATGATGCAAAACCTGGTCCTGGCCGTACAGAACACCGTCAGCGTGCACAACATCGGCGCCGCCTCCAGCAGCGTCGCCTTCTTCCGCACCTTCGGCGGCGCCATCGGCGTCTCGATCCTCGGCTCGGTACTGGCCAGCCGCGTCAGCGAACTATCCGCCCAAGGATTCGCCAAGCTCGGTGTGCGGACCGGCACCACGGGCGGCGGCAATCTGAATCTCAATGCCTTGCCCACACCGATAGCCACCATCGTGCGCGCCTCCTACGGCGACGCCACCGGACGAATCTTCCTCATCGCCGCCGCCGCAACAGCCGTCGCACTCATCGCCACCGCACTGCTACCCAACCGCCCACTACGCCGCACAATCGACATCAACCCCGCACCCGACCCGACCACGAAAAAGTCTGCGGTGCGGGACGATCCGACTGCCACGGACGACATGGCCGCACTGGATGCCGAACTGGACGCATTCGCCGAGTCGAGCTGGGACGAAAACCAACTCTGGGAAGGCGCCGAGCGGGTGTTGCCCGAGCCGGTCCCAGCCGCGTCGATCGGGCGGCATGCGGTGGTAGAGCAGAACGGTCGTGTGTACCGGGTGGCCGCGTCGGCACAGAACGGTCAGTCGACCGGCGGCTTGCCGGGGCCGGACTTCGATGGTGGGGCGTTGCGTGGTCGTGTCCATCGTGAAGACGGTCGTCCGGTGCCGGGTGCGGTGTTGACGTTGGTTGATCACGGTGGCCGTCAGGTCGCGCGGGCGAACAGTGCTGCTGATGGTGGCTATGCGATCACCGCGCCGGAGACGGGTGACTATGTGTTGATCGTGTCGGCGATGGGGCACCAGCCGACCGCGGTGAACGTGTCGGTCGGCCAGCGGCCCCATCACCTGGATCTGACCTTGGTGGGCTCCGGCGAGTTGTCGGGTGTCGTTCGTACCGCCGGCTCCGGTGTGCCGCTGCCGGGTGCGACCGTCACGTTGACCGATTTGCGTGGCGAGGTGGTCGGGTCGGCTGTCGCAGGCGGCGACGGCGCCTACGTATGTCGCGGTGTGGTCTCAGGTGTCTATACCCTGGTCGCGGTCGCTGAGCATATGCGTCCCAGTGCCACCACATTGACGGTGCCGGACAGCGGTGTTTTGCGTCATGACATCGAGTTGTCCACGATGGCGGTGCTTGCGGGCTCCGCGTGGGCCGAGGGCAGCCGAGCGGTGCCGGATGTCCTGGTCAGTGTGCTCGACGCCGCGGGGCAGGTGACCGCCACGGCACGCACCGACGAGAACGGCCGGTATGTCGTGACCGATCTGCCCGAAGGGCAGTACACCGTTGTCGCGCGCGGTTATCCGCCGGTGACCGGGCAGGTCACCGTGTCCGGTGGCGAGGTCGCCTACGATGTGCGGCTCGGTTACGAGATCGAGGATCGTCGATGAGCGGATTGACCGGTCGTGTTCGCACCGCACAAGGGTGGCCGGTGCCGAACGCGGTGTTGACAGTGACGGATATGACGGGGCGCCAGATCGCCCGTGCGGTCGTCGACGAGACCGGGGCGGTGGGCACTGAGCTGTTGCCCGCGGGTGTTCATACCGCGGTGCTCACCGCTGTCGGGTTCGAGCCCGTAGCCCGCACCGTGCGGATCTCTTCAGCAGGGACGGGTGTGCTCGGGGAGATGGTGTTGGCGCCGATCGCCGGGACGGTGGCGGCACCGCCACCGGGGCCGTGGACGATCGATCCGGTGCATTCGACGGTGATCGCAACGGTGCGTCATCTGGGTATAGCGAGTATCAAGGCCCGATTCGCCGAGGTGAGCGGGCGGCTCGATATCGGTGAGCCGTTCGAGCGGTCCACCGGACACGCGGAGATCAAAGCGGCGAGTATCGATACCGGTATCTCTGCGCGTGACAATCACCTCCGTTCGCCCGAGTTCTTGGATGTCGACACCTATCCGCTGATCACATTCACCGGCAGCGGGTTGCGCCGTACCGGTGGTGACACCTGGGTGATGCCGGGTGAGCTCACCCTGCACGGGCAGCGCCGCCCGGTCGATCTCGAGGTCACCTACGGTGGCTTCGGAGCGGATCCATGGGGCGGCGTGCGTGCTGCGTTCCACGCCGAAACAGTGTTGCATCGCAACGATTTCGCGATCGATTACAACGCGGTCGTGCGCGCGGGAGTGGCCGCCGTCGGCACCACCGTCAAAATCGACCTCGACATCGAAGTCGTACAAGGCGAGCGGCTACCCGCGATCTAGCCTGCTGCGGAGAAATATCTGCGCTGGGCCGATGAATTTCGTTCGTGCACATCGTCCGCATTCCGAAGAGGGAACCGACTGCACGAGGAGAACCCATGACCCATCTGCCGTCCGCGGTCACCGCGCGGACCCTCGACGTCCCGGGTGCGCACCTGTACTACGAACTGCGTGGCGCGGGCCCGCTGGTCGTACTGGCGGGCGCGCCGATGGACGCCGCCGCGTTCGCGCCGTTGGCCGATCTGCTCGCCGTGGACCACACCGTGCTCACCACCGACCCGCGTGGGCACCAAGGTTCCACGCTGAAGGACGCCGAAGAGGACTCGACGCCGGAACTGCGCGCCGACGACCTCGTCCGGCTCATCGCGCACGTCGACGCCGGGCCCGCCGTGGTCTTCGGTTCCAGTGGCGGTGCGGTGACCGCGCTCGCACTCGCCCAGTCTCGTCCTGATCTCGTCACTACGGCGATCGCGCACGAACCACCGATCAACGCGCTGATCGCCGACCGGGACGCGCATCGAGCCGCGACCGACGACCTCGTCGCCACCTATGCCCGAGGCGACGTGCTCGGCGCTTGGCGGAAGTTCTTCGCGGCCGCGAACATTGCGATGCCCGAGCCGGTGCTCGAGCAGATGTTCGGCCCGGAGCGCGACCCGCGGCAGCTGGCCAGTGAACGTTACTGGTTCGCCCACGAGATCCGCGGCACCACCACCTGGGAACCCGATATCCGCGCCCTGCGCCACGCGTCCACTCGTCTCGTCATCGGTATCGGCGCGGAATCCGCCGGGCAATTCTGTGATCGCACCTCGCGCGCGCTCGCCGCGGCGCTCGACCTGACGCCAACGCTGTTCCCCGGTGGACACACCGGATTCGTCGACGATCCCGGCGCCTTCGCCGACCGGCTGCGCGAAATCCTCGACAAGTCCTGAATCGGCTGGAGTCGCCTGCGAAGTCTCGGGATCCGGCTCACAACGTGAATCTGCGGCCCTTCGCGGCCCACTCGCCGCGGCCGCGCGGCGTGATGGCCCAGCGGCCGCGGTGCTGGCAGTCCATGATCAAACCGCGCGACTGCAGGCGCAGCAATGCGCTGCGCACCGACCAGGCGGTCAGTCGCGCCTGCTGCGCCAGCTGCTCCACAGTGAGCAACCCGCCCGGCGCCAGCACACCCAGCACCGCGAAATCGGCGGCAGTCCTGGGGCGTCTCATCATGTCGCGGCCCTTTCCCTCGAGGAGAAGGCAGCCCGGGACCGACATCGGCGCGGTGGCCCGGGCTGCCGAATCGACGGTAGAAGCCACACCGATACCGCCGCCCACATTTTGCGCGACTTTGCGAAGTGCGTTGACCGGCATCGGGTCCGGTGGGGACGATTGCACGACATCGTCCGCCAGCTCTCGCAAAGGATCAGCTATGAACCTGCGACTTCTCGGATCCGGATCCGACCATGGAGCTTGCCCCGCCGTGTATGCGACCGACACCGGCGTGCTCGTGGTGCAGGGCGATGCCACCGACCGCACGGGCACGGTGCGTGTACCGCACCAATTGCTGGACTGGCTGGAACCAGGCATGTGGCTACGGGTGGAGCCGAGTGGAACCTGCGGTTCGGTGCTGGTGGCCGGCGAACCGGTCACCGACCCCGAACTGCTCGCCCAGTTGACCCTCGACTGTCACGAAACCGCCGTGGTGGTGCGCTGATGCTGCACGTCGCCGGTGACCGCTGTTTCGAGCCGCTCTTTCGGGCGGCTCGATTCCGCGCTTTCCACTTGGAGGTGAGAGATCAGTACCTGATGGAGGACGAGCAGGAAGCGTTGCGCCGCTTCGATGCCGGAGTAGCGTACGAGCGAGAGGAACAGCCCGAGTCGTGGAAAGCCTGGGATGCTCTGATGGTCGAGTCGGCCACCCGCGGAGTCACGCTGGAGCGACTACGTGTCGTGACGGTCCCGCATACCGGCTACACCCGGTGGTTGTTGTCGGCGACCGACGACAACATCGCCACCGGCGAGGCGGTGCGCTGGCTACCGCGGCATCTGGTCGACGCGGCGGATCTGCCGCACGACGACTACTGGCTGTTCGACTCGGACACGGTGGCCTTCAACACCTTCGCCGAGAACGGGGCGTTCACCGGGCTGTCGATCAGTACTGATCCGGCGCTGGTCGCCCGGTACCTGCGGGTGCGGGAACGGCTGTGGCCCATGGGCATCGATCATCAACGATATTGCGAGAGTGAGCACGTACCCGAGTGAACGGTGTGTCGGACGCACGCGAGGTGCTGGGCGCGCGCCTGCGTGAACTTCGTCGCGCTGCCCACCTCACCGGCCTGGAGCTGGCCGCGAGGTGCGGCTGGCATTCGAGCAAGGTCTCCCGGATCGAGGGCGGCAAGCAGACGCCGTCGGAAGCGGACCTCGCCGCGTGGTGTGAAGCGTGCGGTAACACCGCCGTGCTGGACGATCTGGTCGCCAATGCGCGCAATCTACAGTCGATGTACCTGGAATGGCAGCGCACCGTCGCCTCCGGGCACGCGCGCAGGCAACGGCAATCGATCCATTTGGAATCGCAGACCACGCAGATCCGCTGGTACGCGCCGGACACGTTGCCGGGCCTGCTGCAAACCGAGGGCTACGCGCGCGCGATCCTGACCGCCTGCATCGCGGTGACCGGTGGGCGCGACGACCTGGAAGAAGCGGTGGCCGCGCGCATGACCCGTAAGCAGGTGCTCTTCCGGGCGAAACACCGGTTCCACTTCGTGGTCAACCAGGCCGCGCTCTGGCGCACGGTCGGCGACGCGAGCGTCATGGCCGAGCAGCTCGCCCACCTGCTCGCGGTGATGGCCAACCCGACTGTGCGGTTGGGCATCATCCCGATCTGCGCCGAGTACCGCGCCCCCGCGACGAACTTCGTCATCTACGACCGCTCACAGGTGCTGACCGAGACGGTCTCGGCGGAGCTGACCATCACGCGCCCGTCCGAGATCGCGCTGCACGAGAAGACCTTCGCGATCCTTGCCGACCAAGCCGAGTACGGCGATCGCGCCCGGGCGCTGATCGCGAAAGCGCTGCAAGGCCGGCGCGGCGCCTGAGTGCATCGAGCCAGCCGTGAGACGACGATGCCGCCGCGGTCGTGCGGCGGCATCGGGGCGAGCGGGCCGGTCAGCGAACGAACGTCGCCGCCTGCTCGGCGAGGTCGAGCAACGGCTGCGGAAAGACACCGAGCGCGAACGTGATCGCCGCGGTGACCGCCACGATCGTCGTCGTCAGCGGCGGGCTGACCAGCACCGGCGCGTCGGCGGGCGGGTCGGTGAAGAACATGAGCACGATGACCCGCAGGTAGAAGAACGCCGCGACGGCGCTGCAGATCACGCCGATGACGACCAGTGGCGCCGCGCCGCCCGAAGCGGCGGCCTCGAAGACGGTGAACTTGCTGACGAAGCCGCTGGTGAGCGGCAACCCCGCGAAGGAGAGCAGGAACAGCGCGAATACCGTTGCCAGCCAGGGTGACCTGCGGCCGAGCCCAGCCCACCGTGGCAGGCCGGTGGCCTCGTCACCGTCCGGCTCGCGGACCGAGCTGACCACCGCGAACGCGCCGAGTGTGCCGATTCCGTAAGCCAGCAGATAGAACAGCACGGCCGCGACACCGCGGTCGTTGGCCGCCACCGGGCCGGTGAGCAGGAACCCGGCATGCGCCACCGAGGAATACGCGAGCATTCGTTTGACGTCGGTCTGCGTGATCGCCATGACCGCGCCGACGGCCATGGTGGCGATCGCGACGGCCGCGAGGATGGGCCGCCAGTCGTCGCGCAGACCGGGCACCGCGACCTGCAGCACACGCACCAACGCGCCGACCGCCGCGATTTTGGTAGCGGCGGCCATGAACCCGGTGATCGCGGTGGGAGCGCCCTGGTAGACGTCGGGCACCCAGGACTGGAACGGCACCGCGCCGATCTTGAACAGCAGGCCGACCGCGAGCATCGCGATCCCGAGGACCGCCAGCGTCGCGTTGTCCGGATGCTGGGCGATCGCGTCGGCGATGCCGCCGAGTCGCACCGTAGCCGCCTGCCCGTACAGCAGCGCGACGCCGTAGAGGAAGAACGCCGAGGAGAACGCGCCGAGCAGGAAGTACTTCAGCGCCGCCTCTTGGGAGAGCAACCGCTTGCGCCGGGCCAGACCGCACAGCAGATACAGCGGCAGCGACAGCACTTCGAGGGCGACGAACATGGTCAGCAGGTCGTTGGACGCCGGGAACAGCAGCAAGCCGCCGACGGCCAACAGCGTCAGGGGGAACACCTCGGTGGTCGCGACACCCGCGCGCAGCGCCGCGGCTTCGGTCGCGCTGCCGGGCACCGCCGAGGCCTGGGGCGTGAACGCGTCCACGCCGCGTTCGAGGGTGGCGGCGGCTCGGCTCCAGGTTCCGGGGCCCGACCGCGCCCGCAGACGCGGCTCGGCTCCGCGCTCGGCGATGAACAGAATCCCGAGCAGCGACACCACCAGGATCGTGCCCTGCAGGAACAGCGTCACGCCGTCGATCGCGACCGCACCGGCGACAGCGGTGGATTCGGTGCCCGCCAGCAGCACCACCGCGATCAGCGCGGCGACCAAGCCGACCACGCTCAGTACCAGATGGGTGGCATAGCGGTAGTGCCGGGCGACGAACGCTTCGGCCAGTACACCGAGTACGGCGGCGCCGAACACGATGAGCATGGGGGACAGGGCGCCGTATTCGATGCTCGGCGCGGGAACGCTCGCGGCGAGCGTCGCGGTGGAGGCGAGGTCGGTCATTTGTGGACACCTCCGGGATGGTGGGTCGATCCCGCTTCCGCCGGTGGTGTCGACGGTGCGGGGTCGGTCCGGCCGATGGTGGTGAGGGTCTGGCTCACCGCGGGATTGATGAAGTCGGTCAAGACTTTCGGGTAGATGCCGAGGAACAGCAGCGCGGCGATCAGCGGTATCACGACGGCGAGTTCGCGCGGGGCGAGATCCCAGATCCGCTCGTTGCCCTTCTTCACCGGTCCGGTCATCATCCGCTGGTAGAGCCACAGGACGTAGAGTGCAGCGAGCACCAGCGCGCTCGCGGCGATCACGGCGGCGAACTGGTAGCGGGTGAAGGTACCGATCAGCACGAGGAATTCGCTGACGAAGGGTGCGAGCCCGGGTAGCGACAGCGTCGCGAGACCGGCGATGAAGAACGTGCCCGCCAGCACCGGGGCCACCTTCTGCACGCCGCCGTAATCGGCGATGAGCCGGGTTCCGCGCCGGGACACCAGGAATCCGGCCACCAGGAACAGTGCGGCGGTGGAGATGCCGTGATTGACCATGTACAGCGTCGCGCCGGTTTGACCCTGGCTGGTCATGGCGAAGACGCCGAGGATGATGAAACCGAAGTGGGAGATCGAGGTGTAGGCGATCAGGCGCATCACGTCGGTCTGCCCGATGGCCAGCAGCGCGCCGTAGACGATGCCGATCACCGCGAGCGTGATCACCAGCGGCGCGTAGGTGCTCGACGCGTCGGGGAACAGGGGCAGGCAGTAGCGCAGCATGCCGAAGGTGCCCACTTTGTCGACCACCGCCATCATCAGCACCGCGCTGGAAGGCGTGGCGGCGACGGCGGCGTCGGGCAGCCAGGTGTGCAGCGGCCACAAGGGCGCCTTCACCGCGAAAGCGAACATGAACCCGAGGAACAGGGCATTGAGCACCGCGGGACCCGCGCCGAGCTGCCCGGCGTTGGCGGCGGCGACCACGGTGCGGAAATCGAACGTGCCCGAGGACCCTTCGCCCAAACCTTCGCGGGCGGTGAGTACGTACAACCCGATGACCGCGGCCAGCATGATCAACCCGCCGAACAGGTTGTACAGCAAGAACTTCACCGCCGCGCGCGAGCGCTGCCTGCGCACCAGCGCGTCGCCGGTACGCGGCCCGAACCCGCCGATGAGGAAGTACATCGGGATGAGCATCGCCTCGAAGAAGACGTAGAACAGCAGGATGTCCAAGGCGACGAAGGAGACCAGCACCATCGCCTCGACGAGCATGATGAGCGCGACGTAGGTGTGGGCCACCCGCTTGCCGCTGCCGACTTCGCGTTCGTCGTGCCAGCCCGCCAGGATCAGCAGGGGCACCAGTGCCGCGGTCAGCAGCACCAGCACCAGTGCGATGCCGTCCAGTCCGAGGGTGTAGCCGGCGCCGAACGCCGGAATCCACTGATGGGATTCGACGAACTGGTATTGCGCGCCGCCGGGATCGAAGCGCACCGCCAGCGCGATGCCGATACCGAGCGTGAGCACCGAGAAGGCCAGTGCCACCGCGCGCGCGAGCGTGCGTCGCGCGGCGGGCAGCACGAGCACGATCGCCGCACCGACGACCGGTGCCAGCCACAGCGTCGTCAACCAGGGGAACTCGCTCACCACAACCTCACCGCCAGCAGGGCTGCGGCCACCAGGGCCGCGCCGGTGAACATGGACAGGGCATAGGAGCGCACGAAGCCGGACTGCACACGCCGGGCTCGTGCGGACAACCCGCCGATCAGCGCCGCGGTGCCGTTCACGACGCCGTCGATGCCGCGATTGTCGAGGAATACCAGCGCCCGGGTGAGGTACCGTCCCGGCCGCATGAACGCCGTTTCGTTGACCGCGTCGCCGTAGAGGTCGCGGCGCGCCGCGACGGTGAGCGCGGAGACGGCTTCGGGTGCGGTCTCGGGGATGTCGCGCTGCGCGTACTGCGAGTAGGCCACCCAGACTCCGACGGCGACCACGCCCAGCGCCAGTATGGTGACCAGCGCCGCGGGAACGGTTTCGGTGCCGTGGTGGGCGCCCACGACCGGTTCGAGCCAGTTCTGCAGCGAGGAGCCGAAGACGAACACCGCGCCCGCCCCGATCGAGCCGAGGGCGAGCAGGATCATCGGCCCGGTCATCACCGCGGGGGCTTCGTGCGGGTGGGTGTCCGGTTTCCAGCGCCGTTCGCCGAAGAACGTCATCAGCATGACCCGCGTCATGTAGAACGCGGTCAGGCCCGCGCCCAGCAGCGTGACCAATCCCAGCGCGACTCCACCGAGACCGCCTTGGTTGAACGCCGCCTCGATGATCCGGTCTTTGGAGAAGAATCCGGCGAACGGCGGAACACCGATGATGGCGAGGTAGCCGAGGCCGAAGGTGACGTAGGTGATCGGCAGCAGGGTGCGCAGTCCGCCGTAGCGGCGCATGTCGGTTTCGTCGTTCATCGCGTGCATCACCGAACCGGCGCCGAGGAACAGCCCGGCCTTGAAGAACCCGTGGGTGAGCAGGTGCATGATGGCGAAGGCGTATCCGGCGGGGCCGAGTCCGGCGGCCAGCACCATGTAGCCGATCTGGCTCATGGTGGAGGCGGCGAGCGCCTTCTTGATGTCGTCCTTCGCGCAGCCGATGATCGCGCCGAACAGCAGGGTGACCGCGCCGACCAGCACCACGCCGAGGCGCGCGTTCGGTGCGAGGTCGAAGATCGCGTTGGAGCGCGCGATCAGGTACACGCCCGCGGTGACCATGGTCGCCGCGTGGATGAGCGCCGACACCGGGGTGGGGCCTTCCATCGCGTCACCGAGCCAGGATTGCAGCGGCACCTGCGCGGACTTGCCGCACGCGGCCAGCAGCAGCAACAGGCCGATCGCGGTGAGTGTGCCCTCGCCCGCGGCGGACGCGGCGCCGAACACGACGTCGAAGTCGATCGACCCGAACGTCGCGAACATGACCATCATCGCGATCGCCAAGCCCATGTCGCCGACCCGGTTGACGACGAAGGCCTTCTTGGCCGCCGTTGCCGCCGAGGGCTTTTCGTGCCAGAACCCGATCAGCAGGTAGGAGGCCAGGCCGACGCCCTCCCAGCCGAGGTAGAGCACGAGGTAGTTGTTCGCCAAGACCAGCAGCAGCATGGCCGCGAGGAACAGGTTCAGGTAGGCGAAGAACCGCCGCCGAGCCGGATCGTGGCTCATGTAGCCGATCGAGTAGATGTGGATCAACGAGCCGACGCCGGTGATCAGCAGCGCGAAACAGATCGACAGCTGATCGAGTCGCAGCGAGAAGTCGACCTGCAGACCGGCTACCGGAACCCAGCTGAACAGATCCTCGCGCACCGCGCGGTCGGCGGTGTCGCGTCCGAGCATGTCGGCGAACGCGAGCGCGGCGACCACGAACGAGGCCAGGGCCAGCGCGGTGCCGAGCAGATGGCCCCACTTGTCGGCGTAACGTCCGGTCAGCAGCAGGACGATCGCGCCCGCCAGGGGGAGGGCGGGCAGCAGCCACAGCGTTGCGGTGTCCACGTCAGAACTTCAGCAGGTTGGCGTCGTCGACCGAGGTCGAGCGGCGGGTGCGGAAGATGGTCATGATGATGGCCAGGCCGACGACCACCTCGGCCGCGGCGACCACCATCGTGAAGAACGCGAACACCTGTCCGTCGAGGTTGGCGTGCATCCGGGCGAAGGTGACGAACGCGAGGTTCACCGCGTTGAGCATCAGCTCGATGCACATGAACACGACGATGGCGTTGCGCCGCAGCAACACTCCGGCCGCGCCGATCGTGAACAGCAGGGCGGACAGGAACAGGTAGTTCTCGGGATTCACCGGTTGCCTTCCTCGTCGCTGGGTGTGTCGGCCGCGTCCGCCGCGGGCGTGGTGCCGACCGAGATGACGGCCGCTTCGGTGAGCGCCCTGGTGCGGCGGTGCCGCAGGATGGTGCTGACCGACAGTTCCTCGAACGACCCGTCGGGCAGCCGCGCGGGGATGTCCACCGCGTTGTGCCTGGCGTAGACGCCGGGGGTGGGCAGTGGTGTGGCGCGGTGGCCCTTCTCGCGGAAGCGGCGGCGCGACAGTTCACGCTGATCGGTGCGGGGGCCGAAGTGCTCGCGGTGCGCGAGCACCATGGCGCCGATGGTTGCGGTGATCAGCAGGGCGCCGGTGAGTTCGAAGGCCCACACGTAGCGCAGGAAGATCAGTTCGGCCAATTCGGCGATCACGTTGCGGCCGGGGAAACCGTTGGCGGGGAAGGTGGTTCCGGATTCGCGTACGCCGTGGGCGATGCCGCCGCTGAGCAGCAGCCCGAAGCCGATGCCGACCGCAGCGGCGGCGAGTCGCTGGCCGCGGATGGTCTCTTTGAGCGATTCGGCGGAGTCGACGCCGACGAGCATCAGCACGAACAGGAAAAGCATCATGACCGCGCCGGTGTAGACCACGATCTGCACGATGCCGAGGAACAGTGCGTCCTGGGCGATGTAGAACGCGGCCAGCGCGATCATCGTCGCGGCCAGGCACAGTGCGGAGTGCACGGCCTTGGGGGCGAACACCATGCCGAGCGCGCCGAGCACGGCGATAGGGGCGAGGATCCAGAATTGGACGGTCTCGCCGGTGGATGCGCGAGTCAGTGGCTCCGCGGCCAGGATCAGTTCGGTCATCGTGTCACTCCTTCCGCGCCGGCGGCGGCGGGCTTGCGGAGCGCGTCGGTCGCCGTGGCACCGCTGGTGGCAGGCGCGCCGGGCACCCGGCCGAGGTAGTAGTCGGCCTCGTCGGCGCCGGGGTGCATGGCGTGCGGCGGTGGGGTCATTCCGGGCTGCAACGGGGCGAGCAATCGGTCCTTCTCGTAGATCAGGTCGGCCCGGTTGTCATCGGTCATCTCGTAGTCGTTGGTCATCGTCAGCGCCCGGGTGGGGCAGGCTTCGATGCACAGGCCGCAGCCGATGCAGCGCAGGTAGTTGATCTGATAGACCCGGCCGTATCGTTCACCAGGCGAGAATCGTTCGGTCTCGGTGTTGTCGGCGCCCTCGACGTAGATCGCGTCGGCGGGGCAGGCCCATGCGCACAGCTCACAGCCGATGCACTTCTCCAAGCCGTCGGGATGCCGGTTGAGCTGGTGTCTGCCGTGGTAACGCGGCGCGGTCGGCGTCTTCTGCTCGGGATAGAACTCGGTGTTCGGCTTCTTGAACATGGTGCCCGCGGTGACCGCGAACCCGCCCAGTGGATCGAACAGCCCGGCTTTGGTGCGGGTGGCGTCGCGTGTGTGCGCGTCGGCGGGCAGCGGCGGAACCGGGAAGCCGAGGAAGACCGTCGACTCGGGGGAATCCGCGGTCACGGGTTGCTCGACCGGTGGCGGCGCCGCCTGCGCCCGGCCCGCCCGCAGGAATTGCAGCACCAGCAGACCGGTGACCACCAAGCCGCCGATCACCAGGATGGGGGTTTGCACCCGATAGCCCTCGGCCTGCAACACCCGTGCGGTGGCCACCACCATGACCCAAGCCAGGGAGGTCGGGATCAGCAGTTTCCAACCGAGGTTCATGAACTGGTCGTAGCGCAGCCGGGGCAGTGTGCCGCGCAGCCAGATGAACACGAACAGGAACGTCCAGACCTTCGCGGTGAACCACAGCACCGGCCACCAACCGGAATTGGCGCCGTCCCACATGTTCAGCGGCCACGGGGCGTGCCAGCCACCCAGGAACAGGGTGGTGGCCAGCGCGGACACCGTTCCCATGTTGACGTACTCGGCCAGCATGAACATGGCGAACTTGAGCGAGGAGTACTCGGTGTGGAAGCCGCCGACCAGCTCGCCCTCGGCCTCCGGCAGGTCGAACGGCGCCCGGTTGGTCTCTCCGACCATCGAGACGCAGTAGATCAGGAACGACGGCAGCAGCAGGAAGACATACCAGGTGCCTTCCTGCGCGGACACGATGCCGGAGGTGGCCATGGTGCCCGCGAGCAGGAACACCGTCGCGAAGCACAGCGCCATCGCGATCTCGTAGGAGATGACCTGCGCGGTCGAGCGCAACCCGCCCAGCAGCGGATAGGTCGAGCCCGACGACCATCCGGCCAGCACGATGCCGTAGACGCCGATGGAGGTGATCGCGAGGATGTACAGCACCGCCACCGGCAGATCGGTGAGCTGCAGCGGCGTCATGACACCGAAGAACGACACCTCGGGCCCGAAGGGGATCACCGCGAACGCCATGAACGCGGGCACCACCGAGATGACCGGCGCCAGGATGTAGATCGGCTTGTCCACGATCGCCGGGACGATGTCTTCCTTGAGGGCCATCTTCACGCCGTCGGCGATGCTCTGCAACGAGCCGAACGGCCCGGTCCGGTTGGGGCCGATCCGCATTTGCATGCGTGCCACGATCTTTCGTTCCGCGAGCACGGCGATCAGCGGAATCAGCATCAGGTAGACGAAGACGGCCAGCGCCTTGACGATCACCAGCCACAAAGGGTCGTGCCCGAAGCCGGCGGGCGCGTAGGGATCGGAGGCGGCGTGGGTAACCGTGGAGGTCAAGGCGAGCGCGGCGAGATCACTCATGACGGTGCTCCTTCATCCTCTCGTCGGCGTGCCGCAGATGCACGATCGCGCCGGGCTGCACGGCGAGTTGCTCGGCGATGGAGCAGCCGGGCGAGTGCTGCGGCAGCCAGACCACCCGGTCGGGCAGGTCGCTGATCAGCAGGGGGAGCGTGACCGTGCCGCGGCTGGTGGCGACCGTGACCGGGTCGTCGGGTTGTACGCCGATCTCGGCGGCGGTGGCCGCCGACAGGCGCACCACCGGGGGCCGGGCGATACCGGCCAGATTCGGTTCGCCGTCCTGCATCCGGCCTTCGTCCAGCAGCATGCGCCAACTGGCGAGCACCGCCGTTCCCGGCTCGAGCCGCGGCAACGGGTTCGACGGGTGCGTGGGGGCGGTGACGGGTGCGCCGTCCCACGCGCCGAGTTCGGCGAGCTCGGCGCGGACGGATTCGATGTCGGGCAGGCCGAGGCGCACCGACATCTCCTCGGCGATGGCGTGCAGCACGCGCTGATCCGACAGCGGCGCGGTCTGGCGGCGCACCATGTCGTCACCGAGCGCGGCGGCGAACGGGCGCGGCCTGCCCTCCCAGGTGCGGAAGGTGCCGGACTTCTCCATGGCCGCGGCTACCGGGAAGACCACGTCGGCGCGTTCGGTGACCGGGCTGCGGCGCAGTTCCAGACTCACCACGAACCTGGCCGCGTCGATCGCGGCCAGCGCTGCGGCCGGGTCGGGCAGGTCGGCGACATCGACTCCGCCGATGACCAGCGCGCCGAGGCCGGAGGCGGCCTCCAGGATCGCCGTGGTGTCCCGGCCCGCGCCGACGGGCAGCTCCGGCACGTTCCAGACAGCCCGGACCTGTTGGCGGGCACGGGGATCGGCGACGGGCCTGCCGCCGGGAAGCAGGCCGGGCATGGCGCCCGCTTCGACCGCGCCACGTTCGCCTGCCCGGCGCGGCACCCAGGCGAGGGCGGCCGCGGTTTCGTCGGCGAGGCGCACCGCGGCCGACAGCGCGCCCGCGACGCCCGCCATCCGCTCGCCGACCATGATCACCGCACCGGGTTCGCGCAGCAGCCGGGCCAGATCGGCCAGCTGGGCGGGATCCGCGCCGGGCGTGGTGATCTCGCCGGTGCGGATGGCGTCGAGCAGATGCGGTTCGGCGCCCGGCACGGCGCGCATCAGCCGTCCGGACATGCGCTCGAGCCCGCGCGAGGAGTACGGCGCGAGCGAGTAGATCGGCAGGCCGCGCTTGCGGGCCGCTTTGCGCAGCCGCAGGTAGACGATCGGCGACTCTTCCTCGGGTTCGAATCCGACGAGCAGGACGACCGGTGCGGCTTCCATGCTGTCGTAGGTGACCGCGCCGTCCTGGCCCGCGACGCGGGCGGCGAGGAAATCGGCCTCCTCGGCAGAATGCGCGCGGGAGCGGAAGTCGACGTCGTTGGTGCCGAGGGCGACTCGCGCGAACTTCGCGTAGGCGTAGGCGTCCTCCTCGGTGACCCGTCCGCCGACCAGCACGCCGGCGTTGCCGAAGGACGCGGCCAGCCCCTCCGCGGCCGCGGCCAGCGCCTGCGACCACGAGGCGGGGGCGAGTTCGCCGTCCCAGCCGCGCACCAGAGGGGTGGTGAGCCGGTCGGGTCCGGTGGCGTAGGCGAAAGCCCACCGGCCCTTGTCGCAGTTCCATTCCTCGTTGACCTGCGGGTCGTCTCCGGCCAGCCTGCGCAACACCTTGCCGCGCCGGTGGTCGGTGCGCTGGGCGCAGCCGGAGGCACAGTGCTCGCAGACGTTCGGGCTGGACACCAGGTCGAACGGGCGCGCGCGGAATCGGTAGGCGGTGCCGGTGAGCGCGCCGACGGGGCAGATCTGCACGGTGTTGCCGGAGAAATAGGAGTCCAGCGGTTCGGCCTGCGCGGTGCCGACCTGTTGCAGCGCGCCGCGATCCATCAGTTCGATGAACGGGTCGCCCGCGATCTGCTGGGAGAAACGGGTGCAGCGGGCGCAGAGTACACAGCGTTCCCGGTCCAGCAGCACGGCCGTGGACAGCGGAATCGGTTTGGGATAGGTGCGCTTGCGGCCGTCGAACCGGCTTTCGGCCCGGCCGGTGGACATCGCCTGATTCTGCAACGGGCACTCGCCGCCCTTGTCGCACACCGGACAGTCGAGCGGATGGTTGATCAGCAGCAGCTCCATCACGCCCTCCTGCGCCTTGTCGGCGGCGGGGGAGGTGAGCTGGGTGCGCACCACCATGCCGTCGGCGACGGCCATGGTGCAGGAGGCGACCGGCTTGCGCTGCCCTTCGACTTCCACCAGGCATTGACGGCATGCGCCGACCGGGTCGAGCAGCGGATGGTCGCAGAAGCGGGGGATCTGGATGCCGATGAGCTCGGCGGCCCGGATCAGCAGTGTGCCGGGCGGCACGCTGACGGCGGTGTCGTCGATGGTCACGGTCACCAGGTCGGCGGGCGCGGGCCCGCCGTTGTTGTCACGCACGGCGGCAGGCCCGTTCGCCGCCCGGCCGCCACCCCTGATCGAATCGCTCCGCGATACCGGTTTCATCGGACCTCTTCTCCTGACTCGGCCCATGCCGTGCTGCGCGCCGGGTCGAACGGGCAGCGGCCCAGCCGCAGGTGTTCGACGTACTCCTCGCGGAAGTACTTCAGCGAGGAGATGATCGGGCTGGCCGCGCCGTCGCCGAGGGCGCAGAACGACTTGCCGTTGATGGTGTCGCTGATGTCGAGCAGCTTGTCCAGGTCGGATGCGACGCCGGTGCCCGCCTCGATACGGTGCAGCAGCTGCACCAGCCAGTAGGTGCCCTCCCGGCACGGGGTGCACTTGCCGCAGGACTCGTGGGCGTAGAACTCCGTCCAGCGCAGCACGGCGCGCACCACGCAGGTGGTGTCGTCGAAGATCTGCAAGGCTTTGGTGCCGAGCATGGATCCCGCACCCGCGACGCCTTCGTAGTCGAGCGGGACGTCGAGGTGTTCCTCGGTGAACAGCGGCGTGGACGAGCCGCCCGGAGTCCAGAACTTCACCCGATGCCCGGCGCGCACGCCACCGGCGTAGCCGAGTAGTTCGCGCAGCGTCACGCCCAGCGGGGCCTCGTACTGCCCGGGCCGGGTGACGTGACCCGACAGCGAATAGAGCGTGAAGCCGGGCGAGCGCTCGCTGCCCATGGAGCGGAACCACGCGATGCCGTTGCGGATGATGGGCGGCACGCTGGCGATGGACTCGACGTTGTTCACCACGGTCGGGCAGGCGTACAGACCCGCGACGGCGGGGAACGGCGGGCGCAGCCGAGGCTGGCCGCGGCGCCCTTCCAGCGAGTCCAGCAGTGCGGTTTCCTCACCGCAGATGTAGGCGCCCGCGCCCGCGTGCACGATCAGCTCGAGGTCGTAGCCGGAGCCGAGGATGTCGTGACCGAGGAAGCCCGCCTCGTAGGCCTGGGCCACCGCGGCCTGTAGCCGCCGCAGCACCGGAACCACCTCGCCGCGCACGTAGATGAACGCGTGCGCCGCGCGGATGGCGTAGGCGGCGATGACGACGCCTTCGATCAGCGCGTGCGGGGCGGCCAGCATGAGCGGAATGTCCTTGCAGGTGCCTGGTTCCGATTCGTCGGCGTTCACCACCAAGTAGTGCGGCTTGGTGACACCGTCGGGACCGGGCCCCTGCGGGATGAAACTCCATTTCATGCCGGTGGGGAAGCCCGCGCCGCCGCGCCCGCGCAGGCCCGCGTCCTTGACGGTCTGGATGATCTGATCCGGGTCCATCCGCAGGGCGGTACGCAGCGCCTGGTAGCCGTCGTGGCGCAGGTAGGTGTCCATCGTCCAGGACTGCGGATCGTCCCAGTAGGTGCTCAGCACCGGGGTGAGCGTCATCGCCTGCCCTCCGCGTCCTCTTCCGGCGTGGGGGCGCGCATGCCCTGTTCGCGGGCCACCCGCAGGCCGGCGAGTGTCGCGTCACCGGCCGCGCCGTCGAGCACACCGGGGCGCTCATCGGGGAAACCGGCGAGGATGCGGGCGGTCTGCTTGAACGTGCACAGCGGCGCGCCCCTGGTCGGGGTGACCTGCTGTCCGGCTCGCAGCGCGTCCACCAGCGCCCGCGCGGACTCGGGGGTCTGGTTGTCGAAGAACTCCCAGTTGACCATGACGACCGGCGCGAAGTCGCAGGCCGCGTTGCACTCGACGTGCTCCAGCGTGATCGATCCGTCCGCGGTGGTCTCGCCGTGCCCGATGCCGAGGTGGCGCTCGAGTGCGGCGAGGATGGCGTCGCCGCCCATGACCGCGCAGAGCGTATTGGTGCAGACGCCGACGTGGTAGTCGCCGGTCGGTGTGCGCCGGAACATCGAGTAGAAGGTGGCGACCGCGGTGACTTCGGCGCCGGTCAAGCCCAATTGCTCGGCGCAGAACTCGATTCCGGTGCCGGTGACGCAACCCTCCTCGGACTGCACCAGGTGCAGCAGGGGCAGTAGCGCCGAGCGCGGATGCGGATAGCGCGCGATGATCTCCTTGGCGTCGGTTTCGAGCCGTTCGCGCACGAAGGGCTGGTACGGCTCGGGCCGGGCGCTGAGCTTCAGCAGGACCCGCGTGCCACCGGTCCCGTAGCCGCCGTTCGGGGTATCGCCGTCTGTTGCCGGGTTCATCGGTCCACTCCGCCCATGACGGGGTCGATGCTGGCGACCGAGGCGATGACGTCGGCGACCATGCCGCCCTCGCACATCGCCGCGACCGCTTGCAGATTGGTGAACGAGGGGTCGCGATAGTGCACGCGGTAGGGCCGGGTGCCGCCGTCGCTGACCATGTGCACGCCCAGCTCGCCGCGCGGTGACTCGACGGCCGCGTACACCTGGCCGGCCGGAACGCGGATGCCTTCGGTGACCAGCTTGAAATGGTGGATCAGGCCCTCCATGGACCTGCCCATGATCTTGCCGATGTGCTCGGGAGAGTTGCCGAGTCCGTCGGCGCCGAGTTGCAGGTCGGCGGGCCAGGCGATCTTCTTGTCGTCGATCATGACCGGGCCGGGCCGCAACCGGTCCAGGCACTGCTCGACGATCTTGAGCGATTCCTTCATCTCTTCCACCCGGATGACGTAGCGGCCGTAGCAGTCGCATCCGGTGGTGATGGGGACGTCGAATTCGTAATTCTCGTAGCCGCAGTAGGGCTGGGCTTTGCGCAGGTCGTGGGGCAGGCCGGTGGCGCGCAGCACCGGGCCGGTGATGCCGAGGGCCATGCAGCCCTGCAGGTCGAGATAGCCGATGTTCTGGGTGCGGGCCTTCCAGATCGGGTTGGCGGTGAGCAGGCGCTCCATATCGCGCAGCCGTTCGGGCAGCAGCGCGAGCAGTTCGCGCACCTTGGTGACGCCGTTGTCGGGGAGGTCCTGAGCCAGGCCGCCGGGGCGGATGAACGCGTGATTCATCCGCAGGCCGGTGATCGTCTCGAACACGTCGAGGATCAGCTCGCGTTCGCGGAAGCCGAACAGCATCGGCGTCAACGCCCCGAGCTCCATGCCGCCGGTGGCCAGGGCGACCAGGTGCGAGGAGATGCGGTTGAGCTCCATCAGCAGCACGCGGACGATCGTGGCGCGCTCGGGGATCTGCTCGGTGATGTCGAGCAGTTTCTCCACGCCAAGGCAGTACGCCGTCTCGTTGAAGAACGGCGACAGGTAGTCCATCCGGGTGACGAACGTGACGCCCTGGGTCCAGTTGCGGAATTCGAGGTTCTTCTCGATCCCGGTGTGCAGGTAGCCGATTCCGCAGCGGGCCTCGGTGACCGTCTCGCCTTCGATCTCGAGGATCAGGCGCAGCACACCATGGGTGGACGGATGCTGCGGACCCATGTTGACGACGATGCGTTCTTCGCCCGCGCCGGACAGCGTCTCGGCCACCTGGTCCCAGTCCTGGCCTGCGACGGTGACCGTGGCGGGCTCGGGCGCGGTGACCTCGGGTTCGGTGTCGGTGTCGCTCATCAGCTGTATGCCCTCCGCTCGTCGGGCGGCGGGATGCGCGCGCCCTTGTATTCGACCGGGATCCCGCCGAGCGGGTAGTCCTTGCGCTGGGGGTGACCGCGCCAGTCGTCCGGCATGGTGATCCGGGTCAGCGAGGGGTGCCCGTCGAACCGGATGCCGAAGAAGTCGTAGGTCTCGCGCTCATGCCAATCGGTGGTCGGATACACCTCGTAGAGCGAGGGGATGTGCGGGTCCGCGTCCGGTGCGGAGACCTCCACGCGTAGACGGCGGTTGTGCGTGATCGACATGAGGTGGTAGACGGCGTGCAGTTCACGGCCGGAGTCCGCCGGGTAGTGCACGCCGTTGACGCCGAGGCAGAGCTCGAATCGCAGCGCGGGATCGTCGCGCAACGCGCGGGCCACCGTGGGCAGATGTTCCCGGCGCACGTGCAGAGTGAGTTCGCCACGGAAGACGATCACCTTCTCCAGCGCGGCGTCCGAGCGGGCGCCGGTGGCGGCGAGCGCGGCGTGCAGCGCGGCGACCAGCTCGTCGAAGTACCCGCCGTAGGGGGCGGGCGTGCCACCGGGCAGGGTGACGGGGCGGACCAGGCGGCCGTAGCCGGAAGTGTCGCCGGTGCCGGTGACACCGAACATGCCGCGGCGCACGCCGATCACGTCGGCCTCCGCCGGCCTGGAATCCTCTTCGGGCAGTGTGCCTTCGGGGCCCGCGGTGGCGGCGGCATCGATCGCGTCGTGCGCGGGCGGTGTTTCGGTGTCGTCGGGGGTGTCGAAGGTCATCGCAGCAGACCCTCCATCCGGATGGTCGGCGTCGAGGCGAGCGCGGCCTGTTCGGCGGCGCGAATGGCCTCCTCGCGGTTGACGCCGAGCGGCATCTGTTGAATCTTGGCGTGCAATGCCAGGATCGCGTTCAGCAGCATCTCCGGCCGGGGCGGGCAGCCGGGCAGGTAGATGTCCACCGGCACCACGTGATCCACGCCCTGCACGATGGCGTAGTTGTTGAACATCCCGCCGGAGGAGGCGCAGACGCCCATCGCCAGCACCCATTTGGGTTCGGTCATCTGGTCGTAGACCTGGCGCAGCACCGGAGCCATCTTCTGACTCACCCGGCCCGCGACGATCATCAGATCGGCCTGCCGCGGCGAGGCGCGGAAGGCCTCCATGCCGAAGCGGGCGATGTCGAAACGGCCCCCGCCGGTGGCCATCATCTCGATGGCGCAGCAGGCGAGCCCGAAGGTGGCCGGCCACAGGGAGCCCTTGCGAAGGTATCCGGCGAAATCCTCGACGGTGCTCAGCAGGAAGCCGCTGGGCAGTTTTTCCTCGAGACCCATGTTCTACTGACTCGCTTCCACTCGTCGGCTACGAATTCGGCTGCGCGGTGGTCAGTCCCAGCTGAGGCCACCCCGTCGCCATTCGTAGGCGTAGGCCACCGAGACGTTGACGATGAACAACGCCATCGCGGCCAGACCGAAGAGACCGAGCGCATCGAAGTGGACTGCCCACGGGTAGAGGAACACGATCTCGATGTCGAAGATGATGAACAACATGGCGGTGAGGTAGTACTTCACCGGAAAGCGTTGCCCGGTAACGTTTCCCGGTCCGCCCGCCACGGCATGCGGCGTGGGTTCGATACCGCATTCGTAGGGTTCCAGCTTTGCCCGGTTTCGTCGTTTCGGGCCGACCAGGGCGGACAGGACGATGGAGAACAGCGCGAACGCCGCCGCGATCGCGCCGAGTACAAGTGTCGGCACCTCGATGTTCACGACTGCACTTCCCCTCCTTGCGAGCGGCAGCTGACAACAGCGTCCGAGGCGGGCTGACGTCGTTGTCCGCCTCGGCCAGACTCGCCCCTCGGCTCCACCCGGGGACGGTCATGACCGGATCCGTCTCCGTGTGAGGTAGGGCACAGCCTACAACTGAACCGGCGGCCCGCACCGCGTTTGGCAGCGGCGTTTGATCGAATTCAGTACAAGCATTTATGACCGAAACGGTGGTAATCCGCGCGAAGGGTCCGCACCGTTGGGTGAACGGTCAGTTGGAAACGTTGAGATGCCAGGTACCGCGACGTCAAATGTGGTCCCGAGCGGGTTCGCAGTCGGAAAAGGCGGCAAACTGCGCGGCGAACAACGGCGCCGAGGGGCGGCGCGGTCGAGGGTCGCTTACCGGCGGTCCTGGCGCGGTGGAGCGCCCGGGTGAATTAATTCATGATCGCTATGAATAGCTGGCGGGATCAGGCCGCCGAGCGGCTGCGCAGCAGAGCCACGACGGCCTCGGTGAGGCGGAGCGGATCGATGGGATGCGCCACGGCTGCCTCCGCGCGCGACCAGCTGGCAAGCCATGCGTCGTCGGCCCTGCCGGTGAGCACCAGCAGCGGCGGGCACGGATCGACTTCGTCCTTCAACTGCTTCGCGATGCCGAGCCCGCCGACGGGGGCGGCCTCGCCGTCGAGCATGGCCAAGTCGATGCCACCGGCGTCCAGCTGCGCGATCACCACGGGAGCGGTGGCGACCTCCAGGTACTCGAACTCCGGTAGCTCCGCGCTCGGACGCTTGCCCAAGGCCTGGATCACCTGGCGCCTGGTGTCGGCGTCGTTGCTGTACACGAGGACCCGCAGTGGGGTGGAACGAGTGGAATCGGCCACGAACGGCATGGTACGTCCGCGAGGGCGTACCGCGTGGCAGGTTCGGCGCAGATGGTTCGCACGCGTCGTGCGCGGCGCGTCACCAGTGCGGTCGTCCGGCGAAAGCCGATGGCAAGCAGTTGATAAGGATCTGCCGGTAAAGTCCGGCCAATGCGGGGAGATATCACGCAGGCCCTCGTCGACACCGACGTATGGACCGATGAAATGCTCGGCAGCGCCGGGATTCCGGTGTTCGACGTACCGTTCGTGACCATCGGCAGCGGGATCGGATCGTTCGTCACCTACGACACGCTCCGGATCTTCGGCGTGCCCGCCGAAGCGATGGCGGTGCTCGGTCCGCAGGAGCACCCGTGGACCTCCTACGAGTACCTCACCAGGGTGTCGCAGATCCCCCGTGCCGAACGCCTGCGCAGCGACTCGGCCTCCACGCCGGACAACATCTGGGGCTTTCCGTCCTACGCGGTGCGGGAGGCGATCGCGGACAAGTCGATCAAGCCGCTGTGGAACGTCTTCGTCGAGCCGATCTTCGCCAACTACTACACCCCGCGTGCGGGCCAGGCGTTCGCCTCCATGGAGCGGGAATTCCACCGCATCGGCTATGCCCGCTCGTTGCACCGCGGGCACGTGCGCATGGTCCGCAAGCGCAACGGCGGCGGATACTTCACCATCCTCACCCCGCCCGCGGGTTCGGCACCGACCAAGCGGGTCGCTTTCCGCAGCACGTACGTCCATGTCGCCGTCGGCTATCCGGGGCTGAAGCTGCTGCCGGATCTGCAGGAGTATCGCGAGACCCATCGTGATCCCACCCGTGTGGTCAATGCCTACGAGCCGCACGAGCACGTCTATCAGGCGCTCCAGCGGCGGCCCGGCACGGTGCTGATCCGCGGCAGCGGGATCGTGGCCAGCCGCGTCCTGCAACGGCTCATCGACGATCGGGACAAGTACCGGCTAGACACCCGGATCCTGCACCTGTTCCGCACCTATATCGCAGGCTCGCACGGCAAGAACATCTTCAGCAGGCGCAAGGGCGGCGACGGATGGGCCTACCAGGGTTTCAACTATCCGAAGTCGGTGTGGGGCGGTCAGCTCAAGCAGAAGGTGCGACGACTGCAAGGCGAGGAACGGGCGCGCGCGTACAAGGAGATCTCCGGCACCAACACCCCCATCCGCGACAACTGGCAGGAACAGTTGCGCCGTGGCCGCCGGGAGGGGTGGTACCAGGTGATGGCCGGCACGATGCGCGCTCCGCGTCCTGCCGCTGGACGGCAAGGCGTGGTCGCCACGATTCTTCCGGATTCCAGTGCGCCCTTGCCTTTTCCGCCGCCGACGCAACCTTTCGACACGACCGTCGACTACATCATCGACTGCACGGGGTTGGAAGCCGACGTCCGGGAGCACCGGCTGTTGGCAGACCTGCTCGACCACACCGGCGCGGGCCGTAATCCGCTCGGTCGGCTGGACGTGGACACGACCTTCGAGCTGATCGGCACCCGCAGCGGCACAGGACGGATATACGCCTCCGGCAGCGCGACGCTCGGCGGGCCGTTCGCCGGGGTGGACACCTTCCTCGGCTTGCAGATCGCCGCGCAGGAGATCGCCGACGACCTGGCCGCGGTCGGGTTCTGCCGCAGGATGGGGCCGCTGCGCTCGACGCGGCAATGGTGGCTGTGGGTTACGAACGAGAAGATCTGAGCGATGCTTCCTACCTTGAACGGGCGAATCCAGACCCGTCTGCTCGCGCTGAGCGTGATCGGCTTCGTCGTCGCGCTGCTCATCACCCCGTTCCTGCCGACCGGGTCCTCGAGCATCGGTCAGGCGTACCGGGTGACGTTGTCGGTGCTGCTGGCGACCGTTCTGGTCGGTGTGCTCTGGGAACTGCTCTACCACCTGCTCCAACAGTTCCGCTGGGAGAAGGACTGGCCGACCTTGTTCGGTCTGGTCACCATCCTCAATGAGGGAGCGCTGATCTGGGTGCTCGTGCGCTACACCACGGTGGTGCTGCCCGAGCATCTGCGTCCGTCGCTGGCTGCCTTCCTCATCCAGTTCGTCGTCACATGGGTCGCCTTCTGGCTCATCGTGAACGGGCCGATGCGGGTGGTCTTCCATCGGTGGCGCTTCCAAGGCGGCCGGTTCCTGTGAGCGCGCAGATCGAGGTGTTGCCCGGCGCCCACCTGGTGGCGAGCGCGAATGGCGCAGTCGTGGTCGTCGCGCACCGGGGCGACGGGCTCCTCACGGCGGACACGGCCGCTGCCCGCACGATGACGGCGCTGCTGGACATCGTGCGCGAAGCCGTCGCGCGCGACCGGCGCCGCAGCGGGCGCGCGGTGGCGCGACTGGCCACGACCTGGCTGATGGGCCTGTCCAACGGCGAGGAGGACGAAGTCGAATTCGGGGTGATCACGCCGGTGGACCAAGGTCTCGCGGTGTTCCTGCACGGTGGGGTCACCGCGGTGCTCGCCGGTCCGGGCCACACGGAGGTGCTGCGCGGCCGGGACGCCGGATTCACCGTCGACCGCATGGTGACGCCCGCACCCGGCAGCGGCGCCGGGTTGTTCGTGGACGAGGCGGGCTGGACCGCGGAATCGCTACCGGGGCGGGGGATTCTGTCGCTGGATGCGGGCACCGCGCCAGGGTCCGGCGCGGTGCTGTGGTCGGGCGCGATCGGTGATGAGCCGGACAGCCACGGTGACGCCGAGTCCCCGCGGCGACCGGACGCCGGATCCGCGCCGCCATCTTCCGTCGAGCCCCGGCCGGAGCCGCCGCACGTCGCGCCACGACCGGCGGCCGAACCGCATCGCGTCGAGGATCGGCCGCCGATGCCGGATCAGATGCCGCAACCGAGTCGCACCGCCGGACCGCAGGCGATGCTGCAACCACACCGGCCGGGCGGGCAGGCGGGTTCCGAGGCGTCCGAAGCGCAACCACGGCGGGCGCCGAGCCTGCGGAAGGGCGAGGAGTCCGGCGATGCCGCTACGGAAGTCGATCTCCAAGCGCCGGCGCGGCGGGCCACGCCACGCGAAGGCGTGACGCCTCCGGCGGCGAAGCCCGTACCACCGGCGCCGGACCAGAGCCCGGCGCGGCCCGCGCACCGCACCGATCGGGATCACGCGATCGCCAACGACGCGAATCTCGCCGAGACGATGGTTCCCTCGACCGGCGTCGTCGCCGACGCGCTCGGGTCGACCGGCTCGAACGCGCTGGGACATCGCGTGATCGTGCCGGGTTTCCAATGCGCCCGGCATCATCACAACGATCCTCGGGTGTCGTTCTGCGCGGTCTGCGGGATCCGGATGGATCAGCTCACCTGCGTGCTCAGCGAAGGGGTGCGCCCACCGCTCGGTGTGCTGCTACTGGACGACGGCACGTCGTTCGTCCTGGACAGCGACTGCGTTCTCGGCCGCGAACCGGAGCATTCGGACGCGGTCGCGCGTGGTGCGCGCCCGGTGCGGCTGGAGGACAGCTCGGGCGGAATGTCGCGTGCGCACGCGGAGATCCGCCTCGTCGACTGGGATGTCACGGTCGTGGACGGCGGTTCCACCAACGGCACCCACATCCGTCATCCCGGACGCCAGGACTGGGTCCGAGCGGTCCCCGGCCAGCCGATCGCCCTCACACCCGGAGCCCAGATCCAACTGGGCGGCCGTGTGCTCACCTTCGACTCCCAGCACGGCCAGCTGTAGCCGCGGGCGGCGTCGCTCAGGTGTGGCGGAAACGGATGATGCCCGACCACGGGGTGCGCATGGGTTTGCGGGGGTCGGGCTGGGGGAGATAGGTGAAGGGACGTAGGTACCAAGGCGCGCGGTGGAACTTGCGGGCGTGCAGCAGCAGGCTTTCCAGTTCGATCGGCTGCCAGCCGAGGTCTTCGAAGAAGCGGACGCCGTTGGCGGGTTCGAACTGCATCGGCGCGTTGGCGAAGGTGTCGCCGGAGCGCATCTTGCGCATGCCCAGACTCAGATCCAGCAGCCACCAGGCGATCTCGGGGCGGGCCAGTGCGGTCGCGAGATCGGTGACCGTCGGCGGGTCGAGGTACATCAGCAGCCCCTCGGTGAGCACCAGGGCCTTGGACGCGCCGGTGGCGTTCGGGCCGATCGCGCCGAGCGCCTCGTCGAGGAACTTCGTCCGCGCGTCCGGGTCGGCGAGGTCGACCGCGCGGCGGATGAGCACGCAGTGCGGCGTCTCGCCGGCGAGGGCGCTGTCCTTCTCGGCGACGATCTCGGGTAGGTCGGCCTCGATCCAGAGCAACTCGTCGGGCAGATCGAGCCGATAGGGGCGAGTGTCCAGACCGGCGGCGAGGTTGAGGACGCGGTCGCAGCCCTCGCCGATCGCTGTGGCTACGAGGTCATCGATCAGTTTGGTCCGGGTGACGATCGGCCACCCGTGGCGCATCACCCTAGGCGCGTTGTCGGCGATGGCGTGGCCGCGTTCGCCGGCCAGCCGGTCGGCGAACGGATCCTGGAACAGCGCGTCCGGGCGGATCGTCTCGCGTGCCCGGTAGGCCGCGACCCAGCGCGCGGTGTCCGAGACGTTGGACGGAACATCCCCTCGGGTCATGCGAGTCAGTCTGTCATATCCGTCCAGTCGGTTTCCGCGGCGGCTGTGGTGCCGGTTCGCGCAGGTCGCGGGCCTCAATGCGGGTGGAAGGCGTCGGAGCCGACCTCCGTGGGGTCGAGCAGATGGGCGAGGAACAGGCGGGTGGTCGGCGTCGGTGTGCGGGTGGTGATGGCATGCCAGGGACGATCCAGCGGGGTGCCCTCGACCGGGAGGACGCGCAGCGCGCCGTTCTCCAGGTCCTGGGAGATGGCGTCGCTGTGGATCAGCGTCACGCCGAGTCCTTCTCGCGCGGCGGCGAGGACGGCGCCGTGGGAGCCGAGAGTGAGCACGGGCGGTTCGATCCGGAGTTGGTCGAGCAAGGCGAGGGTGGCCTCGCGGGTGCCGGAGCCGCGCCCGCGCAGCAGCCAGGTGGTGCGCAGCGGATCGAGTTCCGGCAGGCCGACCACGACCAGGCGGCTGGGCCGCCGGGCGCGCACCACCAGCCCGGTGTCGCGTGGCGGGCGGCCCGCGATGACGAGATCCGTTTCGTGGTGCTGCAATTCGAGGAACAGCGCGTCGCGCGGATGCACCGACAGGCTCAGTTCGATGTCGGGGAACCGGCGGCGGAACGAGGCGAGCGGCCGCAGCAGGACGTACTCGCCCGCGGTGGCGACCACGCCGATTCGCAGCCGCCCGGTCTCGGCGCGGCGCACGGCCGCCTGCGCCTCCTTCATCAACCCGAGGATGCCGCGGCAGTACTCGGCGTAGACGCGCCCGGACTCGGTGAGCGCGATGCCGCGCCCGGACTTCGCGATGAGCTTTGCCCCCAGCTGTTTCTCGATGTGCGCGACGGCCGCGGAGACGGCGGCCTCGGTGATGTGCAACTGCGCCGCGGCGCGGCGGATGCTGCCGTGGCGGGCGACGGCCAGGAAGGTTTCCATCCGAGCCGCGCTCACCATACCCACCGGAGAACGGTAACAAACTCAACGAATATGTTGAGTATCGCGAGAAACAATCAAATTGTTTGTCGGTATCCGGCACGTCATCCTGGAAATCCCAAGGCACGCCCGTTCGCCCGGGTGCGGGTGTCCCGCAGTGGCACAGCAGGAGGAACGATGGCCGAAGAAACCGAACGCGACCGCTGGGATCCGGGTGTCCAATCCTATGCCTCGATGGGGTATTACGCGCCCGACTACCAGCCGTCGGATACCGACGTGCTCGCCGTGTTCCGGGTGACTCCGCAGCGCGGTGTCGATCCGATCGAGGCGGCGGCCGCGGTGGCGGGTGAATCCTCCACGGCGACCTGGACGGTGGTGTGGACCGACCGGCTCACCGCCCACTCGCGCTACCAGGCGAAGTGTTACCGCATCGACGAGGTCCCCGGGCGGCCGGGGGAGTACTTCGCCTATATCGCTTACGATCTCGACTTGTTCGAGGAGGGATCGATCACCAACCTGACCTCCTCGATCATCGGCAACGTGTTCGGGTTCAAGCCGCTGCTGGCGCTGCGGCTGGAGGACATGCGTATTCCGGTGGCGTACGTGAAGACGTTCCAAGGGCCGCCGCACGGCACGGTGATGGAACGCGAATATCTCAACAAATACGGCAGGCCGCTGCTCGGCGCGACGGTGAAACCGAAACTCGGGCTATCCGCCCGCAATTATGGACGCGTCATCTACGAGGCATGCAAAGGCGGCCTGGATTTCACCAAGGACGACGAGAACATCAACTCGCAGCCGTTCATGCGCTGGCGCGATCGGTACCTGTTCGCGATGGAGGGCGTCAACCGCGCGATGGCGGAGACCGGCGAAATCAAAGGGCATTACCTGAATGTGACCGCGGCGTCGATGGAGCAGATGTACGAGCGCGCGGAGTTCGCCAAGGAACTCGGCAGCGTCGTCATCATGATGGACCTCACCGTCGGCTTCACCGCGATGCAGTCGATGTCGCATTGGGCGCGCCGCAACGGGGTGCTGCTGCATCTGCATCGCGCGGGGCATTCCACCTACACGCGGCAGAAGACGCACGGCGTCAGCTTCCGGGTGCTGGCCAAGTGGTGCAGGCTGATCGGCGTCGACCATCTGCACGCGGGCACCGTGGTCGGGAAACTGGAGGGCGACCCGGCGACGACCAAGGGGTTCTACGACACGTTGCGGGAGAACCACATCCGGACCGAGCCGGCCAACGGGATCTTCTTCGACCAGTACTGGGCGAGCCTGCCCGGTGTGATGCCGGTGGCTTCCGGCGGCATCCATGCCGGGCAGATGCATCAGTTGCTCGACCTGTTCGGTGACGACGTGGTGCTGCAGTTCGGCGGTGGCACGATCGGGCATCCGCTCGGCATCGCCGCGGGCGCGGAGGCGAACCGGGTCGCGCTGGAGGCGGTCGTGCAGGCCCGCAACGAAGGCCGCGACCTGTTGAAGGAAGGCCCCGATGTGCTCAGGAAGGCGGCCGAGATCTGCCGTCCGCTCGATGTCGCGCTTGCGACCTGGGGCGATGTCACCTTCGACTACACCTCCACCGACGCGCCGGACGCCGTGCCGACGGCCAGCCGCTGACCATCCGGGAAGGACGAGCCGATGTATCTGAGGCACGGAACATTCTGCTACCTGCCGCCGCTGACCGACGAGCAGATCGCCGCCCAAGTGCGCTACGCGTTGCTCAACAGCTGGCCGGTATCCATCGAGTACACCGACGATCCGCACCCGCGTAATGCCTATTGGGAGATGTGGGGGCTGCCGCTGTTCGACTTGGACGAGCCCGACGGCGTACTGGCCGAGATCAACGCGTGCCGGGCGACTTTCCCCCGGCACTACGTGCGGGTGCTCGCCTACGACGCCCGCTACACCAGGCAGACGACGGCGCTGAGTTTCCTGGTGCAACGACCGCCCGACGAGCCGGGTTTCGTGCTCACCCGCACCGAGGGTCCCGACCGGATGCAGACATACGGCCTGCATTCGTATGCCACGACCGTCCGGCCGGGAGAGCGGTATGGCGGCTGAGCGCAACGGCTCCGGATTCCGTCTGCACCGGCCGGGGGCTGATGTCCCCGGCGCGGTGCGGACGGCGTCGCCCGATCCGGAAGAGCCGGAAATCCTGGCCGAGGACGCGGTGCTGGACTTGTCGAGCGACATCGCGGGTCACGACGTCGAGGAAACGTTGCGCAGGCTGGACGCGGAGTTGATCGGGCTGGCTCCGGTGAAGCGGCGGGTCCGCGAGATCGCGGCGCTGCTGTTGATCGACCGTGCCCGGCAGCGTTTCGGACTGACCTCCTCGCGGCCGACCATGCACATGAGCTTCACCGGCGGTCCCGGCACGGGCAAGACCACGGTGGCATTGCGGATGGCGCAGATGCTGCACGCCCTGGGCTACATCCGCAAACCGAAAGTGCACACGGTCACCCGCGACGATCTCGTTGGTCAGTTCATCGGGCACACCGCACCGAAAACCAAAGAGGCGCTGGCCAAGGCGGCGGGCGGGGTGCTGTTCATCGACGAGGCCTACTACCTGTTCCGGCCGGAGAACGAACGCGACTACGGGCAGGAGGTGATCGAGATCCTGTTGCAGGAGATGGAGAACGAACGCGCCAGCCTGGTGGTGATCTTCGCGGGCTACCCCGACCGGATGGACCGCTTCTTCTCCGCCAATCCGGGCCTGTCCTCGCGGGTGGCCCATCACCTGGAGTTCGCCGACTACACGCACGCGGAGCTGCTGGGAATCGCCGAGCTCATGGTGGCGGCGGAGAACTTCCACTTCGACGACGCGGCGCGGACCGCTTTCGGGGAGTACCTGGAACACCGGATGGCCCGCCCGCGCTTCTCCAACGCGCGCAGCGTCCGCAACGCGCTCGACCGTTGCCGGTTGCGGCAGGCCAAGCGTCTCGTGGAACTGCGCAGACCGCTGACCAAGACCGATTTGATCACGCTGACCGACCGGGATGTCTACGGCAGCAGCGTGTTCACCGACCCCGAGCCCGCCGGCGAGCCGACCGTGTGACCCCGGTGACGAGATCGAGGCGTTATGCCAGAAGGACTGAAGACCCTCACCCGCTTCACCATCGAACAGGAGCATCGGCATCCCGGATCGTCCGGTGAGTTCTCCGCGCTGGTGAACGTGATCGCGACCGCGACGAAGATCGTCGCCAATCAGGTCACCAGGGGCGCGATCGTCGGCTCGATCGGTGCGTCCGAGCCGGACAATCTGCCGCCGACGGTGCATCGCAAACTGGACGCGATCACCAACGACATCATCGTCGCCGAAACTCAATGGACCGGGCACCTTTCGGCGTTGCTGTCCGAACAGATCAGCGAGATCCATCCGGTGCCCGCCACCCATCGGCGCGGGAAGTACCTGCTGGCCTTCGATCCGCTGGACGGTTCGTCGAACATCGACGTGAATCTGCCGGTGGGCACCATCTTCAGCGTGCTGCGCGCGCCCGCGCAGGGCCCGGGCCCTGCGGCGGCCGACTTCCTGCAGCCCGGCGTCGAGCAGGTGTGCGCGGGGTTCACCCTGTACGGGCCCGCGACCATGCTGGTGCTGACGACCGGCAGCGGGGTCGACGGGTTCACCCTGGACCGGGAGATCGGCGCGTTCGTGCTGACCCACCCGCGGATGCGCATCCCCGAGGACACCTCTGGATTCGCGATCAACGCGGCGAATGAGCGGTTCTGGGAACGACCGGTGCGCCGCTACGTGCACGAGTGCCTCGACGGCGTCGACGGCCCCCGCGAGCGGGATTTCAATATGCGCTGGGTGGCCTCGCTGGTCGCCGACACCTTTCACATCCTGACCCGAGGCGGGGTGTACCTGTACCCCCGCGACACCCGCCCGCCCACGCGTCCGGGAAGGGTGGCATTGCTCTATGGCGCCAATCCGATCGCGTTCATCGTCGAACAGGCCGGGGGCTCGGCGACCACCGGCAGCGAGCGAGTGCTGGAAGTGACGCCCGGCGACGTCCATCAGCGGGTGCCGCTGATCTTCGGCTCCCGCAACGAAGTCGAGCGCATCGAGCGGTATCACCGCGAACCGGACGAGGGCCCCAGCTTCGACAGCTCGCTGTTCGGCAGGCGGTCGCTGTTTCGTCCGGCCCAGCGCTGAAGAGGAGAACCATGTCGGTCAAGCACCCGGTCGTCGCCATCACCGGGTCCTCCGGGGCGGGGACCTCCAGCGTGACGCGGACCTTCCAGGAGATCTTCCGCCGCGAAGAGATCAACGCGGCCATCGTCGAGGGCGACGCGTTCCACCGTTACGACCGCAACGAGATGAAACTGGCCATGGCCGAGGCGGAGCAGAGCCGCAATCTGCGGTTCTCGCATTTCGGGGAGGAGGCCAACCTGCTGAAGGAGCTGGAGACGCTGTTTCGCGACTACGGCGAGACCGGGGTCGGAACGGTGCGCCGGTACCTGCACGACGAGGCCGAGGCGAAGCCCTACGGCCAGCCGCCGGGCACCTTCACGCCGTGGGAGGAGCTGACGCCGGGCAGCGACCTGCTGTTCTACGAGGGCCTGCACGGCGCGGCGGTCACCTCCACCGTGGATGTGGCGCGATACACCGATCTGCTGGTCGGCGTCGTGCCGATCATCAATCTGGAGTGGATTCAGAAGGTGATCCGGGACAAGACCGAGCGCGGGTACTCCAGCGAGGCCGTGATCGATACGATCCTGCGGCGGATGCCGGACTACGTCACCTACATCTGCCCGCAATTCTCCCGCACCTACGTCAACTTCCAGCGGGTGCCGACCGTGGACACGTCCAATCCGTTCATCGCGCGCACCATTCCGACGGCGGACGAGAGTTTCGTGGTGATCCGGTTCGCCGACCCGAAGGTGATCGACTTCCCCTATCTGCTGTCGATGCTGCACGACTCGTTCATGTCGCGGACGAATTGCATCGTGGTGCCCGGCGGGAAGATGGAGCTGGCCATGCAGCTGATCTTCACGCCGCTGATCCTGCGGTTGATGGACAAGCGGCCGAAACGCTCGTACTGAGGCAGCTAGTCGGGGAGAAGAGGAACCGAGAGGCCCTCGCCGCGGGTGAGGAGGGCGGCGCGGGTGACGGCGGCGGAGCCGAAGCGCTTGCGCAAGTCGTCGAGGGTGGCGTCGAGGCTGTTGGTGGCACGGGCTTCGAAGGGCAGGGTGAGCTGGACGGAGTCGGCGTCGTCGAGGTTGGTCAGCGCGAGACCGATCAGGGTGAGGCCGCGTTCCTGGATGACCGGCATCGCCCCGGCGAGCAGGGTGCGGGCCGCGCTCAGGATCGTCTCGGTGTGGTCGGTGGCCCCGGCGAGAGTATGCGAGCGGGTGGCCCGGGTGAAATCGTCGAAACGGAGGCGCAGCACCACGGTTCGGCACACCCGGTCGGCGGTGCGTAGGCGACGGCCGAGCCGATCGGTGAGCCCGTGCAGATAGGCCTCGATCTCGTCCTGCGGCCGGTGCTTGCGGCCAAGGGCACGCTGGGCGCCGATCGAGCGCCGCCGCCGGCCGGTCTCGACTCGGCGCGGGTCACGCGCCCAGGACAAGGCGTAGAGGTGGCGTGCCGCGGCGGGACCGAGGATCGCCCGTAGCGGGCGCTCGCCGAGCTCGGCCAGTTGGCCCACCCGCGTGATGCCGTGCGCGTGCAACGTGCGCGCGGTGACATCGCCTACACCCCAGAGCCTTTCGACCGGCAGCGGATGCAGGAAGTCCAGTTCGCCGTCCGGCGGCACCAGCCGTAATCCGTCGGGTTTGGCGACGGCGCTGGCCACCTTGGCGAGGAACTTGGTGCGAGCGATGCCCACCGAGATGGGCAGGCCGACGCGGTCGCGGACTTCCGCACGCAGCCGCGTCGCGATGGCGACGGGCTCGCCCGCGATCCGGCGCAGTCCGCCGACGTCGAGAAAGGCCTCGTCGATCGAGACGCCCTCGACCACGGGTGTGGTGTCGCGGAAGATCTCGAAGACGGCTCTGCTCGCCTCTGCGTAGGCGGACATGCGCGGCGGCACCACGATCGCGTGCGGGCACAGCCGGCGCGCCTGTCCGCCGTTCATCGGGGTGCGCACTCCGAACGCCTTCGCTTCGTAGCTGGCCGCCAGGACGACGCCGCCGCCGACGATCACTGGTTTGCCGCGCAGCCACGGGTCGTCCCGCTGCTCGACCGAGGCATAGAAGGAGTCGAGGTCGGCATGCAGGATCGATGCCTCCGGCCGCGCGAGAATCCGGGGTCTGCCGGATCGGGAGACGGGCGCGTCGGACACGAACATATGTTCGCATATGGCCCCGACAGGGTGCGGTCGGAGCGGGCGGATCTACTGGTTGCCTCCGTAGTAACCCACCCAAACCGGTAACCTGTTCCCACGACGGGGCACAGCTCGGATGAGGGAGTCGGTACGGTGCGTGGATTCGGGGATCTGGAGGCGGTGATCATGGACCGCATCTGGGATCAGGACGCAGAGGACACAACGGTGCGTGAGATCTTCGACGAACTGTCGGCTCAGCGCGACATCGCGTATACGACGGTGATGTCGACCATGGACAACCTGCATCGCAAGGGGTGGCTGGCGCGCGAACGCGCGGGCAAGGCCTATCGATATTGGCCGACGCTCACCAGGGAAGAACACAGCGCCCGGCTCATGCTGGAGGCGCTGGGTTCCGGCGGACGCTCGGATCTGGTGCTCAGCCATTTCGTCGATCGGATCAGCGCCGAGGAGTCGGCTGGGCTGCGTGCCGCGCTACGCAGACTCGCGGCGCGTAAGTCACCAGAAGTGCCGTGAGCCTGGCCCTGGCTCTGACGTTGTACGGCGGCGTCGTGGCGGCCTTCGGTCCGCCCGTGCTGCGCAGACTGACCCATCGCGGGATCGCGCCGCGGCTGGGTGTGATCGCCTGGGTGGTCGCGATCATCGGTGCGCTGAGCGCATGGGGGGTCGCGGCGGCGGTGCTGACCGTCGAGTTCGCCACCTACTGGGGACATCCGAAGGACGCGTTGCACGCGTGCGCCTCGTTCCTGTGGGCTCCGGTGGATGCGCACGGCGCCGCGGCCGGCCGTGCGGCCACGTTCGCGGTGGCGGCCCTGGTGTCCACCGGAACCGTCGCGCTGGTGGCGCGCGCCGTGGGAGTCGTGCTGGACATGCGCAGGCGCACCAGCGTCCACGCGCGCGCGGTCCGTCTGGTCGGCAGGCCGGTGCCGGGAATCGGGGCGGTCGTGCTCGACTCACCGGAGCGGCAGGTGTATTGCGTGCCGGGACGACCCGACACCATCGTGGTCACCACCGCCGCGCTGGCGGCGCTGGACGAGGATCAACTCGCCGCGGTACTCGCGCACGAACGCGCGCACCTGTCCGGCAGGCACGCGGCGTTGACCGCGGTGCTGCGCGGGGTGGCCACCACACTGCCCGGCTTGCGGTTGTTCACCGGTGGTGCGGCCGAGATCGCCCGCCTGCTGGAGATGTGCGCCGACGACAAGGCCGCCGACGAGCACGGTTCGCTGCCGCTGTTGGGCGGGCTGCTGGCGATCGTCGGCATCGTCGAGCCCGCGCCGCCGGGTGCGCTGGCCGCGGCGGGGACGGCGGTACTGGCCCGCGCCGAACGGCTGGCCGACCCGGTCGGCGCGATTCGGCGCGCCACCACCCGCACCGCTTTGCTCGGCGTGATCGCGATGACGGTCGCCGGGTCGGCGCTGGCCGCCGCGCTGGTCGCCTGCGCGGGCACGATGCTGAACTGAGCAGGAGAAGGAGCGCGAATGCGGGCCACCTGGGATCAGGTTTTCGCCTGGCGGCTGGACCGGCACTATGTCTTGTCCCGGACCGACGAAGGTGCGGTAGCGGTGGCCGGGCGTCTGTGCGGTGTCCAGGCTCAGGTCACCTCGGCGGCCGAACTGGCGGTCGCACTGCGCAGCACGAAGCCCGAATCCGGCGCGCTGGTGCGCGCGCTCGACGAGGGCGCGCTGATGAAGACCTGGGCGATGCGCGGCACGCTGCACGCGCTGCCTTCAGAACAGGCCGCCGCCGTTCTCGCGCTCATCGGTTCCGCGCGCACCTGGGAGAAACCCTCGTGGCAGAAGAACTTCGGCGCTTCGCCCACGGAGGTGGCGGCACTGACCGAGGCGGTCGCGCAGGTACTCGACGCCGCGGTGCTCACCCGGGAGGAGTTGGTCGAAGCCCTGGTGTCCGCACCGGAATTCCATCGGCTGGGGGAGGAACTGCGATCCGGTTGGGGTGCGCTGCTCAAACCACTGGCCTGGCAGGGCGTGCTGTGTCACGGCCCGGTACGAGGCACCAAAGTGACGTTCACCAGTCCCGCGCACCTGGTGCGCGACTGGCCCGGCCTGCCCGATCTCGACGCCGCGGCGCGGGTGGCGATCCTCGGCTATCTCGGCGCCCACGGCCCGGCGACGCCGGAGACCTTCGACGCCTGGCTCAGCCGCAACAGCCTGCGCAAGACCACGGTGCGCCGCTGGTTCGCCGAGTTGGGCGACCTGATCACCGAGATCGACGTGGAGGGCCGCCGCGCCTTCCTGCCGACCGACCAGGTCGACGCACTGGCCGCCGCCGCGCCGAGTGCGCCGGTGCACCTGCTCGGCGCCTTCGATCAATACGTGCTGGGACCGGGCACCGGTGACACCGAGCTGCTGCCTGCCGCGCACCGTGCGAAGGTGAGCCGCGCCGCGGGCTGGATCTCACCGATCGTCGTGGTGGGTGGGCGCATCGCGGGTGTCTGGGAGCTCGCCGAGGACGCCGTCGAGATCACCATGTTCGACGGTGCGCCGTTGCCTGCGCGGGGCCTGGAAGCGGCCGTCGCCCACGTGGCGCTGGCGGCCGGGCGCGAGAGCCTCACGGTGCGAGTCGCGTAGCGTTGCCACGCTGTGGCATAAGGGTGTCGCAGGCTGTCGAGGACGCACTGCCGACCGAAACGGGCTACTGATGCCGATTCTGCCGCTCGTGGTCCGGCGATTTCAGCGCCCAGCCGCTGAACCGCCCGTCGCGTGGGACCCTGGTCGGCGTCCGGTGCTGTTCGGACGTCGACCAGGGATCGACCAAGTGTGCGGGACGAATCGGCCGATGACAGCCACTACGGACAGCGCCGCGATGGATCCGGAAATTGCGGCCGCGGATCGCCGAGCAATTGGCGGCGCGACCCGCGCTTTCGAATCGGCGCTGTCGAGCGGAGTGTCACGCACGGGCCATGGGCTTGGATCCGGATCAGGCGACGGCCGACTCGATAGCCGATTCTGGCTGTGCGACAGTAGGTCTCGGCATACGCGCGGTCGCGCCGACCAAACCCGCGAGGACCGCGACAACGGCCGTCGCGTACCACCCGTGCCGGAACGCGTCGAGTGTCGCCTCCGGGCTTGTGGGTGAGCCGAGCACCGCGACCAGGCCCGCGACGCCGACGGCGAGACCGAGCTGGCGCGCCATGCTCAGCACCGCCGATCCGGTGGCGAACCGCTGCGGCGGCAGTCCGCCGGTGCCCGCGGCGAAGGCGGTCGGCAGGGTGAGCCCGACGCCGATGCCGCTGACCACCATGCCGCCGAGCAGGCCACCGACATAGTCGGGCGTCAGGGTGATCGCCCGCGCCCACCACAGCATGCCCGCGCCGAACACGATCCCGCCCGCGGCGATGACCGGCCCGGCCCCGATCCGGCCGATCAGCCGTCCCGCCAGGGCGGCGACCACCGGCACCATCAGCGGGCCGGGCGCGATGGCCAGTCCGGTGCGCAACGCCGACCAATCCCAGACGTTCTGCGCCCACAGCACCACCGACAGCAGCATCGCGCCGAAGGCCACGTTGAACAACACCGCGTTGCCGGTCATCCAGGCGAAGTTGGGCGCGCGCAGCAGCGCCGGATCCACCACCGGGCTGTGGTGCCGGGCCGAGGAGACGACGAACGCCACCGTCAGGATCGCCGCCAGCGCGAACGCGACCAGCACCCGCGCCGACGACCAGCCCCAGCCTTCGCCCTTGACCAGGCCGAGCACCAGGCTCGCGATGGCCCCGACCAGCAACGCCGCACCAAGCAGGTCGGGCAGCCGCCCGCCGTCGCCCTCGGGATCGGGCAGCGTCCGCAGTCCGACCACCACGGCGGCCAGACCGATCGGCACATTCACCAGAAATACCCAGCGCCAGCCGAATTCGACGAGAAGGCCGCCGAGGACCGGGCCGAGCGCCGCGCCGAGCCCGCCGAAGGCGACCCACAGCCGCACGGCGGCGGCGCGGCGCGATGGCGGGCTGGCCGCGAGCACCAAGCCGAGCGAGGCGGGTGTCAGCAGCGCGCCGCCGACTGCCTGGAGCACGCGGAACAACACCAGCGACCCGACGTCCCAGGCGGTGGCGCACAGTGCCGATCCGACGACGAAGATCACCAGCCCGAGCAGGAAGGTGGTCCGGATGCTGCGACGGTCGCCCAGTCGTCCCGCCGGGACCAGCAGCGCGGCGAACACGATCGCGTAGGCGTTGAGTACCCAGGACAGTCCCGAGATCTGCGCTCCGCCGAGGTCGGCGGCCATGTCCGGCAGGGCGACGTTGACGATGAACAGGTCCAGGCTCGACAGCAGGACGCCGAGGGAGACGACGGCGAGCACGACCCGGTAGTCGGTGGCCCGGTTGGGCGGCGTGGATGGAGAATGCACGATCGTCTCCGTTCAGCCGAGCACGCGGCGGGTCTGGCGGGCCGAGGCGAGCAGCAGGCCGCTTCGATCCCAGATCGAAGTGTCGTCCACCGACCAGCCGCCGCCGGTCGAGGCGTTCACCGTGCGCACCAGCACCGGCGAGCCCTCGGTCGGTACGTCGTGCAGGTGCATCGACAACGCCACGGTGGGAATCGCGACGGGCGCGCGCAGTGTGGGAAAGACGGCGGGCGGCAGGGCATCGGCGAGGATCGCGAGGGCCGCGGCATCGGTGGGCAACTCGGGGACGAGTTCGATCCACGCGCACATCATCGGTTCGTCCGCACCGGTCAGCGGCAGCGGCCCGGCTGCCGGACGGATGTCGAAATGAGCGCCCGCGGGAACGATTTCGGGCGGGAGGGCGAAGTGCGCACAGGAATCGGGATCGGGCACTCGCGGCGCGGGCGCGCCTGCGTAATCCGCGACGCCCGACGCCATGGCGCGACCGAGCGTGACGGACGCCCCGGCGACCGGGCTGCCGTCCTGGTCGGCGCCCACCTCCACCACGACGGTGCTGCGGCCGACGGCGCGTGCGGTCGCGTGGAAGGTGAGCACTTCGTCCGTGGGGCGGCCCAGGAACCGGAGGTCCACGGCCCGCACCGGCAGCGGTTCCGCGGCGGCCGCGCGAGCCACCTCGATGAGCAGTGCCGCGATCACGCCGCCGTGCGGGCCGGTCCAGCCGCGCCAGGACCGGTCGACGCGCGCCTGCCACCCAGCGGTGCCGGTCTCGGTGAGCGCGAACTCCTCGGCGAGCGTCCGCTTAGTGAGTTGTTTCATGCAACGCACCATAAGCGAGTGAGTTCTATGAAGCAACCGACTATGCTGACGGATATGCGCAGGACGAGCTTCGAGGACATGAACTGCTCGCTGGCCCAGTGCCTCGAGGTGGTCGGAGAGTGGTGGACGCTGCTGATCGTGCGTGACGCTCTGTTCGGCGTGACGCGCTTCGACGACTTCCACGCCCGTCTCGGCATCGCCCGCAACGTGCTCACCCAGCGTCTCGAGCATCTGATCGAGCATGGGGTACTGACCAGAGAGCCATACCAGGACAATCCGGTTCGCTACGACTACCGGCTCACCCCGAAAGGCCGTTCGCTGTGGCTTGTCGTCACCGCGATGCGTCAGTGGGGCGACGAATGGGCCGCCCCGGACGGCCCGCCGGTGCAGACCGTACACACCGCGTGCGGGAACCTCGCGACCGTCGAACCGGTGTGCTCCGAGTGTGGTGAGCACATCGCACCACGCGACCTGCGCCCCGTTCTCGGCCCCGGCGCCAAGGATCCTTCCCTCCTGCCATCGCGCTGAGGCGGGTGCGGCCGGTTCCGCGTTCACCGCCGCGCGGCGATAGGCTGCGGCGGTGGCGGACGGGCGAGTGCGGCAACTGATCGACACGGTGGCGTGGGTGCGCATCGAGGAGGGACGCATTCTCTGCGCCAGACCGCGCGGCAAAGGCGTCTTCTACATCCCGGGCGGCAAGCGCGAGGGCGCCGAAACCGACCTGCAGACACTGCTCCGCGAGATCGAGGAGGAACTCACCGTCGCCCTGCTGCCGGAGACCGCAGCGCATGTCGGCACCTACGAGGCGGTGCACGGCCCGACGGATGGCGCGCTGGTGCGGATGAGTTGCTACACCGCGGATTATCGTGGAACGCTGGCCGCCAGCAGTGAGATCGAAGAGGTCGCGTGGTTCTCCTATGCCGATCGCGCCCTCGTACCCCCCGTTGATCAGCTGCTGTTCGATGATCTGGTGCACGCGGGTCTGCTGCGGTGAATCGCGGGCCGAACAGCGCTACCGTCGGCGATATGTCCTGGTTTCGGCCGCTTCTGCGCTACGCAGCCTACGCACTCCGGGCGCTGCCCCTGGCGGCGCGGCGAATTCCCACCCGATTGCGCGTGCCGCGGCGAATGCTCGGCGAATCCGTTCTGCCGCATAAATTCTCGGCTCTCCGGTCGGTGTCGCACTCGGTGCTCAGTGGTGGGGTGGGCCTGGTGACGTGGTTCCTGGCGTTCCTCGCGGCCCTGGGCGCGTTCCGCGGAGTCTGCTATCCGCTCGTCGCGAGTGATGATCTCGAAGATTCCTGGGGTGGCCCGACATTGGCGGGGGCGTGGGCGGTGCACGCGGCGCTCGGTGTCGGGTTGCTGCCGGTGTGGTTGCTGGCCCTGGCCGGACTCGGCGCGTTCCAATTGCGGCTGACCCGCGGTTTGCTCGGCCGGAACGGGCCGCGGTGGCCCGCTCCGGCGGCGGTCGTGCTCGTCGCCGGTGGCGCGCTGCTGTTCGTCGCCTGGCTGCGGCAGGTGTGAGCCCGGAACTCTCGGGGTTTTCAGTCGCCTAGGGAGTGCACCGCGTGTGAACACGCGGCGCGATCAGGTGGTGGCGTGTGCGCGCTGTGCCCGCTGGATCAGATGCTCGACGAGGGTGAGCAGGACGTCTTTGCAAGAGCTGCGGTCGCGGGCGTCGCAGAGCATGACGGGGGTCACCGTGTCGAGGTCGAGGGCGTCACGCACTTCGTCGATGGTGTATCGCGGTGCGCCGTCGAAGCAGTTGACGCCCACCATGAACGGCAGACCACGCCGCTCGAAGAAGTCCACGGCGGCGAAGGAGTTGCCCAGTCTGCGGGTGTCGGCCAGCACGACCGCGCCGAGCGCGCCGCGCGCGAGTTCGTCCCACAGGAACCAGAACCGATCCTGGCCGGGCGTGCCGAACAGGTAGAGCACCAGCTCACGGTCGATGGTGAGCCTGCCGAAGTCCAAGGCGACCGTGGTCGTGGACTTCTGCTCGACGCCCGACAGATCGTCGATGCCGGTGCTCACCTCGGTGATCAGTTCTTCGGTGCGCAGTGGCGCGACTTCGCTGATCGCGGAGACCATCGTGGTCTTGCCGACGCCGAACCCGCCGGCGACGAGGATCTTGACCGAGGCGGCCAGTTGCGGTGTGCCGCTCGGGTCAAAGTTTTCGGATTCCATCCAGTACCGCTCGCAATATGTTGAGGTCATCGGGTCCGGCCTCCGTCGGAACGGGAGCGCGGAAGATCAGTTGCCCGTCGCCGATCAGGTCACCGACGAGGATCTTCGTCACCGCCAGCGGCAAACGCAACTGTGCGGAGAGTTCGGCGACGGTCTGCGAGACCCGGGACAGGCGAAGGATTTCGGCGTACTCGGGTTCACTGCGTCGCAGTGCGGCCGCGGAGGTGTCCGCGACCACGGTGGTGAGCATATCCAGTTCGGGTCCGGCGCCGCTGGTGCGCCCGCGCGTGAGCGCGTAGGGACGCACCAGCGGACCGGCCGCCTCGTCGAACCAGGGCTCACGCGGATTGGTCATGGCGGTCGCTATTCGACATGTCCGACGAGGTCTTGGCGCGGAGTTGTGGACAGGTAGTTGCCTACGCGCTGGACGGTGAGGTTCATCTCGTAGGCCACCATGCCGAGATTGGCCGATTCGGCGGCCTGCAGTGCCAGGCAGGCGTTGTCGCCCGCGGAGGTCACGAACAGCACCGCGCGGTCCAGTTCGATGACCGCCTGGCGGACCCCGCCGCCGTCGAATCGGTTGCCCGCGCTGCGCGCCAGCCCGTAGAGCGCCGAGGACATCGCACCGAAGTGTTCGGCGTCCTCGCGGTTCATTCCGCTGGAGCGGCCCAGCAGCAGCCCGTCGGTGGACAGCACCACCGCGTGGCGCACGCCGGCCAGCCGGTCGACGAGATCGTCGAGCAGCCAATTGAGATCACCTGCGGGAGAAGCGGACACACCTAGCCTTCCTGTTCGTCGGAGATGGCAGCGCGACGGCCCTGCCTGGTCCCGTTCTCGATGGCGGACATCAGATCGCGGGCTTGCTCGGCGGAGCGGGGCGGCTGCGCGGGTGCGGCCTGCTCCTGGACCGGCTGCGCCAATTGCGGTGCGAGGTTGGTCTGTCGGCTCCGGCGGGGCAACGCCGGACGGCCGTCCGGACCCGCCTGCGTCGGCGCCTCGGTATACGGGCGCGGTCCGTAGCGCGGGGGTGCGGCCGGTTCGGCGGAAAGGGTCGCCACCGGCGATGCCGACTGCGCGAACGTCCCGGTATCCGCCGCGACCGCGGCACCGGCGACGAGTTTGCGTCGGCTGCCGGGATCGGTGAGTTCCGCCGGTGTCTGCGGTGCGACGGAATCCGTCGCGATCAGCGCGGTCGGAATGAGCACGATGGCCTTGATACCGCCGTAGTCGGAGTCCGACAGCCGCACCGCGATGCCGTGGCGCGTAGCCAGCTGCGCGACCACGAACAGCCCGAGCCGGGAGTCCGCCGACAGCGCCGCCACGCCGAAATCCGGCGGGTTGCGCAGCATCTCGTTCATCTTGGTCAGTTCGGCTTCGGACATGCCCATGCCCTGATCGCCGATCTCGACCACTACGCCCTTGCCGACCACGTTGCCGGTCACCTCGACCCGCGACTGCGGCGGGGAGAAGGAGGTCGCGTTGTCCACCAGCTCCGCGAGCAGGTGAATGAGGTCGGCGACCACCGTACCGAGCACGCGGACCTCGGGCAGCCGCGCCACCCGGACCCGCGCGTAGTCGAGGGTCTCACCGACGGCGCTGCGCACCAAGTCGACCAGCGGCACGGGGTTGCGCCACTGCCTGCCCGGCTTGCCGCCGCCGAGGATGGTGAGGTTCTCGGCGTTGCGCCGCTCCCTGGTCGCGAGATGATCGAGGCGGAACAAGGTGTCGAGCAGGATCGGGTCCTCCTGCCGCTGCTCGGCTTCGTCGAGGATCTCCAGCTGCCGGTGCACGACGATCTGGCTGCGGTGCGCGATGTTCAGGAACACCGCTTTGACGCCCTCCCTGGTACGAGATTCGGCGACCGCCGCGGAGACGGCCGCGGAATGCGCGTGCTGGAAAGCCTTGGCCACCTGGCCGATCTCGTCGCTGCCGTAGTCCAGATTCGGGGATTCGACCGCGGGATCGACGGTCTCTCCGTCGCGCAGCCTGCGCATCATCTCCGGCAGCCGCTCATCGGCCAGGGCCAGCGTTTGACCGCGCAGCCGCTTCAACCGGCGGATGACCCGATTGGCGATCACCACGGCGATGAGAAACGCCAGCACGCTGACCACCAGCACGCCGCCGCCCGCGAACGCGGATCTGGCCGCCGCCGCGGCCGCCTTGTCCTCCGCGAGTTTCTGCGATGCCCGGTTGTGCCCGGTCCAGGCATCCATCAGGCCGCGGTTGACCTCGGCGGCGGCGCTGCGCCATTCCTGCGTGTTCAGTGGCAGCGGCGGCGGAGTCGATGAACGCGTACCGCTGCCGGATGTGCTCGAGCCGGTCGGCGCGGCAGGAGTCACGGCGCGCTGGGCGATGGCGTTCTCCATCGCGGTGAGCTGCTGCCAGGCCGGGCTCGCGGTCAGCGTCTGCAGTTGGTGCTGTTCGGCGCCCTGCAGTTCGGCGCTGAGCGCGGCGATCTCGGTGTGGTAGAAGCCGATCTGACGGACGTACTCCTCGGCGGGAATGGCCGGTGGCGCGGTGGCGCCGTCGACGTACAGGCCGCCGAGCGCGTTGCTGCGCGCCATCGCCTCGGTAGCGTTGAACAGGCGCATGCCGGTGGCGATCCGCACGCCGATTTCGGTGTACGGGGCGGTCTGCTCGGCGACTTTGGTGCCGACGGAGATCACGTCGAGCAGGCGGTTGAAGAACATGTACGCGTCCGAGGGCGGCAGCGCCGCGGCGTCGACGCCGGAACGCACGGCGGTCATGTTCTGCGTGAGGGTGGTGAAGTTGGCGACGTTGTCGCCGAGCTTGGAGTCGTCGATGTCGCGGAGGCCCTCGGAGGCCTGGACCAAGCCGCGCAGCGCACCGTCCAGTCGCATCCGCGCGGCGCCGAGTGGTACCGCCGCCGTGGGGTCGCCGCTCAGCTGCGCGAGCGTCAAGTAGCGTTCCTGCTGGACCGCCTCCATCAATTCTCTGGTCGAGGGAATGGCCTTCTGGTTCTCGGCAGCCCAGTCCTTGGCTTTGGTTCCTTCCGCGACCAGATAGCTCGCAGCGCCCACGCCGACGACAAGCAGAGTCAGGCTCGGAATGAGCGCGATCGCCAGAATCCGGGTGCGGACCCCGAGCCTCGCTCTGAACATCGGCACAACGTAATCCACGAACCCGGCGATCCGGGCGTCCTGTCCCGGTGAGCGGGACTCGAGTTGACGTGACACGCGTCCTCGTGATCCGGCGGCGCTCTACCGAAAATTATTGCCGGAGCACATAACTGGGAGGCGATGGCGTCCGGCGCGGCTCACCTGAGCGGTCGGCCGTGGCCCGATACGCCCCGAAATCCTCCCGTGGCCGGTTCAGCGCGCCTCGAACGCGGCGTAGATTGTCCGTATCCCTCGGTTACTCACAAGTAGGAGGCAACGATGCCCGCGCCGGAAGCCGATGTATTCGACCGCCTCAGCGCGCTGGCCGCGATCGAGGCGCCCGCAGATCGTCAGCGCAGGACGATCGCCGAGACCTTCACCGGAAAGCCGCTCGGCAGCGTGCCGGTCGGCACGGCAGCTGATGTCGCCGCCGCCTTCGAGAAGGCCAGGGCCGCGCAGCGGAGCTGGGCAGCCAAGCCGGTGGCCGAACGCGCCGCCGTGCTGGATCGTTACCGCGCGCTGGTGGTGGAGCACCGTGAATTCCTGATGGACGTCGTGCAGGCCGAGACCGGCAAAGCGCGCTGGGCGGCCCAGGAAGAGATCATGGGCCTGATGTTCGCGGCCCGCTATTTCGCCAGGATCGCGCCGAGCCTGCTGGGCGGCCACCGAGTACCGGGCGCCTTTCCGGTGCTCAACCGCGCCTCCGTGCGGTACCAGCCCAAAGGCGTGGTCGGCGTCATCGCTCCGTGGAACTACCCGCTGCTGCTGTCGATCGGCGATTCCATACCGGCGCTCATCGCGGGTAACGCCGTGGTGGTCAAACCCGACAGCCAGACTCCGTTCTCCACGCTGGCCGGTGCGGAATTGCTCTACCGGGCCGGTCTGCCCCGGGAGCTGCTCGCGGTCGTCCCAGGGCCGGGCGGCGTTGTCGGCACCGCGATCGTCGAGGCCTGCGACTACCTGATGTTCACCGGGTCGTCGGCGACCGGCCGCACCCTGGCCGAACAGTGCGGCCGCAGGCTGATCGGCTTCTCCGCCGAACTCGGCGGGAAGAATCCGATGATCGTGGCCGCCGGCGCCGACCTGGACAAGGCCGCGCGGGCGGCCGTGCGCGCCTGCTTCTCCAACGCCGGGCAGTTGTGCATCTCGATCGAGCGGCTCTATGTCGAGCGTCAGGTCGCCGCGGCGTTCACCGAAAAATTCGTCGCCGCCACGAACGCCGCCAGACTCGGTGCCGCCTACGATTATTCGACCGACATCGGCAGCCTCATCTCCGAAGCGCAACTGGAGACGGTGTCCAAGCACGTCGCGGACGCCACCTCCAAGGGAGCGAAGGTCCTCACCGGCGGAAAGGCCCGCCCGGATCTGGGTCCGCTGTTCTTCGAGCCGACCGTCCTCGGCGAAGTGACCGACGAGATGGAATGCGGCCGCGACGAAACCTTCGGACCGCTGGTGTCGATCTATCCGGTCGACGATGTCGAGGAGGCCGTGCGCCTGGCCAATGACACCGCCTACGGTCTCAACGCCTCGGTGTGGGCGGGAAGCAAGTCCGAAGGCGAGCGGATCGCGGCGCGGCTGCACGCGGGCACGGTCTGTGTGGACGAGGGCTACGCGCCGGCATGGGGCACCACCGGGGCGCCGATGGGCGGTATGGGTATCTCCGGTGTGGGGCGCCGCCACGGGCCGGACGGCCTGCTCAAATTCACCGAGCCGCAGTCGATCGTGGTCACCCGTTTCATGAACCTCGACGCGCCGAAACTGTTCCCCAAGGGCAAGTGGCAGCCGTTCCTGATGACGGTGGCCCGGAGTCTGCGTTTCCTGCCCGGGCGCTGAGACACGACGTCCGTCCGGGTGGTCGTGCCCACCCGGACGGACGACCCGCCGGTTCGGTCGTGCAGGGGTCACGCCAACCGGTCGGCTCCGGTGCGCGGCGGCCCGCCCGCCGCCATCGCCGCTGCTTCTTCGTCGGTGAGCAGCCGTGATCTGATGACGAAACGCATGTCCTCGAGTGCGTCCGAGGGGCCGCCGCCGGGCTCGTCGGCCACGTCCACGGTGAGGTGGGCGTGCTTCAAGTGCTCGTATTGCTCCCCGCTGATCCACAATTCGGTGTGCCAGGGAAGGCTGCCCAGCAGAACGTCCTCACCGCCGATCCGGGACTCCCGGATGGGCAGGCAGCGGGGCGATCCGCTGTCGTGGTGTCCGCCGGATTGGTGCAGCAGCACGGCCCCGTGCTGGTCGATCACGTGGCGCAGCACGGCCCTGGCGCGGTCGGTGATGTCCACCCGATGCGTTCGGTGCGCCGCCGTACCGCGTGGGCGACGGAGCCGGGCATCGGGTAGTCGGCGATGCCGGAGTCCGGCCCCCGGTCTGGTGTAGCTCATGATTCCTCGCAGATATCTCGGACCGACCCACTATGGTCCGCCGAGGTTGGTGCGAGGTTGGTGGGAAAATCTCAGTCGCGCAGCGCGGTATGCAGCCGAGCCGCGACCAGGGCGCGGCGCACGTCGTCGGGCGGCAGCAACCGCAGCGCGTGCTCGTGCACCGCGATGTCACGGGGCACGCGTTCGCCGAACGCCACCGCGTGCTCGGCGCGGTCCCCGGCGAGCACGGCGGTGCGCACACCCACCTCGAGATGATCACGCCACTGCAGCACGGCGGGCGCTTCCGATCCGGGCAGCAGTGGCCCCCGGTACAGCCAGACCGCCGAGGTGGTGTCGCCCGCGGTGACGGCGGCGAGCAGGTCGACGGCGTCGCAGGACACCGGACCGGTGAGGGCATAACGGCGATTGCTGATCTCGCCGCCGATCGCGCGGCGCAGGTGCGAGACGTCGGCTTTCAGCGTGCTGATGGAAACCGCGCGGTCACCGTAGAGGGCGGCGTGCAATTGCTCCGGAGAGAAGCCGTCCGGCTGGAGCGCCAGCAGCGCGAGGATCTCCAATTGCCGAGGGGGCAGGGGCAGGGGTACGCCGTCGCGCACCAGTCGTGCGGCGCCGAGACATTCCAGCCGGATTCCCGGCTCGGGCACGGGCGCGGCCGTGCGCAACATCGTCTCCACCGCCGTCACCAGCGCGCGCACCGAGGTCCGCACCGCGGGATGGGAACGGTCCCAGGTACTGGACAGATCCAGCGCCCCGACCTGCCTGCCGTCGGGGCCGTGGATCGGTGCGGAATAGCAGACCCAGCCGTGCAGGGCGGCGACCAAGTGCTCGGCGGAGAACACGGAGGCAGGGCGATCGGTGTGCAGCGCGAGGGCGAGGCCGTTGGTGCCCATATGGCTTTCGTCCCAGCAGCCGCCTGGTGCGAGATTGACCTGCTCGGCCTGCCTGCGCAGGGTGCGGTCACCGCAGGACCACAGGACGGTGCCCGCGCTGTCGGTGACCACGGCCAGATAACCGGAGTCCTCGGTGACGGCGCGCAGTTCACCCGCCAGCGCCGTCACCGGATCGCGCAACGGGGAAGCGACCCAGCGGTCGCCGATGTCGTCCACTCCCGGCGCGCCGGTGGTGCCCGGATCGACGGTGTGCAACGACCGCCGCCAGGATTGCGCTACTTCGTTGCGCAGGACGGTGTTCCGTGGCTCCGGTGTCGCCCGCGGAGCCGTCGCCCAACGCTCCCATTCTCTTTCCAGTTCGACCCGCTGTTGCGTGAGGGTGCGGAACCGCGCCACGTGGAAGACCCATCGTCGTGTGAGCTCGTATTCGCACTCTCATTCTGGCGGACGCCGGTGACGGTGGCGAACTGTTCGAGCCCTACCGGCCGGTCACGCCATAAGCTGCTGGCATGGCGACCGGTACTCCACGTGCACGCCTCGCCGACGTGCACGCAGTGGCCTCGGGCATGCCCCACGTGACGCGCGTCGACGGACCACGCGGCAACCCGATCTACCAGGTCGGGGGCAAATCGTTTGTGTTCTTCCGCAATCCGCGTCCGGACGCGGTCGACCCGGCGACCGGCGAGCGCTATGCCGATGTGATCGTGATCTGGGTGCCGTCGGAGTCGGACAAACAGGCGCTGGTCCAGGACCCGGACTCGCCGTTCTTCACCACGCGGCATTTCGACGGACATCCGTCGGTCCTGGTGCGCGCGGCCGAACTCGGCGAACTGAGCCGTCGGGAGCTCACCGAGGTCATCCAGGACGCCTGGCTGGCCCGGGCCTCGCGTAAGCGCGCGGCGGACTGGCTTGCCGCCCATCCGCCGCCCTGAGCGGTCACTTCCGGATGAAAACGCCTGCGACGTCGGCGTTCTTGATCGGGGTGTCGGCATTGGCCTGAGCGCCGCACAGCAAGTCGACCGAGACCATCGTCGCGTCCACCACGGTCCCCGCCGGCTCGCGGTCGTCCTTGCTCTGTTGCTTGACGAACTTGGTGATCGTCGTGCGCTTGGTGTCCTGGTCCTGCTTGATGTACTCGCTGCACGGGGTGTCGCCGCCGCGGTTGAGCGCGCGTTCGATGTCGGTGCAGCCCGCGAGCGCCATGGCGACCATCGCGATCCCGAGGCCGGTTCGGCCGGTCCGTGACAGCGTGGCGTTCATGGGACTCCTCCTGAGGTTCGGCGGCGCTGCCCGCCGCGATCGGACTCCAGACTAGAGCGCTCCCGGGCGTATGTTCACCACGACAGGGGCTAGGCGCGAAAGACGCACAGCGGGACGTCGATCTCCGCGGGGGTGAGCGAACCGTGGTGACCGACCAGCCGGGACTGCAGCGGTTCCGCGCCGGTCCGGATGACGCCGCGCCGCCCGTGTGCGACCACGATCAGATCGCCGATGCGCTGGGCGATCGCGGGGTCCACGGTGGGCCCGAACCAGCCTCGGCGCACGGTTTCCGCTTTGCCGAGCACCTCGAAGTCCGCGCCGAGGGTGGCCTGCCAGGCTGCCGCGACATCGGATTCGGCGCCCGGCTCGGTGTAGACGTGCCGGGCGCGGGCTTCACCGCCGAGTGCCCGGACACCCTCTCGCAACACGGGAGTGGTGTCGAAATCGATACGGTCGTCCAGTGGCACCATGCCGTGATCGGCGGTCACCAGCAGCGCCGCTCCGGCGGGCAACTCCTCGGCGAGCGCGGCGGCGAGCCGGTCGGCATGGGCGAGTTCCAACTCCCAGGATCGCGAGGCGGGTCCGCGCACGTGTCCGGTGAGGTCGAGATCGCCGTGGTAGGTGTAGACCAGGGAGCGTGGACCGGCGCGCAGCGCCTCGCTCACATTGGCGACGAGATCGCCGAACGACAGCTGGGGACGGAACTCGCAGCCGCGCAGAACCGCCTCGGTCAGTCCCGATCCCGCCTGATCGCGCGGCGACACCTGGGCGACGGCGATGCCGTCGGCGGCGGCGCGCTGGAAAACCGTTGTGCGCGGCTGGAACTCCGTCGGAGCGAGTTCCTTCCGCAGGTCGGACTTCGGTACGCCGTGCAGCCGCCAGGACAGCGGAGTGAACAGCGAGTCGTAGCCGGGGACGTGGAACAGATAGCCGACGATGCCGTGCTCGCCGGGAGGAACGCCCACCCCGAGCGAGGCCAGGCTGGTGGCCGTCGTCGTCGGGAAACCGGCCGTGAGCGAGGTCGGCGCGAGACCGGACAGGAAGGGCGCCGCAGCGGGATTCGCGACCAGATCGTGGTAGCCGAGCCCGTCCACCAGCAGGACACAGACCTGGTCGGCGTCGAGCTCCAGCCCGAGGCGGTCCGCCTCGCCGGGCACGCCGAGACCGGCGAGGACGGAGGGGAACAGGTCGGCCAGGGAACCCGTACCGTAACGCGGCGCGACGAACACGAAGGTCAGGATGTCAACGCGGACGGCAGGCTGGCAAGGGCGTTCACGCCTGCCCGGTCTCGAAACGGCTCACCTTGCCTTCGCGCAGGACGAATCGCCAGGTGGTTCGCATCGAGCCCCAGCGTGTGTTGGTGTAGTCGGCGACCAGTTCGGTGCCGTCGTCGCCGACCGACTCGACTTGCATGCGGGCATTGCTGTCGAAGATCTCCGCTTCGGTCCACTGGGCGAGGTTGCGCTCCACACCGTCGTCGGACATGGTGGCGTCATCGGTGAGCACCGCGTAAAACCGGTCTTGATCATTGGCGTTGAGCGCGTCGACGAACTCCTGCACCGTCGGATCCAGCTGCGCGGTCATCCGTGTCGTCCTCTCGGATCGGTGTGGGGAGCATCGGAGGAGCAAACGTCTGGCGTTCACTCTAGGGCAGCGGCGGCGCGCCGGGTTCGATCAATGTCGCGAAGGTCCGCATCACGTCGTCCACCAACGCCGAGCCGGTGGTGCCGAACTGTCCCGCGCGCTTCTCCAGCTGTCCGTCCAGCCACAGCGAGGCCAGGCCGTGGCCGAGTCCCCAGAACATGACGGCCAGTGTGTCGGCTTTGTCGGCGGGCAGCGCGCCCGCGCGAACGCACTCCGTGATCGCGTCGGCCAGCACTCCGAAAGCCGCGTCGCCGGCTGCCATGGTGTCGGGATGCTTGTCGGGCTGGGAGAGTTCGGGCCGGAACATCAGGCGGAAGTAGGCCGGTTGCTCGCGGGAGAACCGCACGTAGGTGTTCGCCAGCGCGGTCAGGGCGGCCATGGGCGTTTCCGCCTCGGCGCGGGCGGCCGCCAGTTGCGCTCCGAGCATCTGGAAACCCTGGGTGGACAGTGTTGCCAGCAGCGCGGCTCGGTCGGGGAAGTGGTGGTACGGCGCCGCGGTGCTCACGCCTGCCTCGCGAGCCACCCGGCGCAGGCTGACCGCGGCGAGCCCTTCGGTTTCGATCAAACGCAGGCAGGCGGCCAGCAGCGCGTCGCGCAGGGCGCCGTGGTGGTAACTGGTCCGCGTCACCGTCCGAGCGTATGCGACGTGTCCTGGACAACCTAACTATGCGGTGCTTAGATTATCTGAGCGGCGCTCAGATGAGTGCGGCGCAGCCACTTCACGAGACGGATGAAGAAATGAGCACACGGGTATCGGTCACCGGCGCAACGGGTTTCGTCGCCGGTCACGTCATCGCCGAATTGCTGGAGCATGGCTACGCCGTGCGCGCGACGGTTCGCGACCTCGCCGACACCGGCAAACGGGCACACCTGGTCGAGCTGGCCCGGCGAACCGGGGGCGAACTGGAGTTCGCGCAAGCCGACCTGAACGGCGACGACGGCTGGGCAGCCGCCGTCGCGGGTAGCGCCGCGGTGCTGCACGTCGCCTCGCCGTTCCCCACCACCCCGCCCGACGACGAGCGAGAACTCATCGACACGGCGGTCGAAGGAACGCTGCGCGTGCTGCGCGCCTGCGCCGCCGCGGGCACCGTCCGCCGGGTGGTGCTCACCTCCTCGATCGCGGCGATCGTCGCCGGGCACACCGAGGACGTTCTGCGCACCGAGGCCGACTGGACGGTGGTCGAGCGCAGCCCGGCCTATCAGAAGAGCAAGACGCTGGCCGAGCGGGCGGCCTGGGATTTCGTCGCACGGCTTCCGGCGGGTGAGCGATTCGAACTGGTCGTCGTCAACCCGGGAATGGTGCTGGGGCCGGTGCTGTCCACCACGACGAGCACCTCGCACGAGCCCATACGGAGACTGCTCGCCGGGGACGTGCCCGGCACGCCCCGCGTCGGCTGGGCGCCGGTCGACGTGCGCGATCTCGCCGTGGCGCATCGGCTCGCCCTGGAAACGCCGGAGGCCGCAGGCAACCGCTACATCTGCGCGGGCGAGCACCTGTGGATGGGGGAAATGGCGCGCATCCTCACCGAGGAATTCGGGCCGCGCGGATTCCGGGTGCCGACCAGACAGTTGCCGAATTGGCTGGTGCGCGGCGTAGCGATCTTCGACAAAGGCGTCCGGCTGACCCTGCCGGCCCTGGGGCGCACCGAGTCGCTCAGCGCCGAGAAAGCCCGGCGCGAACTGGGCTGGACCATGCGCCCGGTCCGGGAAACCGTGCTGGACACCGCCGAAAGCTTGCTGCAGCACGGGATCGTCGCACCACCGCGAGGCAAGTCCACCTCCCGGGCGGTCGCGCCGCGCGCCGTACGCGTCTGAGGAGGCGGGCATGCTGATCGCGACGTTGATCATCACCACGGTCGCCATGACGCGGCGCTGGTTCGCCCGTCGATCCCCGCGCGCGAACGCCGTAGCGCGCAACGCTCCCGGCCCGGTCCGTCGGGCCCTGCGCAGGCCGGTACCGGTGGTCGCCGCTGTCGTCGCGCTGCTCGGCATCGTGGTGGCCGCGGGTGCGCTCGCCCAGTGCTGAATCGGCCCCGAAGTACGGCGGTCCGGCCCGGTTCGCTAGACAGGACACGTGACTGCGCAGCGCCCCTTCCGGTTCGGTGTCAACATGGTGGTCCCCGAGTCCAGGTCGAATTGGATCGAAAAGTGCCGTCGAGCAGAGGAACTCGGCTTCGACGTGGTGGGTGTCGCCGACCATCTCGGCCTGCCCGCGCCGTTCCCCGCGATGATCCTGGCCGCCGAGGCGACCGAGCGGGTGCGGTTGAACACCTTCGTGCTCAACACCGCGTTCTACAACCCCGTCCTGCTGGCCCGCGACGTGGCCGGTGCCGACCAGTTCACTGACGGGCGGGTCGAACTCGGGCTCGGCGCCGGCTACGTGCAGGCGGAATTCGAGGCAGCGGGCATCCCGTTCGAAAGCGGGAGCAAGCGCGTCGAGCACCTGGAACAGACGGTGGTCACATTGCGCGGCCTGTTCGCCGATCCGGAGTATCAGCCGCAACCCGCGCAGCCGTCGGGACCGCCCGTGCTCATCGGCGGATGGGGTGATCGCTTGCTCGCCGTCGCCGCGCGGCACGCCGACATCATCGCCTTCACGGGCGCGGCGGCCGCGCGCAATGGCGGGCCACTGCAGATGGCCGGGCTCGACGAGATCGAGGAGCGCGTCGCCTATGTGCGGGATCTGCTCGGTCCGCGGCTGGACAAGGTCGAGTTCAACATCCTCGTGCAGCGGGTGGTGCCGCCCGAGGAGCGCGCGAGCGTGCTGGAGGTCTTCGGTCCGGCGCTGCCGCCCGACGTCGCCGACTCCCCGGAGGAACATCCGATCCTGCTCATGGGCACTCCCGAGGCTATGGCCGACCGCCTGCGCGATCGGCGTGATCGCTACGGCATCACCTACATCACCGTTCTCGAGGACAGCATGGAGAAGTTCGCCCCGGTCATCGCGTTGCTGCGCTGATCCGCAGGACGCGAGTCACGGCAGCGGATCGATGATGACGCGCGGATCGATCTGCCTGAGCCGTCTCGGGCGGCTGGTCAGGCAGGGCCAGGTGCGGACGACCGCCTCGCGGGTGACATGGCCCGCGGCGACGAGGGCGTCGGCGGGGGCCGCGCCGCCGAGTGGTGTGAGCGGCGGGCTCACGGTGCGGTCGAACGACGGGACGACGGTGTGCGGCAGGCCGACCAGCACGGCCAGGAGGTCGAGCCGATCGGCCGGAATGTGCGTGCGCGCCGCCGCGAGAACGGTGCTCGGAACGACGATGGTGTTTCCCGCGTCGACCGTCGCCCAGACGACCGCTTGGGCGTAGTTGGCGCGGTTGGCGAACGCGACGACGGCGGCGGCGTCGAAGACGACTCCGCCGAGTGCGCGGGTGGTCACGCCGCGCCTGCGTGCCGTACGTCCACCTCCTCGCCGGGTAGTAGCGGTGGCGTCGGCACGGCGTGGTCGGGCAGCGTGCGGATGGCCTTTCGCGGTCTGTGCTCCCGAAGCGGCGGCATGCCCACGACTCTAGCCGGGTGCGTCCTCGCGATGGACGATCACGCGGGTTTGTGCCACAGCAGTGTGTAGCGCCACATGAGCCGCCGCCGCATGCGCGCTCCGGGCAGGAGTTCCGCTGCGGCGGAGCGGATCTCGGCGTATCCGTCCACGGGGTCGCGCGTTCGCGCACTGGGCCAGGAGACGCGGTGCGCGAGGTCCATCGCCCGGGTGAGCGGCACCAGTGGGAAGTAGTGGAAGTCCGTGCGCGGCGTCATCTTCCACACCCCGACCACGGCGAGCACGCCGCCGGGCGCGACCAGGTCGCGCAGTGCCGTGAGCCCCGCCCGCAGCGAAACATGATGCAGCGTGGCCACGGTGGTGACGACATCGAAAGAGCCCGCGTAGTCGAGGAAGTCGGCCTGTTCGAGCGACACGCCCGTCGTGGCGGTGGCTGCGGCGATGATGTCCGGGTCGACGTCGATCCCGGTGACCGCCAACCCGCGTCCGGCCAGTTTGCCCGCCAGCAGCCCGTCCCCGCAGCCGATGTCGAGGGCGGTGCGCGCGGAGAGCGGCACCTGCTTCAACAGCCAGGGGTGGTAGCGGGTGTTGTGATTCCAGTAGGGATCGTCGCGCACGTTGTCATCGTAAGGCGGTGGCTAGCCGTTGGGCTCCGTCACCGTGAACCGCTGGGCACCGGTCACCCGGAGCAACTCCAGGGCCGACGCTTCCCGGCTGCCGGGCGCCGCCGAATAGACGACGACGGCTTGGTCGGTGTCCGGGACGAGCAGGGTGTCGCAGTCCAGCCGCAACGAGCCCAGGTCCGGGTGATCGATCGTCTTGGTCGCGCTGCGCCACTGCCCCGACCGCCGCGCGTTCCACAGTTGCTCGAATCGTGGACTGCGGGAGCGCAGTTCGGAGACCAGGCGTAGGAGGCCGGGATCGTCGGGGTAGCGCGCGCGGGCGCTGCGCAGGCTGGCGACCGAGAACGCCGCGGCATTGTCGGCCTCGGCGGGTGTCATCATCACCCGTCCGGGTTCGGTGCCGAGGAAACGCTGCCAGATGATGTTGCGCTGGGTGGGCGGCCACACGGAGAAATCGCCGAGCAGCGCGGTCGCCATCGGATTCCAGGCCAGCAGATCAGCTTTCGCCGACAGCACCAGCGCGGGCAGATCCGCCATCCGGTCCAGCAGACGCAAGACGCTGGGCCGCACCACCATGTCGATGCGGCCCTCCTGCGGAGGCGCCGCGCCCGCGAACTGGAACAGCAGCGTGCGGTCCTCGTCGTTGAGCCGCAACGCGCGGGCCAGCGCGGCCAGCACCGAGCTGGACGGACGGGGACCGCGCCCCTGTTCCAGCCGCACCACGTAGTCCACGCTGACGCCGGCGAGCTGGGCGACCTCCTCGCGCCGCAGTCCCGGCACCTGCCTGCGCGAGCCCGCGGGCAGCCCGACGTCCACCGGACGCACTCGCTCGCGCGCCTGCCGGAGCAACGCGGCCAGCTCGGTTCGATCCACATCCCGATCATGCCGCAGCCGGTCGACGCCGGGGTGGGAGCGCTGCTCCCAGGAGTTGGCAGCCCTGGTGCGCGGTTGCTTGGACACGTGACGCTGGCACCCGTGAACGACACGACTACGGCCCTGGTGACCGGGGCGAACAAGGGCTTGGGACGCGAAACCGTCCGCAGGTTGGCGGATTTGGGCTGGCGGGTGTTCCTGGCCGCGCGGGACGAGAAGCTGGGGGAGGCGGCTGCGGCGGAGCTGACCGCGACGGGGGCGCCGGTCGAGTTCATCCCGCTCGACGTCACCTCTGCCGCGTCGATCGCGGCCGCGGTCGAGCAGTTCCGGCAGCGCACCGCGCGGCTGGACGTGCTGATCAACAACGCGGGTATCGGAGGGACCCGGAAGCTGCCGGATCAAGTCGAGGCCGCGGATATGCGCGCGGTGTTCGAAACCAATGTCTTCGGTCCGGTTCAGGTGACGAACGCGTTCCTGCCGCTGCTGCGTGCCGCCGAGCAGCCGCGGATCGTGATGGTGTCCAGCGGTATCGGTTCACTGGCGCGAACCTCCGACCCGGCCCGGATCGAATCCACGTTGCTCGGCCTGCCGTATCCGGCGTCGAAGACGGCGCTGAACATGATCACCTCGCAGTACGCCCGCGCGCTTCCCGGCATCCAGGTCAACGCGGCCGACCCCGGCTACACCGCGACGGACCTGAACGGTCACTCCGGCTTCCAGACCGTCACCGAAGGGACCGACGCGATCGTGCGGCTGGCGACGCTCCCGCCGGACGGACCCACCGGCGGGTTCTTCGACCGCACCGGGCCGGTCCCGTGGTGAGCCGACGACGGGACCGGCTACCGAGGCGAAGTCCCGAAGGTGCGGGCCGATGGGTGCCTCGGTCCGGGCTCGCGCAAGTCAGCGGGCGCCTCCGTTGACATACAGCGTCTGGCCGCTGACGTAGCTCGCCTCGTCGCTGGCGAGGAACGCGATGACCGCGGCGACTTCGTCGGGCTGTCCCACCCTGCCCAGCGGCGTACGGTCCGCGGCGGCTTTCTGATGGTCTTCGGCCGTCACACCGACCCGGTTCGCGGTGGCGGCGGTCATGGCGGTGGCGATATAGCCGGGCGCCACCGCGTTCACCGTGATGTTGTAGGGCCCGAGTTCGAGAGCGAGCGTCGCGGTCAGTCCCTGGATGCCTGCCTTGGCGGCGGCGTAGTTGGCCTGGCCGCGATTGCCGAGCGCCGACCGGCTCGACAGCGACACGATCCGGCCGTATCGCTGGGCCACCATGAACGTCTGCGCTATCTGCGCACAGTGGTAGGCGCCGGTCAGATTGACCGCGAGTACCGCGTTCCAGTCTTCCTCGGTCAGGCGGAAGAACAGGTCGTCGCGCGTGATCCCCGCGTTGTTCACCAAGATCTGCGGACTGCCCAGATCGGTTGCGACACGGTCGAATACGTTCTGCACCGACGCGCGGTCGGTGACGTCGCAGACGTAACCGCGCGCCACGCCGCCCGCGGCGGTGATCCGCGCGGCGGTCTCGCCGGGCTCCTCGCGGTCGAGTACGGCCAGGGCGGCGCCCTCGGCGGCGAGGCGCAGCGCGGTGGCCGCGCCGATGCCCTGAGCCGCGCCGGTGACAACGGCGACCCGGTCGGTGAAGCGGTGCATCGGAGGTACTCCTGTCAGAACGCGGCGACGCCGGTCAGTGCGCGGCCGATGAGCAGTTTCTGGATCTGGCTCGTGCCCTCGTAGAGGGTCATCACCTTGGCGTCGCGCAGATACTTGCCGACGGGGAATTCGTCGATGTACCCGTAGCCGCCGAACACCTGCACCGCGCGATCGGCCGCACGGACCGCGGCCTCGGAAGCGAACAGCTTCGCCTTGGAGGACGCCAGGGCGAATTCCTCGCCGCGGTCGACGAGATCGGCGACCCGCCACACCAGCAGCCGCGCCGCGTCGACGTCCAGCGCGATGTCGGCGAGCAGTTCCTGCACCAGCTGGTGGGCTGCGATCGGCTTGCCGAACTGTTCCCGCTGGGTGGCGTAGCCGACGGCGGCGTCCAAGCACGCCTGCGCCAGCCCGACGCAACCGGCCGCGACCGACATGCGGCCCTTGGCCAGCGCCGCCATCGCCACGGTGAAGCCTTTGCCCTCGGCGTGCAGGCGGGCGCCGTCGGGGACGCGCACCCCGTCGAGCACGAGTTCGGCGGTGGCCTGTCCGCGCAGCCCGAGCTTGCCGTGGATCTCCCGCGCGGTGAAGCCGGGGGAGTCGGTCGGGACCAGGAACGCGCTGATGCCCCGATGCCCTTCGCCGCCGGTACGCGCGAACACCAGCGCCACATCGGCCCACGTGCCGTTGGTGATGAACATCTTCGTGCCCGACAGCACCCAGTCCGAGCCGTCGCGCACCGCGCGGGTGCGCAACTGGGCGGCGTCGGATCCGGTACCTGGCTCGGTGAGCGCGAAACAGCCGAGCGCCTCGCCTGCGACCAGCCGCGTGAGCCAGGCCTGCTTCTGTTCCTCGGTGCCGAAGTGGTGAATCGACTTGGCGACCAAGCCGAGCGACACCGAGACGATGCCGCGCACGGAGGAGTCGCCGCGCCCTAATTCCTCCAGGACCAGGCAGTACGTGAGGTGGTCGCCCGCGCTGCCGCCGTACTGCTCGGGGATGGTGAGCCCGAGGAAGCCCAGTTCGCCGAGCCGGGCGACGATCGACCGGTCCACCTGTTCGTCGCGATCCCACCGGGTGGCGTGCGGCGCGATCTCCCGGTCGACGAAATCGGCCGCCAGCTGTCGCGCCGCCGTCTGCTCGCCGGACAGTTCGAGGTTCATGCGCGGTAGGCTAGCGAAGAAAAAACTTGCACCGCAAGTTTTCGGCGTGGAGCGTTCGCGGAGGGCTGGGTCGGCCGTCGTTTCACCCGCGAATGCGTCGTGCCGCTATCGGCCCGTCGCACATGGCCGTGGTGACCGGGCGAGCGGCCCCGAAGGGGAGGAGCCGTGATCGGAGGTGGGTTAAGCGGTGACCGCTCCGAATTCCGTCGCGAGCCAGGCGGGGAACTCGGTGAGGTCGGCAAGCACCACGTCCGCGCCCGCCGCGCGCAGTTCGTCGGCCGAGCACGGACCGGTGCTGACGCCGACCGCGAAGACGTCCGCGGCGCGCGCGCCGTTCATGTCGCCGACGTGGTCGCCGACGAACAGATTCGCACCCTGTTCGCGCAGCGTCGCCGCCTTGCCTGCCGACCAGAGGTCGCCCGCGAGATGATCGACGCGCCAACCGAGTTCGGCGAGGTGCAACTGCGCGAGCGGGGCGTGCTTGCCGGTGACGACGACCACTCGTCCGTCACGTGCCTCGACAGCCGCCAGCGCGGCTTGCGCGCCGGGCATGGGGGGAATGCTCGACACGATCGTCGGATAGAGCGCGCGGTAGCGGGTCACCAGGGCCGGAACGAGATCCTCGGGTGCGCCCGCTTCGACGAGCAAGGTGGCCAGCGGCGGGCCGAGCCGATCGGCGAAGGTCGTCCCGTTCAGCGGCAGATCGAATTCGATGCCGAGCAGGTCGATGGCCCGCGCGACGCCCGGCCGCGAGTCGATCAGCGTCATGTCGAGGTCGAAGCCCACGGTCCAGGTCACCTGACCGACCCTAATCGCCCATGCCGCGGCGTGCCGGTCCGGATGTTGTGATTCACAACTCGGCCGCGCGAGTGGTGGGATCGTGCGGAGCGTGTCGCGTGGTGGCGGTGCCCGTCGTGATCCACGTGGAACCGCCGATGCACTCGATGCCGGATAAAAGATTGTGCCGCAGAATGTTTCGGCAGCGAGTGCAAATCGGCGTCAGGTGTATCGCCGAGTCAGGATCCGGTCGGCGGGGCGGCGTCCAGCCGCGGTTCGGCGAGGGTGGAGCGCTTGCGTCCGTATCCGAGGTAGACCGCGATGCCGACCAGCACCCACACGCCGAACCGCACCCAGGTCAGCGCATCCAGCGTGGTCGCCAGCAGCAGGCACCCGATCAGCGCGAGCACCGGAACCACGGGCACCAGCGGGGTGCGGAACGGGCGTTCGCGCTCGGGCTCCACCCGGCGCAGCACCAGCACGCCCACGCACACCACCGCGAACGCCGACAGCGCGCCGATGTTCACCAGTTCCACCACGATGTCGATCGGCAGCAGTCCCGCGATGACCGCGCCGAGCGCTCCCAGCAGCAACGTCAGCCGCACCGGAGTGGCACGTTTGCCGGTGGCCGCGAGGGAGTAGGGCAGCAGCCGGTCACGGCACATCGCGAACATCAACCGCACCTGCGCGTACACGATCAGCAGCAAACCCTTGGTGAGCGCGATGATCGAGGCGATCACGATGACGTCGCCGATCCAGCCGATGCGCACCGCGCCGAACGCGGCGGCGATCGGTGCGCTGTTGTTCAGCGTCACGAACGGCACCATGCCGGTGAGCACGGCGCTGACCAGCGCGTAGAGCACGGTGGCGATGAGCACCGTGCCGATGATGGCGAAGGGTACGTCGCGCCGAGGGTTGCGCGCCTCCTCCGCCGACGCGGCGACCACGTCGAAACCGAGGAAGGCGAAGAACGCGATCGCGGCGCCGCCGATGATCCCACCGAGCCCGAACGGCGCGAACGGGGTCCAGTTGTCCACGCTCACGTGCGGGGTGCCGACGGCGATCACCAGCACCAGCACACCGATGGTCACCAGGACCAGCGCCTTGGTGATGCGGGCGGTGAACGTCACCTCACCCACCAGCACCGCGACGACGGCGGCGACGATCAGTACGGCGGGCAGGTTCACCACGCCGCCTTCTCCGGGCCCCGCGACGAGTGCGTGCGGGACGGTGATGCCGAACAGTGAATCGAGCGCGGACACCGTGGTCGCGGACCAGCCGATCGCCACCGCGGCGCCCGCGATGACGAACTCCAGCAGCAGGTTCCAGCCGACCAGGAACGCCGGTGCTTCGCCAAGGGTCGCGTAGGTATAGGTGTAGGCGCTGCCGGAGACCGGCACCATCGCCGCGAGTTCGCTGTAGCACAGCGCTACCAGCACGCACACCGTTCCGGCCAAGGCGAACGACAGCATGATGGCGGGCCCGGCCTTCTCCGCGGCCGCCACGCCGGTGATGACGAAGATCCCCGCGCCGACGATGGTGCCGACGCCCATGGCGGTGAGATCGAGCCGACCGAGCCTGCGCGCCAGCGTGGGCGCGCCCGCTTCGGTCGCGGTGTCGGGCAGGCGGCGGCGCCATCGCCGGGCTGATGCGGTGGTCATGACTCCCTCGGGAACGGTCCGTCGGTCGCGGCCGGTGTGCCGGACAGATAGACCATTCTCGCCGCGCAGCAGCGCGTGGGAATAACTGGGGTGTTGCGCTCAGCTGCCGGATGACGTCGCGAAGGGCGTGGCGGCGGCGATGTGCTCGGTGCGGTTGGGATGCCGCCACAGGCCTTTGCGCTCCAGGATCGGCAGCACGCCTTCGCCGAACCAGTACGCCTCTTCCAAGTGCGGATAGCCGGAGAGGATGAAGTGGGTGATGCCCAGGCGCGCGTATTCGGCCAGCCGTTCGGCGACTTCGGCATGCGAGCCGACCAGTGCGGTGCCCGCGCCGCCGCGGACCAGGCCGACGCCCGCCCAGAGGTTGGGCGCGATCTCCAGCCGTGCGGTGCTGCCGCCGTGCAGTTCCAGCATGCGCCGCTGGCCTTCGGATTCGCTGCGCGCCAGGTTCGCCTGCACCCGCTCGATATCGGCGGGGTCGATGCCGGCCAGCAGCCGGTCGGCCTCGGCCCAGGCTTGCTCGGAGGTGTCACGGCTGATCACGTGGATGCGCAGGCCGTAGTCGAGGACGCGTCCGTGGTCCACCGCCAGACGGCGGATCCATTCCAGCTTCCTGCTCACCGCGAGCAGCGGCTCGCCCCAGGTCAGGTAGGTGTCGCTATAGCGGGCCGCGATCGGGCCCGCGGGTTCGGAGGAACCGCCGAAGAACACCGGCGGCACCGGGTCCGGTCGATTGCTCAGCAGTGCCTGCTCGACTCGGATGTGTTCGCCTTCGAACGTCACCGGCTCGGTGGAGGTCCACAGTTCCCGCACCACATGCAAGAATTCGCCGGTGCGTGCGTAGCGCTGGGACTTGTCCAGGAAGTCGCCGTAGGCCTGCTGCTCGTGCGGCTCGCCACCGGTCACCACGTTGAGCAGCAGCCTGCCCCCGGAATGCCGCTGGAAGGTGGCCGCCATCTGTGCCGCGAGCGTCGGGCTGACCAGGCCGGGGCGGAATGCCACCAGGAACTTCAGCGTCTCGGTGGTCTCCACCATCATCGCGGTGGTCAGCCAGGCGTCCTCGCACCACGCGCCGGTGGGGGTGAGCACGGCCTCGAACCCGTTGTCCTCGGCGGCGGCGCCGATCTGGTTCAGATACCGCAGGCTGGCCGGGCGGTCACCGGACATGAAGGTGCCGTGCCCGCCCGCGACCAGTCCGCGGGAATCGCCGTAAGTGGGGAGGAACCAGTGGAACGACAGACTCATGCTGAGCCAACTCCCTTCCGGAGACCGCGGCCGAGCCACCGCGGTGACCAGCTCGCACGCGAAGCGACCCGAACCGGTGTCGCGGTCACAACGGCCCCGCGGCACCTCGGGTGGGACAGATCGGGCGGTGCGCCTTGTGGGCGCGCCGCAGTGATCCATGCTGGGCGCACCGCCGGCTCAGGTCACGATTTGAAACCATGCCGGTTTTTATTCCGGTCTCGGTACGTGTCACTATTCGTGACTAGACGTAACCACGAATAACACGTAATCTGGCCTCAGCACGCACCCTCAGGTGTGCGAGGCGGACCGGACGAAACGAGTACCTCAATGACGCGGCATGTCGACGTATTGATCATCGGCGCTGGGCTGTCCGGAATCGGCATGGCCTGCCATCTCACCAAAGAGCAGACGGGACGCAGTTACGCGATCCTGGAACGCAGGCACGCCGTCGGCGGCACCTGGGATCTGTTTCGTTACCCCGGCATCCGATCCGATTCCGACATGTACACCTTCGGCTACGGCTTCCGCCCGTGGAACGGCACCAAGGTCCTCGCCGACGGCCCGCACATCCGCCATTACATCGAGGAGACGGCGGCCGAGTACGGCGTCACCGAGCACATCCGGTTCGGCCGCAAGGTCACCACGGCCCGCTGGTCGAGCGAGACGGCCACCTGGACGGTCGAGGCGGTCGACGAGCAGACCGGCGAGACCGAGATCCACACCAGCGACTTCCTGGTCGGCTGCACCGGCTACTACGACTACGACAACGGCTACCGTCCGCAGTTCCCCGGTGAGGAGAACTTCGGTGGGCGCATCGTGCATCCCCAGCACTGGCCGGAAGACCTCGACTACGCAGGCAAGAGGGTGGTGGTGATCGGCTCCGGCGCCACCGCGATCACTCTGATCCCGGCCATGAGCGACGCGGCGGCGCACGTCACCATGCTGCAGCGCTCGCCGACGTACATCACCGCGCTGCCCGCCGACGACCCGGTCGCGGTGGGGATGAAAGCCGCCAAGGTGCCGGAGAAGCTGGCCTACCGGATCGGCCGGGCCCGCAATATCGCCTTGCAGCGCGCGAGCTTCCAACTCTCCCGCACCAACCCGGAGGCGGCGAAGAAGCTCCTGCTGGCCGCCGTGCGCATGCAGGTCGGCCCCGGCATCGACATGCGCCATTTCACGCCGAACTACAACCCGTGGGACCAGAGGCTGTGCGTGGTTCCCAACGGTGACCTGTTCAAGGTGCTGCGCAGCGGCAAGGCCTCCATCGTCACCGACCGCATCGAGACCTTCACCGAGACCGGCATCCGCTTGGCCTCCGGCGAGGAACTGCCCGCCGATCTGGTCATCAGCGCCACCGGCCTGAGCGTGCAGATGCTCGGCGGCATGACCCTGGAGATCGACGGCGAGCCGGTGGTGACCCGGGACCGGGTGGTCTACAAGGGGGCCATGCTCGACAGCGTGCCGAACGCGATGATGGTGCTCGGCTACACCAACGCGTCCTGGACGCTGAAAGCGGACTTGGCGGCCGAGTACTTCTGCCGGGTGCTCAACCACATGAGGAAGAACGGTTTCACCCGGGTCGAGGCCGTCGCCACCGAGCGCGACCGAGGCGCCGACTCGGTGATGGGCGGGGCACTGACCTCCGGCTACATCCGGCGCGGCGACGCGGTGATGCCGCGGCAGGGCACCAATGGCCCGTGGCAGGTGATCAACAACTACTTCCGCGATCGCAAGCTGCTGCGCAAGGGCGCGCTCGAAGACGGGGTGCTGACCTTCAGGCGGACCGAGAAGTCGACCGCCACACGGCCACTGGAAGGTACGCGCAGCGCCTGATCGCGGGGCGTCGCACCGCGGCGGGCACGACGATGTGCCTGCCGCGAGTGCGTGTCGTTTTCGAATCGCGCCGAAGACAACCCTGGACACGAAATAGCGCATGCTCAACGATCGCTGCACTGCGACGCGATGGCGCGTCGGCGGATGTATCGAGGGAGAGTATGAGCGTGATAACGCGCAGTAAGTTTTTAATAGGCGCGGTAGTCGCCACAACTCTGGCACTGCTTTCGACCGCATGCGGTGGCGGGGAGGTCCGCACCTCCGGCGGTGTGCCGGTCCTGCGGTATCAAGGCTGGGCCTCGCAAGTTGTCATTCCCGAACTCGCGGAGGATCTGGGCTTCTTCGACGGCAAAGTGAAGCTCGAATGGCAGGGCAATACCATCAGCGGTCCGCAGGACATCCAATCGGCGGCGACCGGTCAGGTCGATTTCGGCGGCGCGTTCGGCGGCGCGGTCGCGAAACTGGCGCAGGGTGGTGCGCCGATCACGGCGGTGGTGAACTACTACGGATCCGATGAGAAGACGTTCACCGGATTCTATGTTCCCGAGAACAGTCCGATCAGGACTCCGAAAGATTTGCTGGACAAGAAGATCGGGGTGAACACCCTGGGTGGTCAGTCCGAGGCGGACATCCACACGGCGCTGAAGAAGGCCGGTTTCAACGAGCAGCAGATCAAATCGGTTCAGCTGGTAGTGCTGCCCCCGCCGAATACCGAGGACGCCGTGCGGCGCGGCCAGGTCGACGTGGCCGCGCTGAGCGGACAATTCCAGCAGCGCGCGATCGCCAATGGCGGCCTTCGTCCGGTCTTCACCGACTACGAGGAGTTCGGCCCCTTCAACGGCGGCCAGTACGTGTTCCGCAACGACTTCATCGCCAAGAACCCCGACAGTGTCCGGGCATTCGTCGACGGGGTCGCCAAGGCGATCGAATGGCTGAAGACGACTCCTCGTGACCAGGTGGTCGCGAAGTTCACCGAAATCATCGAGAAGCGAAAGCGTTCGGGGGAGGACGCCTCGTCGGTGAAGTACTGGCTTTCGGTCGGAGTGCCTGCCGTCAACGGCGTGATCGTCGATGCCGACTTCGTGCGCTGGGAGGATTGGTTGCGGGATACCGGCGCCATCACCGGTTCGTTCGAGCCGTCGAAGTTCTACACCAACAAGTACAACTCGCAGGCTCCGAAGTAATGCATGCGACGGATCGGGTGTCGTTGCGCGCGAGCCCGATCCGTCTTCCTCATTCGGTCGGCCGAGAACGGTAACTACGGCTGAACTGCGCGATAGCTCGGTTTGGGCCAAGGGATGTACACCGGAATGTATCGCGCCATCACCCCGGCGCCGAGGGCCGACACGCCTCCGATGGCGAGGACCGCCACGGCCAGCGGACCGATCGCCGCCAATCCGCTGATCACCAACGGGCCCACGAAGAAACCGCCGTCGTGGGTGAGCCGCCACGCGGCGAGGAACTCGGCACGGCTTGCGGCGGGCGCGATATCGGCGCCGATGGTCATGATGACACCGTTGCCGATGCCGTTGCCGATCCCCATGACGATCGCCGCGATGCCGAGTGTGAGCGCCGAATCGGTCAGCGGCACCGACAAATACGCGACGGCCAGGATGACCAACGACGGCACGGCGATGAATCTCCTGCCGTACCGGTCCATCAAATGTCCTGCGGGATATGCGCACAGTACATCGAGGCCCGCCCCGATGCCGAAAATGAGGCTCGCGGTAGCAGCGTCGACGCCGAGATGATCGGCCCAGAGCGGCAGTACGGCTTCCCGTGACGAACGCGCCGCACCCATCAACAACGACCCGGCGCCCAGCGTCAGTAACAGCGCGCGATGTGCTCGCGTGATCTCGACCAGGGACAGCGGCGGTTTCGGTATCGCTCCGGCGGCCGAGGCCTGCGGGTCCGGCAGCCGGGCCATCAGCCATCCGGCGATCGCGATGGCGATCAACTGGACGACGAATCCGCCGCGCGTGCCGAGGCCGGTGATAGCGGCCGCGCCGAGAAATGGTCCGGCGAAGAATCCCAGTCGCATGGCTCCGCCGAATAACGCCATCGCCCGCGCTCGGCGTTCGAACGGCACCACTTCCGACAGATAGCTCATTCGAGCCAATCCCCAGACCGCATTCGACAGTCCGACGATTATCAGCCCTGCACCAAGAATCGGCACCGCCGGTGCGAACAAGCACAACAGCACGCCGATCGAACCCGCCGTACTCGCGGCGATGATGGAGATCCGCTCACCGAGCCGGGCGACGACCTGGCCCGCGGGAATGTCGCCGAGTATCTGTCCGAGGCCGACCAGGGCGACGGTCAGACCAGCGACGGCGGCCGACGCGCCCAGGTCGAGCGCGGTGAGTGCCATGACAGGCGCCGCGGCTCCCATGCCGATCCCGTACGCCGCCGCGGGTACGTAAACGGTGAACAACAATGGCCGAAGTGAGGGAAGTTCGACCGACGATCCGTCCTGCCGGTAGGTGGTCATGCGACAACTCGAATATGCGCCGGTAAGTAATGCGCCCTGCGCAGATAGGATGATGGGACCATATGGCCCCACAGTACGGATATTCTTATCCGCTCCATATTGTGAAAATCGCGGTGATTTTTACTTCGGGACCGCCGGGTCCGCTCTCGTGTTCGCGTCAGGAATCCGTGCGAGCCGGTGTCCGTACGGCTATTTCGCCGCTCAATGCGTAGTCGCCGGACAGTTGCAGTCGGTCTCCGCTCCAGAATCGGCCCGGGTCGTACCAGTCGGGGCTGCGGCGCTCGGGCAGCAGACCCATCGCTTGGTATGTGGCGGCGACGATTTCGGCACAGTACGCGTTCTCCAGGTCGCGGGCGGTCGATCCGCTCGTCTTCCTGCGGGGCAGACGCGCCCGACCGCGGAGCCAGCGCCCCGCCAAGCCCGCGGTGGAGGGGAACGGAGTGCCGTCGAGCCGGGCGATGGCGCGCAGCGCGCCGTCCTCCATGGCGCGGGTGGCGGGAGGGTTCAACTGGCGCAACCATGCCTGCTGACCGTAGCGGTGTGCCCAGACCAGAACGGCATCGCGCAGATTGTGCAACTGGGCGCCACGGTGCGCGGTCCCCGACCACATGTCGGTGAGTGATCGTCCGAGCTCCGCGTGCCAGATCAGCGCGGGCAGGTCGTCGATCACGACGGACATCCCGACATGGTTCACCGGACTGTTCGTCGTCATGCGAATCACCCGGTCGGCTGTGGAATGGCCACGGAAAAGCCAGATGTCACCCGTCCTGGTGACCTCGACCGCTCGGTCGAGATCGATGCCCGTCCCCGTCATGGTCGTAGCCTATGCGGTATGAGGTGGTGGAAGGCAGTGGGATTGGCGGGTGTGGCCGGTGTGGTTGCCACCGGTGTCGTGGTGGTGCGCGCCGAGCGCCGCCGCCGTGCCTACACCCCGGACCAAGTGCGCGAACAACTGCACGCGCGATTGGCCCAGGCGGCGTCGGCCGCGGCGGACGCCGAAACCGCCCGTGCGCAGCCGCAACCCGCGCCGAGTCTCAGCGAGCGCGTCCGGCGATTGTTCCGTCGTTGGTCGGGACGCGGGAAGTAAGCGCGAGCCGAGCGCAGACGGCGGTTCACAAAGTGATAGGCGCCATCGGGGCGAGGCCGAGTTCGGCGAACGCGGCCGCGCCGCGTGCGGCGTGCTCGCCACCGGCGAGCACCACGGTGCGCGCCGACTGGTAACGGCAACCGGCGGCGTCGAACGCGGCCGCCGTGGCGAGCAGCCGCTGCCGGTCACCGGCGTGCAATGCCGCGGCGCGCTCGACGATGGCACCGGCGATGGGGTTTCCGGCGACGATGGTCCTGGCCTCGGCGAGGCGATCGGCGGCGTCGGGGGCCTTGGCGAGCACGGCGGCTTCAGCCCGCAGCGCCACATACCAGTGAAGCCAGATCCAGGTGACCCATCTCCATACCTCGCCGGGATCGGCTGCCATCCGTTCCAGCGCCGCGCTGACCTGCCCGCGGTGGAGCATGGCGAGTGCGTCGAAGACCGCGCCATAGCCGTGGATATGCGCTGGTGGCGTGCCGAGTCGGGCTACGACGGCGTCCCATTCGGCCCGAGCGTCATGGTCGCCGCGTAGGTCGTGGATCATCGCCACGCCGGCTACCGCCGGACCGAGGACCGACTTGACGGGGTTGCCGACCCGATGCCACGACTCGAGGAATCGGACGCTGTTGGTGCGTACCTCCTCGACATTGCCCGCCAACGCGTCGGTCACCAGCAGCCAGCTCGTCGCGCGATGTCCGACCTCGGCGAGCAGCGGATGATCCGCGAGCTGCTGGGCCCACCGGCGGGCGCCCAGCAGATCACCCGCGCCGAGTTCGGCCTCGGCGGCCTCGCCGAGCGCGTCGATCAGCTCATGGGTACCGGCTGGGGTATGCGGAGCGGAGTTCAGCAACACCATTCGGCTACGCGCAACGGCCGCTGCGGCGAAGGTGTCACCGGCCATGCTGTGTGCGCCGGCGAGTGTGTCGAGCGCAGCGGACTCCGCGAGCGGATCAGCCGTGTGCCTGGCGAGTTCGACGGCACGTTCGGCGCGCGCGACGGTCTCGGACACAAGGTCGGATGAGTGCAGGCCGGTGAGGGCATCGGTGAGCGCTCGTCCGGCTTCGGCCAGCGCCACGGCGGCCTGGGCGGCCGGGTCGACACCGGCGAGCTGCCGCGCCTCGGTGATGAGCGCGATGGCTTCCTCCGGTGCCAGGGGCCGGACGAACTTACTCGCGAACCGGTAGCCGTTGGCAGCGGCGGTCGCCAGGTCGCGGGCGGCGCCGGCGGAGTCGCCGGACCTGAGGGCCGCCTCCGCGGCCGCGCGGTGCAGGCGGTGCATATCGTCGCCCCGCATCTGACATCCGGCCGCGGCAGCGGCATGGCGCAGCATCGAGGCGGCGGCGGACGGGTCGTCGGCGAGCGCGGCCGCCTGCTCGTAGCGCATCTGGGACTCGCCGATCAGATTGCGGGTGAAGCACAGTCGCGCCAGATGCTGGGCGAAGCGGAAGGCATCCGCGCGGTGCTCCGGCTGATCGTTCGCCCACGCCATCGCGGCGCGGAAGTCGTCGGCCACCGCGTCGAATCGTGCCCGCCAGTCCGCTTTCACCACCGTCAGCTCGGCGGCCTCGGCCAGGCACCAGCGGAGGTGTCCCGCACGGGTGCCTGCCAGTTCACCGGCCTGCGTGAGCTGCTCCGTCCCGTACTGGCGGATGGTTTCCAGCGCCCGGTATCCGGTCCCACTCGGGTATGCCGTCACCGCGAGCAGGCTCTGCTCGGCGAGTCGGGCCAATCCGTCTGCGACAACGGCTTTCTCGGACGCCGCTACCTGCGCCGCCGCCTCGACGGTGAACGCACCCATGAAGACCGACACCCGGCGCAGGAGCACTCGATCGTCCGGCTCCAGCAAGGCGTGGCTCCAGTCCAGCGCTGCCCGCACCGACCGGTGCCGGTCCTCGGCGCGCGGTCCCCCGGCGAGCATCCGGAGCTGGTCCGACAGTCCGGCTTCGAGACCATCCAGCCCGAGCGTCGTCCAGCGTGCGGCAGCCAGCTCGATCGCCAGCGCCACACCATCGAGTCGCTCGCAGAAGGCGGCGACCTGGTCGCGAAGGGCGTGATTCGGCGGCCAGCCGCCGGCCGCCGCGCGGTCCATGAACAGCCGGACCGCATCCGAGTCGCCATCGCCGGCCAAGGACATCGGCGCGACCGTGTACACCCGCTCGAACGGCACCATCAGCCGGGCCCGGCTGGTCGCCAGCACCGTCAATCGCGGACATGTCGCGAGCAGTCGTTCGATGAACGGCGCCACCCCGTCGCGCACATGCTCGCAGTTGTCCAGCACCAGTAAGGCGTGCCGGTCGGCCAGCGCGGTGAGCACAGACTCGTCCATGCCACGGCCGGGCTGCTCGCCGAGGCCGAGCGCGAGGGCGACCGTACCGGCGATCACGCCGGTGTCCGCGCTGGTGACCGGCACCAGGTCGACGAACCACACCCCGTCGGTGTACGCAGCGGCCATCTCCGCCGCGACGGCCAGCGCAAGCCGGGTCTTGCCCACTCCGCCGGGACCGACCGCGGTCACCTGCCGGTATTCGCCGATCATCGCGGTCAGTTCCGCGCGCTCCCGGCCGCGGCCGATGAAGGAAGTCAGCGGCCTCGGCAGGACCGGCGCCGGGTGCGGCCGGTCGTCGCGTACCGAAGCGGACGCGCGCTGGGCCAGTGCCCGTCGATCGGGCACCTCCAGCTTGCGCAGGAGTGAGGAGACGTGGCTTTCCACGGTGCGCACGGAGATGAACAGCTTCGCCCCGATCTCGGCGTTACTGAGATGTTCCCCCACCAGCGCCAGTACCTCGGCTTCCCGAGCCGAGATCTCCACCGTCGCCACCATGGCACCGATTCTGCCGTATCCCTTCGCCCTGATACTTCTCGGTCTGTTCCCCGGTTGCGGGTTGCCGCCGTAGTCGATCGGTGGCCCGATCAGTGGACGGTTCCGTAGTCGCCACGGATGTGGGTCGGACTCGCCGGGAGAGATGCTGTGAGCACGCCCGGTTCGCCCGACAGAACGGCACACCGGGACGACGTGACCGACGAGCTCAGGAGTGATCATGACCAGCTCTCCCACCCAGGGAATCAAGACCGTGCTGCATCCCGTGTCCGACCTGGCGGCAGCCAAGGCGCTGTTCACCGCTTTGCTCGGCACGGCGCCGCAGACCGACTCGCCTTACTACGTCGGCTTCGAGGCCGAGGGCCAGCACATCGGGCTGGTGCCGAATGGCGGACCGCAGGGAATGACCGCACCGGTGGCCTACTGGCACGTGCCGGACATCGAGGCGAAGCTGGCGGAAGTGACCGCCGCGGGCGCCACTGTGGCGGAGTCCGCCCACGATGTCGGCGGCGGCCGCCTGGTGGCCACCGTCACCGACGTCGACGGCCACGTCCTCGGGCTGATCCAAGACCGATGAGCGCCCGAACCACCATCGAAATCACCCCTGTCCGAGACGAAGGAGACACACTCATGACCGCGCAGAAGTCCGCCACCCGCACCAGCGCAAAGACCGAGACCGCGGTGGGATTCACCGACGAGGAACGCGCCGCGATGAAGGAGCACGCCCAAGAGTTGAAGACGGCCGCGCGCCGCGGCTCGCGCGCGACGAAGGCGGACGGAGAGAAGGACGTGCTCGAGAAGATCGCCGGAATGGCCGAATCCGATCGCGTCATGGCCGAGCGGGTGCACGCCGTCGTCCGAGCCAGCGCTCCGGATCTGTCGCCGAAGCTGTGGTACGGCATGCCCGCCTACGCCAAGGACGGCAAGGTCGTGTGCTTCTTCCAGAGCGCGGAAAAATTCAAATCGCGCTACGCGACTCTCGGTTTCAGCGATATCGCCACCCTCGACGACGGCGCCATGTGGCCGACGTACTTCGCGCTGACGAAGGTGACCGCCGCCGAGGAGGCGAGGATCGGCGAACTGGTGCGCAAGGCGGTGGGCTGAGCGCCGAAGCGTCAGGTCACGATGCGGAGTGGATGTTCCAGCAGGTCCTTCAGTTGTTGCAGGAACTGTGCGGCCACGGCTCCGTCGATGGCGCGGTGGTCGGCGGACATAGTGACCCGCAGAATCTTGCGGGTCACCACTTCACCGTCGTCCAGACGCAGTTCGTCCGTGGCCGCGCCGACGGCCAGGATGGCGGCCTCCGGTGGGTTGATGACGGCGGTGAAGTGCTCGATGCCGAACATACCGAGGTTGGAGATGGTGAAAGTGCCGCCGCTCATCTCGTCGGTGCGCAGCTTGCGTTCGCGGGCGCGTTCGGCTTTGTCCCTACTCTCGGCGGCTATCTCGGACACGCTCTTGCGATCGGCGTCGCGCAGCACAGGAACGAGAAGGCCCGCGGGCGTCGCTACCGCCATACCGAGGTTGATTCCACGGTGCCGCAACAATTTGTCGCCCGCGAAGGAGACATTGACCGAGGGGTTTTTCCGCAGCGCCACGGCGACGGCCTTGAGCAGCAGATCGTTGACGCTGACCTTCACACCTGTCTGCGCCAGCGTGGCGTTGACCTGTGCGCGGAAGTCGAAGAGGTCGGTCACATCGACCGCGTTGGTCAGATAGATGTGCGGAGCTTGTTGTTTGCTCTCGGTGAGCCGCGTGGCCGAGACACGCTGGATGGTGGTCAGCGGAATTTCCTCGTAGTCGCCTGCGGCCGGAGCGGGAAGCTCGCTCGGGGGAGCGGGGACGACTTTCCGCGGCGGATCGAGTTCGGCTGCACGATGGGCGGATTCGACATCCTGCCGGATGATGCGCCCACCGGGACCGGTGCCGACGACGGTGGTGATGTCGACGCCGAGTTCGTCGGCGATCTTGCGCGCCAGCGGCGACGTCTTCTTTCGCTGCACCGTTGCGCGGGAGTCGACGGTGGGTTCGGTCACTGTGACAGCCGGAACCGGGCGAGTGTCCGGCTCCGCACCGTGTCCGGCGGCAGCTTGCTCCTCGGCGGGGGCGGGCGTACCCCCGTTCGGGCCGCTCGCGGTAGTTCCGCTGCCGTCGCCGATGACGCCGATGGGTGTTCCGATCGGCACCCGCGCGCCCTCACCGGCGAGGATCTGCTCGAGCACGCCGCTGTCGTACGCCTCGAGCTCCATGAGAGCTTTGTCGGTTTCGATCTCGGCGAGGATTTCGCCTTGTTCGACCGGATCGCCCACCTGCTTGAGCCAGGAGACGACGACGCCTTCCTCCATGGTGTCGGAGAGGCGGGGCATGGTGATTTCGGGCATGAATGTCCTCTGGTCTTTCAGCGTCGCTTGCCCACTGCCGCAAGGGTTTCCACTGCGGCGGTGTACAGCGAATCGGCCGACGGCAGGGCGAGTCGTTCGAGCGGCTTGGCATAGGGCAGCGGCACCTCGGCCATGGCCACCCGGCGAACCGGGGCGTCGAGGTAGTCGAAGGCGCCGTCGGAGATGGAGGCCGCGACCTCTGCGCCGATGCCGTAGGTGAGCCAGTCGTCTTCGCCGATGACGGCGCAGCCGGTCTTACGGACGGACTCGATCAGGGTGGCGCGGTCCAGCGGACGAAGGCTGCGCAGGTCGATGACCTCTGCCGAGAAACCGTCGGCGGCTAGTCGTTCGGCGACCTCGGAGCAGATCGTCGCCATTCGCGAGTACCCGATCAGCGTGATGTCGGAGCCGGTTCTCGTGACCGCGGCCTTGCCGATCTGGGCGCTCGGAAGATCTTCCGGCACTTCGCCTTTGGTGTTGTACAGCGACAGGTTCTCCAGGAACAACACCGGATCGTCGTCTTCGATGGCGGCTTTCAGCAGCGCACGCGCGTCGGCCGGAGTGCTCGGCGCGACCACCTTCAGGCCCGGCACGAAGGCGTAGTACAACTCCACGTTCTGCGAATGCGTCGCGCCCAGTTGCTGCCCGCCGCCGCCCGGGGTGCGGATGACCATGGGCACGCTGGTCTGGCCGCCGAACATGCCGTAGATCTTCGCGGCGTGGTTGACGATCTGATCCAGCGCCAGCAGTGAGAAATTGATCGTCATGATCTCGACGACCGGGCGCAGTCCGAGCATGGCGGCGCCGATGGCGGCGCCGACGAAACCCTCCTCGGCGATGGGAGTGTCGCGCACCCGCTTCTCGCCGAACTCGGCCAGCAGTCCCGCGGTGATCTTGTAGGAGCCTTCGAAGATGCCGATCTCCTCCCCGATGAGGAAGACATCGTCGTCGCGCCGCATCTCCTCGCGGAGGGTCTCGCGCAGCGCTTCACGATAGGTCATGACAGCCACGGTGATGTCCTTAATGGATGAAGAGCGGATCGGCGGGCAGGCGACGCGAATCGCCCGCCACGGGCGTCGCGTAGTTGTAGTCGAACAGGCTCGACGGCTCCGGATGGGGGCTTGTGTCGGCGAATTCGACCGCCGCGGCGACCGCGGCCATCACCTCCGCTTCGAGCGCGGCCACGGACCGATCGTCCAGCACACCGGCGGCGAGCAGCGCGTCGCGCCAGCGCACGATGGGATCGTTGCCGCGGGCGATCGAGACCGCCTCTTCGGTACGGTATTTCGCCGGGTCGACCACGGAGTGGCCTTTGAGGCGGTGACTGACCGCCTCGAGCAGCGCGGGTTTCTTCTCGCGCCGAGCGGTTTCGATCAACTCACCGGCCACATCGCGGACGGCGAGCACATCGGTGCCGTCGACACGCTCCCCGCGCATGCGGTATGCGGCGGCGCGCTTCCACAGATCCGGCTCGGCGGAGGAGCGCTCGACCGTGGTGCCCATGCCGGTCTGGTTGTTGATCACCAGGAACACCACCGGCAGGTTCCACAGGGCCGCGATGTTGAGCGACTCGTGGAACGCACCGATGTTCGTCGTGCCCTCACCCATCTGGCACACCACCACGTCGTCCTCGCCGCGGTAGTCGATGGCCAGCGCCGCGCCGACGGCCAGCGGAACCTGGCCGCCGACGATGGCGTAACCGCCCAGCATGCGAGTCGCGGTGTCGTACATGTGCATGGAACCGCCCCAGCCCTTGGAGGTGCCGGTGGAGCGGCCGTACAGTTCCGCCATGACGCGGCCGGGCTCGATGCCTTTGGCCAGCGCGTATCCGTGCTCGCGGTAGTTGGTGAACAGATAGTCGGTCGGGCGCATGGCCGCGCCGAGCCCGATCACGGTGGCTTCCTCGCCCAGGTTGAGATGGCAGTAGCCGCCGATCTTCGCCTGCTGATAGCTCTGGGCGGTGCGCTCCTCGAACCGGCGCACGAACAGCATGTCGCGGTACAGGCCGCGCAGGCTGTCCGGATCCTCCGCGGCGATGCGCGCGTCGGCCGGAACGGAGTCGTCCTGCGTCCGTGCGGGTTCGGCGGCGTCGCTCTTGCGCTCCTCGGCGACCGGCGCGGAGGTGTGTGCGGCTGTCGACCGAGCCGTCTTGCGACTCGGTTTGCGGGATGCGGTGCTGGTGGTCACGGCAGGCTCCTCAACGCTTCCGGGGCGGGATGTGCACGGGCAGTCCGAGTCCGGCCATGGCCGCCTCCATGCCGATCTCGCCGAGAGTGGGGTGGGCGTGGATGGTGTCGGCGAGTTCGTCGAGGGTCGCCTCCAGCGCAATAGCCAAGGCGCCCTCGGCGATCAGGTCGCTGGCCGACGGGCCGATGATGTGCACCCCGAGCACTTCTCGATGGCGCTGTCCGGCAACGATTTTGACGAAGCCCTCGGTTTCGCCGAAGGTCTTCGCCCGACCGAGTGCCGCGAAGGGGAATCGGGCGGTGACGACCTCGTGCCCGGCGGCGCGGGCCTTCGCCTCGGTGAGCCCGACGCTCGCGATCTCCGGGTGGGTGAAGGTGGCGGCCGGGATCGCGGTGTAGTCGATGTGCGCCGGATGGCCGGCGATCACGTCCGCGGCGGTGAGGCCCTGATGCGAGGCGACGTGTGCGAGCAGGGCACGCCCGGTGACGTCACCGATGGCGTAGACGTGTTCGACGCCGGTGCTCAGCCGTTCGTCGACGGGGATGAATCCCCGCGGGTCGGTGTCGATTCCCGCGCGGTCCAGGCCGAGGTCGGCGGTGTTGGGACGGCGTCCGACGCCGACAAGTACCACGTCCGCGTCGAGTTCACCGGCGTGCTCGCCCGCGACGGTGACGCGCAGGGCATCGGTTCGCGCGATGGCTTCGACGGTCGAGCCGGTGAGCACGGCGATGCCGCGCTTGGTGAACGACCGTCCCAGGGCGGCGCCGACGTCGGCGTCCTCCAGCGGCACCAGGGTGTCCTGTAGCTCGACGATGGTGACCCGGCTGCCGAAACTCGCGAACAGGCTGGCCCATTCCGCGCCGACCGCGCTGCCGCCGATGACGACGAGGCGTTCGGGCACCTCGGTCAGCCCGAACGCGCCGTCGGAGGTGATGACGCCCGGCAGGTCCGCGCCCGGTATCGGCAGTCGAGCGGGCACCGATCCGGTCGCGATGATCACGTCGCTCGCGCTGATCGTCCGGGTGGCGGTGGCTGTCGGAGCGGCGGCGTAGCGGGGGCCGCCTGGGAAGATCGGCGATTGTCCCGCCTCGAATACCTCGACGCTGGTCGGACCGGTGAAGCGGGCGTGTCCCTCGATCACCGTCACGCCGTTCGCGGCGAGCAGGCTCGCCACACCGTCGGTGAGTTGCTTGACGATGCCGTCCTTGCGCTGCCGCACCGCGGCGAAGTCGTAGCGCACGTTGTCGGCGTACACGCCGAAATCAGCTGCGGCGGTGATGGTTCGGAAGATCTCGGCGGACCGCAGCATCGCCTTGGTCGGAATGCAGCCCCAATTGAGGCAGACGCCGCCCGGGCGCTCCTTCTCCACCAAGCCGACCCGCAGGCCGCGCTGGGCCGCGCGGATGGCGGCGACGTACCCGCCCGGGCCGCCGCCGACCACCAGTAGATCGAAATCCGGCACTCGTGGTGCTCCTCGTCCTCGATGATCCGATCCGCCTCCGGTTGTGGGGCGAATCATCGCTATCGAGTGTTGCCGTAGCGTAGTGCACACACAATTGCCATGAAGCCCAGTAGTGCAATCGTCGGATTGGGCGCAGCGCCCAATCCGATGAGGTCGGATCAGGCTCTATCCGCTGGCCGGTCGAGGTCGAGGGCGGCCAGGGCCAGCGACAGTTCCACATAGCTGCGCTGGCCTTCGAGCGTGCGGCCGAGCAAGGTCGAGACGCGATGGAGGCGGTTGATCACGGTATTGCGGTGGCAGTGCAGCCGTGTCGCCGCATGGGCCGCCGAGCAGTCGTGCGCCAACCATGCCGCGAGCGTGTCGAGCAAGGTCGTGCGCTCGGCGGCGGGCAGTGCGAGTACCGGACCGAGGGTGTGGGCGACCAGCATGTCGGTCACGTCGGTCGAGCGCAGCAACAGCGCATGTTGGAAGCGTTGGTGCAGCGGCACGAGTCCTGTCGCGTCCTCGGGCAAGGTTTGCAGGGTGAGCAGTGCCCAGCCGTGTGCGGTGCCGACCTGCGCCAGGCCGCCGACGGTCGGCGAGGCGCCTGCTCGTCCGCGAACATGCGGTTCGATCCGTCGCAACACCGAGGCGACGTCGTGGCGCTCGACCGCTATCAGCCCGACCGTCGAGTCGACGCGATCGTGCCACACCGAACGAATGCCGACCGCGGCCAAGGCCGTCTCGGTGCCGGTGTGCATCGCCTCGCCCGCACCGCAGGCGACGACCACGAGGTAGTCGCTACCGGCTGGAAGGTTCAACTCACGTGCGGCGCGCGCGGCGAAGGTGGTGTCGTTGCCTCGGCCGGCGAGCAGGTCCTCGATCAGGGCGTGCCGACGGCGTTCGTCGCTGCGCAACTGCTCCAATTCGGTATTCCGGTAAGACGTGACCAGCGACGTGGACAGCCCGTCGATCACGGCCCACAACGCGGTGCCCGCCGCGCGGATCTCGCCGGGAGCGAGATCGTCCGCTCGGTCGAGCAGGACCTCCCAGACGATCCGGCCGCCGAGCCGGAACGTGCGCAACATGGCTTCCAGCGGCACGCCCTGTTCGGCACGGCGGCGCCCGATGGACGCGGCGACATCGTCGTCGAACGCGGTTGTCGGAGCACCCAACAGGTCGAGGATGCGGGTCACGTACCGGCGACAGCCGTCGACCAGATCGGCGCGGGCGACCCGCGAATAATCGGTCCAGTCGGGGTTGTCGGTGAAGATCTCCGAGATCAGCCGATCGGTCAGCGCGGGGATCTCCGCACGGCAGGCGGCCACCAATTCCCGCGTGCGCGCGTTCGGATGCGCCTTCTTCGATATCGACATGTCGCTCGGGTTCCTTGTCGTCTGCCATGCGCCACGACTGCGCGAGCGGTGGCCTATCACGACCGTATAGCCGTCGGATTGCCGCATCGACAGCGACGCTCCACCCCGGCGGGTAGGTGACATCGCCGCACTGCGGCGCAGTCCGGCTGGTGAAGACATCGACAACGCCCTGCCGTCACGAGAAGCCGCCGGGCGCGGGCGAACGAGAGTACTCGAGGTAGCGGATCTGACCGACTATCTTTACCGTGAATGCGGCAATAAACTGTCGCTCGTGTCGAATCTACGGATCAGCGAAGCCGCCGCGTTGCTGGGTGTCAGCGATGACACGGTGCGTCGATGGATCGATCAGGGCCGTCTGACCGCGATTCAGCTGGACAACGGCCGCAAGGGTGTCAGCGGCCGCGAGCTCGCCGAGTTCCTGCGCGCCACTGCCGAGGCGCCCGCACCCGGTGCGACGGTCGCGGCGTCGGCCCGCAACCGGATGCGCGGGATCGTAACCCGGGTGGTCAAGGACACGGTGATGGCGCAGGTGGAGATGCAGGCCGGACCGTTCCGGCTGGTGTCGTTGCTGAGCCGGGAATCGGTGGACGAGCTCGGTCTGGAAGTCGGCAGCGTCGCTGTCGCATCGGTGAAGTCCACGCACGTCGTCGTGGAGATACCGGAAAGTTGACGAGGATGAGGATGATTCGCAAGTTGGGTGTCGCCACCGCGACGGTGGTGGCTGTGGTGACGGCGGCCGGCTGTGGTTCGGACGACGCGACCGAACACACCGGCGCCGAGCATGTCTCGGGCACGGTGACCGTGTTCGCCGCCGCCTCGCTGACCGAGACGTTCACCGAACTCGGCAAGCAATTCGAGGCCGCCCACCCGGGCGTGAAGGTGATCTACAGCTTCGGCGCGAGTTCCGCGCTCGCCGAACAGATCAACCAAGGAGCACCGGCCGACGTGTTCGCCTCGGCGGCGCCGAAGAACATGCAGCAGGTCCGCGACAAGGGCGAAGTCACCGCCGCGCCGGTCACCTTCGTGCGCAACAGGCTCGAGATCGCGGTGCCTAAGGGCAACCCGGGACACGTCACCGGGTTGGCCGATTTCGGCAGGACCGAGCCCAAGCTCGCGCTGTGCGCGGAGCAGGTGCCTTGCGGCGCGGCGGCCAAGACGGTGTTCGAGACGGCGAACATCACCCCGCAACCCGATACCCGCGAGCAGGACGTGAAGGCGGTGCTGACCAAGGTGACGCTCGGCGAGGTCGACGCGGCGCTGGTATACCGCACCGACGTGAAGGCGGCGGGCGACAAGGTCGAGGGCATCGACTTCCCGGAGTCCGGCAAGGCGATCAACGACTACCCGGTAGCGCCGCTGGCGCACGCGCCGAACGCGGCCGCCGCGGCGGCGTTCGTCGACTTCGTGACCTCGGACAAGGCCGAGACGGTCTTCGCCGCGGCGGGATTCGACACGCCGTGATCGCGCCCTCGCGGCGGCGGGCGGTGCTGGGGCGGCGACCGGTCGCGCTGATGCTGCCCGCAGGCTGCGGGCTGGCGTTCCTCGCCCTACCGCTCATCGGGTTGCTGGCGCGAGCGCCGTGGGCGACCATGCCGGATCGGTTGTTCAGCGTCGAAGTCGGCCAGGCACTGCGGCTTTCGCTGGTGTGCGCGACCGCGGCCACGGCGATCTGCGTGGTCCTCGGCATCCCGCTGGCCTGGGTGCTGGCGCGCGCCGAACTGCCGGGGCGCGGGCTGGTCCGGGCCTTGGTCACCGTACCGCTCGTGCTGCCGCCGGTGGTCGGCGGTGTCGCACTGCTGCTGGTGCTGGGACGGCGGGGGCTGATCGGGCGGTATCTCTACGAATGGTTTGGTGTCTCAATGCCGTTCACCACCGCCGGGGTAATCGTGGCCGAGGCATTCGTGGCCATGCCTTTCCTGGTGATCTCCGTCGAAGGAGCGCTGCGGGCGGCCGATCCTCGCTTCGAGGAGGCGGCCGCCACGCTCGGCGCCACCCGCTGGTACACCTTCCGCCGGGTGACCCTGCCGTCGGTATTGCCCGGAGTGGTCGCGGGCGCGGTGCTGTGCTGGGCCCGTGCGCTCGGTGAGTTCGGCGCCACCATCACCTTCGCCGGTAACTTCCCCGGCCGCACCACCACTATGCCGCTGGCGGTCTATCTCGCGCTGGAGACCGATCCGGACGCCGCGATCGTGCTCAGCCTCGTTCTGTTGGCCGTCTCGGTCACCGTGTTGGTCGCGTTGCGCGAACGGTGGATCCGGGGAGCGATATGAGCTTGGAGGCCGACCTGCGGATCGACCGAGGGCATTTCGCGCTCGAACTGCCTCTCGCCGCCGCGCCGGGCGAGGTGACCGCTCTGCTGGGACCGAACGGGGCGGGCAAGACCACTGCCCTGCGAGCCCTGTCGGGGCTGATCGCGCTGACCGGCGGGCACATCCGGCTGGACGGAACCACCTGGGACGCGCCACCGTCGGCGTTCGTGCCCGCCGAACGCCGACAGGTAGGCGTCGTGTTCCAGGACTACCTGTTGTTCGGGCATTTGTCGGCACTGGAGAACGTCGCATTCGGGCTGCGCGCCCGGGGATGTCGGCGTGCCGTCGCGCGCGAGCGGGCCGCCGAATGGCTCGCGCGGGTCGGACTGGCCGATTACGCACTTCGCAAACCCCGGGCACTGTCCGGAGGACAGGCGCAACGGGTCGCCTTGGCCCGCGCGCTGGCCACCGAACCGCAGCTGTTGCTGCTCGACGAGCCACTCGCGGCACTCGACGCCGGCACCAGGGTCCAAGTGCGCTCGGACCTCGCCCACCATCTGCGCGACTACCCCGGCCACACCGTGCTGGTCACCCACGACCCTCTCGACGCCATGGTCCTCGCCGACCGGCTGATCATCCTCGAAGACGGCAAGATCGTCCAGCAAGGACCGCCCGCGCAGGTCGCGGCGAGACCACGCTCGGACTACGTGGCGACTTTGATGGGCCTCAACCTCTACCGCGGCACGGCTCGCGGCACGACTGTCGACCTGGACGGTGGCGGCAGCCTCACCATCGCCGAACCCGCCGAGGGGCGAGTCCATGTGGCCTTCGGCCCGAACGCGGTCGGCCTGCATCCGGAACAACCCGTCGGCAGCCCCCGCAACAGCTGGCCGGTCACGATCACCGGCATCGAGCAACACGCGCACATCACCCGGATTCGTCTCGACGGCGCACCGCCCGTGCTCGCCGACATCACACCGGCCACCGTCGCCGAGCTGCGACTGCGTCCGGGCCAGCGGCTGTGGGCTGCGGTGAAGGCCACCGAAACTCGTTCCTACCCAGCGTGATTCAGCGTACGCGTCGAGCCGCCGTGCCGTCGGCCGAGCTGCCCGGATGTCTTGGAAGCCGTGGCAATCCGATGTTCTGGCTACATGGTCGGAAAAGAGCGGGGCCTCAGGCGCGGGTAGGTAGGACGAGCCCATCCCCGGGTGCGGAAGCATGGGCCGAGCGATTCGTCGACGGCGTGGAATGTGCGCATGACGTGATACGCAAGGTCCGGCTCGAGAAAGGGTGGCGGCGTACCCGCGGCTGCGCATCGTGACTGTTTCAGATTTGCTACACGTAAGCTGTTCACTTTTCCGGTTGAGATGGCGCACACTGTGAAGGTCGCATCTCTCGTGTAGGGGATGCGGCGATCGGTTGCGCTGGGCTGAGTTGTCCGTTCGGTCGATTCCACTGGAGGAGTGCCCATGAACGCGTATCCACCGATCGCTGAGCACGGTATCGTCGGTGATCTGCAAACCGCGGCGCTGGTGTCCTCGGCGGGCACGATCGATTGGTGGTGCACTCCGCGATTCGATTCCCCGAGCGTCTTCGCCGCACTGCTCGACAGCGAGCGCGGCGGTAGCTGTCAGTTGTCCGCCGATCTGGCCGAGGCCGAAGTGACGATTCGTCAGTTGTACCTGTCGGACACGGCCGTACTGGTGACCCGGTTCATGGCGGAGAGTGGGGTCGGCGAAGTCATCGATTTCATGGAGCCGATCCGTGATCCCGCCCCTACTGACCGGCATCGGCTGGTGCGGATCGCCCGGGTGGTGCGGGGCACTTTGCCTTTCGTGCTGAGCTGCCGACCACGGTTCGACTACGCGCGCGCCGCACACACGCTCACTTTGCACGATCAGTGCTCGGCGATCTTCCGAGGTCCGGGCACCGATCTGCACCTGCAGGCGACCGACCCGGTGTCGTTTCACGCCGAAGGCGATGACGTGTCCGCGCGGTTCACCCTGTCGGCGGGGGAGACGACAGTGCTCGTGTTGACGAGTATGGACAGCGACGGCGCGGTACCGGTCCCGCTGGTGCGGGAAGCGGTCATCGCCGAATTCGAGGCTTGCCGCGCGTTCTGGCAGTCGTGGCTGCGTTCGTCGACCTACCGGGGGCGCTGGCGGGACATGGTGAATCGCTCGGCGATCACGCTGAAGTTGCTCACCTACGCACCGACCGGCGCACCGATCGCCGCGGCCACCATGGGCCTGCCCGAGCAGGTCGGTGGCGAACGCAACTGGGACTACCGCTATACCTGGATCCGGGACGCGTCCCTGTCGGTGCGGGCGCTGAACGATTTGGGTTTCGCCGAAGAGGCGTATGCCTTCCGGCGCTGGTTGCGCGAGCGGCTGGAAGCCGGTGACACCACTTCTGGTGAGCCGTTGCAGATCATGTATCGCATCGATGGCGATCCTCGACTGGAGGAGGAGATTCTTTCTCATCTGGAGGGTTACCGCGGATCGGCGCCGGTGCGGGTCGGTAACGCGGCGGCCGATCAGATCCAGCTCGACATCTACGGTGAGGCGGCCGACGCGCTGGCGCAGATGTCCGATATCGGCGGAATCTCGGGCTGGCGGGCGATCGCGAACCTGATCGACTGGCTCACCGAGAACTGGGACCGGCGCGACGAGGGGATTTGGGAAACTCGTGGTGGTCAACAGGAATTCACCTACAGCCGTCTCATGACCTGGGTCGCGTTCGATCGCGGTGTACGGCTGGCGATCGAACACTCTCGGCCCGCGGACGTCGCGCGCTGGACACGGGAACGGGACGCCGTGTTCTACCAGATCATCGAGCGCGGCTGGAGCTCGAAGCGGCAGGCGTTCGTGCAGCACTACGCCACCGAGGTGCTGGATGCGTCGCTGCTGCTCATGCCGCGGATGGGCTTCCTATCCTCGCAGGATCCGGCGTGGCTGAGCACGCTCGACGCGATGGACGAGGAATTGGTCAGCGACAGCCTGGTCTACCGTTACGACCCCGAAGCCTCCCCGGATGGCTTACGCGGCGTCGAGGGCACGTTCAATCTGTGCAGTTTCCTATATGTGGAGGCGCTGGCCCGTGCTGGGCGATTGACCCAAGCCCGCTACGCGTTCGACAAGATGCTCACCTACGCCAATCACGTCGGTCTCTTCGCCGAGGAGATCGGCCCGTCCGGCGAGCAGTTGGGCAACTTCCCGCAGGCGTTCACGCACCTGGCCTTGGTCGCCGCGGCGATGGCGTTGGACGAACAGCTCGACCGAGCCGAAGCTCGGCCGGACGGTTCCTGACCCGGGGCGCGTGAATGGCGGAGCCGACCGGGTCCGGACCGCGCCGGGTGCTGCTTCCTCTCGCGCTGGCGCAGTTCATCTGTAGCTTCGCCGGTTCGAACATGAACGTGATGATCACCGACATCAGCGCCGACCTGAACACCACCGTGCACGGGGTGCAGGTGACGATCACGATCTTCCTGCTGGTGATGGCCGCGCTGATGATCCCCGGCGGAAAGCTCACCGACCGATACGGTCGCAAGCGATGTTTCGTCGTCGGCTTGGCCGTCTACGGCGTCGGCGCCGTGCTCAGCGCTCTCGCACCGGCGCTCGGTGTGCTGATCCTGGGCAATTCGATCCTCGAAGGTGTCGGCACCGCGCTGCTGATCCCACCGGTCTATATCCTCAGCACCCTGCTGTTCACCGAGACGACGTCTCGCGCACGGGCCTTCGGCGCCATCATGGCCATGGGCGGCATCGGCGCCGCGGCCGGACCGTTGATCGGCGGACTCATCACCTCCGGGCTGAGCTGGCGCGCCGCCTTCGGCTTCCAGGCTCTCGTCATCGTGGCGATCATCCTGCTCAGCCGCCGCATTACCGACCCGCTGCCCGCGGACCCCACGCGGCCTTTCGATCTCGGGGGCGCGATTCTGTCGGCGGTCGGTCTGATCCTGCTCGTCATGGGCATTCTGGCCGCCGACGACAATATCTGGTTGATGCTGGCGCTGCTGTCACTCGGTGCGATGTTCCTCGCCTGGTTCTTCGTCTCTTGCCGCAACAAGGAGCGCGCCGGGCATGAGCCGCTGCTGTCGACCGGCTTGTTCCGCAACCGCACGTCGAACCTCGGCCTGGTCACCCAGAACATCCAGTGGTTGCTGTTGATGGGCACCTCGTTCGTCGTCTCGGCGTATCTGCAGGTTGTGCGGGGATACAACGCCATTGAGACCGGCGTCATCTTCACCGCCGCCACCATCGGCCTGCTGGTCTCGTCACTGTCGGCCGGACGACTGGCGCGGCGCCGCGCCGCGCGCACCCTCATCATGGGTGGTTTCCTGGTGACCATCATCGGCGTGGTGGTGCTGCTGGCATTGGCGGGCAGTGCGCTGAACCCGTGGGCGTTCGCCCCCGGACTGTTGTTGATCGGGCTCGGCCTCGGCGTGATGCTCACCCCGTCGGTCAACGTGGTGCAGTCCAGCTTCGGTGAGGAACAGCAGGGCGAGATCTCGGGGTTGTCGCGCAGCGTGTCCAACCTCGGTTCCTCGCTCGGTACCGCGGTGGCCGGGACGATCCTGGTCGCCGATCCCGGCGGTCACGCCTACGCCGCCGCGATGAGCGTTCTCGCCGCGATCGGCCTCGGCGGACTGCTCGCCGCGGCGCTGCTGCCCCGCCGCACGGTGTCGGCGCCGCCCGTGGCGTCGCGCGACACCTGACCCGCACCGGCACCGCGGCCGCTGCCGGTCACATGCGGCTCGGCTCCCAGGTCGTGACCGCCCAGATCACGACGACGTCCAAGGCGATGACGATGGTCGACCACCACGGGTAGTACGGCAGCCACAGGAAGTTCGCCAGGATCGACAGCGCGGCGAGGAACACCGCTGTGACCCTCGCCCACATAGCGCCGGCGATCAGCCCGACCGCCGCGATCACCACCAAGATGCCGAGAACGAGATGGATCCACCCCCAGGTGGTGGTACTGAACTGATAGGTGTAATTCGTTCCGGAGACCAGAAGATCATCCTTGGCGATCGCGGAGATCCCCTGGAAGATCGACAGGAGCCCGGCGGCCAACAGCAGGACCGCGGCGCCGATCGAAGTAGTGGCCGCGACCGCCTGCTTGACGGAATGGTCATCAGTTGCTGACATTTGCCGGTCACCTCTCTCATCGGCGATGCACGGAGCGATGCATCGGTCTGACGGGGCGTCTTGCCCGATCCGCATGGGACGTACCGAAAACCTGGAACAACAGAGCCCGCACACGTCGCCGTGCGCCGGTGTTCAGCATAATCCCCAGCGATCTTCTGGCTACTATTTAGTAGGCCTTGCCGCGGGCTAGGCACGACTCGGAAAGACGGATGGCCCGGCGACGAACTCGGTGAGAGGTCGATGGAAGCCAGCAGACAAGCATTCCTACACGGACCGCTGTTCTCCCGGAGCGCTCCGCTGGACCGCCGCAACGCGGCCAGCCGGATCAGCGCCTATGTCTACGGGAACGTGCTGATACTCGCGGCGCTGATACCGGTGACGACCTCCGCCGAACACGTCGGCATCTTGATCGTCCTCGGGACGGCTTTCTCGACGTTCATCGCACACTCTTTCGCCGAAGGGGTCGGCCAGAGCGTCCAGCAGAACCGGCCTATCTCCGCTCGGGAGCGCTGGATGGACATGCGGGACTCCGTGCCGATCCTCAGCTCGGCGGTGCTGCCTTGCGTGATCCTCGGCATCGCCGGTCTCGGATGGCTCGAACCGCGCACTGCGCAGCTGCTCGCGGAGGTGGTCATGCTGATCCGGATCGGCGGAATCGTGTTCGTCATCGAGCGGCTCAACGGTGCGCGCCCCCGGCGTTCGACCTTGCTCGAGGCCCTGCTGCTGGCGGTTGCGGCCACCACCGTCGTGGTGGTCAAGGTGATCATGACCCACTGATCGCGCGGATGCTGTGGCCGAACCCCGCCTGCTCTGCTTCAATCGATATATGTGCAGGTGGATGGCTTATTCAGGAGAGCCGATCCGGGCCGAGGACCTTTTGTTCCGGCCGACGCATTCGTTGATCGACCAGAGCTTGCACTCCCAACTGGGTGCGACGACCACGAACGGTGACGGCTTCGGGATCGGCTGGTACGGCGATGGCCCGCGACCTTCGGTGTTCAAGAACACCGAACCGGCATGGAACGACCGCAACTTGCGGGAGATCGCGGGCGCGGTGCGCACGTCGCTGTTCTTCGCGCACGTGCGCGCGTCGACCGGGACCTCGGTGCAGCGCAGCAACTGTCACCCGTTCCGGCACGGGCACTGGTTGTGGATGCACAACGGAGCGCTGCGCGGGTTCCGCCAGTGCAAGCGTGATCTGATGACGGCGGTCGATCCGCTCCTGTTCGCCGACATCGAGGGATCTACCGATTCCGAGTTGCTCTTCTTCCTTGCCCTGACCTTCGGGCTCGTCCACGACCCGTTCGAGGCGGTCGCCCGCGCGGTCGGCCTCGTCGAAGACGTCGGCCGGGCGCACGAGGTCGAGGCTCCGGTACAGATGACCGTCGCGACCACCGACGGCGAATCCATGTGGTTCTTCCGGTATTCCACCGAGCGGCAGACGCGATCGCTGTTCTATTCCAACGATGTCGCGAAAGTGCGCGCCCTGCATCCGGAGGTGAAAGCTCTCCGCGCGCTGGGGGAGGAGGCCCGGTTCGTGGTCTCCGAGCCGCTGCGTGACCTGCCGGGAGCGTGGAACGAAGTCCAGGAATCGTCGGCAGGCGTCGTCCGCCTCGGTCACGATGAAACGCGCCCGTTCGAGCCGGTCGCACCGTGACCCACCGGACGGCCGCGGTGAACGATCGGATCGCCACCCGCGCCGAACGTGCCGAGCAGGGTGAATCCGCTCGGCGGACTACCCCTTTCGCCGCTCTCGCCGAACACGACGCCACCGGTAGGGACCCGGTCGACCTGCTCGATCGGCAGGCTCGATCCAGGATTCCGGAACTGGTTCCGGTGCGGTACGGCCGCATGGCGAACTCACCGTTCGCCTTTTATCGCGGCGCGGCCCTGGTCATGGCGGACGATCTGTCCCGAGCGCCCACGACGGGGCTGCACACTCAACTGTGCGGTGATGCCCACCTGAGCAATTTCGGAATCTTCGCGACACCCGAACGCCGCCTGGCCTTCGACATCAACGATTTCGACGAGACGTACCCCGGTCCGTTCGAATGGGATGTCAAACGGCTCGTCACCAGCCTGGCGGTCGCCGCCGGAGAGAACGGCTTCTCCGCGAAACAGCGGCTGAAAGTCACGCGAGCGTGCGCGGCGGAATACCGGACCACGATGCGGGACCAAGCCGAGCGGAGCACCACAGCCGTGTGGTACTCGCGCATCGATCCCACCGCCGAATTGCCCGAATTGCGCGACGAGCTGGACACCTCGACCCAGGAGCGGGTGCGCAAGGCGCTCGCGAAGTCGCGGACGCACGACAGTCACCACGCCCTGGCGAAGCTGACCACTCGTGTCGACGGCAGGCCGCGGATCATCAGCGACCCGCCCCTGCTCGTCCCGCTCGAGGAACTCTTCGCCGATGTCGACGCCGAGCAGCTGTATCGCGAACTGCGCCAACGTCTCAGCGAGTACCGTGCGACTCTGCAGGACAATCGCCGCGCGCTGCTGGACCAATTCGAGTTCGCGCAAGCCGCGCGCAAGGTGGTCGGCGTGGGGAGCGTGGGCACCCGCGCTTGGATCGTCCTGCTGCTGGGAGTCGACGGAGATCCGTTGTTTCTGCAGGCGAAGGAGGCCCAACCGTCGGTATTGGCACGGTATCTGGCGGGCCCGTCGTATCCGAACCAGGGGGAGCGGGTAGTGCGTGGGCAGCGGCTGATGCAGGCGGCGAGCGACATCCTGCTGGGCTGGCAACACGGTCCCGACATCGACGGCGAGCAGCGGGACTTCTACTTCCGGCAGCTACGTGACGGCAAGGGCTCGGCGGTGATCGAGACCATGGGTCCCAGGGGACTGCGGCTCTACGGCCGACTGTGCGGGCGGGTGCTGGCTTACGCACACGCCCGCGCGGGCGACCGGATAGCGATCGCTTCGTACCTCGGCACGACAGACGAGTTCGACCATGCCATGGCGGAATACGCCGAAACCTACGCCGACCAGAACGCGCGCGACCATGCCGAACTCGAGCGCGCGATCCAGGAAGGCCGCATCACCGCACGAACCGGAATGTAAGATCGTCGTCTGCGAATGCCCGTGGGCGCCTTGCTCATTGCGCACGACGGTTAGGCTGCGACCTTGTGCGCGAGCTGTCATCGGTGTCGAGGTTGTGGGTCGTTTGGGTGGTTACTCGATTACTGATGGTGGTGTTCACCGGTGTGACGGCGTTGCCGCACAGCGTCTGGGATGCCTCGGCGGCGGACTTGACCCTGTACCGCGCCTGGGCCGAACATATCGTGCACCAGAACGCTTTCCCGCTGGACGACGAACGCTGGCAGTATCCGCCCGGGGCGGGTGCGTTGCTGGTGGTGCCCTGGCTGATCGGCGGTGGGTTGGGCTACAACTGGTTGTTCTTCGCGCTGGTCGCGGCAGCGGATGCCGGTGTGCTCAGCTTGTTGATCAGGGCGGCGCGGGCTGACGGGCTGCGGACAGCGCAGGCCGGGCCGTGGATTTGGACGCTCGGAGTGGCCTTCCTTGGCCGGGTCTGTTACGGCCGATTCGATTTGATCGTAGCCGCGACCGCGATCGCGGCACTGTTGTGGTCAGCGCGCCGACCGGCGGCGGCAGGCGTGGCCGCCGCCGCGGGTGTGTTGCTGAAACTGTGGCCGGTGGTGGTCGTGCTCGGGTTGCGCCGACGGACGCTGTGGCGCATGAGCGCGGCGGCGGCCTGCGCCGGTCTGGTTGCGATGGCGGGATTGACCGCGTTGGGTCCGGGCGCGTGGTCGTTTCTGGAGTTTCAGTCGAAGCGGGGATTGCAGATCGAATCCGTCGCTGCCACGCCGTTGTTGGTTTCTCGGCTGATGAACGGCGGCTGGACCATCGTGCATCGTTACGGGGCGGAGGAGCTGTCCGGCCCTGCGGTGTCCGCCGTGGCCAGGGGATGCGTGGCCGTCATGATCATCGGGGGCGCGGTGTTGCTGATCACCTGGTGGCGCGTGCGTCCTCCGGCGACGGATCTGGCATTGGCGGCGGTGCTCCTCGCCTTGGCGGCCAGTCGGGTGCTCAGCCCGCAGTACTTGGTGTGGGCGGTCGGGGTCGCCGCGGTCTGCGCGCTCGACCCGCGCACCACGCAGCGGCCTGTGCTGGTGCTGGTACTCGCGACGGCACTGGCGAGTCAGGTGGAGTTCCCGTTCCTCTACGACCGGGTCGCCACCGGAAGCGGGCCGGGAGTAGTGGTCCTGGCAGTGCGCAACGGCCTGCTGCTCTGCGCAACCGCGTGGTCGCTCGTACGTCTGTGGCGCGACAACTTCCAACCGTCTCGTGAAAGCCCGGAAGTGCCGATAACGGTCGTCGGGGCCGCGTCGTCGGCCTGAACGACGATGTGCACTTCCGGCGCGGGCGGCCACGTCCCCGAACTTTCCACTGGCGGGAGGGACAGTCGAGCCGGGCGATCGATGTTCCGGGAAAGATGACGTGTCGTCGGCCCCCGGACCGGCAGCTCACCGTGAGAAGGAGCCGAATTCGATGAGGATCACCCGAACACTTCGCCTCGGTATCGGGGCGATCGCCGTCGCCCTCGCCGCCGCCGCCTGCGGTGGCGGCAGCGACGCCGCGACCACCGCCGATCACGTGCGGGACGGCAAGCTGACCATCGGCATCAAGTTCGACCAGCCAGGACTCGGATTCCGTGAAGCGGACGGCTCCTACCAAGGGTATGACGTCGAGATCGCCAAGTACGTAGCGAGCAAGCTCGGCGTGCGGCCCGACGGCATCACCTTCAAAGAGACGCCGTCGGCCCGGCGGGAGACGATGATCATGAACGGCGAGGTGGACTTCATCGTCGCCACCTATTCGATAACCGACGCGCGCAAGGAGAAAGTCGACTTCGCCGGACCGTATTTCGTGGCCGGGCAGGCGCTGCTGGTGAAGAAGGAGACCACCGATATCACCGGTGTCGAGTCGCTGAACGGCAACAAGAAACTTTGCTCGGTCAAAGGCTCCACCCCGGCGCAATACGTCAAGGATCACTACGCCAAAGATGTTCAGCTGGTGGAACTCGACACCTACTCGCAGTGCATCGAAGCTCTGCGCCGCGGTTCGGTCGATGTGGTGACCACCGACGACATCATCCTCGCCGGTTTCGCGGGGCAGGCGTCAGGGGAACTGAAGCTGGTCGGCAACACGTTCACCACCGAGAAGTACGGTATCGGCCTGAAGAAAGGCGACCAGGAAACCCGGAACAAGATCAACGACGCGATCGAGCAAATGGTCGCCGACGGTTCTTGGCAGAAGGCGTTCGAGGAAACGATCGGGCCGCTGCGTGATTCGACGTTGACGCCGCCCGCCGTCGACCGATACTGATCGGCACTCACCGATTCCGGCAGCCGCACGAACAGCATCCCGCCGCACATTTCGTGCATGCGGACGGCATATCCACCGTCGTGTCGAGCAAGCCCCGGTTTGGGGCGGGGGTGAGGTAGCCGGTTGTCACGTCCGCGACGCCTACTGACACCCCCGTCGGCAATCCCCGCCACCCGGGCCGGGCGTGCGTACCATCACCGGCATGCAGCTATCTACCCGCAACCAACTCGACGGCGCCGTCGTCTCGATCACCCGCGGCGAAGCCATGGCCGTGGTCCGGGTCCGGCTCACCGGGGGTGATGAGATCACCTCCTCGATCACCCGCGACGCAGTCGATGACCTGCGACTCACCGAAGGCACACGCGTCAAAGTCCTCATCAAGTCGACCGAGGTGGCGCTCGGCGTCGAATAGCCGGGCGCCACCGTCGCCGATTCCGCTGGGACGGCCCTATATTCGTTGGTCACATCATCTGCGGACCGGATATTGTCGGCAGATTCCGCTTCGACTCATCTACACGGCGGACGCGCCCGACCCTGCGAGGCATGCTGAGGTCGAGAAGCGTGGACCGGCCACCCGACGCGTGGGTTTGATGCTTCTTGCCAGACCGAAGCGAACGCACTGGCCGAATGTGGGATGGGTGCTGCCAGGATGTCCATACCGGGCGCAGACGGGGAAGAACCAATTCCTCTTCCCTTTTAACATATATCGCACTGGGGGACTTGCGGCAAGGCCCGGGTAGTGCTGCAAAATCTTCGGCCGAAGCCAGAACCTGCGGAAATCGGCGATTTGCGAGGCACGTGCGCTCGCGGGTTTCCGCCGGACCAGCTGGCCGAGATGCGACACCAACGGATGGGCGGTTCATGTTTGACGTGATCATTGTCGGCGGCGGACCGACCGGCTTGATGCTGGTCAGCGAGTTGCGGCTGCACGGCGTGCACACGCTTGTACTGGAGAAGGAGACGGAACCGTCCACGCTGTCCCGGGGGCAGGGCCTGCACGCGCGCAGTGTCGAGATGATGGACCAGCGCGGCCTGCTGGACCGGTTCCTCGCGGTCAGTAAAAAGTTCCAAGTCGGCGGTCTTTTCGGCGGCATCGTCAAGCCGTGGCCGGACCGGTTGGAGACGGCGCACCCGTACGGTCTCGCCACTCCACAGCCCGTCACCGAACGGCTGCTCAACGAGTACGCCCTCGAGGTCGGCGCCGAGATCCGGCGCGGCTGCGAAGTGGTGGGGCTGAGTCAGGACGAGCACGGGGTGACCGTCGCGTTGGCCGACGGCACGCAACTACGCTCGCGCTACCTCGTCGGCTGCGACGGCGGCCGCAGCACGGTGCGCAAACTGCTCGGCGTCGGTTTCCCCGGCGAACCCACCAAAGTCGAGACGTTGCTCGGTGAAATGGAGGTGACCGAGGACCCGGCGAAGGTGGCCGCGATCGTCGAGGAAGTCCACAAAACGCAGAAGCGGTTCGGCGCAGCCCGCTCCGGTGACGACGGAAGGCTGTTCCGTATCGTCGTGCCTGCCGAGGGCGTGTCGGACGATCGTGCGGCCCCGACCCTGGAGGAGTTCAAGCGGCAACTGCGGGCGTTCTCGGGCACCGACTTCGGGGTGCACTCCCCGCGCTCGCTGTCCCGCTTCGGCGACGCTACGCGGCAGGCCGAGCGTTACCGGGTCGACCGGGTGCTGCTGGCCGGCGACGCTGCGCACATCCACCCGCCGACCGGCGGGCAAGGGATGAACCTCGGCATCCAGGACGCGTTCAACCTCGGCTGGAAACTGGCCGCCGAGGTGAACGGCTGGGCGCCGGAGGGATTGCTCGACAGTTACCACGCCGAACGACACCCGGTGGGCGCGCGTGTGCTGGAGAACACCCGTGCGCAGATCACGCTGATGGGAACCGATCCTGGCGCGACCGCGCTGCGCGAGCTGTTCTCGAAGTTGATGGACTTCGAGGAGGTCAACCGGTATATCACCGAGATCATCACCGCGGTCGGGGTCCGCTACGACTTCGGCGAGGGGCACGACCTGCTCGGCCGGCGGATGCGGGACGTCGGGCTGAAGCGGGGTCGTCTCTACGAACTGATGCACGGCGGGCGTGGGTTGCTGCTCGACCAGACGGGCCGGCTTTCGGTAACGGGGTGGGCGGATCGGGTGGACCACGTCGTCGATGTCAGCGAGGAACTGGAGGTGCCCGCCGTGCTGCTGCGGCCGGACGGCCACGTGGCCTGGGTCGGTGCAGACCAGCAGGATCTGCGCGAGCACCTGCCCCGGTGGTTCGGCGTCGCAGTGGGCTGATTCGCCGACTGGCCGCCGGACCCCCGCGAGTGCACCGGGGACAGCGGGATAGGGCGGTCAATGGTTGTCTCGGTCTGGCGGTGGACGCATGGTCTGCTGGCGCCGCCAGGCCGAGGGCCCGGCCCCGCGGGCGCGTTTGAACGCGACGCTGAAAGCGAAGGCGTCGTGGTATCCGACTTGATGAGCGATGGTCGCGACGGTGGCGTCGGTATCGCGCAGGGCGTCCGCGGCCAGGGTCATTCGCCAATCGGTGAGATAGGTCAGCGGCGGGCGTCCGAGCAAGGCGGTGAAGCGGGCGGAGAAGGAGGCTCTGGACATGTTGGCCTCCTCGGCCAACGCGGCAACGGTCCAGCGGTGGGCCGGATCGTTGTGGAGCGCGTGGAGAGCACGGCCGATCCGCGGGTCGATCATCGCGTGATACCAGCCGGGTGGTGTCGCGCCGGGCGCGGCCCACCAGGCGCGCAGCGCCAACACGAGCACCAGATCGAGCAACCGATGCAGGACGGCGTCTTGTCCCGGCTCGTCCCGGGCGGCTTCGGTGGTGAGCAGATGCAACGCGGCGCTGGTCCGGGATCCGGCAGGTACGACCGCCACGGGTGGCAGCAGATCGAGTACTCGCTCGCCCACGTCGCCATGAAGTACGAAGGAGCCACGCAGCACTGTCGTGGCTCCTGGCAAACCGTCACCGTAGGTGCGTGGGCCCATATTCCGGAGCGCGCCCGGTTCCCGGCTGTGGTCGAGGACGACTTTGCGCCCCTCCTCGATCAAAATCTGAGGCGGGGTGGTCGGACTATCGGCAACCGTATATCCGCGGGTCGTTTTCACCACGGCGATACCGCCCTCGGGCACCGGCACCTTTGTCGTGAAGGCATCGTCGAGCCGCAAGTGCGCCGGACCGCCCAGCACCGCGACGACAGCGAGCGCTGGATGTCCGGATGCGGCGAAGGTCAGCGACCACGGCGGCCGCTGGATGAGCTGGCGCACCTCGGTATTGCCCACTCGCGCTCGATGCAACAGATCACTCAGCACGTCCACAGCGAGCAACGTTAGACGATCACAAAGACATCCCGGATCTTCTCCCATGGATCGTCTGACTGCTGCTCGATTGGATGATTGCCATGACCAACATCCTGATTCTCGGCGGCACCGGTAAGACCGGCCGACGGATCGCACGCCACCTCCGAGCCACGGGCCATCCGGTACGGGCGGTCGCCCGCACCGGGGGCGATATGTCGTTCGACCTGGGCGACCCGACGACTTGGTCGGCCGTGCTCGACGGCGCCACCTCCGCCTATCTCGTGGAACCGGCCCTGCAATTCACCGACGAGGGCCGAGCGCGTATTCCGAAATTCATCGAGGCGGCGGTCGGGGCCGGTGTCCGGCGACTCGTACTACTGTCCGCACCGGCCGCCGACCAGGCCGATCATCCCCTGCACGCCGCCGAGCGCGCGACCCGGGACAGCGGGCTGGAATGGACCATCCTGCGACCCAACTGGTTCGCGCAGAATTTCAGTGAAAGTTTCTGGCTATCAGGCATTCTCAACGGCGCGCTGTATATCCCCACCGGCGACGGCCGTACCCCGTTCGTGGACGCCGACGACATCGCCGAAGTCGCGGCGCGAGCACTGATCGATGACCGGCACAGCGGTAACACCTACGAGCTGACCGGCCCGAGGGCGATCAGCTTCGGCGAAGCCGTGGACCTGATCGGAGCGACCGTCGGCCGCACGATCCGCCACGTCGACATCGACCCCGTGACTTTCGTCGAACAGCAAATCGGCTTCGGTGTCTCGCCCGAGGCTGCGCGGCTACTCACCGACATTCTCACCCGCCTTCCCCACGGCGGCCCGGGCACGACCCCCACCGATGACGTGCACCAGGCCTTGGACCGTCCGGCGCGGACATTCGAGAACTATGTCGCGCAAGCCGCCGCCTCAGGCTGTTGGCGCCCGACCACTACCTCCTAGCGCAACAGAGCGTCTGGTGCTGACAACGGGATGGTCGGGTCGAAACTGGCACAATCGCGACCTTTCACTAGGTTCTGGCCGCAGAAAGAGTGGGTGGCGAATCGGGAGGACCGGCTCAGCTATCAGTTTTCGAGAGCAGCTCCCGGGTAACACGAACTCGTTGGATGCGGGAATGGGGAAGGGATCGACCATGGGAAAGCAATCGTTCAGCAAAGGCGACGAAGTCGAATGGAACAGCCACGGCAGTACCGCCGAGGGCGAGGTGGAAGAAGTGATCACGTCCGACACCGAAGCGGCGGGCCGAACGGTACGGGCCTCCGAACAAGATCCGCAGTATCGGGTGCGCAGTGCGAAGAGCGGCCGTGACGCGGTGCACAAGCCCGGCGCGCTACGTCCGCACGACGATTGACATCGAAAATCGGAGCCGCGCCATGACGACGGAAGACAAAGACACGCGTATGGAATTCGACAACATCGTCAACATGACGGCGAAAGAACTGCGCCGGTGGCTCGACACCGACGAGTCGAAGTCGGTGGGGCAGAAGCCGAAAGACGGCGGCGAGTCGACCGGGCACGCCAGCGGGCGGCGCATCGCGGACATCCTCGAGAAGAAGAAACCGACCGACGATGATTACGCGCACATGCGCAAAGTCATCGGCTATGCGCACCGCCATCTCGAGCAGCGACCCTCCGGCGAAATCGAGAACACCAAATGGCGATACTCGCTGATGAACTGGGGCCACGATCCGATGAAAAGCTGACGGCAGCAGCGAATACGCGACGCCTCCAGCGTCTCTTGCCGATTCGAGCCGTCTCCGGCGGGCACGGGCAGACGCCGGGCGCCGCTAATCGCGCCAGACAGGTGGGCGCTTCGCCAGGAAGGCCGCCAATCCTTCGCGGGCGCCGGGAAGTTGGGCGGCGGCGGCCATGACTTCCAGGGCGAGGGCGTAGGCATCTGCCTCGGGGCGGTCGAGCTGGCGGTAGAGGGTGCGTTTGCCCAGTGCTTTGCTGGCGCGGCTGCCGCGGGTAGCTCGGGCGAGCAGCTCGTCGACGGCGGTGTCGAGCTCGGCGTCCGGCACCGCTCGGTTGATCAGGCCCCACTGTTCGGCGGTGCGGGCATCGATCGGGTCGCCGGTGAGGGCGAGTTCCATCAGTCGTTTGCGGCCGACGGCGCGGGCTACCGGCACCGCGGGGGTGTGGCAGAACCAGCCGCCCTTGCCGCCGGGGAGCGCGAAACCGGCCGATTCGGCGGCGACGGCCAGATCGCACGAGGCCACCAGTTGGCAGCCGGCGGCTGTGGCCAAACCTTGCACCCGAGCGATCACCACCTGCGGGACCGATTCGATGGTCGACATGAGCTCGGTGCACAGTGTGAGCAGTTCCCGCACGCCGAGCAGGTCGCGTGCGGCGACATCGGCGAAATCATGTCCCGCGGAGAACACCGGACCGGCTGCCCCGAGCACTATCCCGGTGGCGTCCGTCTCGCCCGCAGCGCGGAAGGAGGCGAGCAACTCGGCCAGATGTTCGCCGGACAGGGTATTGCGTCGCTCCGGCCGGTTCATCGTGATGCGCACTGTGTCGCCGTCCCGCGCGACCAGCACATGCTGATACTCCAAGGCGGTCATATCTCCACCGTAGAGCTATACGGGGAACGACACGACACTTCCGGGATGATCTCCGAACAGCTCGCACGGCTGGGTCCTCCGCTGGGCGGCGGTGGTGGCGGGGCCGCGTCCCGGCTGTGGGGACCTCGATGCGGATGGCCTGCTCGGCATCTTCCTCGCCGCAGGCGCCCGATCGGACGCAGTTGACCCTTCACCGAGCGCTAAGGCTTGTTCGGCATCGAAGTCGGTAGCGACGCGGCCGACGCTCGGATACCGCAGTGCTCACGTTCGTCAGGATTGGCAACACTGCAAACTGATCGGATGATTGTGGGGATCGACGGCTCATGTTCAGCTCGATGCCAACTGGCGGTCGGGCTCGGACGGTACGCATCGCTGGTGAGAATGCACCGCAGTACCCGAAGCGCGCTCGTCATGGTCGCCGTGTGCGCGACCGCCGTTCTGTCCGCTTGCTCGTCGTCGAACTCGGAGGCGGGCTTCACCGCCGCCAAGGACCAGCCCTTGGTGATCTCGCTGGATGATCTGCTGGCCGCGACCGGCGGCAGCGCCGCGGTCGGGATCGCCGATCCGCAGCACGGCACGATCACCCGCCGCACCGACGGTGCGGTGGTGTACACCCCTGCGGCTGGATACACCGGTTCCGACAGCATCACCGTGACCACCACCGACGCCGTGAAGCTGTTCACCACCGATATCCCGCCGCTCGGTGACTTCGGTGGCGTGAGTCTGCAGGGCAGCGGATACGGGTCGGCGTTCACCCCGGTGCCCGGATCGGCCGACGAGTTCTACGGTCTCACCGATCGCGGTCCGAACGTGGACGGCAAGGGCAAGAACGAGAAGCTCACGCCGATACCGACTTTCACGCCCACCATCGCGAAATTCAAGTTGGTCGGCACCAAGGCGGTGCTGGAAAGCACCATTCCCCTGAAGAATTCAGCGGGCCAGCCGTTCAACGGCCTGGTCGACACCTCCGCAAGCACCGGCGAGACCATCCGCGACCTCAACGGCACCGTCCTGCCGCCGACCGATCACGGCATCGACAGCGAAGGCTTGGTCGCGATGCCCGACGGCAGCTTCTGGGTGTCCGACGAGTACGGGCCGTTCGTCGTGCACTTCGACGCCAACGGCGCCGAGCTCGAGCGGCTCGCACCGGGACGCGGTCTGCCCAAAGAGCTTTCGCTGCGCACCCCGAACCAGGGTATGGAGGGGCTCACCATCACGCCGGACGGCAGAACATTGGTCGGCATCGTGCAGAGTGCACTGAACGAGCCAGGTGTCGCGTCGGCGCGTGAGGTGCCCATGACCCGGATCGTCACCGTGGATCTGAAGACCCGGGACGTCAAGGAATTCGTATATCCGCTGGAGAATCCGAAGCAGAAGCTCGCGGTCTCCGAGATCACGGCGCTGAGCGACACCACCTTCCTGGTCGACGAACGCGACGGCGGCAAATCGCCCAAGGCCGACAAGAAGCTGTGGACCATCGACATCACCGGCGCCACCGACATCGGCCCGCAGGCGAAAATCCAGAACGCGCACTACGATCCACAACTCGGCCTGCTGGTCGACGGCAAGCCGCTGGAACTCCTCGTCGGTGCCGTGCCCACTGCCGAAGGCGTCGCCACGCTGCGGAAGGCGGGTGTCACCCCCGTCGCCAAGAAGTCCGCCCTTGACCTCGGCGGTCTGCTGGACGGCCTGAACGCCGACGGCAAGTTCTTCGGCCACGACAAGATCGAGGGCGTCGCCACCCGCGACGGCGGCAAGACCCTCTACATCGCCGACGACAGCGACTTCGGCATCGAGGCCGCCACCGGCGACCGGCCGCCGTTCGGACTGAAGGCCAAACTCCTCGCCAACGGCGCCCAGGACACGGGTGAGGTGCTGATGGTCGACACCACCAAGCTGCCCGCCAAGACGCAGACGCGGACGCTCACGATCACCGTGAAGTAGCGGACGTATGGCGCCGGGCACCGTCGCGAACCCTCCCGGAAGTGGCAACAGCCGTGACCGGGAGGGCGCCATTGGTCAGTGCGAAAACACGTGTTCGGTCCTCTGGAGCCGCTATTCCCGGGGTGACGCCGTGCCCTGCCCGCCGTCCGGCCTGTGCCCGGGAGTCGACCAGCTGGTGCGACCGGTTTCTCGGCGGCGAATGGCTCGGCGCAGGGAAGAGGCGTCGGCGTAGCCGACTCGATGGGCGGCAGCCTCCGCAGTGGTTCCCGATCGGATCAGCGTCAACGCGGTGTCCGTGCGTATGTACTGGACGAAGGCTTGCGGGCTGAGGCCGGTAGCGCGCTGTAGGCGTCGTGCGAGTGTGCGGGTATGAAGTCCCACCGCGTCGGCGAGATCGGTGGTCGTGAAGGATCGGCGGAGATTGCTGACGATCCAGTCGTGGGCGTGCACCAGATCGGGGTCGTCGGCGATCAGCACGGTGAGCATCATGTAGGGACGCTGCGAGGTCCGGCGGTCGATGAGCTGATAGCGGGCGCACAGATCGGCCACGTCCGAGCCGGTGAGCATCTCGATCGCCGCGAGCATGACGTCGACATGGGCGAGTGATGCTCCGCCGGTGACCGTGCGGCCGTGCCGGACCAAGATCTTGTCGGGTTCGACGGTGATCGCGGGGTGCCGTGCCTGGAGTTCGGCTGCGAGGAACCAGGATGTCGTCGCGCGGCCACCGTCGAGCGCTCCGGTTCGGGCGAGCAGGAACACGCTCGAACAAGAGGCGGCCACCCGAGCCTGCGAGTTCACGGCCTCGGACAGAATTCGCATCGACCACGGATCGCTCGCTCGCGCCAGAACGGCGTCCAGCTCGCTCACCGATACGCACCCCATTCCCGGAATAGCGAGCAGATCGAGCGCGCCGGGCAATTGATCGCCAGGGCGCAATGCGGTGATCTCGAAAGGGCGGGGCCGGCCGAGAGCTTCCGCGGCTCGGTTGGCCGACTCGAGCATGTCGTGACTGATCGCGATTCCGGTGGCTCGCATATCCGGCAGTTCGAGCACTGCGGCTTTCACGTCTCGATCATATCCGGTTCGTGTCTGCGCAGAATTCGTGGACGATCGTGGCGGGTGATTGTCGCCTCGGTCAATTCTCGTTCACCGAGTCCCAATTATTCCCGTAGGACGATGGTACTCATGACCCCGGACGGCAACAGTGCCCGCCGATTGCCACGGGCGCTCGACCGATCATCTGTCACGAGTGGTCTCTATTTTGTCCAACTCGGCCCTGGTCCTCGATATTCGAATACTCATAGGGTCGAGTTCGTCGATTTCCGAAGGAGGACAGACTGTGACTTCCGCCCTGTCGCTCGCCACGACGTCGAACATCGCATTCGACCAGTTCTGCCGCGCCGTCATGGGCCTGGTACACGAGAGCTGTTGCGCGGCACCGAGTCTATCCGTGGTGCGATCGCGTCCGGCACAGCCGATGCGGCAGAACAGCCTGTTCAAGCGGCTCGGCCGAGACGCCTGGACCGAGACGGTGTCCACACGGGACTCGATCCTGCCCACGATCCGTGGCGCCTTCGTCCTGCCGGATGTGACCATCGCCCACATGGACAGGCCGGATGCGGTGCATGTCGACGTCTATGTGGTCGACGGCCGGATCGACAGCATCACCCCGGCCGGTGCGATGCAACCTCCGCCACAGGCGACGGTGTTCGAGGAAGCTCGCGGCGGCTTTGTCGCGAGCGCGCTGATCGACATGCATGTGCACATGCCTCCTGACAGCGTGCTTCGGCTGACCGATCTGTTCCTACTGCAAACCCTGCGGCACGGGATCACGGTCGTTCGCGACGCGGGCGACACCGACGGGACGGCGACACCGGCGGCGCTGGCATCGGTGGTATCCGGCGCCCTGCCCGGACCGGAGATCCACTACGCCTACGGGTTCGTGAACTCCCCACCGGCACGGTGGTCGAACTCGTTCGGCTACGCCGATCCGGAGCAGGCGCCGGACATCATCGATCGGCTGCGGCACCTGGGGGCCACGTGGGTCAAATCTTATGAGAATCTCGATGTTCCGCGCATCGTCGCGCTCAAAGCAGCGGCACGTGCGGCCGGCATGGGAGTTCTCGGACACGTCCCGTACGGGCTCGGGCACGAGGATGCGCAACTGCCGGATGGGCAGCACCTGTTCGGTATGGCGCCGCCGGCCAGTATTCGGCGGGACCACGTCTTCAATCGCATGATCGACTGGGACGCGGTCGACGACCGCCGCATCGATCTCGTCCGGCAGGTGAGCGCCGACCGCGGGCTCGCGGTCACGCCGACGCTGAACACCTCCACCGGCGTCCTCGATCTCGAGCGGCATCACCAAGCGCGCGACGAGCCCACAGCGCGAGCGCTGCCGTCGTTCTACTCGGCCATCGTGTGGCACCCTCGACACGGCATCCCCGCCTATCGCGACATCCGACGCGAGGACTTCGATCGGTGCAGGCGCGCCGTGGAGCGCAAACACCTGCTCGTCAACCGTCTCTTCGGTGACGGTGTGCCGCTGCGGTTGGGTACCGACACCCAGCAACCGTTCGTCGCGCCGGGGATCGCCCTGCATCGCGAACTCGAGGCCTTCGAGCAAGCCGGTATCCCACGCCGGGACTCGTGGCGGCTGGCCACCGCCACCGCGGCGAGCGCGCTCGGACTCACCGATATCGGCACCGTGGATCGTGGTGCGCGCGCCGAACTCGTCGTCACTCGATCGGATCCACGCCATTCGAGCTGGTCGGTGAGCCGGGACCTGACGGCGACGGTGGCCAAGGGAACGTTGATCACCGCAGCGGATCTCGACGTGGCCATCGGCAAAGAGCTCGCCCGCTTCGAGGGTGCCTTCGGCGAGTTCACCACGCGATTGCTCGCGCGCCTGACCATGCGGCGGCTCGCCAGGAACTTCGTCAGTTGACCCTGCGATATCCCGTGCGCGCCCGACCGCTCGGCCGGTTGGGCGCATTGACATGACGGACATCATGCGAGAGCGTAGTTCACATGATGGTCGACATGCGAAATTCTCCCTCCGGGGAGGGGCAGCGGGCGCGACAGAAACGAGAGTCGTTGACGCGCATCCTCGACGCGAGCGCCGCTCGGCTGCGGGCGGATGGTCCCGATGGCGGCGCTATCGGGAAGGTCATGCGGGACGCGGGCCTGACGCACGGAGCCTTCTACTCACACTTCGCGAGTAAGGACGATCTGGCCATCGCGGCCTTCCGGCACGGGCTCGCCGAAAGCCGGCCGCGTTGGATCGGCAAGACGCGCGACGCGTCCTGGGGCGCCCGCGCGGCCCGACTCGCGCGCGGCTATCTCAACCGGACCCACCGCGACGAGCGGGCGGATTCGTGCGCGTTCTCGGCGATCGGATCCGACGCCGCGCGCATGCCCGCCGAGTTCAGGTCAGCCTACGAGGAGGAACTGCGCAAGACTCTCAACGCGATGGGTGGCCGTCCGGTGGACGATCCGCAGGAGCACGAACTCTATGACGAAGCCATCGCGACCCTGGCCTTGTGTATCGGCGGACTCGTGCTGTCACGGGCTGTGGAATCCGAGTCCTTCTCGTCGCGGATTCTTCGCGTGTGCCGGAACGCGGCGGCGCGGATGGGCGCCGCGGTCGACGAGCGCGCCGAGCGCGGGCCTGGGGCAGAGGTGTGAGTGATCGGACTGCCGCAGCGGCATAGACCTGCCTTCAACGGGACACCTACACATAAGGAGACTCTGTAATGCCATACAGTACAGCGCCTTTCGCGGCGAAGAAATTCTCGGATGTTCGCGGACAGCGCATGGCCTACATCGACGAGGGGCAGGGCGACGCCATTGTCTTTCAACACGGCAATCCCACATCGTCGTATCTGTGGCGCAACGTCATGCCGCACTGTGCGGGGCTGGGACGGTTGATCGCCTGCGACCTCATCGGCATGGGTGATTCCGGCAAGCTCCCCGATTCCGGTCCCGACCGATACACCTATGCCGAGCACCGCTCGTATCTCTTCGATCTGTGGGATGCGCTCGATCTCGGCGACAATATCGTGCTGGTCCTCCACGACTGGGGGTCGGCTTTGGGATTCGATTGGGCCAACCAGCACCGCGACCGCGTCCGGGCAATCGTCTACATGGAAAGCATTGTCATGCCGGTGACGTGGGAACAGTGGCCCGAAGGCGCACGGGGCGTGTTCCAGGGTTTCCGGTCGCCTGCTGGTGAGGGAATGGTGCTCGAGAAGAACATCTTCGTCGAGCGGGTTCTCCCCGGTTCGGTACTCCGAGCGCTGAGCGACGCGGAGATGGCGGAATATCGGCGGCCGTTCGCGTCGCCGGGCGAGGATCGCCGGCCCACTCTGAGCTGGCCTCGCCAGATCCCGATCGAAGGGGAGCCGAAGGATGTCGTCGAGGTGGTCGAGGACTACGGACGATGGTTGAGCACCAGCGATGTCCCGAAGTTGTTCGTCAACGCGGAACCGGGCTCCATTCTCACCGGACCGCAACGCGAATTCTGCCGCACCTGGCCCAATCAGCGCGAAACGACCGTCGCGGGATCACATTTCATTCAGGAAGACAGCCCTGATGAAATCGGCACCGCCATAGCGGAATTCGTCAAGGAAGTAGGCTACTGAAGGTGCGTAAGTCGCCGAGGCGACAGCGACTGGGCCGGTCGGCGAGCGTATGTCCAGCAGCCGCGCTGGTCCGGTGGAGTCACGGATCCCGGTGAGGTCGATGATCACGGCGGTGTACTTGTCGCCGCGCGGTCTTCGGGGGCGGTGATCGTCCGGTGACGCTGGTCCCGTCAGACGCGGTCGTGGAGAGTGACCTGGTAGCCGTCGGGGTCGGCGAAGGTGAATGTCCGACCGAAGGGGCCGTCGATCGGTGCGGAGACGATGGTGTGACCGTCGGCGACGAGAGCATCGTGAATGGCCTGGACGTCGGTGGCGTGGAGCCAGATCGCGGCGCCGATGCCGGGCTGAGCGACGGATGCGAGATCGGTGCCGGGAACGACGTCGCGGAGTGCGAACGCGATCGGCTTCGTCTCGAAGACGACGGCGTGTGGAGGTCCGGCCTGCGAGCGGACGAGGCCGAGGTACTGCTCGTAGAACGCCTGCGAAGCAACCAGGTCGCGCGCTTGCAGCGAGATGAAGTCGGGGCCGGTAACGGGCATGATGATCTCCTCATTCTGTGTCAGTTTTCTGACACATGGCAATCTATGTCAGAATACTGACATGAGTCAAGACCGTGCGGGCGTCGACTTGGAAACGTCACTGGGCTACCTGCTGAAAGAGGCGTCGAGCGTCCTGCGCGTAGCCATGGAGGAGGTGCTGCGGCCACTCGGGATGAGCGTGACGCACTACTCCTGCCTCGAGCTGCTGGCGCAACGACCGGGCCTGTCGAACTCCGAGCTCGCGCGGGGCGCGTTCGTGACACGGCAGACGATGAACGTGCTACTCCAGGCTCTGGAACGAGACGGCTACGTGACCAGGCCCGCGGAGGCGCCCGTCGGGAAGGTTCTTCCCACACGGCTCACGCCCCGCGGACGACGGAGCCTCGATAAGGCGACCGTGGCGGTCCGGTCCGTCGAGGTCAGAATGCTCGCCGGCCTGACCGAGACCGAGCGGTCCAGCGCGTTGCGGATCCTGCGGAGCATGATCCATTCCCTGCGCGATGGCAACGACGATGCATAGCTCGTTCCCCGGCGCACGTCTCGGCGCGCTAACTGTGCTCGCGGCATTCGCTGGCGGTCAGTGCGTTGCGTAGTGCGGCGCTGCTTTGGTAGCCGACCATCGGCGCGATCTTGGTGAGGGGAAGGTCGGTGGTGCGCTGGAGGTGGCGGGCGCGTTCGGCGCGAATGTGTTGCACGAGGGTATTGGGGCTGGTGCCCAGTTGTTGCCGGACGTGACGCTCCAGAGTGCGACGGGTGGTCCCGATCGCGGTGGCGGCGTCGGCAATCGAGATGGGTTCAGTGAGATGTGCGCGGATCCAGTTTTCGAAGTCGGTGATGAGCCGGTCGGTGCTGGAGAGATAGCCGAGGGCGGATTCGATACTGCGGGAGGGACGTTCATCGATGAGCAGAGTCGCAGCCGTGAAGTCGGCGAGTTGTGAACTGGCCCGAGCCACGAGGTTGATCGCGAGATCGATGTGGGCGAACGCGGCGCCCGCTGTGGTGATGTGTCCGTCTTGGACGACCATTCGGGTCATGTCGAGATCGACGCGCGGGTAGCGGCGCTGGAATTCGGTGGTGAGCCACCAGCTGGTGGTGGCGCGGCGTCCGTTGAGGATGCCCGCCTCCGCCAGCAGCAGTGTGCCGGTGCAGGCGGCGGCTAGTTGACGGCCTTCGTCTGCCCAGTCGCGTAGCTGCGTGCGCAGCCGATGTATGTCGGGGCGCAGGAGGGCGTCGATCACGCCGGGTGGGCTGTTGGCGCCGATGGCGGGAATGACGAGGATGTCGAGATCGCCCATGCGGGCATCATCGAAGGTGAAGTCGATCGGGACCAGCAGGCCGCCCTGCGTGGGGATCGGTGCCGGGGTCGCCGCGATTGTGCAGACGGAAATCGCCGGAATGTTCCGGTCGACTCGTTCTCGTGCGGCTTCGGCGGTACGTAGGACGTCCAAGACGGTGGTCAGGCCGGAGTCCCAGCCGCCGGTGATCGCGGCAACCCCGATCTTCATGTCGCAAAGTGTAGCCGTTTTGTCGCAATCATTAGTTTTGTCGCCAATAGTGTCGCGGCCATGACAACGAATACCGCATTGATGGTCACCTTCACCACCGCCGAGGGCAAAGCGGACGCCTTCGCCGAACTCCTGGAACGCGCCCGTCCGTTGATCGAAGCCGAAGCCGGGACGACGGTGTGGCTGGCCGGACGGTCGGCCACGGAACCGTCGACATTCTTCCTCGTCGACGTGTTCGCCTCGCCGGAGGAGCAGAAGGCGCACATGGCGGGCGCGGCCGCCGCACTGATTCTGGGTGAGGGCAGCGATCTGCTCGCCCAGCCACCGACGGTGTCACCGCTGTCGGTGGTCGCGGTCAAGAACGGCGCGGCGTAACTTCATGCGAGCCACGTATTTGTACGGCCCCGGCGACGTTCGCGTCATCAATGTCCCCGACCCGGTGATCCACGACGCCACCGACGCCATCGTCCGCGTGGTGCGCGCCTGCGTGTGCGGGACGGATCTGCACCCCTACCATTCCATGGCTCCGATACCCCAGGGGTTTTCCATGGGCCACGAGTTCGTCGGCGTAGTCGAAGACATCGGCGGCGACGTGCATCGCCGCCGTCCGTGAGCTCACCGGCGGGGACGGCACCCACGTCGTCATCGAAGCCGTCGGTCATATGCCCGCCTACCAGCAGGCCGTCGGCGTCGTCCGCCCGGGCGGTGTGATCAGCCGGGTGGGTGTCCCGCAATACAAGAACGCCCCGATCGGGTTCGGCAGTCTGTTCGGCCCCAATATCACTCTCACCGGAGGTCCCGCGCCGGTCCGCGCCTACACCGACACCCTGCTGCCGGGCGTCCTCGACGGCAGGGTGGAACCCGGCAAGGTCTTCGACCGCGAAGCCGGCCTCGACCAGATCGCCGATGCCTACCGCGCCGCGGATTCCCGCGAAGCGCTCAAGGTGCTCGTCCGCCCCTGAACAGCCGGGCCCGTGCCGGACTCCGTTGTCCCGATCATGTCGCAAACGGTGGCCGTTATGCCGCATCAGGTATCCGGGCGCTACGTAGCGTCGGCCGCGACGACGAAATCGGTCGTCGTCGATGTCCCGAACGGAGAACTTCATGAAGGCACAGGTCGATTCTCGGCCATATTGTTTCCGGCGGCTCGGAACTTTCCGTGCCGCCGGACAGTCCGCGAAGGACGGCTCGCGCACGGAATGCTCGCATTTCCGAACACACGAGTCGATGGTGAAACAGGCCGTGTCGACGGTGGTCTCGGCATGACCGAGAATCTGCGGCCAAGTGCGGTCCTCACCGTCGAGCGGCGCGGGCATGTCTTGTTGATGGGCCTGAATCGCCCGGCCAAACGCAATGCGTTCGACATGGAGTTGCTGCGTGCGCTCGGAAATGCCTACTACGTCCTGGAGACGGACGACGACCTGCGGTGCGGTGTCCTGTACGGCCACGGCGCGAATTTCACCGGCGGGCTCGATCTGGCCGATGTGCTGCCGCAGATCACCGACAGCAGCGTCGATTGGGCCGAGGACGAGTTGAATCCGGTGTCCACCACCGGACCGGCGCGCACGACTCCGGTCGTGGCGGCCGTGCACGGATGGTCCATGACCATCGGAATCGAACTGCTGCTCGCCGCGGACGTGCGCATCGCCGCCGCCGACGCTCAGTTCGCGCAGATGGAAGTGCAGCGCGGTATCTTTCCCCTCGGTGGCGCGACCTACCGGCTTCCGCGTGAGGCGGGATGGGGCAACGCGATGCGCTGGCTGCTCACCGGAGATCCGTTCGACGCGAACGAAGCGCTGCGCCTCGGGCTCGTCCAAGAGGTGGTCGAGCCCGGCCGTCAGCTCGAGCGTGCGCTCGAGCTGGCGGAACGGATCAGCGAGCAAGCGCCGCTCGGTATCGAGGCGACCATGGCTTCGGCCCGGCGCGCGATAAACGACGGCGAGGTCGTCGCGGGCGAAGCCATCCGTGCGGACTTGCGGCGTCTGGTCACCAGTGAGGATGCCAGGGAAGGCATGTTGTCGTTCCTGGAGCGGCGACCGGCACGATTCACCGGGCGATAACAAGCGGATGCGGGGCCGAGTTCGCAGTCAGGTCGGCCACTGCCGGGCGTGACGGCGAACGGACGCCGCACGCCCGGGCTGCTGCCTACCGGGGGAGGAAGATCATGCAGGTGGTGGTGGCGTGCGCGACGAGCTTGCCGCTCTCGTCGAAGGCCTTGCCTTCTGCGGTGGCCACCGTTCGCCCGACATGGATCACTTTGCCCTCAGCGGTGATTCGCCCGGCATCGAGCGCGACGGAGCGGATGTAGTTCACCTTCAACTCCAGAGTGGTGTAGCGAGCTCCGGTCGGAAGGGTGGTGTGCACCGCACATGCCATGACCGAGTCGAGCAACGTGGCCGCGATGCCGCCGTGGACCTGGCCGAGCGGGTTCGAGAAGTCCGGCTGCGTACGTATCGACATCGCCGCATACCCCTTCTCGACCTCATCCATGGTGATACCGATCAAGCGGCCGATGGACGGTGTGTCGGCAGGCCGATCCCGTTGGGCCCAGCGCATCAGTTCGAGTCCACTCATGCTGGTGAAGTCGACTACGGTCATGGTTGTCTTCCTGTCGGTCTCGTCGGGGCGTTCGTCAACCGCGCTCACGTTTCCTCGATGCCGCTGCTGGATCTGCGAACGCAGACGGGTTTGTATCCGGCCGTCGGTATCGCCTGGTCGGCGCTGTCGAACGGAATCACGTCGGTGATGATCAGTTCCGGATGCAGGCGGCCGCTGGACAGCAGATTCAGCACCTCGGGCATGTGCGAGCGGGCGTTGCTGAGCGCGCTGCTGAAATGGATGCCCTTCATGTGCATCGCAGGCAGCGGCAGCTCGATGTCGTTGAAATAGAACGAGCTGCTTTCGACATAACCGCCCGGTGCTGTCGCCAGGATCGCATTGCGCAAGGCACGGCCCGATCCACTGGAGTGGTTGAGGGCGATCTGGTACTCGTGGGCGCTGGGCTCGAACTCTTCGGGAGCACTGGTACTGGCCCCCAGTTCGGCGGCGATGCGACGCCGGTCCGGGTCGGGGTCGACATAGTGGACGACACGAGCGCCGCAGGCACGCGCGACATCGGCGCTGTAGAGGCCGATCGTGCCCCCGCTCATCACCAGGACATCGGCGCCGGGATCGCGGCGCAGATGCGGAACCACCGAGCGCCAGGCGTCCGCGAGGTTGTCGCCGACCGAAACAGCTTGGATGGCAGTGACATTCGGTGGCAGCGGGAGCAGCGCATAGCTCGCGAACGGGACTCGCACGAGGTCGGAGAACAGTCCGCCATATCCGCCGCCGAACGGGATTCCGTATGCCGCCACACCGTGGGCGGCGGTGGCTCGGCAGTAGAGCGGCAGGTCCGCGCGGCACCGGTCGCAGTTCCCGCAGGACACGTGGTAGGGGATCGCGACCAGGTCACCGGGGGCGATACCGGTCACCGCGTCCCCGACCTCGACGACCTCGCCGACGCCTTCATGGCCGATGGCGAACGGGGCGTCGACACCCGGGAGGGGCACCGCGCCGCGGATCACTCGCTGATCCAGATCGCAGGTCGAGACCGCGATGGGCCGGACCAGCGCGTCGGTCCGGCTTCGGATCACCGGCTCGGGTTCGTCGCGCCATTCCAAACCCCCGGCTCCGTTGTAGTAGAGCACTCGCATGCGTCGCAGCTTTCGTCTCGGTCCGGCGACGGCGCCGGACTGGTTGGGGTGTGTCATTCGGTCATGCTTGATGGGTGATGATCGGCGGATGCTCGGCGTCGACGGGTGTCGTCGCCGTGGCGTCGTGTGTGCGCTCGCCGAAATACAGCAGTTCCCAGACGGTTCGGCCGTCGAGACTGTCGGTGTGACCGTCGCTGGTGTGCGTCAACGTCACGTCGCCGAGGAAGCGGTGGTAGGCGCCGTACTCGCCGAAGTCCAGCCGGAAGATGTCGTCGAGGTAGGTGAAGGTGACGGTGTAGGTCGTGCCCGCTTCCTCGATCGTGTACCGCAGCCGCTTGTCGAACGGCACGCCGCTGTCGGGATGTACGGCGGTGTCGTCCGCGGCGACCTCGATGCCTTCCGCGCCCACTCTGGCGGCCACGATCTCGCCTGCCTTGACGATCAGCAGTACGGGGACCGTCACGCCGCCGTACTGATCATCAGCGACGAACGCCAGCGTCACGATCGTGTAGTCGCCGAGCAATGCTCGACCCCAATACCAGTGGTCGAGGATCTTTCGTGGTGCGATGTTGCCCCAGTTGTGGTCGTGGTAGCCCAGTCCCGTCGATCGCACGACCTCGCCGTCCACGGTCAGAACGGCGTCGACGGCACCCCTCGCCACCACCGGCAACCAGGCGATGTAGTGCTCTTCGTTCTCGCCGAAGAAGAGCAGCCCCGATTCGGGCCGCCATGGCGGCACCTGCGGGTTCAGCGTGAGGTCGACGGTCACTTCATCGATCTCGGCATGAATGGTGTAGCCCTCGGGGCCACCGCGGAAGACGTTGGCGCCGATCCGCACGTCGCAGCCGGCGGTGGCGGCTCGGAAGGCGTCCGGTGACTCGATGCGGGTCTTCTGAATTCGTGTTCCGTCCGGGCGCGTCAACGTCAGCAACACGAACGGGGTCAGCGGCGCCTTGGGGGAGACATACGGCGGCTTGGTGTGGAACTCGACCGTGAGGGTCGAACCATCCTCCAAATGCGCGTCGCAGTACCACCATTCGAATGTCCCGTCGGCAGCGCCGGTGCGGAGGCCGTCCTCCCAGGGCTCGATCACGCCGGGCGTGAGACCCAACCGCTGGTAGTGGCTGGGGCTGTTGCCAATGACAGCTTTCATCGGTGTTCCTCACCTTTGATGACTCGAACGACTCGGTTTGGCGTGGCGGTGACACTGCTGTCCGGAGTTCTCGCTTCGGACTCGACCAGCGGCAGGGACCGTGCGAGCCCTCGAGCGCACACCTCGACCGATGGTTAAGGAGTTGAGTATTCGTGTTCCCGTTGCCACGTTCGCGACGCTAGCCATCGACCTGGTCAAGATTGCGACAATAGAACTAACCTTTGCGACATTATGGGTATCCGCACTGCGGAATCAGTGCCGCTGCACGGCTGTCGAGCGTGCCCGGGCCCGACTTGCGCCGGCGCGCGAAGCGTTGGTCTCGACGCCACGGCCTGTGAAGCATGTAGTAAGAATGTTGACTATGGCGCGCATGGCGTAGACGCCTGGAACAGGCCGCCATGGCAGTGCGGCACGCTACGCCGCTGAATTCGCCGCGCCCGAGAGCATCGGCCGCGATATGGAGAAGCAACCAGATGAGTCAGACTTACTTTCAGGTGATCGCCCACTACCACGTGCAGCCGGAGCAGCTGACGGCCGTCCTCGAACTGCTCGCCCGGTTGCGCGCCGCCAGCCGTGAAGAACCGGCCAACCTGTCCTACGACTATTTCCAAAATACCGACGACCCAACGCACCTGGTGATCCTCGAGCGTTACACCGATGCCGAGGGCTTCGCCGCCCACCGCGAATCCGAGCACTTCCGGACTTTGGGAATCGACGGAATCATTCCGCGACTGGATCGCAGGCAGGTCGACACCTACCCGGTCGTCGCGGCCGGCTGAGACTGCTGCCGCGGGCCGGTCATCGGCGCGCCGAAACGCGGAATACCCGCCTACCTGGCAATGATCGCGTTACCGGGTAGGCGGGTATTCCGCGTCAGCGGCCGATGAATTCCTCGTCTTTGGCGAGGAAGGCCTCGACGGCCATGGGTGGGTCAGGCCGGCTGCTCGACGGTGTCGGGCCTCGGTGTCTTGCGGGCGAGAGCCTGGAGCGCCTCGTCGTACTGGGCCTTGAAGCGAGCCACCAAGTCCGCGACAGTGAGGTTTTCCTTGATCGCGCCGATGCCTTGTCCGGCGCCCCAGATGTCCCGCCATACCTTGGCGCTCGCATTGCCGCCGGAGCCGAAATTCATGACGGAAGGGTCGGAATGGGGGAGGTTGTCCGGGTCCAGGCCTGCGGCGACGATGCTGCCGCGCAGATAGTTGCCATGGACACCGGTGAACAAGTTGCTGTACACGATGTCCTTGGCTCGGGAGTCGACGATCATCTGCTTGTATTCCGCAGCCGCTATCGCCTCGACGGTCGAAAGGAATGCCGAACCGATATAGGCGAGATCAGCGCCCGCGGCCTGCGCGGCGAGGATGGAACGGCCGTGGGCGATCGCGCCGGACAACAGCACCGGCCCGTCGAACCACTCCCGGATCTCCTGGACAAGCGCGAACGGCGACTGCGTTCCGGCGTGGCCGCCTGCGCCTGCAGCGACGGCGATGATGCCGTCCGCGCCCTTTTCGATTGCCTTCCGAGCGAACTCGTCGCTGATCACGTCGTGCAGGACGATTCCGCCGTAGGAGTGCACGGCGTCGTTGATCTCCGGGCGTGCGCCCAGAGAGGTGATCACGATAGGCACGCGGTGCCGCACGATCACGTCCATGTCGTGTTCGAGGCGGTCGTTGGTCCGGTGGACGATCTGATTGACGGCGAACGGCGCGACGGTGGCGTCCGGGTTCGCCGCCGCGAACGACGCGTTTTCCTCGGTGATGCGGTCCAGCCAGTCCGCCAGCAGTGACGCCGGACGTGCGTTCAGCGCGGGAAAGGATCCGATCACCCCGGCCTGGCACTGCGCGATCACGAGTTCGGGTCCGGAGGAGATGAACATCGGCGAGCCCACGATGGGCAGGGTGAGGCGACCGGACAGAGCGGCGGGTAAGGCCATGATGACGTCCTTCGAGGAGTTCTGAAGCGTTGACGCGCGGCGATTCCGGCCGCATAGCGCTGCGTTACGACGAAGCTATCGACGCACCCCGCATTCATGCAATAAGTTGCAAAAACATGTGTGGCCGATCACACGCCCGGTGGTCACGGCTTCATAAGTTGCCGGATCCCGGGCCGCGCAAGGTCCCGCGCACAGCCTTCGCCGCGGAGACTCCGGATTCAGGTCGCGGGACCAACGCGCTCGACGCTCTCTAACATGGGGCCGTGGCACTGCAGTTCGCGATCCTCACCGCGTTGACCGAACGGGCCTCGACCGGCATCGAACTCGCTCGGCGCTTCGACCGCGCGTTCGGATACTTCTGGTCGGCCACCCATCAGCAGATCTATCGCGAATTGGATCGGCTCAGCGGTGGCGGTTTGGTCGCCGAGGTTTCGCAGCCACAGGCCCCGGGGCGTGGTCAGCCGAAGCGTTTCTCCATCACACCGGCGGGCACCGCTGCGCTTCGCCGTTGGGTGTGCGAGGTCGACGAGCCGCCGCAGCAGCGAGAAACGCTGCTGATCAGGTTGCGGGCAGCGGCCGCCACCGGGGACTTCGAAGGTGTCCGCGAGGTCGTCGCACACCACCTCGCGGTGCACGAGAAGACGTTCGCGACCTATCGGGAGATCGAGGCACGTGATTTTCCGGCTGTCGGCGACGATGCGGGCGCGATGAGGCATCTGATCCTGAAGGCCGGTCTCGGGACCGAACGTGCCTGGATCGACTGGTGTCGGGAAGTCATCGAAGCCCTCGATGCCATGCAGACGCCGAGCGAATCGCGCTCGACCTGAGCCTAGGCTCGTCGCGGCCGCAGCCTGTCGGCGAAGTTCGGGGTCGAGGCGGGGGTCCGATGGATGGCCTGCACAGAGCGCGGGCGGCCGCGTGGCGTCATCAAGTGCATGGTCTATCTATGAAACCGATATCCTCGCTGAATGAGGCGTACATCCTTCGCACGGTGGCCATGCTCCGTCGCGCGCACGATGGATCTGCTCGGTGATTGGTGGACCCCGCTGGTGATGCGTGAGGCCTTCTATGGAGTACGCCGTTTCGAGGACTTCCAGCAGCAGTTGGGCATCGCGCGCAATACGCTCAGCAACCGTTTGCGTCGTCTGGTGGACGAAGGCTTGCTCGAGAAACGGCCGTATCAGGTCGAGCCGACCTGGTACGAGTATGTGCTGACCGAGAAGGGCGCCGACTTCTGGAGCGTGTTGCTGGCGATTTCGAGCTGGGGTGATCGCTGGCTCGCCGACGAATCGGGTCCGCCGGTGCTTGTGCGGCACACCGCGTGCGGTCATGACACACAGGTCAAGGTGGTCTGCGAGCACTGTGAACAGCCTGTCCCGATCGAGGAATCCCGCCTGCGCATGGGTCCGGGCTACCCCGAACATCTGCGCGAACGTCCCGACGTCGTGGAGCGCTTCGCGCGGCAAGAGTCGAAGTAACTGACGAAAGTTCACCGGGGCCGGTTTCAGGTCCCGAGGTGTAGCGGAACACCGAGTTGCTGGTCCACCGCCATCGTCGCTTCGGTGCTCTGCTCTGCCGAAGGACACTCCGAACGAGGTGCTACGCGCACAGTGGCCGCGTTCTTCGCGAGCCGAATTCACCTGCCTCACCAGCACTTATGTACATGTTGTGTGGCAGATCACATCGATAAATGCGGGCCGTCGGTATTGACCGCGGCCTGTCCGATCCAGCATCGTATGCGCTGAATAAGCGCTTAGTAAGTAGCTGGGAGGTTGGGCACATGCCCGAAGCCGTCATCGTCTCCGTCGCCCGGTCGCCGATCGGACGCGCCGTCAAGGGCTCGCTGAAGGACATGCGCCCCGACGATTTGGCGGCGCAGATCGTCAAGGCCGCGCTGCAAAGGGTGCCCGCGCTCGATCCGGCCACGATCGACGACCTGATGCTCGGCTGCGGCCAGCCCGCGGGCGAATCGGGTTTCAACCTCGGACGGGTGGTGGCGGTACTGGCCGGGCTCGATCGGGTGCCCGGCGTCACGGTCAATCGCTATTGTTCGTCGAGCCTGCAGACGACCCGGATGGCGCTGCACGCGATTCGAGCCGGTGAAGGTGATGTGTTCGTCTCGGCGGGCGTCGAGACCGTCAGCCGCTACAACAGCGGCAATGCCGATGGCCTGCCGGGCACCCAGAACTCCCTGTTCGAGGACGCGGTCGCGCGGACGTCGAAATTCGCTGCGGGAGGGCAGGTTTGGTCGGAACCCCGCGAAGACGGAGCACTGCCCGACATCTATATCGCGATGGGGCAGACCGCCGAAAACGTCGCGCAGTTCGCGGGTGTCAGCCGCGCGGAGCAGGACGCCTTCGGCGTGCGTAGCCAGAACCTCGCCGAAATCGCGCTGTCGAATGGATTCTGGCAACGCGACATCACCCCGGTGACTCTGCCCGACGGCACGGTGGTGTCGGCCGATGACGGTCCGCGCGCGGGTGTGACGCTGGACGCGGTCGCGGCGTTGAAGCCGGTGTTCCGGCCGGACGGCACGGTCACCGCGGGCAATTGCTGCCCGCTCAACGACGGCGCCGCCGCGGTGGTCGTCATGTCGGATACCAAGGCGGCGGAACTCGGATTGACGCCACTCGCGCGCATCGTCTCCACCGGCGTCAGCGGCCTGTCGCCGGAGATCATGGGCTTGGGCCCGGTCGAGGCGTCGCGGCGGGCGCTGGCCAACGCGGGCATGACGATCGGCGACATCGACCTGGTCGAGATCAACGAAGCCTTCGCGGCGCAGGTCATCGCGTCCATGCGCGAACTGGACATCGACCTCGACAAGCTCAACGTCAACGGCGGCGCGATCGCCGTCGGCCATCCCTTCGGGATGACCGGTGCGCGGATCACCAGCACCCTCGTCAATTCGCTGCAGTTCCATGACAAACAGTTCGGCCTGGAGACCATGTGCGTCGGCGGGGGCCAGGGCATGGCCATGGTGCTCGAGCGGCTGTCCTGAGCGCGCACCGCTGTCGTCCACCGGTTGCGCGTGGACCGTCGAGCATCTGTCCATCCCGAAGGAGAGCACCATGAGCGATCGCGCAGATTCCGGTCGCGCGAGCGGGGTCGCCCGAGGATGTCGCACACACCGTCTCATTCCTGGCGAGCGAGGGTGCGGGATTCGTGTCGGGGCAGGTCGTGTACGTCGCCGGAGGACCGAAGAACTGACCGGCACGGTTCGCGACCGTCTGCGAGCGGGATCTGCAGCTGACCAGATTCGCTGTGGGGCAGAGTTTCCCGACGGCAACGGACGCCATCCCGGACATATGGCCGAATCGATGAGAAGAGAAATGTCATGACGAAGACTCAGCAGATCCGTCTCGCGCGGCGTCCGTCGGGGCTGCCCGGCGACGACACCTGGAGCCTGACGACCGAGGAACTGCCAGGGCCCGCCGAAGGTCAGCTGCTGGTGAAGATCGACTTCATCTCCATCGATCCCGCCATGCGTGGATGGCTGAGAGATCAGCGTTCCTATGTGCCGCCGGTCGGGATCGGCGAGGTGATGCGGTCGTTGGATATCGGCACGGTCGTGGAATCGGCGCACCCCGACTTCGCCGTCGGTGACACGGTCAGCGGCACTTTCGGGGTGACCGAATACGCGATCAGTGACGGCAGTGACGTCTCGAAGGTCGATCTGACCATCGCCCCCGGCCCCACCTGGCTCGGCACCCTCGGAATGCCCGGCATGACAGCGTATTTCGGCCTGCTCGAGGTCGGGAAGCTGCAGGCAGGCGACACCGTGGTGGTCTCGGCGGCGGCAGGCGCCGTCGGGAGCGTGGTCGGTCAGATCGCCAAAGCCAAGGGCGCGGAGGTCATCGGGATCGCGGGTGGCCCGGAGAAGACCCGGTTGCTCACCGAGGAACTCGGCTTCGACGCGGCTGTCGACTACCGCAACGACAACGTCGCGAAGCGGTTGCGCGAGCTCGCCCCGCAGGGCATCGACGTCTTCTTCGACAACGTGGGCGGTGACATCCTCGATGCCGCGCTGATGAACTTGCGCCGCGGGGCCCGCGTGGTGCTGTGCGGCGCGATCTCGGCCTACAACGCCGAGCAGCTGCCTCCCGGTCCGTCGCGCTATATGTCACTGCTGGTCTTCCGCGCCTCGATGACGGGATTCGTAGTCTTCGACTACGCCGATCGCTACGGCGAAGCCGTCGCGCAGATCGCGCAATGGCTGGCCGAGGGCAAGCTCGAGAGCCGCGAGCACGTCGTCGAGGGAGGCGTCGCGCGTTTCGGCGAGACGCTGAACATGCTGTTCAGCGGCGCCAACAACGGAAAACTCGTGCTCGCGCTCTGAGCGGCGGCCACCGCAGCGTATCCGGGATCACAGCCGTGCGACGCGCCGAAGGTCACGACAGCATCGACGCCGGTCGCGCGAGGCCCGGACCGATACCGTCCGGAAGTGTTCGATGGCAGGATGCGAGACTGTTCAAGTGACCGAATCACGTGCGGACGACACACGAGCTCGGCTGCTGGATGCCGCGGTCGTCGCCTTCGCCGAGCGGGGCTTCCACGGCTCGACCACTCGCGACATCACTTCGATCGCGGGGCTGAGCACGGCAGCCATCTATGTGCATCACCGCTCGAAAGAGGAACTTCTCTACGAGGTCTCCCGGACCGGTCACCACAACACGCTGAAGCGCTTAAAGAGCGCTGTCGCTTCCGCTGACGATCCGGTCGATCAGTTGATCGCGGCGGTCAGGGCCTTCACTGTTTTCCATGCTCGGGCGCATACCGTGGCCCGGGTCATCAACTACGAACTCGCCGCGCTCAGTCCGGAGCATCAAGGCGAGATCAAGGCGATCCGTCACCTCATCGACGCGGAGATGCGGCAGCTGATCGAGCGAGGCGTGGCGGCGGGTGTGTTCGACAACCCGAATCCGCATATGGCGGCGGTCGCTCTGCTGTCGCTCGGCATCGACCTCGCTCGCTGGTACCGGGAGGACGGCTCGCTCTCGCCGGAGGAGATCGGCGACTATTACGTGGACCTCGCGCTGCGCATCGTGGGTGCGTCCAAGTAGACCGGCCTCCCGGTGAATGACCGGCTACGGATCGCCGGATTTTGCCGACGCCCTCGTCGGAGAGCCATCGATTACCCCAGCCCGTCATGTCGGCGATCGATGAAGCGACGCCCCATCTAGGGGCGTCCGAGAGTCGTCCCCAGTGGATCAATCGTGCGGGGTGCCGGGAGGATCACAGTTCGCCGACGATGTGCGCGGCATAGCCCCATCCCCGTGAGTCCAAATGTGAAACTCAGCTGTTGAGTGCGCTGAAGAGACCGTTGTAGTGCTTAGTCTATCTATGCAACTATGGGCGAAACAGCCGGAAGGAGCTGATCGTGGAGTGGACCGGGCAGGTGTATGCCGACACCCCGACCGTGGCAGTTCAGACCTTCATCGACGCGCCACCGCGACGGGTGTGGGCATTCGTCAGCGATATCCACCTCATGCCGCGGTTGAGTGAAGAACTACAGAGCGTGGAATGGCTCGACGGCGCAACCGGACCCGAGGTCGGCGCGCGGTTCATCGGCCGTAACGCCCACGAGGCCATGGGGAACTGGGAAACGACCAGCACGGTCGTGGAATTCGAGCCGGAGCGGCGCTTCGCCTGGGCTGTCGGCGACCCCGGATACCCATCCAGCATATGGCGTTTCACCCTCCAACCCGAGGGCGCGGGCACCGTCCTGGAGCAGTGGACCCAGATGGGTCCCGCGCGTTCGGGACTCAACTTCGCGATCGATGCCATGCCCGAGAAGGAGCAGAAGATCGTTTTCGTGCGCCTGCGCGAGTTCGAGTTCGGCATGGCGGCCAATCTGTCCGCCATCAAGGATCTAGTGGAGAAGGACGCGTGATGCGCACGGCCACCACCATCGAGGCGTCGGGGGCGAACTGGCCCGACCTCGTCGAATTCGTAGTCGAAGCTGAGAAACTCGGCCTGGACATCTGCTGGATGGCCGAGGCGTGGGGGAGCGATGCGGTGACACCGTTGGGCTTCCTCGCCGCGCGCACCGAGCGAATGCGGTTGGGCACCGGCATCATTCAGCTCGGCACCCGGTCGCCGGTGCTGATCGCCCAGACTGCCATGACGCTGGCACGACTGTCCGAAGGCCGATTCCTGCTCGGGCTCGGCGCTTCCGGCCCGCAGGTCATCGAGGGTCTGCACGGCGTGCCGTTCGCCCGTCCGCTGGCGCGCATGCGCGAGACCGTGCAGATAATCCGGGCAGCCTGCACCGGCGAGAAGATCGTCTTCCAGGGCCGGCACTTCACAATCCCGCTGCCCGGTGGCGAGGGCAAACCGATGCGGCTGAGCGTGCCCGCGGTCACGGTTCCCATCTACCTGGCCACCCTGTCACCGAAGATGCTGGAGTTGACCGGCGAGATCGCCGACGGCTGGCTGGGCACCAGCTTCGTCCCCGAGGGAGCGGACGCCTATTTCGAGCATCTCGACGCCGGGCTGGCCCGCTCCGGCCGGGAGCGCGCGGATCTGGACATCTGTCAGGGCGCGGAGATCAATATCGTCGCCGACGAGGCCCAACTCGACGAGGTCCTCGGCAGCCGCAAGAAAGAACTCGCCTTCTCGCTGGGCGGAATGGGATCGGGCTCGACCAACTTCTACAACAACGCCTACAGCCGCCAAGGCTGGGCCGATGTCGCCGCTCGAGTGCGTGAACGGTGGCAGAGCGGTGATCGCGATGGCGCCGCCGCGCTGGTCACCGACGAAATGGTGCTGGCCACCACGCTGATCGGCACCGAGGACATGGTCCGCGAGCGGTTGCGAACCTGGCGCGACACCGGCGTGGACACGGTACGTCTCTATCCCGCGGGCGACACCCTGCACGCGCGACTGGACAATCTCGGCCGCGGCATCGATCTTGTGCACGGGCTGGATGGTCGTTCGACGATCTGTCACTCCCAGGGTGGTTAGACGCATGCTCCGGCGCGAGTGGCGTGCTCTGACCAGCCGGTGAAAGACTGTTGTGATCAGAAGCCGAGGCGTTGTGCCTGGCCACGCGACGGGGGATCGGCGGGAATCCCGGACCGGTCCAGTCCGATGAGCCGCACGGCAGTCAGGGCGACGTAGAGTTCGGCGGCCGCTTTGGGATCGGAGCAGCGGCGGTCGGTCAGGGTTTCGATGCGGCGCAGCCGGTAGTGGATGGTGTTGCGGTGGTAGTGCAGACGTTGCGCGACTTCGGTATTGGAGCCTCCGCATTCGAACCACATGGCGAGCGTGTCGAGAAGGGGATCGCACTCCTCTGGTGGCAGGTCGAGTACGGGTCCGAGGATTTCGTGCGCCATTTCGTGCGCAGCGGACGGAGCATGCGCCAGGACGAGCGGGATGGGTGTGTCGCCGTAGACGGTGACCGTGGCGGTGCCTGCCGGTGCGCAACGCCCGGCCAGTTCGGCCTCCCGCAGTGCGGCGCCCGCGTCCCCCGCGGTCGAGAACGGGCGGCTCACGCCGACCCGGCCTGTGGCGTGTTGCCGCAGTTGAGCGAGTACCTGCTGGTGCGCGCGCTCGGTGGCCGGGCTGAGCAGCCCGATGCGAGCGCCGGCTTCGGTGATCCAGATCGATTCGACGTATTCGGCGCGGAGCCGGGACTCGATGCCCATCAGTGGCGCCAGTGCTTCGGGATCGGCTTCGGCATGCACGACGACGAAGCTGCCCAGCGGGGGCAGGTGGAGGGCGCGGGCGATGTCGCGTTGTGTCGGATCGTGGGAATCGCCGTTCAGTAGACGGCGCAACAGAGAGCGGCGTTCGGAATCGTCGTGGCGGACTCGCTCGGTCAGATAGTCGCCGTAGGCCTCCGCCGCCGCCCCCGAATAGTCGTCGATGATCCGCCACATCTCCGACCCGAGCTGGGGCAACACGTCGAGTCTCGTGCCGGTGGCCACGGCGAGCGCGCGTTCCCACAGCAGTCGTCCGGCCAGCCGGTACGCGTGCAGCACCGCGGGGAGGGGCACGCCGAGCTCGGCTTTGACCCGGCCCACCACGGTAGCGGGCTGCAGCCGACGCCCGACACCGCCGGAGAGCTGGCCCAGCAGCGAGACGAGGTTGTCGCGGACGACGAAGCCCAGCTCGGCGTCGGTGAGCGCGGTCGATTCCGCGTAGGCGTGGTCCCCGGTCCGGATCCGGCCGACGAGTTCGGCGGTGAGGTCGTCGACCTCCGCGAGCAGCGTGCGCGCCACCGCGGCGGAATCATTCACGGGCGGCTCCGTCAGCGTGGTCATGGATAGATGGTAGGCATTCGCCGGGAATGCGCTTGTGCTCTGGCACACATATCCGCCGTGGATCGGTAGGCCCGTGCACATGGTGGTTCGAGGCATCCCCGCAGCAGTATCGACTTCGACAGTGACCGGGGTCATAGCGCCCCGATTCGAGAATTGATTTCGAGAGAGGTGCCGACCGTGTACGACTATGTCGTCGTAGGCGCCGGATCCGCCGGATCCGTGCTGGCGAGTCGATTGTCCGAGGACCGGCGGGTCCAGGTGGCCGTGATCGAGGCGGGGCCGCAGGACACGGCGGACGAAATCCATCTGCCGGTCGCATTTCCCTCTCTGTTCAAAAGTCCGCTCGATTGGGATTACGACACCGAGCCCGAAGCCGGGCTGCAATTCCGCCGCGCCTATCTGCCGCGTGGGCGTGTGGTCGGCGGAAGCAGCTCCATGAACGCGATGATCTACATTCGCGGAGCACGTGCCGACTACGACGGATGGGCCGCGGGCGGCGCCGACGGATGGAGCTTCGACGAGGTCCTTCCCTATTTCATGAAGGCCGAGGACAACGAACGCGGGAAGGACGCCTACCACGGCGTCGGCGGGCCGCTGGCGGTGAGCGAAAGCCGATCGCGGCATCCGCTGGGCGACGCGTTCCTGCGCGCCGCCGAGCAAGCGGGCCACCTCCGCAACGAGGACTTCAACGGGTCCACCCAACTGGGCGTCGGTCGCTATCAGGTGACACAGCGCAATGGCATGCGGTGCAGCGCCGCCGTCGGTTATCTGCACCCGGCCGCGTCGCGCCCCAATCTGACGGTGGTCACCGGCGCGCTCGCCCATCGAGTCGTCATCGAGAACGGCCGCGCGACCGGTGTGGTCATCGGCCGGGACGGCAGCACGGAAGTGATCCAGGCCCGGCGCGAGGTTGTTCTCGCCGCGGGCGCATACGGATCGGCGCATCTGCTGCTGTTGTCGGGTGTCGGCCCGGCCGATCAGCTGTCGGCGTTCGGGATCGAGACGATCCGCGACCTGCCGGTCGGGCGGAATCTGCAAGACCATCTGTCGGTGTTCCTCAACTACCGCACCGATCGCGAGTCGCTGATGACCGCACTGACCCCGGAAAACCTCGCTCTGCTGCAGGAACAAGGACGCGGCCCGCTGACCTCCAATATCGGCGAGGCAGGGGGCTTCATCGAGACCCGCGGCGGTCTCGCGGGGCCCGACATCCAGTTCCATATGGCGCCGGTGCTGTTCCACGGTGAAGGCATGGGGGCCGCGACGGAGCACGGATACGCCTTCGGCCCGTGCCTGATCAACCCGACGAGCCGCGGCGAAGTCACCTTGCGTTCCGCGTCCCCCGGCACGGCGCCACGTATCCAGCACAACTATCTCCAGACCGAAGAGGACCGCCAGAGCGTGATCGCCGGGCTGCGCAGCGCCCTCGGGATCGCCGATCAACCCGCGCTCCGGGAGCTCACCACCGGTGAATTCTCGACTCCCACTGGGGATTCCGATGCCGAGCTGCTCGATTTCGCGGCTCGGACGGCGCAGACCCTGTACCACCCGACGTCGACCTGCGCGATCGGCGCCGTCGTGGACCCGCGATTGCGCGTGCTGGGATTGCGCGGTCTGCGCGTGGCCGACGCGTCGGTCATGCCGTCGGTAGTGCGCGGAAACACCAACGCTCCCACGATCATGATCGGCGAGAAGGCTTCCGACATGGTCCTCGAGGACGCCGAATCGGAAGGAACCGAAGCATGACCTCGACCGTGACGGCAACCGTCGGCGCCGCGGTGTCCGCACTACGGCGTGGTGAAGTCGAATGGGCGCGCACCGCGCTGCCCGCACGGCGCCGACTGCTGGATCAGATTCATGTCAACACGGCGCGGCATGCGCAGGAGTGGGTCGAGACCGCGGCCCGGATCAAGAAACTGACCTCGGATTCGCCCTTGCTCGGTGAGGAGTGGGTGAGCGGACCGTATTCCCTGCTGACCGGGGCTGCCGCGCTCGCGGAATCCCTGCTGGCATTGGAGGAGGGGCGCAGCCCGGTCGACGGGTACCCGATGCGTCCGGCCCCCGGTGGCCGGACGGCCGTCGAAGTGTTTCCGCACGGAGTGTTCGACGCCCTGCTGCTCAACGGATTCCGCGCCGAAGTCTGGTCGCGGCCCGGCGTCGACGCCGAAACCGTTCGCGCCCGTGCGGGCCTGGGGCAGCGCACGCCGACCAGCACCGGCGGCATCGGCGTCGTCCTGGGGGCGGGCAACATCTTCTCGATCGCCCCTCTGGACGTGTTGTACCAGCTCTACGCGGACAACAGGGTGGTGGCGCTGAAGCTCAACCCGATCACCGATCCGCTGCTGCCGGTGCTGGAGAAGATCTTCGCTCCGGCGATAGAGCGCGGATTCGTGCGCCTGATCACCGGCGGCCCTGAAGTCGGCGCGGCCTTGGTGCACCACCCGGATGTGGACGCCGTCCACATGACCGGCAGCGCGGCGACCCACGACGCCATCGTGTTCGGCACCGGAGCGGAGGCCGAACGGAACAAGGCGGCAGGCACGCCCAGACTCACGAAGCCGATCACCAGCGAACTCGGCGGTGTTTCGCCCACCATCGTGGTGCCGGGCCGATGGTCCAACGCGGACCTGCGCTTCCAAGCCGAGCACCTGGCGACGCAGCGCCTGCACAACAACGGGTACAACTGCATCGCCGCACAGGTGGCGGTGATCTCCGCGGATTGGCCGCAAAAGGAGCGGTTCCTCGCCGAACTCCGCGCGGCTATCGGCCGCGCGCCGAAGCGGCCGGACTACTATCCCGGATCCTCGGACCGTGTCGAGGCCGCCCGACAGAGCTACCCGCAGGCGCAAGTGATCGGCGCACGCACTCTCATCGAGGGCCTGACACCGAATCGGCGCGAACCCGCTCTGCACACCGAATACTTCGCCCCGGTGCTCGGCGTGATCGAATTGCCGGGCGGCGACCCGGCCGAGTTCCTGGCGCGGGCGGTGCAGGTATGCAACGACGAGTTCGAGGGCACGCTCGGCGTCAACATCATCGCCCACCCGGCCACGATCAAACAGTTGGGCGACCGATTCGACACGGCCGTCACCGAACTGCGCTACGGCACGATCGCTGTCAACGCCTGGACCGGCTTGGGCTACCTCACCGCCCGCGCGTCGTGGGGCGCCTTCCCCGGGCACTCTCTGACCGATATCCAGAGCGGCATCGGTGTGGTGCACAACGCCTTGCTGATCGCCGAACCGGAACGAACCGTCCTGCGCGGGCCGTTCCGCCCCTCGCCTCGGTCGCTGCTGCACGGCGAATTCAGCCTGTCGCCGAAGCCGCCGTGGTTCGTCACCAACCGGACGGGCGCCACCACCTTGCGGCGTTTGACCAACTTCGCGAAGAAGCCCGGCGTCGCCCCGCTCGCGCCGATTTTCGCCTCCGCGCTGCGCGGCTGAAACCCATGAGACCAGCCCGGGCCCGGCGGCAACGTCGGCCCGGGCTCACCACGTTCCCGTCGGCCGGGCATTCTTCGAGAAAGACGAGCACGAAATGACTTACCACGAGCACGACCTGCCGATGCCGAGCACCATGCAGGATGAACCCCTTTCCTTGGCGACGCTGCTGCGCTACGCCACCACCGTGCACGCCGATGCCACGGTCCGTACCTGGACGGGCAGCGGGTCGCGGGTACTGACCTACCGCGAACTCGGTGACCGGGCCGCCCAACTCGCGCACGCCCTCACCGCGCTGGGAATCGGCCGCGGCGACCGAGTGGGCACTTTCATGTGGAACAACAACGAACACCTCCTCGCCTACTGTGCCGTACCCGCCATGGGCGCGGTGCTGCACACCCTGAATATCCGTCTCTTCCCGGAACAGATCGCCTTCGTCGCGAATCACGCGGGGGACAAGGCGGTGATCGTCGACGGTTCGCTAATGCCCGCCTTCGAGCAGGTGCTGCCGCAGTTGCGTACGGTCCGGCACGTCATCGTCGCCAACGGTGACGCGGCGGCGCTGCGCGCACCCGAGGGTGTGGCGGTACACGAACTCGACACGCTGCTGGCCGGACATTCGTCCACGTTCGACTTCCCCCTGCTCGACGAACGATCCGCCGCCGCGATGTGCTACACCTCCGGCACCACCGGTGACCCGAAAGGCGTTGTCTATTCGCACCGTTCGAACTGGCTGCACTCCATGCACGCCTGCACCACCGACGGCATGGGCATCAGGACGGGGGATCGGGTGCTGGCCATCGTCCCCTTGTTCCACGCCAACGCGTGGGGCCTGCCCTACGCCGCGCTCATGGTGGGCGCCTCGCTGGTGATGCCGGACCGCTTCCTGCAGCCGTCGCCGCTGCTGGAACTCATGGCAGCCGAACGCCCGAGTTTCGCCGCCGCCGTACCGACGGTGTGGAACGGTGTGCTCGCCGCGGTCGACGCCGCACCGCAGGACCTCGGCCATCTGCGAGCGGTCGTGGTCGGAGGCTCGGCCGTGCCGCCGCAACTGATGCGCGCCTTCGAGGACCGCCATGGAGTGCGCATCATCCAGGCATGGGGGATGACCGAGACCTCGCCGCTGGGCTGCGTCGCGTGGCCGCCACCCGGAATTGAGGGCGAAGACGCCTACGCCTACCGGGTCACCCAGGGACGCTTCCCCGCTCCGGTGCAAGCGCGCCTCGTCGGAGATGACGGCACGGAGCTGCCCCGCGACGGAAAAGCCGTGGGGGAGCTGGAGGTTCGGGGTCCCTGGATCACCGCGTCCTATTACTCGCCCGATGCGGGAACGGTCGGCTCCGACGCGTTCCGTGACGGCTGGCTGCGCACCGGTGACGTCGGGACCATCACCGCCGACGGCTACCTCACCCTGGTCGATCGAGCCAAGGACATCATCAAGTCCGGCGGCGAATGGATCTCGTCGGTCGCGCTCGAGAACGCGATCATGGCGCACCCGGACGTCGTCGAGGCCGCCGTGTTCGGCGTACCCGACGAGAGATGGGACGAGCGACCGGTCGTCGCCGCCGCGTTGCGGGCCGGAGCGGAGGCGGACGCGGGCGTGCTGCGTGCGTTCTTGGCCGGTAGGACAGCGAAATGGCAACTGCCCGAGCGCTGGACTTTCCTGCCCGAAGTACCCAAGACCAGTGTCGGCAAATTCGACAAGAAAGCCCTGCGCGCCCGGTACTCGTCAGGCGAACTGGATATCGTCGTCATCGATTCGACCAGCACGCAGACGAACTCGGACAGCAGGGCGGGTTGATCGGCACAGGCTCGCCGACCCGGCTCCGCGCAATCGCGAACCCATCACGGAGATGGCCGGCACCGCTGGGGTCATGCCCACGGCCACTGCCGACGTCGCCGCGAGGTCGAACGACCGTCGGCCATGGCGGCGTAAGTGAGGGAAGTGACCAGCCCGTACGCAAGATGTGGCACGAGATCACTGAGCCAGTCGGAACGTGTCCATCGGCGGGGATCGGAAACACCCAAGTCGAGAAGCGACAGCGCCGTGACGGACATGGCCGTGGCGGTATTGACCGTGCTGGCGGCGAGAATCGACGGCTGCCATCTCATGGAACGGGCGAAACCGTAGGCACAGCCGACCGAAACGCCGGTCCCCGTGCCCAGTAGCGCACCCGCGCCGGAAATCCGGCTGCGCCGTTGTTCCTCGTCACCGGGCACCTGCACGCCCAACCTGTCGGTCATGCGCTCGACGCTCTGTTCGGGCGTGCGACTCGGTGGTCGGCCGCGCGCGATCATGTCGAGGAAGGTGACGGCGTTCAACGCGGTCGTGCCCGCGGCTCCCGCCGCGGCGCCGCGGAGGATCGACTTCAGCATCGCTACACACCTCACATCGGCACGATCGTCTTCAGCCAGCCGTCCTCGCGCCGGTCGAACGTCTCGTAGGCTTCGATGATCGAGACCGGGTCGGCGCGCTGGGTGATGAAGGCGGTCGGATCGATGTCGCCCCGGGCCACCCTGCCCAGCAGGCCGGGGACGTAGCGGCGGTGGTTGCAGTTGCCGCCCTGAACGGTGAGATTGCGGTTGACCACGGCGCCGATCGGGAAAGCGTCGAAATTCGGCGGATAGACTCCGATGACGCCGACGCTACCGGCTTTGGCGACTGCCTCGAGTGCCCACCGCGCCGCCAAGCTGGGCGCGTCGCCGGCCAACCACTGCGCGCCCTCGGTCCTGCCCTGCGGGGCCGCCTTCTTGCGCTCGGCTTCCAGCGTCGAATCCGAAACCGGAAGATCCTGCGCGGCCGGTCCGGACTTCGGGCGTTGGGCATCCACACCGACCGCGTCGATCACCCTGTCCACTCCGATACCGCCGGTCAGCTCGCGCACCGTTGCCACCGGATCCTCGGCATTGAAATCGATCGGCTCGGCGTTCTGCGCGCGAGCGGTCGCCAGACGATCGGCGATACCGTCGATGACCAGCACCCGTGCCGCGCCTTGACGCTTCGCTGCGGCGATCGCGCATTGCCCGACCACGCCCGCACCGAGCACCAGTACCGTGTCGCCCTGCCCGACTTGCGCCAATCGGGCGCCGAACCAGCCGGTCGGCAGCACATCGGAGACCATGATCGCCTGTTCGTCGGACACCGAATCCGGGACTTTCACCAGCGTGGTGGCGGCGAAGGGGATGCGCGCGTAAGCGGCCTGCAGCCCCGCGACGGGGCCTGTGCTCTCCGGTCCGCCGAAGAAACTGGTTCCCGCCTGCGGTCCGTTCGGGTTCGCGGTATCGCACTGGGCGAAGTAGCCCGCACGACAGTAGGAGCAGGTCCCGCATGCGATGGTCGAGCACACTACGACCCGATCGCCCTGGCTGAACCCGCGCACCGCTGCTCCGGTCTCCTCCACTACTCCGACAGCCTCGTGCCCGAGCACTGTTCCCGGCTGCATGCCCGGCATCGTGCCGCGCACGAGATGGAGATCGGTACCGCAGATAGCCGAGGTCGTGATCCGCACGAGCGCATCGGTCGGTTCCACTATTTTGGGATCATCGACTTCGTCGAGCCGGATATCTCCCACGTCGTGCCACACCACTGCCTTCATCGAAGCACCCTCCTCGCCGTCAACTTGCAGAGCGCACACCCGTCCGCTCGACTCGCGATGCGGAGTTCACGACGGCTGGAGTGGGTCGTGTCCGAGTGACATCAGATGCCTGCGCCAGTCGTCTCTGCCCGCGCGCGGCTCGCGCTCTGCTTCCGCACCGCGCGCCGCGGTGATCTCGTCTACGGCCCGGCGCATCACCGCGATGTCGTCGGCATCGAGGTCGGTACGACGTTTGCCGAGAACCGCAAGGATGCGCCGGCCGATCTCCGGCCCCGCGCGATCGGGTTCCGTTTCGGTGCCGGTATCGGCGCCTTCGGTGCGCAGCCAGTCGCGCAACTGCCGGGACGACATATTGACCAGGCGGTGGAATTCCTCCCACAGCTCGTCGTCGATGACGGTTTCGGCCATGGCTTCACCTCCAGTCGGTTGTCCCGGCGGACGCGTGGCGACTACCCGGGCCTGGGTGGGCCAAACCACCGTTCGGAGCGTATTCCGAACGCACTCGCGGATTCGGATTCGTGCACGCCGAACCGGGTACGCGCCGGATGTGTATGGCATGAATCTCAGAGAAATAGCGCAACGGCGGGGCCCGTTCGTCTCGCTCTGCGTCGACGCCTCGCACAACACCGAAGACGCCGAGCAGCAAAAAGCGTTACGGTGGCGCTCGATCCGCGAGCAATTGGCCGCCCAGCACGTTCCCGAGAAGACGCTGACGCTACTCGACGACGCGATCAGCAAAGTCAAGGCGGAGAAAGGGCGTGCAGGCCGCCTGCTGATCGCCGATTCGGACAGCGTCCTCGTCGATCACATGCTCGCCGAGCCGCCCGCACGGGAGACAGTGCGGGTGTCGGCGCTTCCGTATCTGTTGCCTCTCATCGAGCAGCAGTCCCGCGAGGTGCCGCATGTGATCGCGGTCGTCGATCGTGTCGGCTGCGATCTGTACGGCGTCGACGAGGACGAGAACCTGATCGAGATGACCGCCGAAGGCACCGCGCATCCGGTGCACAAGATCCGTCACGGCGGAGGGTGGGCACACCTTTCGATGCAGCGCCGGGTAGAGGAAGTGGTCCGCCGGAACGTCGGGGAGGCCGCCACGGCGGTCCGCGATCTCGCGGATCGCGTCGGAGCGCAGGTCATCGTGCTGGTCGGTGAGGTCGGCGCCCGCGCAGCGCTGGCAAAGGCGCTCGATTCGCCTACCGCTCGGATCGTCGAGGTCGAGGCCGGTGCCCGGGCCGCGGGTGCGGACTCCGCCGCGCTGGAAGCGCAGGTGCAGCAAGCGGTGCGGACGCAGGCACGGCAGCACCAGGGACAGGTTGTCGAGCAACTGAATACCGCGCGGGGCAGGGCCGACGGCCTGGCCGTGGAGGGGCTGCCCGAGACGGTCTCGGCGCTGCTGGCGGCGAACGCCGATACTTTGCTGATCGATCCGGACACCGTGGGGGACCGATCCGTCGAACTCGATCCGGAATTGCTTCGCGGCATCACCGCGGCGCAGTGGATCGATGATGCGTCATCGTCCAGCGCCTACCGCGCGGACGAAGCGTTGCCGGTGGTCACATTGCTGCAGGGTGGCTCGATCGTGCCCGTCGAAGGTGCTGTCGTACCCCGGGAAGGGGTCGCCACCCTTTTGCGCCACCGCTAGCGCGCCGTGTCCAGCCACCGCAACAGGAGAAGATCCCATGGAACGAGGAAATACCAAGCACGGTCCCGTACACGACGACGAGTTGGCCCACGAGTTGGAAGGCACGATACGAGGCAATCGTTCCAGCCGAGCAGAAGAGTGGCATGACCCCGAGCCGCCGGCTGACGACGACACCCTCATCAACGAACAGGTGCAACGGACCGAACATCCGTAGCACTTCGAACTGAATCATCGAATTTGCCGGACGCTGTAATACAGCAGTGCGGAATGGTGGACGTACGCGCGTTGCCGCGGTTCGAGGTTGCATCTTGTACCTGGGTACGGGCTTACCGTGAGGGCATGATGATCACGCCTCCCGCCGGGGATTGGGTACCGGACTCGTGCACGCTGCCCACCGTTGAACAGTCGGTACGAGTCGCTGAGTTCGACCGGTTCTTCGCCGAATCGGTGCGGCGCACGGATCGGCCCGCGCGCACGCGACTGGATCTCTTACTGGCCGCCGGCGCGGAGGAGGAGGGCCGTGACCTCGCCGCGCGCGAGTCCGGTTGCTGCTCGTTGTTCACCTTCGGCTTCGATGCCACCGAGGACGGTCCGGTGATGCGTATCGCCGTTCCCGACAATCAGGCCGCGGTACTCGACGCGCTGGCCGCGCGGGCGGACGCCTGGATCGGCGGCGATCGGCGTTGACCGGGTTGCGCACCGGCGAGCTGGCCGCGGCCACCGGGGTGAACACGCAGACGTTGCGGTACTACGAGCGGCGTGGTCTGCTCGCCGAACCGCAGCGGTCTCTCGGCGGGCATCGACTGTATCCGGAGCGGTACGTCACGGTGTTGCGTGTGATCAAGGCGGCCCAGCGGCTGGGGTTCACCCTCGACGAGGTCGCCGAGCTTTTGTCCGCCACCCCATCGGGTCGCCGTACTGCTGTCGGGCTACAAGCGCGCGCGGCGGCCAAATTGGCCGAGATCGACGCGAAACTCACCGAGCTGACCGCGGTGCGCGACACCCTGCATGCCGCATTGGAGGCAGGTTGTGACGACTTGCTCGCCTGCAGCGAAAGCCCTTGCTGCCCAGTACCATTCACCACCGACTCCGCCGGTGAAGGAGGCGAGTGTGGGTGCTGAGCGCACGCGGACGCGACGCTGGTGGGTACCGATCGGGCTGGGCGCGCTTCTGTCTGTCGGATGCTGCGCGCTTCCAGTCCTGGTCGCCGCCGGAATCTTCGGCGGCGGGGTGGCGTTGGTGAGCATTTCGTGGCTGGAGTCGCTGGGCATCGCCCTCATTGTCGCCGGTGCGATCGGTCTGTTGTGGACCCGCGCCCGGCGCGCCGGATGCACGACCACCTCGGGGCATTGCGCGGATGCGGGATGCGGCTGCGACACGGGCGCCTCACCATGAATTCGCCGCGCTTTTCGAACGACGGCTGGCTGTGCCGTGCCTGGTGCGTTCGGCGGTGACGTGACCTGCGGCTTTGACCGTGGCGAGTACGGGTGTCACTTCCAGTGTTCGAATGGCGTCGTCGCTGCCGAGGCGGCGGGTCAGGTAATGGTGCAAGGCGCTGGGATTCGGGCACATCGCCTGGGCCACGAGGTTACTCGGACCGGTGGTGGCCAGCACGAAGGCGAGTTCGGGATGCCGCGCCAACTCGAGGCCGACCTGGTCGAGCCGTGCGGGAGCGACCGACATCCACAGCAGTGCCTGGGTGGCGGCGCCGAACAGGGTGTCGTCGGCCTGGACATCGAAGAAGATCTCGCCCTGCGCCCGTAGATCGGCCAGGCGGCGCGCGACCGTCGCCGGGGACCATCCGGTGGCTGCCGCCAGCTCGGCCAGCCCGGCCCGTCCATCGGCTTGCAGCGCGGACAACAGGGCATCGTCGGCGCTGGAGAGCCCGCGTGCGGACAGCGCGTCGTGATGGGGTGGCGTGAGTTGTCGCTGCTGGTGCTCGGTGAGCGTTGCGACTTGTCCGTGCCACGGCGTCGGACCGCCCAAATAGGTGTGGAGCACGTAGTGAGCCGACACGGTCGTGATACCGGCGGTGCGGGGGATCTCCTGCAGCAGCAGCGGATGTGCCGCGTCCGCCTGGTGCGACATGCGAAGGATGAGAAGGATTTCCGTGCCACCCGACAGGAGTTTGATCCACGAGGTGTCGGGACGTCGGGCGAGGGAATGCGCGAGTGTCCGGGCTGCCGTCGTGGTGGCGCCGAGGCGGACCAGCCAGCGGGTGTGGTCGTCGCGGTCGAGACGGCTCAGACCGACCACCCGCAACCCGGCCTCGGCGCGCAGTCGCCGGTAGCGCCGGGCCACCGTCTGCGTCGACACCCCGAGCACCGTGCCGATACGGCTGAACGGTGCGCGGCCATCGATGTGCAGCGCATGGACGATGCCCCGGTCCAGCTCGTCTATCACGGTCATTTCTTTCAGCATTCCGTCTTCAATGGAAAATTTCCACCGATATCTCCCTGTGGATGGAGATGGCGGGCGCTCCGGGCCGATGCTGGGTCCCGTCGTCGGACAGGACGCGACGACAACGATCCACTGAAGGGACTCTCATGATTCTGGTTACCGGCGCCACCGGCACTGTCGGCCGCTCGCTCGTCGACCGACTCGTCGCCGCGAAGGTGCCCGTGCGCGCGATGACCCGTCGGCCCGCCGCCGCTGGTCTTCCCGCTGCCGTCGACGTCGTCGCGGGCGACTTGAGTGATCGCGGCAGCATCGCCGCGGCGCTGCGCGGGGTGGACCGCGTGTTCCTGCTTTCCGCCGGCCCCGACATCCCAACCCACGACGCGAACCTGATTCGCGAAGCCGTACGCGCCGATGTCGCGCACGTCGTCAAGCTGTCCTCCGGGCGTACCGGCGACGACACCGCGACCGACTCCATCCCGAGCTGGCATCGCCGCGGTGAACAGGCACTGCGCGACAGCGGCATTCCGTGGACGATCCTCGGCCCGCTCGGGTTCATGGCCAACGCATTGCACTGGGCCGACTCGATCAGGAACCGCGACAGCGTGTTCGCCGCCTATGGCCACGGCCGCATCGCGGTCGTCGACGAACACGACATCGCCTCCGTCGCCGCCACCGTGCTCACCACCGACGGTCATGACGGGCGAACCTATCGGCTCAGCGGACCGGAGGCTTTGACCCCCGCCGAGATGACCGCCGTACTCGCCGACGTGCTGGGCAGGCCGCTACGGTTCTTGGAAGTCGAGCCCGCCGCCGCCCGTCAGGCGATCTTGGACCACGGACTTTCCGAGATCATGGCCGACGCCATCATGGCACTGCGCGCCACCGCACTGGAGTCGTTCACCTCCGTCGTGCATCCGACGGTGCAAGAAGTCACCGGCGTGCGGCCGACCTCGTTCCGCGAGTGGGCAACCCGACACCTTGCCGACTTCGCGCGTGTGTGACAGCGCGCGCACATCTCGATTCCTACCGTTTCAGATTTTCGTGCGGCGTGTCGCGGAAGGTCAGTCCGCAGCGTCGGATTTGAATGCAGGCTGGCCGGTCGACAAATGCGCGAACTACTGGAGGTAGAAGATCGTGATCCGGCGGTTTCTTTTGCCCGGCAGCAGGCGCAGCGGTGCGATCGGCGGTGTGGCACTCGGGCTGCTCTTGGCGACGACGGCAACCGCGCAACCGCTGTATCCACTGCCCGATCCGGACCCGTTCTATGCCGCCCCGGCGGATCTGGCGGCACACGAAGCAGGGGATGTGCTGGGTGTGCGGGCGCTGCCCGCGCTGGCGATCTTCCCCGCAGCCACTGTCACGCTGGTCAAGTTCCGGTCCACCGACTCGCATGGAGCGCCGATCGCTGCGACTACGACGGTTCTGACTCCCTTCGCCCGACAGCCCGGCGGGCCACTGTTGTCGTATCAGCATTTCATCAACGCGCTCGGCACCGGCTGCGCGATATCGCACAAGCTGTACAGCGACGATCTGAACCTGGTGGCGACCACGCCGATCTTGAACGTGGCGCTGGCGCGGGGCTGGACTGTGGCGCTGCCGGATCACCTCGGGCCGCAGTTCGCTCTCGGGGCAGCGCGTTTGGGTGGCCAGGTCGTATTGGACGGCATCCGTGCGGTGAAGCGGCTACCCGCACTCGCCGTGGAGCACAGCCCCGCGGTCATGGCCGGTTATTCCGGCGGTGGCCTGGCCACCGCATGGGCGGCCGCGTTGCAGCCGGCATACGCACCGGAGCTGAAACTCGCGGGTGCGGCCATCGGTGGTGCCCCGATGAATCTGATGACGATGGCCGAGACACTGGGCCTGGACCGGCACCCCTCGTTCGGGTTGGCCATGGCGGCGGCGATCGGTCTGGAGCGGGAGTACCCGGACAGACTGCCGACGAGCTCGTATCTCAACCCGCGCGGCCTCGCGGTCGCTCAGGACATGGCCAACAGCTGCAGCAACGACATCCTCACCGCGGGCGTCGACGGCAGCGCTCGGGAGTACCTCGACAACACCTCGATCATCGACAGCCGCGAAGCCCGCTCGGTGGTGGAGGAGAACAGCCTGGAACTCTATCCCGGGATGCCGGAAAATCCGATCCTCGAATGGCATTCGCCGAAGGACCAGCAGATTCCGCTCGGTGCGATCGAGAATACCGTCCGCCGTTGGTGCGCGGCCGGGGTGCGGGTGCAGACGGTGCTGGTGCCGTCGGTTGAATTGCCTTCCGCGCTGGAACATTTGGCCCCTGCGGTATTGGGTGCGCCTGCGGTGCTGCTGTGGCTCGAAGGCCGGGCCCGCGGAGAGCTCGCCCCTACCAATTGCTGACATCGACGCCCACGTAGCGAAGCGGAACTGCGGCAGGTGGCTGCCGAACTCGCGATGGGCGGATGGCCCCTGGCCTGCAGGAGGTAGACCGCGTCGGTGTGGTGCGCGGTCACTTCATGAGTGCGAAGTTGCGCCAGAGGTTGATGAGGCTTTCGGTTCCTCCGAACAAGGTGGTGAAGTTGGTGGAGTCGATCATGACGATGTCGCCTGCGCGTCGGTCGGTGGGCGGCAGCCAGATCAGGGTGTTGAATTCGGTGTTGCCTTCGGCGGTGAAGGGGTGTGGGCGGTCGAGGTCGATGGGTTGCCGGGCGAGCAGGCGCACCGATGCGCTTGCGGGCGCGGTGAGGTGATAGTGCGGGAGGTGAGGGTGGAAGTTGAATGTGGTGACGTTGTCGAGCAGGTGCAAGTCATCGAGGTCACGAACTGTGCTGAGCGGCGCAATGGATTTCGTGCCTTCGGCGACGGCGGGTCGGAGTCCGTACATGTTGTGCACCGGAACGTCGAGGGCTGTCATCAGTGAGCGGGTGTAGGCGCTGAAGCGTTGTTGGCGCGGCACCAGCGGGTCGCCGTGGTGCTGGTATTCGACTTGGCGTTGCTGGAGGTCGTCGGTGCAACCCACGTCGTGATGAGGCGCCAAAAGCAGACAGGTGCCTTCGCGTCGCAGCCATTCGTCGAGGGCCGCGATCTCGTCGGGCGCGGCTTCCGCCTGACCGAGAACGTGGTCGAGGCCGAAGATCATGAGAGTATCGGTGTCGGCCAGAATGCGTTCGTCGAGGGGGAGTTCGAACCCGGCTTGATCGATGCGCTGGAAGACCGCGACGGGGTGACCGGTGGCCTCTCCGGCGATCTGCTGGAAGGTGAGGGTGGAGCGGTGGAACAATTCCAGCGTTCCGGCGATCCCTTGCAGAAAGTGCGCGGCGTCGTACTCGGGCGTCTCGTAGGCAGGCCAAGCCGCTTGGCGCACCTCGGTCATGGTGGAGAAGCGGTTGTCCAGCGCGGCGGGATCGCGCTGGGCTTCCCAGGGATAACTCCAAGTCCAGTAGATGCTCAACCGGCGTCTGCCGGGAGTGTAGGTGCGTGGCAGCTGAGATTGGTTGTAGGTGCGTGCCTGGGTGACGGTGCTCATGGTGCCACCTCGTTGTCGGTAGGGGTGCAAAGGTAGCGCAGTGCGCGAACACCGGGCATGAAGAAGTACGCGCCACCCCTGAGAGTTGTGAACGCCGGTAATCCTCTGATGGTCTTGCGGATCGGACGTTTGGGGATCTTGTATTCCAGGGTGCCGTCTTGGTTGCCGATGATCGGATCCCGCTCGTTGCCGAGTTCGTGGAACGTCTTGTCGTTGATCCACACGTTCTGGGCGAATTCGAATTGGCGCACCAGGCTGGCACACAGCACGAAGGCCGCGATTCCGCGCTCGGCGCCGTCCTCGGAAACGCCTTCGGGGAGGTGCGGTCCGTAGGTGGCGCCGCGGCGGATCATGCGCCGCCGCTGCATGTTCACCGCGGTGTCGCGGGGATTCAGCCTGCGGATGTGCGAGCCCAAAGGCACGGCGTACCCGTAGGGGTCCATCTGTTTGTAGTTGAAATCGTTGTTTCGCCGCATATCTGCCCCGAGTTCGGGATCGTCCCGCTCGGGGGCGAGCACCAGAGGGGCGCCGCTGCGCCAGCGGCCCATGAGTTTCGCGGCCAGCAACTCCTGTTCCTCCGGGGTGTCGGTGTGCTCGGCCAGGAACTCGCGGAATCGCCCGACGTGTTCTTGTAAGCGCCGGTAGGCCATGTAGCTGCCGTTGCGCGACAACACCTCCGGTTGCGGCAATCCCACCGGAGGACCGTCCTCGTCGGGATATCCCAGGATGAACTCGCCGGCCTTGAGCGGGGCACCCGTGCCCGGTGTGGGCTGCTCACCGGAGCCTTCGATCACCGGCTGCGACAACCTGTCGCGGTAGCCGAAATGGTCGTGCGGGTACTCCAACGGCGGAACGGCCGCGAGGTCCAGCGACGACAGCACCGTCACTCCGGCGCAGCGGCCGACCAGCTGCTGGTGCTCGTGCACCCAGCGAGCGCGTTCGGCGTCGTCGTGGGCGAACAGGATCGCGATCGCGTGCAGATCGTCGCCCGCCAATCCACCGACCCAATGGTCGGGGTGATCGGTCCCGGTGTCGCCCAGGACGCCGGCCCGCGCTGCCATGCCCTGGCGGAACTCCTCGGGGAACGTTGCCAGTGACTGTTCGGGCACGCCGAGTGCGCGCAGGCCGGTCCAGGTGAACGCGAGTGTCACCCATCGGCGGTCGGTGGTCACGGAGCGTTGTGCGTCGGCGGCCGAGGCCACGCGGTCGACCATGGCCGACAGCCACGCCCGCCCACCGGTGGCACTGGCGAACGACAGGAACTCGTAGCGTCCGGTCAGCGCTGGGACGCGGGTCAGCAGAATGTGCTGAATGTCGTCGAGTTCGAGCATCAGCAAACCTCTCGGTCCCTACTGCATCTGGTCGAGCATGTCGGAAAATGCCGCCTTCACGCGCAGCGCCTTCTTGACCTCGTCCGCGGTCACATAGGGGTACTCACCGTACTCCAAGAAGCTCGGGAATTGATGCTCACGAAAGAACTCGATCACCGCATCGGTATTGGTCTTCCAGTCTTCGGGGAACCCTTCGAGGTTCACGAATACGGTTGTGATGCCCGTCGACAGGAACAAGGCGATAGCATCCTCGACGTACTTGTCGAAGTCGGTGTCGAAGATCCCCTGATATTGGAAACACAACCCGTCGCCGATGTCGAACAGTACCCACCGCAAGTAATGCAGCCGGAGCGGCGCCAGCACAGTGGGATCTTCGGCTACCGCGGCCTCGATTTGCTTGCCGTACTCCCGGATCGCCTCCTCACGGCCGGGTTTGACCCGCGCGATGATCGAGAAGCCGTAATTGGCGGGTGTGCGGGGAAAGACCGGCCCGTACCGGCCTTGCTCGAGCTCGAAGAACCCCTCCTTCGGCAGGGCCATCGCCGCCGGCTTGGACCAATCCGCATCGCCTGTGGTCATTTCCGCCTCCATCTCGAGCGGTGCGGCGCGAAGCGAGCTGAAATCCCTTGGCCGAACCGCTCTCGTCGTTGTTATCTGATCGTTTGTCCGAGGTGTGGGTCTCGGAACCCATCGCTTCCCTTGGGTAAGCGGATTGCGACGATCGCTGGAGCCGGGGATGGATGGGGCTGCTGCTGGTCCGCATTGCTGCCTGCGACAGCGGGCCGCGCGCCGGTCGAGCCGACCCGCCGCATCTCGACCGTGGCACGGCTGGTCTCGGGACAAGGATCCGATTTTTCGCGGGTCCATGTTCCGGTCAAGAATGCGGTGGGTTCGGGACCCACGTCGGACGGGAACAACTCCCAATGAAATGTCGCGATGGTGTGCGGCTCGTTCGATTCCGCGGAGCAGGGAAAGGGGATGCTGTAATCGGTCCGCCAGACCCCGCCCTCGAGCCTCAACATCGGAGCGAAGACGGCGCGAGGATCTTTGCGCGGATCTGTGCCGGAATTTGTGTCCGTCGTTGCGGCGCAGCGGTCGCCCTCACGCATGCACAGGGTGTTGTATTGCTGCCGGAACTTGCTCGGCGGTGGGGGATTGGGAACGTCTGGTGTCGCGGTATATGTGATGGTTACGTCGTAGGAGCCGCTGATCGGCGCGATGGTCGGGCTGGGACCGCGGTCGGGGATGGTTTCGGGAGGGACGACGTCGACCTTCGGATCGATCTCGCCGACGCGGGAAAGCTTCATCTCTTGTTGTTGGGTGTATGCGCAAGGGCCGCCGACGAAACTGAAGGAGTTTCCGGTCCATGCCGGGATGCCGGGTCGGAATTCGAGTCTCTGCCATGCCGGGACGTTCTGCGGCACCTTGGTGATCGGATTTTCGCAATCGGGGTCGGGGCGGGCCCGTATGTCTCTTGTGATCGTCCACGTGCCGTCGCGATAGTCCGCGCTGAACTTGGCCGGGGCTGTCTCCCGCTCGGACGTGCTCTGGCTGGTTATCGAGGCCACGCAGCGTTCGCCGTGCGATGGACAGTCGGATCGGACTGACCATATCCTTTCTTGCGGGGGACTGTTGTCCGGCTTCCCGTTGAGAGTTTTGGGCGTGTAGGTGACTTCGTATTTGCCGTCGAAAGCGACTTCAGGCTTCGATGGCCGGGTGAGCCACCAAATACCCGCCCCTAGTGCCGCGGCGATGAACGCGGCGACCACGGTCACCACTACCCCCACGACAGGCCGTTTACGTCGAGGCGGTGTGGTGCCGTCGCGTGGGATCCCGCCCGATTCGGATCGGATGGGCTGAAGACCGGGCAGATCTACGGGAGGTCCAGCGTTGATCGTGGACTTTTGCTCCGCGTACGGCTCTGTGGAGGGTACCGGCGGCGGCGTCCCGGGCCGATCGCGGAGACCTCCGAAGCCGGGGGGCACCGAAATGGGGCCGGCTCGGGGGGCGCTTCCGGCGGCAACCGCAGGAGCAGTGGTGAGAGCGTGTTCGGCGGCGGCTGCCAGCTCTCCTGCGGTCTGGTAGCGGTCGTCCGGGTCCTTCGCCATGCCCCGGGCGATGACATCGTCGAACCCGACCGGTAGGTCGAGCCGCCGCATGCTCGGCGCCGGGGGTGCTGCGGTCAGGTGCGCCGCGACCTGTTGTTCCGTGCTGGTGCTCGGGTAGGGCGGTATTCCGGTCAGGAATTCGCACAACACACAGGTAAGGGCATATACGTCGGACCGAGCGTCGGCGACCCCGCTGGTGAATCGCTCCGGAGCCATGTAGGCCAAGGTGCCGATCATCGTGCTGGTGCTGGTCAGCGGGGTATTGCTGGCCGAGCGCGCGATACCGAAGTCGATCAGATAGACGAAGCCGGTATCGGTGACCAACAGGTTGGATGGTTTGACGTCGCGGTGTACCAAACTTTGGGCGTGCGCCGCATCCAGTGCCGCCGCGACTTGGGAGATCACCCCAACCGCTGTCGCCGGCTCCATCGCACCATCGCGGTTGAGCAGCGTTCTCGCGTCGTCGCCATCGATCAAGCGCATATCGAGATAGAGGTGGCCTTCGATCTCGCCGTAGCCGTGGATCGGGACCACATGTGGTTCGCGCAGTTGAGCGGTGTCGTGAGCCTCGCGTCGGAACCGCTCCCGGAAGCTGGGATCAATCGCACAGCGCTCGGGCAGCAATTTGATCGCCACGATGCGGTCGGTAGCGGTGTCATAGGCCCGCCATACCTGGCCCATGCCGCCTTCGCCGATCAACTCGTGCAACCGGTAGCGACCGAACGCTATGCCGTTCACCGACCACCTCCCGCACGGATGAATCGCGTTCGCTATGGAGGATCAGCATTGTGAAAAGGTCGCGGTATCGATGATATCGGCCTCGGCATTCCTACTGCATCATTGTCGCGATGCTGCCCGCGTTGCACCTATCCGAGACAGTTTTCGACGGGCTGGCCGACGCGTCCGATCCTCACACTTTCTCGGTGGCGGGCAGATGGGCCGCGCAGACCGCCTCGACGAATTCGCCGACGGTGCTATCGGACAGATTGCGGGCCAGATCGGCCTCGGTGATGATGCCGACCAGCATGCCGTTGTCGGTGACCGGGAGCCGACGGATCCGCTGCTGCTCCATGAGGACCAGCACGTCGCGCACATCGGTGTCGATATCGACGGTATGCAGTCGGTCGGCGCCCTGCGCCAATTCGCCGGCGGTGGTGGTCTTCGGATTAGCGCCGACACCGACCACCTTCACGACGATATCCCGATCGGTGACTATGCCGACCGGACGGCATTCGCCGTCGCAGATGGGCAGTGCGCCGATGTCGAGCTGCCGCATGCGTTGGGCGGCTGCCTCCATGGTTTCTCGAACACTGATGTGCTGTACGTCGGGCCGCATGATGGTCCGCGCGGTCGTCATGATGCATCTCCTTCTATTACGGCGGCGTGTTCGCTACTCCGATCATCATTCGACGGTGGCGAAGGTATCGACAGGGCAGAAGGTCCTCTGGCGACCGCCTCGGGACCGTTGCACGCCCCGGAGAGTGAGTGTACAGTCACTCACATGAGCAGACGTGCCACTCTCTCCACCGCGGAACTCCGGCGCGAGGCCGTCGTCGACGCCGCGATCGACGAGTTCGCCCGCACCGGCTATCACGGCACGCCGATCACGAGCGTCGCGGCACGCGCATCGATCTCGCCCGCGTACGTCTTCAAGTTGTTTCCCGGCAAGGTATCGCTGTTCGTCGCCGCGCTCGATCGCGCCTTCGAACTGATCGAGGAAGCGCTGTCGGCCGGTGCGTCCCGGCCGGGCGAGACCGACCCGGATGCGATCCTGTATCGGATGGGTGGCGCCTACGCCGAGCTCATCGCGGACAACCGACTGCTCATGGTGCAGGTGCACGCCCAATCCGCGGCCGGCATCCCGGAAATCGCCGCCGCTATGCGCAACGGGCTCGAACGGGTCACCGCGTTCGCCGCGGAGCGGTCCGGCGGCAGCGCCGAGCAGGTCCAGCGCTTCATCGCCTACGGCCAGCTCTGTCATCTGATCACCACGCTCGACATCGACGCGAGCGCAGGAGAGTGGGCGGCAATGCTCACCAAGGGGATCCGGCACCCGAACCGCATGTAATCGACGTCCTGAGCGGCGAAATCGCCGTTTACCCACAGAGTGATTGATCAATCACACACTAGGAGGTTCCGAGATGAGCACACCGAACGTGACAGTTACCGAGATCGTGTTGCCCGGCAGAGTCGAACCGAGCGGACTGCGGGTGCGGCAGCGCGAACTGCCGCCACCCGGTCGGGGGCAGGCGCTGGTGCGGGTAGAGGCCACTGGAGTCTCCTTCGCCGAGCAGCAGATGCGGCGTGGCAAGTACTACGACCAGCCGCCGTTCCCGTTCGTGCCCGGCTACGACTTGGTCGGCGAGGTCGTCGCCGTGGGTTCGGGAGTGGACGCGGCGCTGCGGGGCCGCAGGGTCGCCGCGCTCACCAAGACCGGCGGCTGGCGCAGCCACGTGCTGCTGGACGCCGCCGACTTGGTGCCGGTGCCGGACGGGCTCGACCCGGCCGAAGCGGAGACGCTGGTCGTCAACGGGATCACCGCGTGGCAGATGCTGCACCGGGTCGCCGGAACCCGGCGCGGTGCGACGATTCTGGTGCACGGCGCGAACGGCGGCGTCGGCTCCACGCTGGTGGAGCTGGCCCGCGCGGCCGGTATCGCGGTGATCGGCACCGCGTCGGCCCGCAACGAGGACGCGGTCCGGGCGCTCGGCGCGCAGTGGGTGGACTACCGCGGCGACGTGCCCGCCCAGGTCCGGGCGCTGGCGCCGAACGGTGTTGACGCGGTGTTCGACCACGTCGGCGGCCCCGGCATCGTGGACTCCTTCCGGCTGCTCGCGCCCGGTGGCACCCTGGTGTCCTACGGCACCGCGGCCACCCGTGACGTCGAAGGCGATTCCCGGCTTCCCGTGCTGAAACTGCTCGCCCGGCTGCAACTGTGGAACGCGGTGCCGAACAAGCGCAGAGCGCACTTCTTCAATCTGTGGGCGGGCAAGCGCGACGCCGCGGCCTTCCGCGCCCGGATCGCCGAGGACCTCGGGCAGGTGTTCGATCTCGCGGTGGCCGGGTCATTGCGGGGACAGGTCGCCGCCCGGTTGCCGCTCACCGAGGTCGCCGAGGCGGTGCGGCTCGCGGAGTCGGGCACGGTGGTCGGCAAGGTCGTGCTGGAACCGTGAACCACGGCTCCCGGACTCCCGATGGTCGCACGGCATGCCCGAGATCATGTCTCCGGTCTCGGCGAGTACCGCGGCAGCGCCGCGCCCGGGAAGCATGCCCACTGAGCTGCTCGGCGTCCGCCCGGCTCGGCAGCCGAAATGGTCGCCACCGTATCCGAATGGTCACAGCGATCGGCATTCCGCATCAGGTCGGGTATCCCGGGGGTAGCGTCCTTGTCGCAGTGTGCACGTTCTCTCCTGAGCACCAAGCAGTTTCTGCTCGCTACCACTCGGACTGTTCGTCCGGGACGGTTACCGATTCAGACCGCACGGAACCAGGACAAGGAGATCGTCATGAAAGCCACACGCCTCGTTCGTTTGGGTCTTCCCCCGTTCTTCGCCGCCGCGGCGGCGCTGTTGTTCTGTCCGCCGACCGCCACGGCGCAGGAGATGTGGAACTACAACTGTTCGTCCCATTCGCCGGTGTGGGAAGGCAGAGTGACCGCTATGGACTGCACGCCGTCGAACGGTGCGCCCGCGAGTGGAGAGATCACGCAGCCGTTCCAGGTGAACGGCGGCGAGGTCATGAACTGCTCGTCCGGATGGGCGCACCTCCCCGACTTGATGGGCAAGGAATGCGGACCGGCACCGATGCGATAGCTGATCGACCGCGTCGGCGGGTGGACCTTGTCGATTCCGGCAAGGCCCACCCGTTTTCTGCTACCAGGAGTTTCAATGATCGTGTCAAGCCGCGGCGCTGATCGGGGCTGGTGCCTCGGTGGCGAAGGTGCGGTTGTCGCGGACGAGTGCCCAGATGACGTCGATGAGGCGGCGGGCCAGGGCGATGAGTGCTTGGGTGTGGACCTTTCCCTCGGCTCGCTTCTTTTGGTAGAAGGCGCGGGAAGGTCCGTCGGTGCGGCGGATGCTCGACAGCGCGGCCATGTAGAAGACCTTGCGCATGCCGCGGTGGTATCGCTTGGGGCGGTGCAGGTTTCCTTTGACCTTGCCGGAGTCGCGGGGCACCGGTGCCAGCCCGGCGTAGGCGGCCAGCCGTGCGGCGCTGCCGAACACGGTGCGCAGGTCGCCGCCGGCGTCGGCCAGCAGTTGCGCGCCCAGGATCGGGCCGAATCCGTCCACGCTGGTGATGGCCGCGGCGTGGGGATGGTCGCCGAATCGTTCGGTGAGTTGTTTGTCGAGGTCTTTGATCTCGCGGTCGAGATCGAGCAGAAACCCCGCGGACGACCCTGCCTGCATCTCCATAAACAGCGACTTCGCGCACAGATTTCAATCAGCGGCCAAGGCGTCCAGAACGACGGGGCGGCCACTCTTAGGAAGCCACCCAGCGGCGAGATTCGATCAGCCACAACCCGCCGTCCTGGGCATCCAGAGCGTCTGGCCCTGAACACCTACAACCTTATGGATGATTCGATGACCATCACTGCCGAGGACCTTTCGCACCGGCGCCGCTGCGTCGAACTCGCCAGGGAGGGGCTCGACGACGGGGACGAGCCGTTCGGCTCGCTCCTGGTCTCGGCCGACGGGGAAGTGCTCTTCGAGGACCGGAACCGGATCAAGGCGGGTGACGCGACACGTCATCCCGAATTCGAGATCTCTCGCTGGTCCGCGGCGCATCTGTCGCCTCACGAGCGCGCCGCGGCCACCGTCTATACCTCCGGCGAGCACTGCCCGATGTGCGCGGCGAGCCACGGATGGGTCGGCCTCGGGCGGATCGTTTACGCCGTGTCGTCCGGTCAATTGGTGTCGTGGCTGGCGGAGTGGGGTGTCCCGCGTGCCCCGGTCGCGGCGCTGCCGATCACCGAGGTCGTGCCGGACGCCATGGTCGACGGACCCGGTCGCCGAACTCACCGACTGGATCGAGGCACTCCACCGTGCGCACGCTTTCCGCAGCTGAAGCGGCGCCACACAGCCGCAACGGTGTTCAGTTCTCGGCGGCTGTGCGCAGGTCGGTCAGCCAGGCTTCGAGTCCGGCGCCGAAAAGTAGGTGGAGGTCGATACGTCGGCTTCGACTTGGGCCCGTTCCAGTTCTCCTCGGTGCGTACGAGGACGCCGCGACGGGGGTGAAGGTCCAGACGTGAGTGCCGTCGTCGATGCTCATTCCGGCGCCGATCGCTGGGCCGGTCCAGCGGATGCACCGGCCGGGTCGCATCTGCGCTCGAACTCGCCGGGCACTTCGCCGGAATGGGTTTCGACCCGCCCTAGTGTTCGCCGAGGAACTCGATAGCTTGGTGGCACACTGACAGCTGAGTCCGGCGCGGCCCGAGAGCTGCTGCGACGAATAGGCGCGTGTAAGACAGCCGTTCTCGGGTCGGTCATGGTTATGGGCAGGCTGCTCTGGCCTTCGCCGCGCACAACGCAGGCGAAGGCGCGACGGGCACATACCTGCCGCATCCGGGAGGCGGTGCGATCCACCGCCCCACCAAGGCGCCTGGGGATCGACCCTCACCCGCCCGGCCGGTTCACCGTCCATCCCTGGTGTGTGTGGTCAGCGCACGTAGGACATGACGGTCATCATTCCCCCTTCCTGGTGATAGGCATTGTGGCAGTGCAGCATCCATTGTCCAGGATTGGTGGTGTCGAGGTCGGCCTCGACGGTTTGCATGGATGCGACCACGACGGTGTCCTTGCGGGGTCCGTTTCCTGTGAGGGTGCGGAGTTG